>JAFZOW010000103.1 GCA_017552715.1 Lachnospiraceae bacterium
GTACCATGCTGGGAAAGGCCCAGCACGGACATTTGGAAGCCGTAGGATATGATATGTACGTAAAGCTCTTATCGGAAGCCGTGAAGGTGGAAAAGGGTGAGAGCAAGGAGACTGAGATCGAAACCCAGGCGGATCTGGATGTTGACGCATACATTCCGGACAGTTATATTGTCAATGAAGCACAGAAGCTGGATATCTACAAGCGCATCGCCGCCATTGAGAGCAAAGAGGAAAGCGACGAGATGCATATGGAGCTGCAGGACCGCTTCGGAAAGGTGCCAAAGCAGGTGGAGTATCTGCTTCGCATCGCCGTTTTGAGGCAGCAGGTTCGATCCCTTTATGTATTGGAGATCTCCGGCCGGAAGGACAAGCTGACCTTTTACATGCATCCCCGGGCGGATATCCGGGTGGAAAATATCGGCTATGTCATCGACGCCTTTGGCGGGGATCTGAAGCTTGTAACAGGCCAAAGACCGGCCTTTGTGCTGGAGCTTACCCCCAAGGAAATTCCTTCCTATGATGAGGAGCAGCTGCTTTCATCGGCGGAAGAACTTGCAAAGCAGATGCGAATGCGGTTATTATAATGAAGTTTGTAAGGAGCAAGTGGAGAGGAGCTAATTCATGAGAACAGGTTATGAAACAATGTCCCAGCAGGAGAGAGCGGAGGAGAGAAAGAAAGCCCTTCGCCGTGAGCGGATTGCGAGAATGCGCCGGGAAAAACAGCGCAGGGAGCGGATCAAAAAGCTCATCGCCTTCGGCATTCCCGTGCTGGCGGCAGTGGTCATCCTGGTGATCGCTTTAACTGAGATGAACGGCGTGGGGATTTTCACCAGAGCCGCCAAAAAAAAGCAGGAAAAATGGGCCGAGCAGGATGCCCATGAGGCTATGATGGCTGAGATCAGAAACCTTCCCACCGCGGCAGGGTTTGATGTCACCACCATGAAGGTGATGACGGATGAGGAAAATGCCTCCTTTTTGTCAGCAGGAGAGCCGGAAGCGGCCCTTTTGGCGAATGTAGGCCAGATGGCGGAGCTTCGGAAGATGGAGGAAGAGGCTACCAGCGGCATTTTAGGCGGCAGCGGCCAGATGGGCGGACAGCTTTCCCCCTTTATGACAGGCTATGATTCCTCTGCAGACGCCTTTGATGCCCACAAGACCTCCCAGACCACGGGATTTTCCTCTGAGGTAGTCAGCGACTACGGCGTGCTGATGGATGCGGAGACAGGCGAGATCAAGGCAGCCAGAAACGCCACGGCCAGAATCTCTCCCGCCTCCATGACGAAGGTGCTGACTGTTTTGGTGGCAGCGGAGAACCTTCCGGATCCGGATCTGGAAAAGAAGGTGCCCATTACCATCGAGGTTACGGATTTTTCCTATCGAAACGACTGCAGTGCGGTGGGCTTTTCCGTGGGTGAAGAGCCGACGGTGAAGGATCTGTTTTACGGAACCATCCTTCCCTCCGGCGGGGATGCGGCTTATGCACTGGCCTGCTACGTGGCAGGCTCCATGGAAACCTTTGCGGATCTGATGAATGAAAAACTCAAGGAGCTGGGAATTTCCGGCAGTGCCCACTTTACCAACTGTGTGGGGTTGTATGATGAGGAGCATTACTGCACGATCTACGACATGGCCCTGATCATGGATGCGGCCATGCGAAATGATTTTGTCAGGGAGGTCTTATCGGCGCACACCTATACCACTTCCTCCACCCCGGAGCATCCGGAGGGCATTATCATTTCCAACTGGTTTTTGCGCAGGATCGAGGATAAGGACTGCGGCGGCCTTGTGGTAGGCGCCAAGACAGGATTTGTGGTACAGTCCAGAAACTGTGCGGTCAGCTATGCAACGGATGCAAACGGACATCCCTTCATATGCGCCACGGGAGCTTCCTCCAGCAGCTGGAGATGCATTTACGATCA
>JAFZOW010000104.1 GCA_017552715.1 Lachnospiraceae bacterium
CAAGGCACACGCTCGGCGCCGGAAACTTCCGGCACCGCGCTGATATATTTACTCTAATCTATTCTAAATCTTATCTATTATCTTTTCTTCTCTTCTCTATAGCGTGACGTCACGTGACGGTAACGTGACGGAATACTTTTAAAGTTCCGTCGGCACAAACTTCCTCTCCGGTAATGGAGACGTACTGACGGATTTCACGCCTCCCGCTTCGTCCTGCGCTTTGGAAAGCCAGTGTATAATAAACTTCCGTATCCCTCTCGCTGTCTTTCTTTTTGTCGGATTCGCATCACACCAGAGGCGCATCTCCCTCAGTTCCTGCAGCACATCTACGGCAGGAAATGTTTCCTGCCACTTATCAATTTCCTCCTGAACAACCTGAAAAACTGTTCCGTCATTCAGCGGCAGCTCCAGCACGGCAGCAGATCCTTCCGGTAGCGAGGGAGTTTGTATGCGCACTTCAGGCTGATCCGTCTCATCTTCTTCCGCTGCTTCCACTGCTGCGGCAGGCAGAGCGGGAACACTGCCGACCAGTATTGCCTGTTCCGTGCGTTTTTTCTCCCGGTATCTCCGGGATCTTTCACGGCTCGTCTCACGTATCCTTTCCAGTGCTTCCGCATTCTGATGTTTCTCCCAGTCCAGTATCCGTATTTCCCGCCCGTCGATCTCTATCATTTCCAGCATTTCCAGGTATCTAAGAGCCCTGCAGACAAACTGCTCCGTGCAGCCGAACTCTGTAGCCAGAATAAAGTTGTTGTAAGGTCTCTTCTCTGAGAAATAGACTTTTCCTCCGTCGTTGCATCTTCCGGCCACCGTTAGAAGATAGATATAAAACAGAACTATCCTGTCCCCTTCCGGCTGCATACGAATCATTCTCACCTTCTTGTTGTCAAAAAAGCTTGTATACAGCTTTATCCATATTACCTCTGCCATCCCATTCTCCTTTCCGGCAGCTCTTCCCTGCTGCCTATTCTCCTGTCCGCCAGCTTCGCGGCCTCTATAATACCCATCGTCAGATCTCCTTCTCCACCATCAGATCCCGCACCGACACCTCCAGCACCGCGTGCGGATTGAACTTCGGGTCGATCCAGCAGTCAACCGCGTCTTCCGTGATGATCACCGGCTGCCTGTCATGGATACGCGCAACGCTCTCGGAGGCCGGCTGCGTCAATATCACAAAATGCGGATAATTATTCTCTATCCTGTAAAGCCCGCAGAGGTACATGAGCTCCGTATCCTTCACCGTGATGGCATACTTGTCCCCCGCCTTCACCCTGCCGGACGGGCTGAGAAAGTGCTCCCATTCATAATACCAGGAGGCGGGCACCGCGCAGCGGTGCTCGGCCCAGCCGTCCCGGAAGATTGTTTTCTCCCCGGCCGTCTCCGACCGGGCGTTGGCAACCGGCCTGCGAAGCCCCTGCACATAATATCCCCACCACATGGGATATACCGTCTTCTTCCCGTTCTTGCTGGGAGCCAGCGCCGGGACAATGGAATCCGGAAAGATCTCCCCCTCCGTGAGGACGGGCTTGCCCAGCCATCCTATATTGTCATAATACAGCTTTGAGCGCTTCACCGCCTCCGCGATGGGCTCCAGCTTCGGCGACATCGCCAGCTGATACCTGTAACACATAACGCTTCCCTCACACAGCCTTCGGGTTGTGAATGACCAGTTCCACTGTACCGAATACCTGCCCCTCCGTGACGGGATAATCCCGGTACTGCCCCGGATACTCCTCATCATCGATCGAATCGGTGCAGAAAAAGAGTTTGCTTCCTTTCCTCGTCACGACCTTTGCCGCTGCGTCCTCCCTGCCGAAGGCCACCACAACCACATCTCTCGCTTTCGGCTCATAGGCCTTTTCCTCCCGGATCACCAGCAGGTCCCCCGGGTAGATGCCGCGCTTTGTCATGCTGTACCCGGCAGCCCGCAGCATGAAGTGCCGCCCCCCGCCGAGCAATGACACCGGA
>JAFZOW010000105.1 GCA_017552715.1 Lachnospiraceae bacterium
ATCGAAGGCAACAAGAGGGTATCTGTTTTCAGATTCCTTGAAATGCCTGTAATAAGTGCGGAGGTCATCAGGATAACCCCTACGGGCGGGGATCTGGAGGAAAATCCGTCGTATGTCGGATTTCTGAGATTCTTTGAGGCGACCGGGATATACGATATAGAGTGTTCGCGCGCGGAGACCTATGGGGATATAGCGGAGCTTCTGGGTGAGGATCTGGAGCATAAATGGAGCGAGGATTCGGTCAGGTCTCTGAAGAGTGCCTACTGGGGATTTACAGAAGCATATGCTGCGGGTGCGGGCAGGGGGACCAATCTGCCTGCAGGCGATGCGTTTGCCATATATCTGAAGGTCTATATAAAGGATGCGATGACGAGCCGGTCTCTCAGGGCTGTCGAAAAGCGCATTTCCAGGATCAAAAAAGAGCTGACAAGCGAGCAGAGCGATGGAAGCGCTGCCCTAATAGAGGAGGCAGATGAGGCTCTGAACGCCGGATCCATCATCACCAGGACCGGAAGTACAATAAGAAGGGTGATCCCGGCACTCACGTACAATCCGAAGCATCCGCTCAAAGCGGCATTCATTTATGACACCGGTATAAGCGGATCCAGCTGGACAGCGGATCACGAAAAGGGAAGGCTGAGGCTGGAGCATACATACGGCGGTACAGTGGCTACCCGCTGTTACGAGGGCTGCGCGGACCGGGATGCCTTTGAGAGGGCAGTGAAGGATGCCTCGGAGTGGGGAGCGGATGCGGTGTTTACCACATCGCCCGGCCAGATAGACGATGCTCTCCGGGCGGCAATTGAATACGAAAACATAAAGTTCCTGAACTGCTCGGTCAATCTAAACAGGCAGGCAGTCCGCACATACTATGCAAAGATATACGAAGCCAAATTCCTTGCGGGACTGGCAGCAGGCATATATTCGGCTGCGGACGGCACGCACAGCATAGGCTACTGCTCGGATTATCCTATATACGGCACCATCGCCGGTATAAACGCTTTCGCTATAGGCGCAGCCATGACAGATCCTTCTGTCAGGATATACCTTGACTGGAATTCAAAGGAAAACAGCAACTGGTGGTGGGTTACCCTTGGCAGGGGTATACACGTGATGTCCGCTGTAGATTCCAAGCACAACAGCGACGGCAGCGATGCCTATGGCCTCTGCTATGTGGAAGGCTGCGAGCCGGGGCAGGGCAACGATCTTTCAGGACTTTGCAGGATCACGAACCTGGCTGCTCCCATATGGAAGTGGGGCAAGCTGTACGAGATCATAATAAAGACCATGATAGAGGGCACTTATAATTCAAAAGAAGTGGACAAGAAGGACCGTGCCACAAACTACTGGTGGGGTATGATCTCCGGCGTGGTGGATATAGAGCTTTCTGATGCATTGAGTCCATACACGCGCCAGCTGGTAAATGCACTCAGGCGGGATATAATCAACGGTTCCTTCAATCCGTTTGACGGTGAGCTCAGGAGTCAGGACGGGCTTATAAAAAGCGAGGATGGAAAAGAACTCAGCAGCCGCGATATAATACAGATGGACTGGCTGTGCGAAAATATAATCGGAGAGATTCCGTCCATAAACAGTCTGAAGGAAGGAGCAAGGAAGACCGTTAAGGTAAGCGGAGTCGGAAGGAGCAGGGAATGAAGATCCTGCTCGTTGCCGACCGCGAGGAAAAGAGGCTGTGGGGAGACTGGTCTCAGCATACACGGGAGACTCTGTCGGAGGTAAAGCTTGTGCTTTCTGCGGGGGATCTTGACCCGGACTATCTGGAATTTCTGGTGACTATGCTGAATGTGCCGCTTGTTTACGTGCGGGGCAATCACGACGGAAGATACGAAGAGAAGCCTCCGGGAGGATGTATAAATGCCGAAGGACACATAGTCGAAGCATGCGGACTTCGCATACTGGGCCTCGGAGGTTCGATGAGATACAAGCCCGGTGCTACGGATATGTATACCGAAAGGGAGATGCAAAGGCGCATCATGCGATTGCGGGCCAGGCTCAGGGTAGACAGCCTGAGAGGCAGGGACGGCTTCGACATACTGCTTACACACGCGCCGTGCAGAGGATACGGCGATATGGAGGATCTGCCGCACAGAGGCTTTGAATGCTTCAACGGACTGCTTGAAGGATACCGGCCCGGGATCCACTGCTATGGTCACGTGCATCAGGAATACGGGAACTTCAGCAGAGTCAGAGAGC
>JAFZOW010000106.1 GCA_017552715.1 Lachnospiraceae bacterium
GACCCTGGCCCTGACCCTGGCCATTCTGTCCATTCTGGCCCTGCTGACCGTTTTGGCCGTTCTGACCATTCTGGCCCTGCTGGCCATTTTGGCCGTTCTGGCCATTTTGGCCGTTCTGGCCGTTCTGACCATTCTGGCCATTCTGCCCGTTCTGGCCGTTCTGACCATTCTGGCCCTGCTGACCATTTTGGCCGTTCTGACCATTCTGGCCCTGCTGGCCATTCTGACCCTGCTGGCCGTTCTGTCCGTTCTGGCCGTTCTGGCCCTGATTGGTGCTGATATGTCCGCTCATCTGTCCTGCCGCCTGAGACAGGGAATTGGAAGTGGAATGGTCGGCACCGTTCTGTGAAGCGGAATTCTGGGAACCGCTCTGGCCCGGCTGCTGTTGCTGCTCATCCTCCGGAGTGGGCGTAGGTGTGGTACCTTCCCCCTCATTCCTTTCTGCTGCGGAATCTTCACGGGCTGCCACGTTTTCGGCCATCTGCCCCAGAGAAGCCGCGATATCTTCGTACTTGTAATCCAGACGATCCTGCGCTCTTGCAAGCTCGTCCATATTCTGCGCCTGATCCATCTCCGCCATGGAGCTTTGCAGGCTTTCCATCATCTGCTGAAGCTGCTCTTTCTCAGCTTCGGTCATGGCATCCGTTTCGATGCTTTCCAGCTGTTCGAGGGCCTCTTCAATATCCTTTTTCAGCTCGGCACTTTCCTTTTCCACCTCGTGCTGCTCGGCAGCAACTTCCTTGGCCTTGCTGGGCATAAAGAAAAATGCCAGAGCCAGTGCCAGGAAAAGTAAAGGCATCAGCAAACGGTACCAGCCTACACGCACAGGGATGATGATGCGTTCTGCCGCTTCCTTAAGCTTCTCAGCTGCGTCCTCAAGCTGAAGCCGGTTCATAAGCCGTTTTTCTTTTCCCTCTTCCTTCTCTTCCGCCTCTTTACTTTTCTCGATATCTTCATAAGCCGTGATAACACGCTCTTCCAGTCCGAAGCTGTCGATACGTCGGGCCGCATCCTTCATGCCCCGGGAACGGAAGCGGCCGATCATGATACCGACCACAAGCCCAAGCACCACGGCACCGAGAGCATAATAATGTACGGCATAAAAAGGCTTCCATACCGCCAGAGCCTCCAAGGCGGCAGCCAGTGCCAGTCCCACGCTGAGGCCTTCCAGGCTGCGGCGCAGAAGGATCTGGGAATTGATCTTCCTTCTTACCCTGCCCACAAATGAGATGATATATTCCGAAGCTTTCTTATCCTCTTTCTTTTTCATTTCACCACTCCCGTAACACTCTTCTTTTTCTTGTTCCGGATGATATAACCGTGCAGCGGATCGATACGCCAGGCGGCCAGCCGCTGCAGCAGGAAAGAGATCATCAATGTAACGATACCGGAAATGATCACCCAGGCCCAGCCGCTCACAAGCCCCCAGCCGTTTCCGGAGAACAGATCTTCACCGAAGATCAGTACGAACATCTCCAGCACGGCAATGGCAGGATTTAAGAGCATGACTCCCATGATCATGTTTACACCGCCGCCGGAAATGCTGCTGATAAGAACGATGATGGTGGGTATAAAACTGATCTGGCTGATCCCGAAATAAAATACGTAGGTCAGTATGATGGCTGTTATGGATTTCTTGGTAAGTGTGGAAGCAAAGATCCCCACAGAGCCCGTATAGATCGCAAAGATAAGAAAGGCGATCATAACGATAAACAGATATCCCCAGCTTAAGCCGCCTATGGTAAAGCTGATGGCCATCAGGGGAATACTGGCAATGATAAAGACCATCATGCGGATCACAGCACTGGTCACTTTACCCCGTACGATGGCTCCGGCGCTCATGACCGTGGTAAGCAGCAGATCGAAGGTCTGTTTTTCCTTTTCTCCGGAGACCGCAGTTGCGGTAAGTATGGGCATGATAAGGCCTATGATACCGAATTGTACGGCTGCCAGTATGGGAAACAGGGCTACAAATTCTTCATAATTATTCGTATATCCGTAGCCGCTGCTCATATCGAAGATAAAATACACGGTAAGGAAGAAAATGACAGAAAGCACCGCGACATAAGCAAAGATGCCCCAGGCGATCTTCATACTGCGGGAGATCACTCTCAGATCCTTCTTCACTATGGGGTTGACATGTATACGGCGGAATAAGCCCTTCAGTTTATTCATTTCCGTTTCCTCCGTTCCCCGTATCACCGTTTGGAGTAATGGCCTGTGTTTCAAACACGGGTGCGCTTACAGCTTCCGTAAGTGCCGGCTCCTGCACGGGAGTATCCTGCATAAACGACGGCGCCGCATTCTGTTCCGTAGCCGCTGTCAGCGGCATCTCCTGAGGCGCAGATACATTCTGCATCATAGGCATATCCTGAGGTGCGGGTGCATTCTGCATCACAGGCATTTCCCGGGGCATAGGCGAGTTCTGCATGGCGGGCGTACCCTGAGGCGCAGGAGCATTCTGCATCATAGACTTACCCTGAGGCGCAGGAGCATTCTGCATCATGGGCATACCCTGAGTCATGGGGGCATTCTGCATCATAGGCATCTGCTGCGGCATAGGAGCATTCTGCATCACAGGCATTCCCTGAGGCATGGGCGCGTTCTGCATACCGGGCATACCCTGCATCATGGGGCCGCCGGACATCATGGGCATCCCCATATTCTGTCCTGTGGTAAGCTGTATGAACAGGGCTTCCAGATTGCTCTCTTCACGTCGGAAACCGCTTACCAGTACCCCCTGAGCCATAAGCTGTCCCACAACACGGTTGATCTCTTCATCCCGGCCGTCACAGTTGACCACCACCTCGTTCTCACGGATAGAAACTATATTGACATCCGGCATTTCCTTTAAGTGGTTTACGGCCTTTTCCATATCCCCGCGGATCCCGATGATCAGATGGTGCTCATTCCGCCCCATTCCCAGTATATCTTCCATGGTACCCGCCGTAACAAGACGTCCCCGGTTCATGATTCCGATACTGGAGCACATTTCCGAGATATCCGAAAGGATATGGGAAGAGATGATCACCGTCTTTCCCAGGGAATGAAGGTTTAAGAGGAGTTCCTTCATTTCCACACGAGCTCTGGGATCCAGACCGGAAGAAGGCTCGTCCATCACCAGCAGCTCCGGATTGTGCAGCAGTGCCCTTGCTACACAGAGGCGCTGCTTCATACCGCGGGAAAGCCCGTCCACATAGGCTTCCTCACTGCCGCTTAAGTTCACAAGCTCCAGCAGATCACCGGTCATACGGTGGATCTCGCTGTCATCAATACCGTAAATGGAGCCGTAGAACTCCATATATTCCTTTACCTTGAGATTATCATATACCCCGAAGAAATCGGGAACATAACCGATACAGCGACGTACCGCCTCGCTCTGGCGACGCAGCTCATATCCCGCGATAAAAATGCTGCCGTAGTCCGGCTTAAGAAGGCCGCAGAGCATGCGGATGGTTGTAGTCTTTCCGGCGCCGTTGGGGCCGACAAAACCGAACAGGTCCCCTTTGGGTACATGAAGAGACAGGCGGTCCACCGCCCGGAATTTACCGTAATTTTTGATCAGATCGTTCAGATACAGCATATCTACCACACATTGTAAACGCAAAGGAAGGATTCCTCCGCGTTATTTCCCTTCAGCAGCTCATCGCCCCTGCATACGCCAATAACAAAGCAGTCATCATCCGTAAGACTGCAGGCGCCAAAATGCAGGGCCTCATACAGCTTTGCATCTTCATAATCCCCGTGATCATAAGTCTTCTTCGCCTTACTGTTCAGGTCGTCCGGCCCGTTATAACGCATGCGGCCCATGGAATTGACTTCGATGTGGGAACCTTTCTTAACATTCTCGATAAGATCGTAATAACCGTTGCACACAATGAGCATATAATCAAAATCGTATTCCGTGTCATTATCCAGGGAGCCGCTGATCTTGGAGCCGTCCAGATGGATCTCGCCCCCTATGCTCCCTCCTTTAGTGCTGTTGGCTGTGGTCATGCAGAAATATGCCTCGGCAAAAGTGGATTCCGGCACATAGGAAAGAACCGTTCCGCCGGGAGTATTGGCGGCGCGGTAACGATAATCCTGATTACCGCCGTGGCTGTACATTCCGCCGCTTATGGGACCGGCGGATATGGCCTTGTCATTCAGGGTCACACTCCACTCCCTGCGATCTGCCGAATATCCGAAGAGATAATCTTTCTCCTCTCCGCGCCCCGAGGCATCTGCCACACGTATACTCACAAACTGGCGGTTGGTGATACTGAAACCGCGGCTGGACAGATAGACCAGCAGAACAAATATCAGCGAGACCAGCGGTACTACAAACCAGATCTTCTCTCTTTTGTTGATCTTGTTCAGGATAACATAGAGTCCGGGACCTACAAGAAAAACATAGAACAATATGATGAGCCGCAGCGCCATAGCGGAAAATGTGCGGCTTCCCTGCATCACTCCGTATTTTTCCTGCAGTTTGTAAAGCGAGAAAAGACTGTTGGCTGAATTCCCCACATACATGTTACGTGCGATCATGAATTCCGTGATCAGTATATCAGCCAGATAATTGGTATCCAGTCCCGGATCAGACAAAGACATACGGCAAAGGATGATGAGGCCGGAACCTTCATTCTTTTCCAGTAATTCCTGATAATTTACATTAAAGGGCGTATAGGCCGAATCCAGCTTCAGATCCGCCATATCCAGATATCCGTTCAGGGCAAAATACGAATACTCCGGATTGGGCCGTTTCTGATTCAGCTGCGCACCGATAAAATCATCATCAAAGGCATCAAAAGTGGAGTCCAGCTCGTCTCCTGTACCGATGATCAGGATGCCGCCTTTTCTGGTCCAGCTCTCTATGGCCTGTATCTCATCATCCGAGAGGGCGGATATATCATAATCATTGATCAGCAGTATACCGCACTGGAGCAGGGTACCATCCGTCAGCTCCGCCGGCATAAGATTGACCACGGTCCACTTTTCGCCGTTATTATTCCAGCTGTAAGAGTTGTAAGGATCGTTGAGTGTCTTTTCCAGATAGTCCAGATCATCCGGCCGGTCGGAAAGAATACCATACTGGAGGGAAGAACTGGCATCAAAAAGCCTTCTCTGCCGTTCGGAATAAAGCACCTTACCGTGATTATCCAGCATCTGCAGAGTTGCTTCGCACTGTTCCAGTTCAAGCTCCGCAGGAATAGGGAAACGTATTGTCACCATGCCGGTCTCACCGGAAGCAATGGAAACATAGCTGTCATAAACATAGGCTTCGGAGCTGTAGCTGTTTTCCTTCAGGCTAAGCCGTATATAGCCGCCGTAATCCTTGCCGTCATTACGTACGCTGACGTAAACCTCTTCAACATCTTCCGCTCTGCCTGCAGTTGCCTTGATATCAAAGCGCCCGTCATTTTCGTCTTCATCATCATCCTTGGCCAGGACCGTCATACCCGGAAGGAACAGGAAAAAGAGCAGGAGGACAAGACTCCCGCAGAACAGTAAATGTTTTTTATTTGTCACCGATAAGCCAATCATACATCTCCTGATACTTTCCGGCGGATACATGCCAGGAATAATCCACCGCCATATCACGGTCGATCATCTTGTTCCACTCCCGCCGTTTGTCATAATAGATCTTTTCCGCGTAACGTATCGTTGCAAGCATCTCGTGGGCATTGTAATTCATGAAGGAGAAGCCCGTTCCGCTGGAATCGAATTCGTTATATGCCTGTACCGTATCCTTCAGGCCGCCTGTCTCGCGTACGATGGGCACGGTACCGTAACGCAGTGCCATCAGCTGGCTTAAGCCGCAGGGCTCAAACATGGAGGGCATAAGGAAGGCGTCACAGGAAGCATAGATCTTGTGGGACAGTTCCTCGGAATAAAACATATTCGCCGAGACCTTTGTTCCGTACTTCCAGTCAAAATGCTTGAACATGTTCTCGTAGCGTTCCTCGCCGGTACCCAGCACCACGATCTGTACCGCATCCTGACAAAGCTCATCCATGATATATGCGATCAGGTCAAAGCCCTTCTGGTCGGTAAGCCGGGACACGATACCGATCATCATCATCTTTTCGTCTTCTTCCAGACCCAGCTGCTTCTGGAGGGCTTTCTTGTTCTTGATCTTTTCCTTGCGGAAATTACGTGCGTCATATTTATAGTCTATGAAGCTGTCTTTGGACGGATCGTATTCCGCATAATCGATACCGTTCAGTATACCGCGCAGATCGTTGCTGCGGGCCTTCAGAAGGCCGTCAAGCCCTTCACCGTAGAAAGGTGTTTTTATCTCTTCCGCGTAGGTGTCCGAAACCGTGGTGATGGCATCGGCATAGACCAGACCCCCTTTAAGAAGGTTTGCATCCCGGTATGATTCCAGCTTATCGGGTGTAAAGAAGTCGGCAGGTATACCTGTTATATCACGGACCTCTTTCACATCCCAGCGGCCCTGGAACTTCAGATTATGTATGGTCATCACACTCTTCATCCGGGCAAAGAGCGGATTATTGCGGAAGCGTTCCTTCAGGTACACCGGCACGAGCCCTGTCTGCCAGTCGTGGCAGTGTATCAGATCCGGTTCAAAATCCAGAAGCGGTATGGCCGAAAGCGCCGCTTTGGAGAAGAAGGAGAACTTTACGATGTCGTCATATACATTGCCGCTGTAAGGCTTAAAGCCGCCGAACATCAGCTCGTTATCGATAAAATAATAGGTAACCCCGTCCACAACTGCTTCCAGGATCCCCACATACTCGTTCTTCCAGTGAAAATCCATGTAGAAGTGCGTCTTGTATTTCAGTTTATCCTTCAGCTCCTGTGCCATGCAGGTGTACTTCGGCAGCATGACCCGTATATCAAAGTAGCGTTTGTCCACACATTTCGGCAGTGTGCCCACCACATCTGCCAGACCGCCGGTCTTGATAAAAGGTACACCTTCCGATGCCACAAACAAGATATTCTTCATTACCTTCCCTCCGGTATTGTTTGATTGCGGCTTGTAACCCCCGCCGCTTGTTAACCCCCGCATGACATTATACCCTATTTTGCCTGTCTTGGAAAGTCATTTTTATATCCCGGCTTTTACCTCACAGGCCTCGCATTTCAGCTGCTTTGCATTGGCCAGCACCGTATCCGTCACGGCATCTCCGGCAAGCATACGCGCGATCTCCCGGGTCTCTTCTTCATCCGTCAGTCTGCTGATCTCCGTCTCGGTCCGTCCCTCTGCTTCTCCTTTTTCGATCAGGAAGTGGCTGTCCGCCATGGAAGCGATCTGGGGCAGATGAGTGATGCATATGAGCTGGCGGCTTCGGGAAAGTTTGCCCATCTTTTCCGCTACCTTCCAGGCCGTCCGGCCGCTGATACCGCTGTCGATCTCGTCAAAGATCAGGGTATCGATGGCATCCTTTTCGGCAAAAACGCTCTTCAAAGCCAGCATGATACGGGACAGCTCTCCGCCGCTGGCTATATCCTTCAAGGGCCTGAGCTTCTCTCCGGGATTTAAGGATATCAGAAATTCCGCCGTATCCCTTCCGGAAGGTCCGGGCTGCGCGGTGGTCTCCAGCTTTACGCAAAAATCGGCCTTAAGGAAATTCAGTTCCGTCAGTTCGTTTCTTATCCTCTCCTCCAGCGCCTTTGACGCTTTGGTCCGCTTTTCATGCAGCGCATCACAGTGCTTATCCAGCTTCTTTTTGCATTTATCCAGCTCAGCGCCCAGCTTTTCCCTGCTCCTGTCCAGATCCTTTAATTCTTCCGCCTCTGCCCTGCGCTTTTCCAGAAAGGCCAGCACCGTTTCCTCATCCGGGCCGTATCGGGCAAGGATGCGCCGGATCACATCCAGTCGCTCCTCGGTCTCGGCAAAATGTCCGGGGTCGAACCGGCTGTCTTCCAGATGATCCGAAAGTTCTCTTAAGCAATCCCTGAGCATACCTTCCGCATCGGAAAGGCTTACCGAACAGTCTTCCAGTTCTTCATCCGCCGAAGCGGCGTTACGAAGCTCCTGTACCGCTCTGCCCAGAGGCTCCAGCGCTCCGCCGCTCTCCTCGGAAAGCAGTTCTTCCGCTTTACGGATATGCTCAAAGGCGTCCCTGCCTTTTTTCATGCGCCGGAATTCTTCTTCCAGCTCAGCTTCTTCACCCGGGCGTATCCCGGCTTCCTCTATCTCGTTTATCTCATATTCGGCCAGGGAGAGTTCCCTATCCCGCCGGCCTTCATCCATCTCAAGGCTCTCCAGCCTTTCTTTAAGGGAGCTGTATTCCCTGTACAGTTCGGTGATCTGAGCCAGTTCACCTTCGATCTCCCCGCCCAGATAAGCATCCAGAAGCTCAAGATGCCTGGATGCATGTAAAAGGGACTGGTGCTCATGCTGTCCGTGAACATCAATGAGCAGCGCTGCCAGATCCCTTACCTGCCGAACACTCACATTCTCTCCGCAGATCCGGAGGGAAGAGCTCTTCTGTCCGATACGCCGGCTGATGATCAGGCGTCCGTCTTCTTCCACCGGCAGTTCCATGGCTTTGATGGCTTCAAGCAGTTCCGGCTTTTCGATGCGGAACACAAGCTCCGTCAGGGCATATTCCGCCCCCTCCCGTATCATGCTCTTATCTGCTTTGGCACCCAGGCAGCTGTTCACCGAACCGATGAGTATGGATTTCCCGGCTCCCGTTTCACCGCTTAAGATGTTCAGACCTTCAGTAAGCTCCAGCTGCGCTTCCTTTATCAGCGCCATATTTTTGACTGTGATGCTCTCTAACATATATGTTCCTCATTTTCGGGAATGCGGATGCTTTCGCGCTCTGTTCCCTCAGTTTAATTTCTTCTGCATGACCTGCAGGAAGGTATCGCTCCAGAGCTTTATGATGCGGCAGGTACGCTGGCTCTTCCTCACTTCGATATAATCCCCGGGCTTCAGCACGCCCTTGCTGACCCCATCAAAATAAGCACCGGCACTGAGCTCCTTAACACCACTTCCCGGCAGCAGCTCCATGCGGATCTTATCCTCCGCGGAAAGCACGATGCTGCGGGCTTTTAATGAATGGGATGCCACGCAGGAAAGCACTATAAGCTGAGCGGGAGGCTCAACGATAGGTCCGCCTGCGGACAGATTATAGCCCGTGGAACCTGTAGGAGTGCAGAGTATCACACCGTCCGCATAAAAATCCCCCAGGAATACTCCGTTCACATGCACCCGGTAGGCGCTCATCTGCAGCTCGCCCAGACGGCTCAACACGATATCGTTCAGCGCATGCCCGTCTTCGGAGCATACCCCTCCGATCACTGTATGGCCAGAGAGCATCATGCGCTCCTCCAAATTAAAATCATGTTCGGCCAGGCGCTTCAGGGCCGCGTCCATATCCCCCCGTTCCACCTCTGTCAGGTATCCGACATTTCCCAGATTAATGCCCAGGATGGGCACTTCCAGCTTATGGAGGGCCGTAGCCACCTTCAGCATGGTCCCGTCCCCGCCCAGAACGATCAGTGCCTCGCAATCCGCATCCGCACAGATCTTTTCGTCTATCATATCCAGTATGCGGCATTCCGACGCAGGATTAAAAGCGGTGAGCTTTTCAGCCACTTCCTTAGCCACGAGCAGGCCCTCGTCCCGCAGATGATTCGTTATGATCGTATATTTCAAAGCCATATTCCCTCCAGCTATCCTGCCAGCTCCGCATGGGCCCGTTCCACGCAGGCCATGATATCGGGGCATACCTCATCCTCTCCGCCGCAGCTCAAAAAGAGCAGATATTCGATATTCCCTTCCGGCCCTCTTATGGGTGATGAATCCAGGCCGCGTATAACGAAAGAAGAATCCCGGGCAAAGCCAAGAACCCGTTCTATAACATCCGCATGCACCTTTTTATCCTTTACCACTCCGTGTTTGCCCACCAGCTCACGTCCAGCTTCAAACTGGGGCTTGATCAGACACACCATCAGCGCCGCCTCTTTCAAAAGAGGTCTGGCAGCCGGCAGTATCTTATCCAGTGAGATAAAAGAAACATCCGCAGCGGCAAAATCCAGCATTTCCGGAATATCCTCAGGAGTAAGGTAACGGAAATTGGTCTTTTCCATGCTGCATACCCGCTCATCACTGCGGAGCTTCCAGGCCAGCTGGTTCGTACCCGAATCAACGGCATATACAAAAGACGCCCCGTTCTGAAGCATGCAGTCCGTAAAGCCTCCCGTAGAGGCCCCTATATCGATACAGTGCGCGCCCTCCAGATTTATGGGAAATACCTTCAGAGCTTTTTCCAGTTTAAGACCGCCCCGGCTCACATAGGGCAGCCGTTTACCTCTATATTCCAGCTGAAGATCTTTTCTTGAAAAGCTGCTCCCCGGCTTATCCTCGCGCTGGCCGTTAACAAAGACTTCTCCGGCCATGATACAGCGCTTGGCTTCTTCCCGAGAAGAGGCATAACCCGCCTCCATGAGCAGCACATCCAGACGCTCTTTATCCGAAGTGCTCATTTTGCCTGCTCCGTTATCCGCTCAAAGATGCTGTCAGCATCCACTGCCAGCTCTTTCTTTAAGGCTTCGGGATTACCGTGCTCTACGTAAGCATCGGGAAGGGCCACATGAAGGATGGGTACTTTTGCCCCCTCCTCCCGGCTCGTTTCATATTCTGCCCGGAAGCGTTCCCCGAAACCGCCGGAAAGCACATTTTCTTCCATCGTCACTACCATTTCGGCCTTATCCGCCAGTTCGAACATCAGCGGATCGATGGGCTTTACAAAACGCACATTTACCAGACTTACCTTCCGCCCGGAAGCTTCCAGCTTCTCCGTAAGCTCCACGGCGGTCTTCACCATGCTGCCTACAGCCAGAAGCAGTATCCCGCCTTCGTCCTTAAGCACTTCGCAGCGCCCGTATTCCACGGAAGGCCTGTGCTCCTCCAGCCCGTCATAGGCTGCGCCCCGGGGATAGCGTACGGCGCAGGGGAATTCCTGCTCCACGGCAAAACGCAGCATATCCGCCAGCTCCCATTTATTCTTGGGTGCCATCACCGTCATATTGGGGATGGAGGAAAGGTAGGACAGGTCAAAGATCCCCTGATGGGTCTCGCCGTCCGCTCCCACAAGGCCGGCCCTGTCCACCGCAAAGACCACCGGCAGTTTCTGTATGCATACGTCATGAAGGATCTGGTCGTAAGCCCTCTGAAGGAAGGAAGAATAGATGGCCACCACGGGCTTCATCCCACCTGCGGCCAGTCCTGCCGCGAAGGTCACCGCATGCTCCTCCGCTATACCCACATCAAAGAAACGTTCGGGATAAAGATTATGAAAACGTTTTAGCCCCGTTCCGTCGGGCATGGCAGCCGTGATGGCCACTACCTTATCATTCTTTTCTCCCAGCCTGCACATCACCGTAGAGAACACATCCGTATAATTGGCTTTTTCTCTCAGCCCTCTGGGCATGCCGCTTTCGATCTCGAAAGGCTCCGCCCCGTGAAAACGTGCAGGATGACGTTCAGCAGGAAGATAACCCTTGCCTTTCTGGGTACGCACATGGATCACAACGGCATTTTCCACATGTTTGGCATATTCGATCAGACGCAGCATGGCATCCACATCATGGCCGTCAACAGGGCCCAGGTAACGTATGCCCATGTTTTCAAACACCATGCCGGGCACCACAAGGCGCTTTACCGTGGACTTCAGCTTTTTGATGGTCCGTATCGTAGCTTCGTTACCGGAACGCATAAGGGAATTATATACGTCATCCTTCAGATCCAGATATGCCCCGGCGGAACGAAGGGAATTGAGATAATGGGAAACAGCTCCCACATTCTCGGAAATGGACATATTATTGTCATTAAGTATGATGATGAAATTCGTCTTCAGCTTGGAAGCGTTGTTCATGGCCTCATAAGCCATGCCTCCGGTAAGGGAACCGTCTCCGATCACCGATACGATGGTATGGTCTTCCCCCTGCAGATCCCTGGCCCTGACCATTCCAAGCCCCGCAGATATGGAGGTTGAGGAGTGACCGGTATCGAAAGCATCACAGTCGCTCTCCTTGCGTTTCGGAAAGCCGCTCATACCTCCGAACTTCCGCAGTGTGGCAAAGCCTTCCCTTCTGCCGGTCAGCAGCTTATGGGTATAAGACTGATGTCCCACATCCCAGATGATACGGTCCCTGGGAAGATCCAGAGCGATATGAAGAGCCATGGTCAGTTCCACACAGCCCAGATTGGAGCCCAAATGCCCTCCCGTCTCACTGATATGACGGATCAGAAAGGCCCGGATCTCTTCAGCCAGCTGCGGATAATCCTCCCTGGCCAGCTGTTTGATGTCCCCGGTCTTCTGAATGCGGTCCAGAAGCTCCGTTCCCACACTCAGGGGATCACGGTATTCTGTTTCCTGCTTTTTCTTTGCCATCTTACTCACTTTCTCCTGCCGGTCAGATACAGGATCAGTTCCGATAAAAAGTCCCTGGCAGCTTTTGATGTTTCATCCCCGGCTTCCAGCGCTGCGATGCGCTTCGCAGCCGTTTCGCTGAGCCGCTTCTGTTCTTCCTTTGCCGACTCCATGCCGAGATAAGATACATAAGTTTTCTTTCCGTTGCGTTCGTCCGAACCGATGGGCTTCCCCAGTTCTTCCTCACTGCCTTCGATATCCAGTATATCATCCTGCAGCTGGAAGGCGATACCCAGCTCATAACCGGCCTTTTCCATAAGTCCCGCCAGTTTACTGTCTCCGGCCAGGGCCGCCCCTGTCATCAGGGAAGCCTGAAGCAGAGCGGCAGTCTTGTTCTCATAAACAAAGAGCAGCTCTTCCTTCGAAAGCTCAAGTTCCTTCTTTTCCGCCTCAACGTCCAGACACTGACCGCCCACCATACCGTATATACCGGCCTTTTCTGCCAGTATCTTCATGGCCTCAATGCAGCCTTCCCTTTCTTCTCCTTTTGCAAAAGAAAAGGATGAAAGCATAGTCTCGTAAGCAAAGTTCAGCAGTCCGTCCCCTGCCAGCACCGCCATGGCCGCTCCGTACTTCACATGTGTGGTGGGAAGCCCCCGGCGCAGCTCGTCGTTATCCATCTCGGGCAGATCATCATGCACCAGGGAATAGGAATGGATCATCTCTATAGCCGCCATAAAGGGGGCGATCAAAGTCCCTTTCCCGCCTGCCAGCTCATAAGCCGCTTTCATCATCACAGGGCGCAGTCGCTTGCCCCCTGCCCTCACACTGTAGTTCATGGCTTCCAGCACGGTCTTCTGGCAGCCTTTTTCTTCCGGCAGCGCCTTAAGGATCAGCGCTTCGGCTTCCTCTGTCCGCCTTTTCAGCTCAGCCTCAAAACTCATCGCATTTTCCATCCTCTCTCAGCATGAGCACCTTCTTTTCCACCTTATCGATATCATCGTTACAGAGCTTTAAAAGCTCCATACCCTCTTTGTATATCCCGAAAGCCTCCTCCAGAGGAAGCTCCTCGTCCTCCAGAGCCTTCAGCTTTTCCTCCAGCAGGCTGAAATTCTCTTCCAGACTGCGTTTTTCTTCTTTATCGTTGTTCAAAACAGCTTCTCCTTTTCCACCTGCTCCAAAACACTTATGGCATATCCGTCACGGAAACGCAGCTTCAGCCTGTCGCCTTTCCGGAGCTTTTCTACACCGGAGACTCCCACGCCTTCCGGGTCGCTGACGTAAACATAACCGCCCCCCAGCCTTTTTAGAGGAGAACGCAGCTCCATACGCTCAAGCAGCATGGAATATCTGCGTTTTCTTTCGGCCATAAGCCGGTCAAACAGATCCTCCAGCCGCTCTTCAGCCGTGGCAAGCCTCTGACGGGATGAGCGCAGCTTTCCTTCCGGCGAAAGCAGTTTTAACTGCTGTCCCGCTTTCTCGCTCCTAAGCCTCAGCCGGCTGATGCGTCCTTTCATTTCCCTGTCAAACGCCCTGCTGTAACTGTCCATACGCTCCAGCAAGCCCCTAACATCCGCCACAGCCAGTTCCGCTGCCGCAGACGGAGTCGGCGCCCGCAGATCCGAAACAAAATCAGCAATGGTAAAATCCGTTTCGTGACCCACCGCCGAAATAATGGGAATACTGCAGTCAAAGATAGCCTGTGCCACCATCTCTTCATTAAAGGCCCAAAGATCCTCCATGGATCCTCCGCCACGGCCTACTATGATCACATCTACGCCGTACCTTTCCAGCGCCTGTATCCCGCGTACGATGCTGGGCGCGGCTCCTTCCCCCTGCACTGCAGCCGGATAAACGATCAGCTGCACAAAAGGGTTCCTGCGCCTGGATACATTTATGATATCCCTCACTGCCGCGCCTGTAGGCGCCGTAACGATACCGACCCGCGCCGCATAGGAAGGAATGGGCTGCTTGTATTCCGGGGCAAAAAGCCCCTGCTCTTCCAGCTTTTGCTTAAGCTGAAGGAAAGCCAGATTCAGATCCCCTTCTCCGTCCTCCTCGATACGGGAAGCATAAAGCTGGTATTTTCCGTCTCTTTCATAGACTTCCACTTTACCGGAAGCCACAACACGCATACCCTCTTTCATCCTGAAGGTAAGGCTTTTGGCATGGGATGCGAACATCACACAGGAAAGAAGAGCCTTTTCATCCTTTAACGAAAAATAAATATGCCCCGAACTGTGATATTTTAAGTTGCTGAGCTCTCCCCGCACGGAAATACTGCCTAGCAGATAGTCCTGGGAGAACATATTCCTGATATAGGAATTGACCGCCGTAACGGAATAGATGTTTTTTTTCATCCTTTATTTTGCGAATTTGGCCAGAACACCGTTCACAAATTCGCCGGACTTTTCCTGCCCGTACTTCTTTGCCAGCTCCACAGCCTCATTGATGGCTACGGCATCCGACACTTCGTCGTCGTAGAGCATCTCGTAAAGAGCCAGACGCAGGATCGTAAGCTCCACCTTCCCGATACGGCTCAGATCCCATCCCTGCATACGTTCATCCAGCATGCGGTCAAGATCGGGGGAAAGCTCCGCGATCCGAAGAGCCTTCTCTTCGATGGCCTCCCTGCCTTCGAACAGAAAAGAAGGAAGCTCCAGATCACCTACGTCACGGTCTTCCTCCGCGGCCTTCAGACATTCCTCTTCGATATATTCTTCTTCCTCTGCGGAGAAAAGAAACTCTGCCTGCTCCGAAAACTCTTCCGGCGCATGATATTCCACCCCGAACAGAAGGAGGAATACCATTTCCCTGCGTTCCCGCCTTCCCATGCCTCTTACCCTCTCGGCATATTGACCGAAGCGATACGGATGTTCACATCTTCCACCGTAAGCCCCGTCATGGTCTCCACTGAACTCTTGACTCTCTCCTGTACCTTGCGGCAGGTCTGGGGAATGGAATAGCCGTACTCCAGCACAACCGACATATGGATCGTCACAAGATTCTCAAGAAGCTCCACCCTCACACCTTTCGTGAGTTTTTTAAGAGCAACTTTTCCCATCAGCTCGTTGGTGATGGTACCGGTCATGGAACTTACTCCCTCTACCTCCGCAGAAGCCAGGGCAGCGATCATGGCCACCACATCATCCGCGATCTGTACCGTGCCGATCCCGCTTTCGCCGGATTTTAACGTGATATTATTGCTTTCCATGCTCTTCTCCTTTGTTGGCTAAAAATACACAACTGATGTATTATATCATGTTTTCCTTATCATTTCAATCGCATGTCATCCCGCCAGGCAGCGGCTTTTATCGCACCGGCTGCAGGCCCTTCAGAACCAGAAAGACAGGACCCTCAGATCCGGATCGGTGGTATAGTCCACAGCCCCCCTGCCTTCGGGCAGCAGTGTAAAGATCTGCTTATCCGTAAGCAGCTCATCGGTAAAATGCTCATAGCAGGCGGCGTCGGAGCATTTGAAGGATACCTGTCCGCTTCCGGAAAAGGCCGCTTCATCGAAGAGTTCCTTCAAAGCCAGGCGGTCGTAATGATCAAAGTAACGGTCCTCGCGCACATAATAATTATCCACTGTAGCTACACAGCGGGGCATAGGTATCACATTATCCGCCGTATGGCTTAAGCTGATCTCCTCTGTTGTCACGTTCAGATAATTGTAATTCACCTCATCGTGGAAGTTTACGGCTGCTCCGCTGGCAGCAAGATAGCCCGTATCCCCCCAGGTGGGATCCACAAAATAGTAGGCCCCTTCCACACATACCAGATCCCAGGCGTGTCCTTCGCCGCCGTTCACCATCCCCACCACCATGGTACAGGGTACATCCACTTCGTAGAGCAGGTACTGCAATGCCTTGGCATAACCCTGGCATACCGACTGGCCGTTTAAAAAGACCGACAGTATATTCTGATTATCCGCCGCACCGATCTGATAATCCGTGCTTCTTATGATATATTCATAGATGTATTTCACTTTTTCATAATCATCCGCATTAAAGGGAATGCCGGAAAGACAGCGGCTTACATAGCCGTCGATCAGCGGCTGTTTCAGGCGGCAGTCATCGGCGCTGTAGGTATATCTGCCGCTGAAGGTAAGGGAGAGATTGTTTCCCCGGCCGAAACGCCGGTAAGAATAGCCGTCCATCCAGTAAAGCTCTGGATGATCCTGAAAAACACATAGGAAAGCCGTCTGCAGATCATCCGCATCGGTAGTGGAAAGCAGGATGTTCTCACCGTGGGCCATAAGACACATGAAGATCTCGGCATACAGACGATGCAGATCGGGATCCATCATATCATACATATAACGGCCTTCCTGCTCCTTCATGCAGGAAGCAAGACTTTCTTCCGTGATCCCCACAGCTACGCGGCCGGCCTGCAGCTCGCTCTCGCTTTCGTTCGGTGCTTCGCCCCGCTCTTCCACACCCACGGGTGCCAGATATGCCCCTTCGTTCTCAAGACGCTTCATTTCTTCCTCTCCGGCTCCCGAAGCGGAATAAGGCGTACTCCTGCTGTTCTGCTCCCTCAGGCTGTAGGAATCAAAGTCCCCGAAATGGCGAAGAGCCAGAACCAGGACAAAAAGCAGCACTATGACTCCTCCCAGGACTATGACAGACGGTCCCTTTTGCATTACCAGTCCTTTCCGAACTCACTGAGCACAAGGCCGGGGTTGCGTTCCTCGGTCATGCCCACACTCCATGCATTTACAAAAAGAAGCAGGGGATTGCCCTTCAGATCCTGTACCTTCTTCATATCCGAGGTACCGGAAAGCTTCCGTATATCTATCTCGTTCTTGTTCACGATCCAGCGGATGTGCTCGTACGGCAGAGGCTCTAAGCGTATCTCCAAATTATATTCGTTCTCCAGCCTATACTTCAGCACGTCAAACTGCAGCACACCAACAACACCAACTATGATCTCTTCCATACCGGAAGCGATCTCCTGAAAGATCTGTATGGCACCTTCCTGGGCGATCTGTTCCACACCCTTTACAAACTGCTTACGCTTCATGGTATCCACCTGACGCACCCTGGCAAAATGCTCCGGCGCAAAGGTAGGTATGCCTTCGTAGCAGACATCCGCCTTGGGATCGCAGAGCGTATCCCCTATGGAAAAAAGCCCGGGATCAAAAATACCGATGATATCCCCGGCATAGGCTTCGGAAAGGATCTTTCTTTCGTCCGCCATGATCTGCTGAGGCTGCTGCAGGCGCATGCTGCGGGCGCTCTGTACATGTTTTACGTTCATCTGGGCATCGAAACGGCCGGAACACACGCGCATAAATGCGATACGGTCCCTGTGAGCCTTGTTCATATTGGCCTGGATCTTGAAAACAAAACCGGAGAAAACGTCCTGGGCCGGATCTACCACTTCTCCGCCGCTCATACGGCCGGAAGGAGCCATGGCCATATGCAGATAGGATGTAAGGAAATACTCGACGCCGAAATTGGTAAGGGCGGAACCGAAGAATACCGGCGTCAGCTTTCCGGCACGGACCCTTTCCAGATCAAAATCAGCTCCTGCCGAAAGCAGCTCCAGTTCTTCCGTAAGTTTTTCCGTTGCATCTTCCCCGATATATTCTTCTATGGCCTTCTGCTCGGAAAGCTTTTCCACATGGCCTTCCTTCGTTCCCTTCTCCGTATCGGAAAAGGCCAGCAGTTCCCGGGCTTTCAGGTCATAAACTCCCTTGAAATTCTTTCCGGATCCTATGGGCCAGTTCACAGGGCAGGTCTCGATCCCCAGTTCGTGTTCCACATTATCCAGAAGATCAAAGGAATCCAGTGCATCGCGGTCCATCTTATTTATGAAGGTAAAGATAGGTATACCCCGCATGGCACAGACTTTAAACAGCTTCCGGGTCTGGGGCTCCACACCTTTGGAGGCATCAATGACCATTACAGCGCTGTCCGCAGCCATCAGGGTACGGTAGGTATCCTCCGAGAAGTCCTGATGCCCCGGGGTATCCAGGATATTGATGCAATAGCCGTCATATTCGAACTGTAACACGGACGAAGTTACGGAGATACCACGCTCCTTCTCGATCTCCATCCAGTCGGATACCGCATGCCTGGCCGTTGCCTTTCCCTTGACCGAGCCGGCCAGATTAATGGCTCCGCCGTAAAGCAGCAGCTTCTCCGTCAGTGTAGTCTTACCCGCATCCGGGTGGGATATGATGGCGAAAGTACGCCTTCTTGATATTTCTTCTTTCAGTTCAGCCAAAATTCTTCTCTCCTGTCTATAAAAAATCCGAAATATTATATCACGCCAGCTGCGGTCCGGTCAATTCAGCCCGCCTTCTGCCGAGAGGCAGGTTCGATATCCGAATAATACTTCTCCAGTCTGGGCCTTGCATTTTCATATATGCTCTTTAAACCCGGGTCGAACTGCGTCCCCATACCCTCCATGATGATGCTGTCGGCCTTTTCGAAGCTCATTGCCTCTTTATACACACGCTTGCTCACAAGGGCATCATAAACATCGGCAATGGCCATGATGCGGGCTTCCAGGGGGATCTGTTCCCCTGCGATCTTTTCGGGATAGCCGGAACCGTCCCAGCGTTCATGATGATAATGAGCTACGTTTTCTGCGATCTGCTTAAAGGATTCATCCTCCGTATTAAGCAATATCTCATGTATGACACGGGCTCCTTCCGCCGCATGCATCTTCATCTTCTCAAATTCTTCGTCCGTAAAACGCCCGGGCTTACGCAGTATAGCATCATCCACGGCGATCTTTCCAAGGTCGTGCATGGGAGCTGCTTTGATCACATCCCTGCAGAACTCCTCCGATAGTGAAAGCTTCCCTTCCTTCCGGATCTCATCCACCAGTATACGTACATTCTCGCTGGTACGTTTGATATGACCTCCGGTGGAATTATCCCGGCTTTCCACCATCATCGCCAGGCTCATGATCAGGTTATCATGCATCTGTACGATATGCCGTGTCTTCTCCTCCACCTCTTCTGTAAGTTTGGCATTATATCCGTCCAGAAGGCTTATATACTTCTGCTTTGCGGTATCATCCCTGAAGGTGATGATATAGCCTCTCTTCCGGTTACCGTCGTAGAGATAATTGACACCTACGTTGTAGATCCGGTCCAGCTCCTCATTTCCTTCCGGATCCTTTGCCGTATAAAGGAAGCTGTTGTTCTTCTCATCCTCCCTGAAATGATCCAGATAATGGCGTATCTTTCTCTGGTAAGGCTGATATCCGAAAAGCTCATCCACGGACATGTTCTTAAGTCCCGGGATCAGCTGCGTTGCCACTTCGTTACAGCCCAGATATCTGCAGCGGAAATCAAAAGAGATATAGGCAATGGCGTTTTCCTTCACCATGGAATCGATCACCGTATCCGAGATATCATAGAGATTCCGGCGGTATGCGATGAGGAGGAAGATGATCTCGGCCAGCACATAGCCCAGGGGAACAACGTCTGCCGTACGGAAAAGCCTGCGCCCGATAAAATAGCAGAACAGGCAGATGCTGTCAGGGATAAAAAGGAGCAGCAGGATCCTCCGGGGGACCTGCTTCTTCCGGCACAGCGAATAGACAATGGCGACAACGCCGCTTAAAAACAGCAATACGACCAGGGCATAAAATACCGTGTGCATATAACCGTATTTCTTGATCAGCCCGCCGTTTGCCCGGTCAAAAGCCGCATAGGAATAAAAGATATCCATCTTCCCCATGGTCAGAGTCGAAGCATAGACCAGAGAACATACAGCGAAGAGCTGGAGCCGCAGCCAGCCCTTTATATCAATGCTGCAGAGATTCAATATGCACAGAAGGATAAATAACTGCAGATAGCATCCCCCTATATATATGACCTGCTGGGCTGCAAGCGCACTGCGAAGATTATCCGCCTGGGCCGACATGATATAACCGAGACAGGCGATGGGCACAAGGGTAAAGACCATATTCAGGTTCACGTCAAAATGCTTATGCCAGATAAAGATATAGATTCCGGCACAGAGCAGGGAAAATGCAAATAAGATTATATAAAACCACGCTTCCAAATCCAAACTACCTCTGAAACGATCAGTGAAGGCTTATCTCAATATCACCGGTATGGCAGCTGATATCGCAGATCCCTCCGCTGTTGCACTGCGGCACATCCACATCCCCGAAGTGATTCTGTACGCGGAAGATCTTTTCCGACAGAAGGCTTCCTTCTATATCCCCTACATTCGTGCTGAGATACAACGAAGACGCATCACAGTCATTCAGCTCGATCTCTCCCGTGTTGCAGGAAAGCCGCATTTCACCGGATAAGACGACAGCTTCCACCCCGATGCTCCCGGTGACGGTATGTACCGATAGCGTATCGGAAAGCCGGGAAGCGACCGTCACGCTCCCCGCAGTCACGGATATATCCGCAGATCGCAGGCACAGCTTTTCCGGGAGCTCAACATCCCCCGTCGTCAGGCTGATATTCAGGGAAGTGTATTCCTTCTCCGGCAGATACAGCGTAACACAAGGGATCTGAAAGAAAAGATTCGCAGAATCCTTTTTCCCGTCATTCCGGGAGAAAACGGACAGGCAGCCCTCTTTTACCTCCGCGCTGTGATCCTTCTCCTCGGGAATAAGGAAATCCACACGGCATTTCCCGTCGTCCGAAAGCTCCAGACGGATATCTGCCAGATCCGCATCGATCTTTATATCCGTGAAATCCTCTTCAATATTTACAGTCTGTCTTTCGTATTCGTTCATCTTCATACGCGAGATATCAAAGCCCAGAAAGGCAAAGGCTCCTGCGCTGATCATGCCCCCTCCCAGGATCATGGACAGACCTGTTATCAGTACAAATTTGCGAAAACCCATGACTCAGACTCCCTTCTTTCCCACGAACAGATGCTTTATCCCAAGGCCCAGCTTAGCCAGCAGCCTGATACAGCCCTTTGCCATTGCAAGGCAGAGCAGGAACAGCAGATTGGCGATCCCCAGCAGGATCAGCCCGATGCCGATCACAAACACACCGGCAGCCGGATTGCCGGCGCCGAAAAAAGCGATGGATACGGGAATGGCCGCTATACTGGATATGGCCAGGGCAAAATCCACGGCAAAAAACGCCAGCACAATGGCCCAGAGTGTGATATACAGCGCAAAGATCAGCGCCGCAGCGGTGATCAGGAGAGGAAACCAGAAGGGGAAGGTAAAGATCAGCAGCAGGATCCAGCCCACAGAGCTTTTCTGCCCCGTCTGCACTCTGTTAACAGCCAGCTGTGACAGGGGGATCTCGTTCATGATATTAGACACGGTGGTATCCACCGGCCCCAGCGCCGCAACCGCTTCTTCCTCGCTGGCTCCGGCTTCCATGCGTTCATCGACCCGTTCCATATAATAAGCCACCCGGTCGTCGATATCATTCTGCATCAGGCCGGTGAGCCGCTTACGTAATTCCTGTATATACTCTTCTTTGTTCAAGCAAAAAGCCTCCCCGATCACTATGTTCTTCCATAGTATCGCAATATAACATGTTATCACCATTCCCCCACTTCCGCAAGTCGTTGAAAAAAAGCGTGATATATCATAAAATATCTGATAACAGACCATCATATGGAGGACCGGAACTATGAAACGAGTTTTTATCATCGTGCTGGACAGCTGTGGCATAGGTGAGATGCCTGATGCGGCGGCTTTCGGCGATGCGGGGACCAACACCCTGAAGAGCGCATCCGAAGCAAAGGGCTTTGATGTAAGCAATATGCAGAAACTGGGACTTTTTAATATAGACGGCATGGACTGGAACGAAGGCGTGTCCGCTCCCACCGGGGCTTATGCCCGCATGGCCGAAGCTTCCATGGGCAAGGACACCACCATAGGGCACTGGGAGATCGCAGGAATCATCTCCAAAAACCCCCTTCCAACCTATCCCGATGGCTTCCCTGCCGAGGTCATGGATGAATTCGAGAAACAGACCGGACGAGGCTGGCTGGTGAACAAGCCCTACTCCGGCACTGCCGTCATCAACGAATACGGTGACGAACATGTAAAGAGCGGTAAACTCATAGTCTATACCAGTGCCGACTCCGTCTTTCAGATAGCCGCTCATGAAGATGTGGTGCCCTGCGAACAGCTTTATGAATACTGCCGCATCGCAAGGAAGATCTTAAGCGGCAAACATGCCGTTGGACGTGTTATCGCCAGACCCTTTATCGGCAGCGGGAACGGAAATTACACCCGCACTCCCCGCCGGCACGATTTCTCACTGGAACCCACCTCTGTGACCATACTTGACCAGATCAGGGAAAAAGGCATGGAAGTACTGGGTGTCGGCAAGATCCGGGATATCTTTGCCGGCAGGGGACTCACTGAATATGTGTACACACAGAACAATGCGGAAGGCATCGAACGCACCCTGGAATGGATGGACCGGGATTTTGAAGGCCTCTGCTTTACAAACCTTGTAGATACCGACATGATCTACGGTCACAGAAGGGATATCCAGGGCTATGGCGATGCCCTGACTTATTTCGACAAAAAGCTGGCAGAAATGCAGAAAAAGATGCGCAGCGAGGATCTGCTCATCATAACGGCCGACCATGGCTGCGACCCCGGCTATACAAAGACCACGGATCATACCCGGGAATATGTGCCCTTCCTGGCCTGCGGAGCAACCTCTTTCCTTCCCGCCGGAAATTACGGTACCCGGGAAAGCTTCGCCGATCTGGGCGCCACGGTACTTAAATATCTCGGCATCGAACAAAAGACCGCAGGGAAAGCACTGGTATAAGACCACAGAATAACAAGATCAAAGCAAAGGCGCAGGATCCGTATGATCCCGCGCCTCTTTTTAGCCTGTAAAGCTGAATTTATCTATTTCTTTCGCGACTTACCCTTGCTTTCATCGGAAGTCTCCAGCCACTTATAGAGGAAAGCACCTATGGCAGCGCCGATGCAGGGCCCGATGATGAAGGCGATCACCGCCGATATCCCCTTGGTATTTCCGCAGATGGCAGCGACTATTGCCGGTCCGAGGGATCTGGCAGGGTTAACGGAGGTGCCCGTTATGCCGATGGATACGATATGCAGGGCCACCAGTGTAAGTCCGATCACCAGACCGCCGAAGGAGCCATGACTCTGCTTCTTCGAGGTCACACCCAATATGGTGACGATGAAGATGCATGTGGTGATGATCTCAACAAGGATAGCACCCAGCATGGGAGAGGAACCGCCGGGGAGACCGTTACAGCCAAGGCCGCCGGTCATATCCTGTAAACCGCAGAGAGCAAAGATCGCTGCAAGTATACCGGAGCCCGCCGTGGCGCCGAGCACCTGAGCCACGATATAGCCCACAAGGTCTGTGGAGCTGATCCCGCCGTTGATGAACACTGCCAGTGATACCGCAGGATTCACATGTCCTCCCGAGATATTACCCAGGCCATACGCCATGGTCACGATGGCCAGGCCGAAAGCCAGGGCCGTGAGCAGATAACCGCTCCCGTTGGCGGCATCGCAGCCTACAAGCATTGCGGTACCGCAGCCTATGAACACCAGGATGAAGGTACCGAAGAATTCCGCAACATACTTCTTCATTGTAAATCCCTCCTTTGTATGCCCCTTTGCGGGTTGATGACATTATTTTACTCCTTTTGTTATGGATTTACAATAAATGATTTACGGTAAACTCATCCGCTATCCTTTATAAAGCCCGGACGAAACATCATCCTTCCGGCAGTATGTCGCTGAATACCAGCAGCTGACTGCTGGTTCGCTCCTCTTCCTTAAGGAGACGGAATACGCCTTCGTTATAGAGCTCGTCAAGGACCATCAGGGCCTCCACAGGTGTGATAAAGTCGTGGAAGAAGCGGTAGATCTGATAATCCTTCATCTGCTCCGGATAATCCTTGGCACTTTGGATAGCCTGATCCATTGCATACTTTGCGAACTCTTCCTTTATGGATGCGTCCAGCTCGGGGATCCGGTCAAAGAAACTCCGCATGTTCTCCTTTACCACCATCACGTTTACTTTACCGTCTTCGGTGATGAAGTTTCTGCTCCGCAGCCTGTCGATCTTCTCTTTGTTCTCGGGCCCCTTTGTGAGGGAAGCGTTCATCCATTCGTAAAGGTATTCGTAATCCTCTCCCTTATTATTCATCCATGTCCCCTGCCGGCTGCAGTATCTGCTGTCTACAGACCAGGACATAAGCGCCGGATATTTGGACGAATCCCGGGTCATATCACCGCAGGTAAAATAATCATCACCGGGCAGCTTTGCTTTAGGTACATAATCCGGATCGACGATCTCGGATTTAAGGTATACGGTCACCGCATAATCTGCACCTCCGGGCGTCTTGATCCAGTATTTGCTTATATCGGTCTTAATGGGCAGTGTGCATTTATTCGAGATCGCATAGAAGATAACTGCAGCTTCAAAAAGCTCCCTGTTCCCGCCGGGGATATACACATCTTTATAACCGGCCACCGCTTCCCTCACCTTCGGCACGTAGTTCTTCACCAGTTCCTTCACGATCTTTATCTTTTCCTGAAGGATCAGGTCCCCCTGCTCCAGCGAGACCTTCCGCGGCGTAAAGAGTACATAGGTAGTGTACTTTCCGGCGGTGAGCTTTACGAGAAAACCGTTTTTCTCCAGCATATCGATCTTTTCGTTGATAAATACCGGCGTCATACCCAGCTCTTCCGCGATCTCTTCTCTGGTCCTGGGCTTTTCATATACACTGTAAACGATGTTTATCGCCAGGGAATCGTTCAGATATTTCTCGGGCCCGCCGTCCGGCTCCGGTCTGCCGTTATGGGATAATTCTACACATTCAACAGGCGATATACCCAGATTACCGATCTTTCTTTCCATTTCAAAACCCTCCTTTAAGTCGTTTCTGGCTTTACTCAGATGCCATTTAACAGTTCCTTCCGGGAGTCTGAAAGCGGCAGATATGGCGGCTATGGATCGGCCTTCATAATAGAAGGCAAAAACGATCTTTCTGCGCTCTGCGGAAAGAAAAGCGATCTCTCTCCTGAGCCTTCGGATCTCTTCCCTGTTTTCTTCCGACTCAAAATCGGCATAGTACGGGATCTCCATACCGTCGATAGAAAGTACCTGCTTTTTCTTCGCTTCCACATGCTTCGAAAAGACATTGGAGCAGATGCGCCAGACATAGCCGTCCGTGTTTTCGATGGAATCCGCATTCAAAAGCGAAAGGTAAACCTCCTTCACCATCTCCGCCCCCAGTTCCTCGGCTTCATCCGCCGAGAACGTCTTTTTGAAAGCAAAACCGTAGATCTTTTGGATGTAATCTTCGATCAATCGGTCCGTCAGCTGTTTTTCCATATCTTCTCCGCCTTTCGAAATGCTCTCGCGATAAGCACTTCTTTAACTCCTCCGAATCTATAGTGGAGAGTTTTGCGATCCGGTTGGTAAAATTCTAAAAGATTTCAATTTTTCCTTTTACGACATTATAACAGATTATTGATGAAAAAAAGAACCTTACCGGCCGGTAAGCAGTCTTTCGGGAATTCAAATCCGTCCTCTTCGCAGATCATCTGCATATACTGACAAAAATGCATATCCATGGTACAATACAGCTGATGGATCACTATAGGGAACAACGCTCCATATTCATTTATATCATCCCGGTCGCGTTAGCACTCCTGGTTGTTTTTTTTGTATATAAAAGCGGGCGCAGGAATGCCATAGCAGGCTTAGTTGAGCCTGTGCAGACTCCGGAAAGCGGACATTTTGAACGTACTATCGGTGAGTGGAAGATGAATTTTGATTACGAATATGCTTACGATATTGAAGCCTTGGTGATACATACGAAGAACTATCCTGAAACTGATGTAGGCGGAAAGATGGCCCCCAAGGATCTGGCACTGGCATGGGGGACTGTAGCCGCATACAATAAATCCATCGATTTCCACTGGGGACAGTCAAACCGCTGGTATCACTGGTATACTGATACCTACGAGGAGATCGCTCCCGTTTGCCTTTCCGGCTTCGATGCAGAAACATCGGTATCGATACAATCCGCGAATACTCATGTAATAGCTGCCGACAACAGCGTAAAACGCACTATCAGCAGGATACGCCGCGGCGACCACGTCCATCTCAAAGGTTATCTTGTGAATATAAGCGGCAGCAACTCAGGAGGCAGGACTTTTACCTGGAATTCGAGCACCAGCCGCTACGACAGCGGTGGCGGTGCATGTGAAGTGTTCTATGTGACTTCCGCCCAGATACTTCCGTGATCACATCTCACAAAGACCAGATAACTTGTTTTCCGCACATTCCATCAGGCCGGAGACGAAGCTCTCTCTGTACTCGCATTTCTAACCGGCTGCGGTACAGCTTGGAACAGAACCCTTCTGCCTTGAGCAGGCTCTTATAATCATCCTTCTCGATCATATTTCCGTCTTTCATGACCGGAATGTATCCGCCTCTTTTATGAAAAAACATGTGTGCGACTTAAAGCCGGTCTTTCAATCGAATTGCCTGTTTTAGCGGATTCTGAAACTATTCTGAACCATTTTAAAACCGGTTTTTCTTTAAAAGAAAAATCCCGAAATGCTTTGTATCAGCATTTCGGGGATTTCATCAGCGCAGCTCGTAGCGGAATCGAACCGCTGTTTCCGCCGTGAGAGGGCGGCGTCTTAACCGCTTGACCAACGAGCCGTACAACAGTGATAATATACTACAGAACAGATAAAAATGCAAGCACTTTTTTCATAAAAAAGAGCCCCTTTGCAGGGCAATGTCATTAAGTTAAGATAACAGAAGGAAGAGTTCTATATCATAAGTGATATAGGGCTCTTTTTTTTATAAAAAAGCTTGACATGTAGGTCAGAATGTGCGGCCGCTTTCGCTACTGATTGTATTTATGAGGTAGCGA
>JAFZOW010000107.1 GCA_017552715.1 Lachnospiraceae bacterium
CTGAAGGCATCTAAGCGTGAAGCCCCCCTCAAGATGAGATATCCCATTCGTCAGAAGTAAGATCCCTGAGAGACGATCAGGTAGATAGGGCACGAGTGTAAGTGCAGTAATGCACTCAGCGGAGTGTCACTAATCGATCGAGGGCTTGTCCTGAAAGGCTGTTTCGGTTTGAGATTTTGGTTCTTCTGTATTCAATTTTCAGGGTAGAGAAAGCGCGAGGAAGCCTGCTTCCGAGCGAAGAGGAGGAGCAACGAAGCGAAGTGAGGATCGAGCCTGCGAGATCCGAACAAAAGCGGAGTTTGCGACGACGATGGCTCCATGGTCAAGCGGTTAAGACATCGCCCTTTCACGGCGGTAACACGGGTTCGATTCCCGTTGGAGTCACTTGAGAATTTTTTTTTATACGGGAGTGAGTTTTCAGTCCCGATTTTGGGTACTTTGATTGTAGAAAAGGCAATATCGTAAGGGATCCTCCCACGCTACGCGCGGTTCCCTCCTTACGAGATACTTTGAAAATGCAGCATCGCAAGGAATCCCTGACTGCTGCTACGCGCGGGTCCCTCCTTGCGAGATACTTTGAAAATGCAGCATCGCAAGGAATCCCCCCACATTCGTGGGTCCCCCCTTGCGAATATCGTAAGGGATCCTCCCACGCTACGCGCGGGAGGATCCTTACGATGAATGCCGATGTGGCTCAATTGGCAGAGCAGCTGATTTGTAATCAGCAGGTTATCGGTTCGAGTCCGATCATCGGCTTATAAATTATATTTAAGGACCCTTAGCTCAGTTGGTTAGAGCAGCCGGCTCATAACCGGTCGGTCCCGGGTTCGAGTCCCTGAGGGTCCATTTATTTGTTATACAGGAGCAACGTCAGTTGCTCTTTTTTCGTGGACAGCAGCTTTTCTTTAGTGTAAAATAATCATCAAATGGCTTCCTGATCATCATAGAAGTCAAATACTCCAGAGGATACGACTTGGAATATGGGTGTTGATTATTTCGTTTTTTATACCGAAGCGACTATCATTTGTATTCTGATCCTGTTGATGATACTGATAAATTCCGGGATCTACAGTACCAAACAGGAAAAACAGATCTGGTTTAACCGCGCTGTTGTAGCATTTATGCTGTATTTTCTGTCCGATGAATGCTGGGCAGCGCAGCTGAGCGGAGTGGTACCGAAGGTCCGCTTTTTTGTCGTATTCTTTAATATGTCCAATTATATCATCCTCTGTCTGATGTCTTATGCCTGGTTTATGTTTATGGCGGCTTCGGAGAAAATGTCTTTCGTGGAAAGCAGAAAAAAGAGATGGCTGTGCCTGTCTCTGTCCCTTGTATTCATCCTGATCATGGTGATCGCGTATCTCGTGGACCCATATTATTGGGTGAACGAAAACAACGAACTGAATGATGCTTATTACCTTATGATGTTTACGGCACCCTCCATGTATCTGACAGCAGCACTGATCTTCTCTATGATCAATGCGAAAAAGACAGACTCGGAAGAGGAAAAGACCCATTACAGACTGCTTGCCTTGTTTCCTTTCGGTGTGATGGCCTTCGGACTGCTGCAGCTGGCCGGATTGAACGCTCCCACGTTCTGCTTCGGCTGTACCATCATGTGGCTGTGGTTCTATATCCAGAACATGCAGACCCTGATATCCATTGATGATCTGACCCGTCTGAATAACCGCGGACAGATCAACCGGCATATGAAGCAGGTGCAGTATAAGGAGAACACCCCGGTTTATGTCATGATGATCGATATCGATCATTTCAAGGAGATCAATGACACTTATGGCCACGGGGAAGGAGACCGGGCCCTGATCCTGGTAGCCGATGTGCTGAAGACCGTGTGTGACGGTGTTAAATCTCCGGCCTTTCTCGGCAGGTACGGAGGCGATGAGTTTACCGTCATCCTTCAGAGCCTGGAAGGGAAAGTGTCACCCGAGCAGATGATCGAGGAGATGCGGAGCCGTCTTCAGGAAAAACAGAAGGACCCGCAGCTGCCCTATGTACTGGCTTTAAGCGTAGGATATGACCAACTCCGGGACAGAAACGATACCATGCAAAAATGCATGACCCGGGCAGATGAGAAGCTGTATGAAGATAAAAGAAGAAAAGCATGAAGACCCCTACACTGAACGGAGGAAAACAGCAATGAAAAGGAACAGACTCGCAACCCGTATTCTTTCAGTCATCCTTTCCCTGACCCTGTTGATGGGAGACATCCCCGTACTGCCGACAGTGATCCTGGCGCAGGCAGCATCGGAGGATGGAGCGAAGGGAGAAGCAGTATCGGAAGATGCACTGCCGGAAGAGGCGGAGCCTGAAGAAAACGCCGGGCAGACGGAGGGATCCGATCCCGTGGAGGAAACGTATATCCCTTCCGGTGGCAGTATCGAGATGCCCTGGGATATCGATGTGCCTGCCGCGGATGACAGTCTGACCATTGATGAGATCGATGAGATGGTGGGTGGCGAAGCGGTCCCTGCGGAGGAACTTCGGGAAGAAAATGAGCCCGCCGAAGATCCGGAAGAGGATGCGGAGCGTTTTGATCCCGCCATCCGTATTGAGTATGCCGAAGAGGAGAATGTGGGTTCCGTGGCACCGGGGCCTTCTGTGGAAGTGGGGAGCGCTTACCCTGCTGCATATACGAACACAACAGGGATAAATACCTATCTTGCAACGATCCCGTCCACCAGGGATCAGAATCCCTTTGGCAGCTGCTGGGCCCATGCGGCCACGGCGCTGGCGGAGCTTTATGCAGTCACGGTGCAGGGGAAACAGGTAGATGCTGTTGACTATAGTGAACGGCATCTGGCTTATTACAGTTATGCGCAGGGTACCCCCTTGCTGAATAAAGATGGGAAAGCTCTCATAAGCACCACCGGCGACAGCGTCACCGGTAATGTGCCGGAATGGTACATTCTGGATAAAGGCGGAAACGTTGGTACGGCTGCCCAGAACCTGATGCGCTGGAGAGGCGTGGTGGCGGAGAATACTGTTCCTTATCCGACGGGACTGGAAAGTAAATATCAATTGTCGGATTTTGCTTACAGTGCGGATTGCGAATATGCCGATGTGGCCCGTCTGGAGAACTGCTATGTGATCAATCCGAAGACCAATCGTGAAGTACTGAAGCAGTATATCAAGGCTTACGGCGGTGCGGCGATATCTTTTTATGTTCCTGAGGAATCCGCCGGGAATACTGATACTACTGCCGATTATTACAATTCAGATAATAATGCGTTCTACTATAACGGCAATGCCCAAGCCAATCATGCGGTCACGATCGTGGGCTGGGATGATAATTATCCGAAGACGAACTTTAATACCGGAAAGCAGCCGGCAGGGAACGGTGCCTGGCTGATCCGTAACAGCTGGAATGCAGGGAAAAATGTGTTCGGCAGTTTTTATACTTATTTCTGGCTATCTTACGAAGACAAGAGCCTGAGGGATTCGGCCTATGTATACAAGCTGCAGGCGGATGATGCATGGGCGGACAATAACTATACCTATACTTCACAGTATAGCGAGTCCGGAAGTATGTCTCCTCAGGGAGAATCTGCGACGGGGATGAAAGCCGCCAATGTATTTACTGCAAATGGAGCGGAGGAGTATGAACTGCTGGAAGCTGTTACGATACAGAGCCTGACCGGAGACTCCGCAAGTGTCGGATACACGGTGGAGATCTATACGGATCCGGAAGATCCGGATGATCCGACTTCGGGAACGCTTGTTTCGGCCGAAACAGGGACCCTGCCTTTCCGCGGGATCTATACCATAAAACTGGATGATCCGGTAAAGCTTCATCACGGACAGAAGTATGCCGTAGTTGTGACATTGGGAAATCGTGCTACGGTGGATTATGAGAGAAGCACATCTTATGGAATCAATTTTAATGGGACGCTGTATACCAATACCGTAACAGTTAAATGCGGGGAAGCCGGACAGAGCTTCTATTGCCTTGGCGGGATTTGGTATGATATGTACGATGAGGGGGCCGGAAACTTCTTCATCGGAGCACAGACCAGTGATGTTAAAGCCACGGTTAGCGGATTAAGTGCGGTGTATTCCCCGGAAAATGGTGTGAACCTGAGCTGGGATGCGTGTGCAGGGGCATCAGGATATTGTGTGTTACGCAGTACTGCCGCAGATGATGATTTCACTGTGATCGCAAGTGAGGTGAACGGCACCTCTTATACGGATAACACGGTAACCCCTTCGGATGCAGGAACATATTATTACAGGGTCTGCCGTCTGATCAAAGATGAAAATGAAAACACAGTTGTGGATCCGGCTTCCGCATCATCCATTCTTGCGGTTTCTGTTTCGCAGATGAAGGAATTGGAAGCAACAAGCTTTACCGTTACCGTGGTAGATGCTGACGCTGAGGGAAAGATCGAATATGACGGCAAAAAACATATAGCTTCCATTACGGAAAAACCTATGGATTACAGTGGAAGTACCACCTTGTATTACGGAACGGTTACGAATGATGCAGAGAATCCTTCTTCCTGGACAACGGTCGCGCCGATCAGTGTGGGAAGCTATCAGATAAAGATCAAAGCAGGGAATGACGGGAACTATAATGCTGCAGAGCTGACGAGCCGGGATTGGAGATTTTCCATCGTCTCCAATGATCTGGCCAATGCGAAGGTGAAGCTGGAATATGCCAGAACGGTATATGACGGGACAAAACAATACCCGCAAGTGCTTTCTGTGGAATTAAACGGGAATACGCTCGTAGAGGATACGGATTACACAGTATTCTTGGGAAATACAGGGGATGATTCTTTTATAAACGCCTCGAAGTATTACATGTATATTAAGGCGATGGGAGAGAATTATACAGGCAGTAAGAGCGCTGTGTTCTACATTGCTCCCGCTTCTCTTACGGTCACAGCAGACGACAAGAACATGACACTTAACGGTTCGCTTCCTGCCCTGACCTATACTTACTCCGGACAGATCGACGGGCAGACTCCGGCTTTCACCGGGGCACTGGCTGTGGCCACGGACGGAAAGACGACGGGTACTTATGATATCACACAGGGAACACTGGCGCTGGCAGATAACGGGGATTTTATAGCTTCAAATTATAAGATTGCTTTTACAAAAGGATCTCTGAAGGTTGAGTCTCCCGTAAAATATGATGTCAGTTTCAGCCTGCCTGAAGGAACTGCACCTGACACGCAGCAGATCTCGCAGGGAGGGAAGGTGACAAAACCGGCTGATCCTGCAAAAGATGATTACAATTTTGATGGCTGGTATAAGGAAGGACCGGAGGATGCTGACAGCTACACTACAAAATGGGATTTTGCGAATGATACGGTGTCGGAGGAAACAACGCTTTACGGACGCTGGCTGCCGGTGGAGTACACGATAAGCTATAGCTATGATCTGGATAGTTCCGATGTTGAACCCGATAATCCGGAAAGCTATACAGTAGAAAGCCCTGAGTTCACCCTGATCAATCCCGCAAGAAGCGGCTACGAATTTGCGGGCTGGACGGGTACCGGACTGACTGAAGCGACTAAGACCGTGACCATTTCGGCGGGCTCCCATGGGAATCGTTTCTATATAGCAACCTGGGCGCCTGGAACGACGCTGACAGCGGACGATTTTGAATGGACTCTGTCGACTGACTCCACGTATGATAGCAATGATAAAGAAGTTTCTGTTCAGCTGAAAGCGAATGATTATGGGAACTCTATATATGTGGAATATGCTGAAGTGACGGACGGTCAGGTCGGAGAATACGAAGCCGTCCCCAGGGATGCAGGAACTTATCAGTTCAGGATCTCGGGCGGAGAATACGAAAAGTATAAGGAATTTACCGACCTGACCGATGAAAGCTGGCGATTTACCATCGATGCTTTTTCTCTGGAGACAGATGGTGTGACGATGTCGATCCCGGATAATCAAAGATCCTTTACTTATGATAATAATGATCATTTTCCGGACGGCATTACCGTAACAGCAATGATAAATGGAGAGAACAGGCAGCTGGGACAATATACAGATTACGAGATCATCGAACCGGATGATCGGCATAATAAAGGTGAAAAGACTTTTACGATCACGGGTATCGGGAATTTCAAGGGCAGCCTGACGGGAACATATACGATCGGCGGCAAGAGCCTGACCGATGATGATGTGCATATTTCATTGATATTTGCGGAAGATTTAACGAATGGGAAAACCGCCCAGCAGGATGTAAATGGTGACTGGAGTATAGAGTATTGCGGCTACGAGTATCAACCTGCTGTGTCAGTGTACATCGGGGATGATTATCTGACTCCGGGTTCGGATTATGAGGTGGAATATGAGGATAATACAAATGCCAGTACGGAAGACTGCAAAGCCAAAGTGATCATCACGGCTCCGGAAGAAAGTAATTATGTGGGCACGGCAACGAAGGAGTTTACGATCACGAAGGCCGCTCCTGAAATAGATACTGTACCGAAAGGGGTTACGGGGCTTGTTTATGATGGGGATGAACATGAGCTGATAGTGCCCGGGAGTACTGAAGACGGTAACATGAAATATGCCCTGACGACCGACAACGGGGATAGCCCTGGGGACGACGCTTATTTAACTGATAACCCGGTAGGTACAGATGCAGGCAGCTATTATGTCTGGTATAAGGTCTTCGGAGATGAGAACCATGAGGATACGGATGAGGAATATATCGAGGTAGTTATAGCGCCTAAACAGCTGACCATTAAGGCGAAGGATCAGACCATTCCTATAGGGACTGGGATGATTACTGGAGGTGTTGAAATGGTAGAGGTAAGTGGTCTTGTCGAGGGAGATAAGCTTACCTTGATCAGTCTGTATTGTGAAGAAGCTGAAGAATACAGTAATCGTGCGGGCGTATACAGTGGCTCAATCAAGAGGGACTCTCAATATAAGATTGAGGATGCATCAGGTAATGATGTATCTGATAATTACGAGATTGATTTTACTCCGGGTACGCTTACCATCAAGAAGGTCAAGGCAGAAGTATACAACGCTCCTGTGGTGAAAACGGATCTGATCTATACCGGCGAAGTACTGGACTTGGTCGAGGTCCCGGATGAAGCTACAGACACGCGGCTGGAATATGCATTTGGAGATGATGCTGACACAGCGCCTGATAATTATCCCTCCGGTCCTTCCATGTCACAAGCCGGAACATATTATCTCTGGTATCGGGCGGCGGGGGACGATGTCCAGGACCTTGAGCCGAGCGATGCGGCCTGTCTGATCGTGAGCATAGAGAGAGCGCCTCTGACTGTTACTGCGAATGACAATACCATTACTTATGGTGAGGTTGCAGCAAATGACGGTGTGGAATACAGTGGCTTTGTAAACAGCGAATATCCGGAGCTTCTTGGCTGTGACCCTTATTACGAGTACAAAGATCAGGATGGTAATTACTATGCGCCGGGCAGAGATCATGGCAGTGCTGCGAATTCCTATACCATCACGCCTTACGGGCTGCATTTGGATAATTATGAGGTTACTTATGTCGCCGGTACCCTGACCGTGGAGCCCAAAGAAGTAAGTCTGGATTGGGATGTGACAGATATGGTCTATGACGAAGGCAATGAAGTGATCCCGAAATGTACGATATACGGTCTTATAGGAGATGATGACTGCAAAGTCAGTATTTCTGTAGCAAACGATTACGATCCTGACTGGAATTATCAAACAGATAAATATGTTCACGGCCAATATACTGCTACAGCAAGCCTCGTAGGCAGCGAAGCCGGAAACTACAGGATCGCCGATGACGATGAAACAAAGTCATATTATATTGATTGTGCTCCTCACGGCGATGAAAGTGTTGACGTAGATGTAAAGCGCGGCATATCCATGACGGTCGATGTGAGCAACTTGATCGAGGAAGGAGGGTATGTTCCTGAGTTTGAACTTTGGGATGAAGAGAAGATCCTTGAGGAGATCGTTGATGGGTATGGTGCCCTCAGACTTGAAAACGGGGTTCTCAGTTTCAACGTCAAGGCAGATGCGAAAGCTGGCGATACGGCTTATATAAAGATGCATGTCAGCAGCGATAATTACAATATATATGACATCAGCGTATACCTTACCGTTCTTGACAAAAAGAAACAGATCGTCACTTTTGAGGGGGTTGCGGATAATGCCGTTGAGGCAACCTACGGTGATCCGGATCTTTCGATACCTGCCGGGGTAGCAGATGTTGAAGGCAAAACAAAAAACCTTGGTGCGATCACCTACAGCAGCAGTGATACGGATGTGGCCACCGTAGATGCAAGCGGCACGGTGACGATCAAGAAGGCCGGCACGACAGTGATCACCGCGACTGCCGCAGAGACGGATGACTACAAAGAGGAAAGTGAATCTTATACGCTGACGGTCAATCCCAAAGGCATGACCGTGACAGCACCGGATCAGAGTTTTACCTACGACGGAAAGCCCCACGGCATTACCGTGACGGTATCTGAACCGGCAAGCGATGTGACGATCAAATATGGTGAAAGTGCTGCAGGAGGATACACGCTGGATGTAAGCCCGACGATCACTTCTGTCAGCGACAGTGGTAAGATCGTATACTATCGGGTCAGCTCAGAAAACTATGATACCTATTACGGAACTGCGACGATCACGATCGAGAAGGCTTCGCTGAGTGTTACGGCTAAAGACAAAACCATCACCTACGGCGATGCGCCGGCTAATGACGGCGTGACTTATGACGGATTCGTAAATGAAGAAACCGCTGGAACTGCCGGCCTGGACGGTACCCTGAGCTACGCATACTCTTACGTGCAGTACGGTGACGTAGGAAGCAGTTATACCATCACGCCTTCCGGATTGACTTCGAGTAATTATGAAATCTCTTATGAAAGCGGAACCCTGACTGTAGAACCGAAGGAAGTCGGCCTGAGCTGGGGCGATACTGATCTTACCTTTAACGGTACTGCTCAGGTACCGAACGCTGAGGCCGGCGGTACAGAAAACGACGATGTGATCACTGTTACCGTGACCGGTGCACAGACCAATGCCGGAACGGGATATACAGCCACCGCCAGTGCCCTGAACGGGACGAAGGCCGGCAACTATAAGCTTCCGAATGGAAAAACCACGACCTTCTCGATTGCACAGGCGGACGCACCGACGATCGCCGATGTGACGATGAACCGTTCTTACACCGCAACGGCCATCAAGGGCACCGTTTCGGGAAAGTTGCCTGCAAACGCAGGGACGCTTACATATTCGGCGGGTGATGCAGTTGTGGACAAAACTGCGGGAAGCACGATCGAAGTAAGTGATTTTACGGTCAGCGATTCCGGTGAGGTTTCCGTAAGTGTTTCAAACGGTGCCGTCGGCGATAAGATCACCCTGCCTGTGACCATATCATCCACGAACTATAAAGACAGTACGGTGAATGTGATAGTCACGCTGCAGGATAAGGAAGATGTCAAGGTAAGTTTCAGCGAAGGCACAGATCTCACAAAGACCTACGGCGACGCGGATTTCACTCTGCACGCTTCTGTTTCTTCAAATGCCGGAGAGGGTAGCTGGACCTGGACGAGCAGTGACAAAACGGTCGCGACAGTGAGCGATACCGGAATGGTCAGCATCATAAAGGCCGGCAGCGCCACCATCACGGCGGCCTTTGAATCCGGGACCCACAGCGGCAGTGCAGAGCTGGCCCTGACAGTGAACAGGAAGACTCTTGGCATCCGCTGGAGCAATACCTCCTTTACTTATGACGGCGAGAGCCATGTGCCGACAGCGACCCTTGAGGATGTAAAGAGCGGTGATGATTGCACGGTGAGCGTTACCGGAGCGCAGACCGATGCAGGGACGAACTATACTGCCACAGCCGCGCTGAACGGTGCGGATAAAGACAATTATGTCCTGCCGGAGGATCAGAAGAGCCACGGCTTTACCATCGGCAAAGCGTCCCTCACGACGGCCGTGATCACACTCGGAACGGCCCTGAGCTACAGCGGCAGTGAACAGACACAGACCGTTTCCAAAGTGGAACTGAACGGAAAGACTGTTCCGGCCTCAGCCTATACGGTGACGAACAATAAAGGAACGAATGCGGGGAGCTATACACTGACCGTTACGGCGAAGGAAGAAAGTAACTACAGCGGTTCGAAGACCATGGCCTTTACGATCGCTAAGAAGACGATCACGCCGACAGTGACGGTAACCGGCAGCTACAGCTATACCGGCAGCGCTATCACACCGTCCTTTACGGTGAAAGCCGGCGGTACGGAACTGGATGCTGCCGAATATACTGCATCCGTAACAGACAATATCAATGCGGGAAAAGGAAAGATCACCGTTACGGCAGCAGCGCGCGGCAACTACGGTTTCGATCCCGTAACTGCGGAGTTTGTGATCGGGAAGGCTGCCCATGAAGACGCAAGTGTTTCGGCGGAAGCGAAGTACGGGCTGGGCGGAAGCGTGGAACTGGGAAGCTTTATCGAAGCCGGCGGAAAGGCCGGTACACCCCTTGTTTCGGATGCCTCCTCCGTACTGGACGGAACACCTGCTTTAAGCGGCACAAGCCTCTCCTTCCGTTTCAGGGATCTTGAGGCCAATGTGGATAAGACGGCCCTGGTCACGGTACCGGTCACGGAGTGCACGAACTATCAGGATTATTCCGTGAAAGTCACCCTGAAGGTCATTAACTGTGCTCATGAAAACACAGAGCTCAGGAATGTAAAAGAAGCGAGCTGTACCGAAGAAGGCTACAGCGGTGATCTGTACTGTAAGGACTGCGGGGCGATGCTGGAGGAAGGAAGCCCGATCCCGGCATTGGGCCATGATTTTGATGAAGGAACGGTCACGACAGAGCCCACATGTACCGTGGATGGAGTGAGGACCTGCCACTGCAGTCGCTGTGAGGCGGTCCAAACGGAAACTGTCCCGGCCCTCGGTCACAGCTTCGGGGACTGGTACGTGATCTTTGAGGCGACTTCCTTTGTGGAGGGCCTTAAGGAATGCGAATGCACACGCTGCGGATTTAAGAAGCAGGAAAGCATTGAGAAGCTGCCTCCTGCAAAGGATGATGAGCAGCTGCTGGAAGACGCCGGCGGGGAAGGCGTGGAGAGCGAAAGCCGGCCCATTGTGGATGAAGAAGGCAATGAAGTGGGCAGTGAGACAATCGTCACTGTCAGCGGCCAGGTGGTGGAAAGGATCACGGTGGATGAAAACGGCGATGTGACGGTGGAGACGAAGCTCTGGACCGGCGGACTGGAGGAGGGTTACCATTACGGCGGCAGCGCCGTGAAACCGGAATTCCGCCTCTATGACGGCACAAAGAAGCTGGTGGAGGGCGTGGATTATGTCCTGAAGTATTCACATAATAAGAAAGTTGGCGAGAAGGGCACGGTCACGATCGTCTTCAAGGGAGATTATAAAGGGACTCCCGATGTGGTACAGGAATTCATCGTGGAGCCTGCACTCATGGGAACGGATGTGGTGGCCATGAATACCGCGGTAGTCGCTACAGGGGCAAAACAGATGCCCATGCCTCCTGTTTCCTGGGCCGCGAACGGAAAGAACATCAATAAAAAGGATTTTGAATGCTTCTATCAGAGGATCGCAGCGGTAAATCCGGAGTCCGAAGCCAGCGGTGCAGCCATGGATATTGCAGCTGAGTATCGCGATGGGGATTATACGCTCGTCGGGGAAGTGCTGGACGGCATCACGGAGCCCGGAAGCTATCTGGCTACGATCAGACCGAAGAGCGGAGACTATTCGGGGACTCTCCGGGCTGTGGTCAGCGTGGTGGGCGATAAGGGCCTGCTCCTTTCCGAAGCGAAGGTGACTCTGAGCCGGAAGAAATATACCTGGAGCGGAAAGCCTGTTATACCGGAGGCCGGAAGCTACAGGCTCAGCCTGAACGGGAGCGAACTGAAGGAAGGTGTCGACTACACAGTAAGCTTCCGCAACAACATAAACCCGGGTAAGGCGATCATCTGTTTCGAAGCTGTCGAAGGGAATGCAAAAGGTTATGCAGGAAGCAAAACGGCGGGCTTCAACATTACTAAGGGGCGTAAACTGAACGAGAGTGACGGTTTCAGCTTTATCTACGAAAAGAGTGTGCCCTACGAAAAGGGCGGCGCAAAGCCGGCGCTAAGGGTGCTGGATGGAGAAGAAGAGCTCGTTTTCGGTGTGGACTATACGCTTAAATACAGTAAGAATAAGAGTGTGACCGCCGGGGAAACGGCTGTCATCACCGTTAAGGGCAAAGGCAAGTACAAGGGCAGCGTGAAGAAGTACTTTGCCGTCACGAAGCAGAGCATCGTAAGCCTGTCCGGGAATGCTGCAGCAGAGGATAAGAGCGGATCGAAGAAGGGATACAGAAAGCCTTCGGTCACGGTCACGGATGTCAACGGAAAGAAGCTGAAAGCCGGAAAGGATTTTGTCATCGATCCGGCGAGCTACCGGGTAAACGGGACGGCAGCTGAAAGCGCTGCTGCAGGGGATGTCATCAGCGTAAGCATCAGCGGCAGGGGGAATTATGAAGGCAGCATCACACTGAACTACCGCTATATCAAGGCAGAGCAGCAGCTGAGTAAGCTTAAGGCGGTGAAGCTGTCGGCGAAAAGCTATACCGGCCGGGAGATCCGGCTTACCAGCACTGAGCTTTCGAAGCTGCTCTACAGCGGCAGTAAGAAGGATCCGGTCTACCTGGAATATGGTAAGGATTTTGTTGTGGAAAGCTACAGCAAAAACATAAAGACCGGCACCGCAAAGGTGACGCTGAAGGGTATCGGGGCCTGGGGCGGAAGGAAAACGATCAGCTTCAAGATCACGCCCAAGAAAGCAAAGTGAGCCGGAGGGCTGAGCGAAAGAAGAAAGACAGGGGAACGCCTCCTGTCTTTTTTCGGCTGGAAATTTATACAAAAAGATGATATAGTAGACGCAATATGAGCGAGGCCTGTACCCTGCAGATGTTGTATAATGAGATGTACAGACACAGTTCGCGTATGATAAGGAGAACCTTATGGCAGACGATATTTTTGATATCATGAGCGGTATGCGGCCGCATTCCGATTATTCGCTGGAGCAGATCGAAGCTGCGGAGAAGCGCATGAAAAAGAAGGGCGGCACGCTTCAGGAAAACCTGCAGGCCGTGACGGATAATAAGAAGGAAACGGCAAGACCTTTTTCGATGGACGGCCTTATGGAGGTCGCTAAGAAGAATGCGGAAGAGATCAGCCGCATGATGAAGAACAGTGCCGAAACGGAGAAGGCTTCGAAAAGTGCCCAGGATCAGCTTCTGAAGAACAGTGCCGAACTGGATAAACAGCTTGCGGAGCTGAATAAGAATCTGGCCGAGGATTTCGGTGTGGGTCAGTCCGCAGGCGGAACGCAAAAAAAAACATCTGGAGAAGAATTCGACGTCCTGGACGGAGAAAAGGCTCTTGAAGCTCTTTCCGGGGTGGAAGATGAACTGAAGAAGAAAGTCTTCGGCCAGGACACTTTCCTGCATCGTCTGGTCATAGCCTTCAAACGTCCACTGGTGTCTCCGCCGGAAGGGAAGGCGAAAAATTCCGTTTTACTCTGTGGTCCGGAGGATTCCGGAAAACATCATGCACTCCGGCTTCTCTGCGGAGAGCTTAATCAGCGTCACATTTTAAAACACGGCGGTATAAGGAAGATCGATCTGGCCCTGTATCCCGAGGCCGCGCAGGAGAAGGTTTTCCTGCAGGATATGTATTCCGCACTGGCAGGCAGCGAAGAGGTGCTTTTGTTTGAGCATTATGAAGAATGCCATCCATCCTTCCTGATCCATGTGGGCAGCCTGGTGACGGAGGGCGTTCTGCGCCTTTCCGGCCGTTATGTGCTACAGAAGGGGCAGCTGGTGAGCGTGCAGGATTCCCTGGCCAGCGAAGCCGTAGGTGAGCTGAAGGCGGAAGGAAAGTATCTGATCTTTGTTACCAACAAAGGGAAGGACAAGCTGGCCGGCGTTATGGGCGCAGCTTTTGTGGATGCCCTGGGAGATACCTGCGAGAGCACGGAGCTGGATGAAGAGGCTATTAAGAGCATAGCGGAAGTGGAGCTTACGGAGCTTACGGAAAAAGCAAAGGAGCAGTGCGGCTTTTCCGTAAAAGCGGGAGAAGGCTTTGCTGAATATGCGGTGAGCCGTTCCGGGCGGCAGGCCGGTGTAAAGGGAGTACAGGATTTTTACGATTCCGTGCTGCGGGCCCTGGTGCAGATGAAGCTGGAAGGGGAGTGCCCGAAGGATGCGGAACTGACCCTCTATGCACGGGACGGTGAGCTGCAGGCGGAAAGGGAAGGAGAGAAGATCGATCTGACGGCCTTCCTTCCGGCACGGTTCTCCGGCGAGATCGATGCCATACGGAAGGAACTGGACGAGATCGTGGGCCTCACGGAAGTCAAGAAATACGTTCTGGGCCTGGAGGAATATTACAAGGTGCAGAAGCGCCGGGAAGAGGAGGGCTTAAAGACCGGCAGCGTGAACAAGCACATGATCTTTACCGGAAGCCCCGGAACCGGCAAGACCACCATTGCCCGTGTGATCAGCAAATATCTGAAGGCCATCGGCGTACTGAACGGCGGCCAGCTGGTGGAGGTTTCCAGAGCGGATCTGGTAGGCCGTTACGTGGGACATACAGCACCCCTGACCAACAGTGTGATCAATTCCGCCATCGGCGGCGTGCTCTTTATCGATGAGGCTTACAGCCTCTATCGCGGCAAGGATGATTCCTTCGGCCTGGAAGCCATCGATACGCTGGTGAAGGGCATCGAGGATCACCGTGAGGATCTGATCGTGATCCTGGCGGGCTATTCCCATGAGATGTCGGAGTTCCTGACCTCCAATTCGGGCCTGAAGAGCCGCTTCCCCAATGTGATCGATTTCCCGGATTATACCGGAGAAGAGCTGCTGGCCATATCCCGCTGTATCGCCAAGTCCAAGGGCTATGCCATCGACAGTGGGGCGGATGAAGCCCTTACGGCCTTCTTTGATGAAGTACAGGCGACGAGGGCGGCAGACGCCGGAAACGGGCGACTGGCCCGTAATATGGTGGAGGCAGCCATCGTGAACCAGTCCAAGCGGCTGGTGGCGGAGCCGGATGCTTCGCTGGAGCTTTTGATGCTTTCGGATTTTGAACTGGAAGAAGAGGATAAGGAGGAAGTATGAAAAAGAAGAGGATCGCGGCAATACTGCTCTGCGCCGCAGTGGCACTGAGTGCCTGCACGAAGGCCGGCAGCGGGGATGACCGTGGCAGTATCAGGGAAGATAAAAAGGATACAAAGGAAAAAGACGACGAAGACGATAAGCCCGGAGATACGGATGAAGGAAAGAGCGGGAAGGTCTCAGTGCAGAGCGGCAGCGAGCTGGGAGCGAAGGCCATGGCCAGAAGGCCCCAGTTCATGGGGACAGAGGAGATAAAGTACTATCAGGAAGGTCTGAAGGCGCAGGTGAACTGCAGCGCCGTGGCAGATGATTTCTCCAATGTGGTCTATGACGAGAACTTCGCTTATCTTTTTACGGGGGAATATAATCCGGAATCGAGGCTTCGGGAGGCGCTGATCGAGAATCAGTTTGCCGTCGTAAGTACCTGGGGGAATGACGAATTCTACGAGATCTACGAGGATAACCGCTATGTTTACTTCCCCAGTTTTATCACCGTGGACTCACTGATGCACAGCTACCATCTTTATTTTGCCTATCTGCTGCGGCAGACGGAAAAGGATTACGAGGCGGCAGCCCTGGAAAAGCTGAGCAAAGCCATGCTGAAAGCCTCGGCGAAACAGCTTGATGAGCTGGCGGGAACGGAATGGGAAGAGGCGGCAAGGATCAATACCGCTTTCTTCTATGTCGGAGCTAAGCTTCAGGATGCTTCGGTAAAGGAGCCTTCGGGAGACAGCGGCGTGGCGGAGCTCGCGGATACGGAATACCAGCGCATTATGGATGCGAAGGGTATCGTGGACTGCACTTTAAACGGCCTGTACGAGGATTACACCCAGTACAAGCCCCGGGGTTATTATGCCGGGGACGCTACTCTGGAAGCCTACTTCCGGGCCATGATGTGGTATGGACGTATCGGGTTTGAAGGGAATAAAGAAACAGGTGTGCGCTGCTCGGCCCTGATGTGCAGTGCCCTGGCTGAGGCGGATCTGGCTGACTGGGAGGGGATCTACAACGTGACCTCCTTCTTTGCAGGGGCTTCCGACGATCCGGGTTATTACGAGATGACCTGTCTGTTTGATGAGAGCTATGGCGGCGTGCCTACCACGCAGATGCTCAAGGATGATAAGGATGCTTTTGCTTCTCTCTCTGCCATGATGGAGCAGCTTCAGCTTCCGGCCATCAATTCCATTCCGGTGGATGACGGTGACGATCCGGTGATCCCGACCTACCGTTTCATGGGACAGCGTTTCAGTATTGATGCAGCCATTATGCAGAAGCTGGTCTATGAAGCAGTCAAGGAGAATTCTTCCGGGGAAAGACGTATGCTGCCCGACACCCTGGATGTGGCAGCTGCACTGGGATCCGATGTGGCACGCGAGCTGCTGGAAGAGCAGGGAGCCATGGAGTATAAGAATTATCCCGAGAATCTGGCTCAGGCAGAGGAGCATTACAATAATGCCAGCGTAAGCCTCTGGAATGCCAGCCTTTATTCCAACTGGCTGTACACGCTGCGGCCGCTGCTTGAGGAAAAGACGGATGCCGGCTATCCGGAATTCATGAAGAGTGAAGTGTGGCGGAAAAAGGAGCTGGAAACTTTTGCAGGCAGCTTCGCAGAGCTGAAGCACGACAATATCCTCTATTCCAAGCAGGTCATAGCCGAGATGGGCGGCGGTGAAGACGATCATATCCCGGACGACAGGGGCTATGTGGATCCCCAGCCTGTCATCTACAGCCGTTTTGCCCATCTTGCGAAAAAGACCAAAGACGGCCTTAAAAACTATGGCATGATCAGCGATGCTTCCGCGGAGGATCTGGACCGCATTTATGAGATCGCACTGCGCCTGATCGACATCTCGGAGAAGGAGCTTCAGGATAAGAGCCTCAGCGACGAGGATTATGATTTTATACGCAGCTACGGCGGGGATCTGGAGCATTTCTGGTACGAGGCTAACAAGGATACCGTAGAGAACCTTCACCGTGCGGACGAGGCTCCCTGCCCCATCATAGTTGATATCGCTACGGATCCCAACGGTTCTGTACTGGAGATCGGTACCGGCAAGGCAGAGTGCATGTATGTGGTGTTCCCCATCGACGGGGAGCTGCATGTGGGAAGGGGTTCGGTCTATTCCTTCTATCAGTTTGAACAGCCCATGATCGACCGGCTTACGGATGAGGAATGGCGGGATATCCTTAAAGGCGGTCATTACGATGATGATTTCAACTGGGTCAAGAGTGAGAGAGATAAGCCTGAACAGCCCGGCTGGACACAGGATTATCGTATCCCGTACTGATGCGGAAGAAGCTTATACGGATCCTGATCTGTGTATCGGCGGTGGCAGCTCTGGCTGCCGCCGCTTTTCTGCTGTGGATGAAGGGAGTATTCCTTCCGGGCTGGATCGACTGGAAGGAGAGGGAACTTGGGCTTTCCGACGGTCGAAGCCTTACGCTGTCCGGCCGCAGGCTGTATCTGGAGGGAGAAAGCTTTCCGGGGATGGAGAACTATCTGGTGCAGGATGCCCTGCTTCTGGACCTTGACAGGGACGGGGAGGAAGAGCTGGTACTGCTTTTATGGAAACGCGGGCGTTACGGGCCCTATCGTCCTTTCTGGGTGGAGAAGGATGAAGCGGGCTGGTCCCAGCATCTCTTCCTTTACGAACTGCCGGCGGAAGAGCCGCCTAAATCCAAGTGGTGCTCTTCCTATATGGGCTTTGAAGCCGCGGATATGCGCGTGTTCGAGAAGGGGCAGGGGCTGCTGGCCTTCATTGATACGCAGGGAGAAGAGAGCATCTGGGCCTGGGAAGGTTTCGGGGTGAAGCGGCTGGACTGAGTCTTATTTCAGAAAAGCTTCTACCGGATGTGCTTCCGTATCCTCCGGGAAGGTCACAAAACTGCCGGCTCCGTGGGCTTCGGCCTGTTCCAGGACTTCCTGTCTGCTTGCAAGCTTTCCTGTTCTTGTGACCTTGTGCGTCCATTGGGTGGAGCCGTAGGAGAGTGTTGTGGATTCCACATTGATGTATTTATATCCCTGAAAGTATTCGTACACATAGGTCTCGTATGTACGCTCACCCACACCTCCGTGAAGGATGGCGATATAGCCGTCTTCGGGGAGGCCGCCGGCCTCATTGAGATATGTCATTTCCAGCATCATTGCACAGAGCTCGTTCAGCTTCCCCGTGTTATCCAGTTCGTATACGACTTCGTCGGCATGAATGCGCGTGCCGCCGTCCATCGTCAGATTCACCTGGCTGCCGTTTTCCAGACCGAAAACGAAATCCTCCCCGCCATCGGCCACATAGCCCATCTCATCCGGATCCGTGATGATGTTTTTGATCGTCAGTGCCCGGAAGGCATCGATAAAGTCTGCGATGATCTCGGGATCATCCGTAGAGGATGTGACATAGCCGCCTTCGCCGCCCAGTCCGTACAGAACGCATACAGCTGTCTCTTCCCCGTCCATGATGCGGCAGAAGGCTTCCTCCGTAAAAATGCTCTCGATATCATAAGCCTGCTCCGGCTCCGCCGAAACTGCCGGGCCGGGATCACTTTCCGTGGGATCTGCGGCGGTACCGGGGACGACCTCGCGCATTTTATTGGTGGCTGCGAGCGGCGAAGCGTCCTCTTCCTTATTTCCGCAGGCACTGAGTATGAGCAGCAGTATCAGGGCCGTAAGCGATGCTCTCTTTTTCATGAATTTTCCCTCCCTTTCCTATGCCCACTGAGCGGGTTCTTTTATTGATACGTTTCGGGGTGGGGGATTTATGGCTTTTGTCTTCAGGCAATATTTCACGAAAGCATTGAAAAAAAATGAGGCCTGTGATATGATATTTTTCGTTGTGGAAGCCGCGGGTGTGGTGGAATGGCAGACACAAGAGACTTAAAATCTCTCGGGGGTAACCCCGTGCCGGTTCAAGTCCGGCCACCCGCATTTCACATGAAAGATTGTAAAGCCTTTGAATAGGACATTCAAGGGCTTTTTTGGTTGTAATGAGTACCATAATTTTGAGTAGACTAAGGGTAGACTATTGTAGAAATTGGTATAAATGTGATGATGTTTTACATGGATATAAAATGCAAATTCGAAAATACACAAATAAAACACTCGAAAATACATAAATGAAATGTTCGAAAATACACAAATAAAACACTCGAAAATACATAAATGGGCTTGCGGACACCCGGATTTAATAGTATTATTCCATTAAGTGAACTATATGTGAGGATGGGGAATATGGAGTACATAAGAAGGATAATGGATGATGAAATTGACAGAAAAACCGAGGCTTTTAATGCTATCAGCATTATAGGGCCTAAAGGGTGTGGAAAGACAAGAACAGCGAAAGAGAGATGTAAGACAGTAATCGAGTTTCAGGATGAGGAAAAACGCGATGGATATTTATCTGTTTCGGAGACATCGCCGGGGTTATTCTTAAAGAAGGAAAAACCGATCCTTTTTGACGAATGGCAGGATGCACCCAAAATATGGGGGATGATAAGGAAGGATTGTGATGATCATCCGGAAGCGGTAGGGGAATACTATCTGACAGGTTCTACAAGTAAGAAGATTGACACTCACCATACCGGTACAGGCAGGATTTCAGAAGTGCTTATGTACCCCATGACCCTATGGGAGACCGGAGAGTCAACAGGAGATGTTTCGCTTTCACGGATAGTGGATAATGAGGCGTATGATATTTCAGGATTTGAAGCTAAAGTGTCGTTAGAGGAGTTGTTTTTTGCTGCTTGTCGTGGGGGGTGGCCCAGATGTCTGGCACTGAAGAGTGACAATGCAAAGCTTGAAATTGCCAAAGATTACTATTCTCAGATTATCAGGAAAGATATCAGTGCTATCGATGGAGTAAAGAGGAATCAGGAATGGTGCAGGACTCTTTTATGGTCGTATGCGCGTAATATGGCAACAACAGCAAAAAAAACGAGTATTTATGCCGATGTAAAGGCAAGTTTTAATGTTACAGATGCAACGCTTCAATCTTACGTAGAGGTGTTAGAGAATCTTTTTGTAATAAAGGATATCGATGCGTGGACGCCGCAGATCCGGTCGAAAACAGCCATCAGAGCTGCCAAAAAGCACATTTTTATAGATCCGTCGATTGCATTAGCGGCATTGGGAGTATCACCGGATTATTTTAACACAGATCTGGATCTGTTTGGTCATGTATTTGAAAATATGGTCTTGCGGGATCTGTGCGTGTATGCGGAGGCTCATAACGCTAGAATCCTTCATTATACGGATGATATGGGACTGGAAGCAGATGCTATATATCAGGCTGATAATGGCAAATATGCCCTGATCGAGATAAAGACGGGGGCAAATCGAATTCCGGATGCAGAAGCTTCATTACTGAAATTCAGAGAGGTAATAAGAAAACACAATGAAATTGCGACTAAAGATAAAGAACGCACCCGTGCAATATACCGGGAACCTTCAGCGCTTATCGTAATCTGTGCAACGGCGCCTATGGCATATACAACGGAAAAGGGAGTAAGGGTCATTCCTGTTGGCTGTTTGAGAGATTAAAATAGATTGATTGGATTTATGAAAGCGATTTTGACAAGTTCGATTGGTGGACGAATAAAGATAGATGGTATCTTCCATCTTGGGATATCGTAGCAAAATTATTGAGGATGCCGGATTGAGATCAATAGAAGGAAATGTTGGTGTGAAAGACGACAAGATATTTTGTGAGGGCTTAATAGAGAATGATATAGAGAAACTCTTGGCGGCTACTAAAAGTGATCTGCATAATCATTCGACAAAGGGCTGCAGGAAATCCTGGCTGGAAGAAAGGATCGGGCGGCAACTTGCAGAGACTCCGGACAGATTCGACGGACTGGAGGGAATGCAGACATGGTTTACAAACGAGATCAAGCCGTTTTGCAGAGGCCGGGAGGGGATTGTTCTCAGATGGGAAGGCGCGTTTGCGGAAGCAAAACGAAACAATATTCAAAGGCTCTCGATGAACTTTGGAACAGCAGAGATCGATCTGGTTGGCGGCGTGGATGCTTTTGTATCCATTGTCGAGGGCTTTCGCAAAACATATTGTGCGGAAACGGTTTTTGAACCGGAACTGACATATGCATCGTCATGTGATGTTGCGGAGGAAGCGGGACGTATCGATCAATATCTTTCCGGTGGCTATTTCAAATCTATTGATGTATGCGGTGGAGAGAACATACAACCGTTTGAAGTATTTCAGCCATTATATCGAAAAGCCGAAAAGTATCATTTGATCAAGCGCATGCATGTTGGAGAGACCGGTCCTGCGGAAGATGTTATGCGGGCGGTTGAAATGCTCGGGCTGGATGAAATACATCATGGCATACGGGTGGCGGAATCTGAGAAGGTGATGCGCTTCCTGGCTGATCAAAAGATACAGTTGAATGTTTGTCCAAGCAGCAATGTGATGCTTGGATATGCAAGAAACTATAAGGAACATCCGATAAAGCTACTATACGAATATGGAGTCAGAGTGACCATAAATACCGACGATCTGCTCATCTTTGATAGTTCGATAGAGAACGAATATCGCTTGCTCTATCAAGCCGGAGTTTTAAGCACAAATCAGCTGGATGAGATACGCAGGATCGGGTTGCTGATGAAACGGTCCTGAATGACGATCATCGATGTAAAAGAAAGCATAAGACAGATTATGAGTAAAGCAAGGTTTTATTACAAAGATAAGAATGCGCCAATGCCGAATCGGCCTAACCATATTGGATCCACCATTATCATCTGTTACGACGGTAAAGTGTTGTTAGAATCCAGAGCAGATAGTGATAGGTGGGCATTTATAGGTGGTGGATTGCAGCTGGATGAAAATCTGAAGAACTGTATTATACGGGAGACTTTTGAAGAAACAGGGCTGGTATTGGAAGCAGATAAAGTTTCTTGCATAAAAATTTATGATGATCCGTCCATTATCATAGAATATCCGGACGGGAATATTATAAGATCGATAATGGCATTATACTTCGTAAGGATTTCATTGGTTCCGCAGCTTGTTTGCAGTGATGAATCTAAAGAATTGAGATTTTTTGACAGAGAAGAATTGAAGAAACTTCCAATCGTTGAAACACATATACCCATATTAGAAGATATATGGAGTGAACGAATAATGTTATAGGAGTAAATCAGCTAAAATATTAGTAAAAAATGCCGATGGATGAATGGGAAATCAGTGAAAAAGCGCAACAGGGGAAATTCATAGGGGGATATTACGCCCCTCCCCTAAAAAAACGTATGTTCTTGTTTTGGGTAGACCTGGGAAAAGGGTAAAAAAGTCGGTGCTCCTTTCCTCCTTATTTTTTTAGGTTTTTACGTTTTTTTTCGGCCTTCAAGTCCGGCCACCCGCAGTGGTTGATATATTTAAAGCCTTTGAATTCGCGGTTCTTGGGCTTTTTTTCTTGTCAAAAGGTATGACATTTTCGGGTAGACCAACGGTAGACCTGTCACAAAAAACTTCTTTAAACTTGGTCAGAGTAGTATAATTTGTATGTCTGTGAAAATGAATCGGAATTTTTGGGAGGCATTAGAATGAAATGTCCAATATGTAATGCAAAAATGGAAAAAGGTTATGTTCAATATTATCGAATATTGGCATGGGTAAAGAAAAAACATATGTTATCTTTGGAACCCCGAGAGGGTGAATTAAAGGTGATAAATTGGAACCCATTTACGTATGGATCTCTTGATGCATATATATGCAAGTCGTGCGAAAAGATCATAATGGATTATTCGGATACAGACATAGAGCCTCAATAACTGACCCCAATGCACTATGAGTGTAGGTTCTCAGTACCTGCCCCAAATATTGCATCAGGAGAGCGATTTATTTCAAAAAGAAGGTACTTGCCCGGATATAAAGGTCATCCTTAATGATCACGAGGATAATCTGGTAAAAGTGGGAATAAAAGATCTGCTGCCGTTTGCGTGCATGTAGTACCGATCAATATAGAGTTTAAGGATGTACGCCTTTAATCGGAAGAAGGAAAGGGTTGCGTGGGGTATATAATGTTTTAAAGACGGCCGTTGATTTTCTGATAAAAATCAATATACTAAGATCATAAGATCTTATGTACGGCGAAAACAGGGAAAAAGTCCGTCTTCGCTGTGATCAGATAAAAGAATGGAGAAAAACATGACTGCAGTAGAACGATTTCTTGATTACGTGAGTTTTGATACCATGTCGGTGGAGAGTATTGATGCCTATCCCAGCACCCCCGGGCAGAGGGAGCTTCTGGACCATCTGCGGGACCAGCTGAAGGAGCTGGGGGTGAGCGATGTGCGGCAGGATGCGAAGTACGGCTGCGTCTTTGCTTCCATTCCCTCCAACTGCCCCGAGCGCACGATCCCGGCCATAGGCTTCATCGCCCATGTGGACACTTCCGAGGCCATAAGCGGGAAGGATATAAAGCCCCGGATCATTGAGGATTTTGACGGGGAAGACATCGTCCTGAATAAGGAGCTGGATATCGTTACCCGTATGGAGGATTTCCCCGAGATGCGGGATATGAAGGGCAAGACCGTGATCGTTACCGACGGCACTACCTTGCTTGGAGCGGATGACAAAGCAGGCGTTACCGCTATTATGGAACTGGCGGCTTATCTTGTTGCGCATCCCGAAGAAAAGCACGGCACGGTCTGCATCGCGTTTACCGCCGAGGAAGAGACGGGCCGGGGCGTGGATCATTTTGATCCTGCCGGCTTCGGAGCCCATTTTGCATACACAGTGGACGGCGGACGTCTGGGCGATATCGCAGGTGAGACCTTTAATGCCGCCGGGGCCAAGCTGAACGTGAAGGGAAGGTCCGTTCATCCCGGCGATGCATATGGGAAGATGATCAACGCGCTTCAGGTGCTCATGGATTTTCACGGGCGCCTGCCGGGGAAGGAACGTCCGGAGCATACCAGAGGACGGGAAGGCTTTTTCCATATCACGGAGTTTAAGGGAAATGTGGAAGAGGCAAGCTCGGAATACATCATCCGGGATCATGACCGGGAGCGTTTTGAGGAGCGGAAGGAGCTTTTCCGTAAAGCCTGCGAGGAGACGGACAGAGCCTTCGGCGGCGGCGTTCTTACCCTTAAGCTGGTGGACCAGTATTACAACATGAAGGAAAGGCTGGATCCCCATCCCGAGGTGATGGAGAAGGCGCTGGAAGCCATGCGGAAGTGCGGGGTTGAGCCGAAGCCCGAACCCATACGCGGCGGCACCGACGGCTCCCGTCTAAGCTACATGGGACTGCCCTGTCCGAATCTGTGTACCGGCGGCGGCAATTTCCACGGAAAGCATGAATATCTCTGCGTAGAGGAAATGCTCACCACCATCGAGATCCTTAAAACACTGGTACGGGAATGGGCCTTAGACTGATATTTAAGCGGATCGTAACGGATCTGAAGAACAACGGAGCAGCCCTGCTGATCATCTTTATCCTTTGGGCAGCGGTGAGTCTGATATTTCACAGCTTCTGCCCGGTGGTGCTGATCAGCGGTTTTCCCTGCCCGGGATGCGGCATAACAAGGGCCTTTTTCTCGCTGCTGCTTTTCCGCTTTGCGGATGCCTTTCACTACAACCCTTCGATCTTTCTGTGGCTTCCGCTGGCCCTGGCGGCCATTGTACAGCGCTATATCCGCGGCAGATCCTTAAAGCCGCTGAAGCCGCTGCTTTTGCTGGTCGCCCTGGGGACTATCGCTATCTTCATATGGCGGATCACGCATTATTTCCCCGGGGATGAACCCATGGTTTACGATCCCGGAAATCTTTTTGCTCATATCCACCCTGAATACGATCGCCTGATGCGGCATTTTTTCGGGAAAAATGGAACAATAAGATAGCACTTGTTTCTGAACGATAAAGGAGGCAGTTATGCAGGATTTCATGCAGGATAACGGCACTGTGGAAGCCGAAAGCTCCTATGCGGAACGCTACATGAACGAGACTTCCGGAGGAGTACAGGCCGGACCGCGTCGCAGATCACCCGCTCCCAAGATCGCGGTCTCCATTCCCTATGGAGAGGAAAGCGGCGGTCTCATCTCTCAATTCCGTAAGCTGTTCGGCAAAAAAGATCCCTCCGCAGAGGAAGAGGATACAGACATAGATGAAGCTCCCAGGTGGGAAGAAAATCCCGCCTATGAACAGGAAGGGGAGGAATTCGAGAATCCTCTTTATGACGAAGACGAAGCCCGTGAGGAGAGAGACAGGAGAGAGCCTCTTGCTTCCGTACGGAACGGCGATAAGAAGATCGCGGCAGGTCACGACCGCGCCAGGGAGTTGTCCGAAGAGGTGATCAATAACGAGCAGCGCCATTTCGGCAAGATCCGTATCAAGGATGGTCAGTTTGCCTCTGTCAGGAGCAGTGTCAAAGCTCTGAACAGCAAACTCGACCAGCCCTATCCGAAAACGGATACGAAAAAACAGAATGATGATATGAAGGGCATACTGGATCAGTATCTTGCGACCATTGGTACTCTGAGAGACTATATCACTCATATCCAGGCGAAGAAGGGCGCCCGGTCACCCTCCGGACGGGCCAGACTGGATCTGGTCTCGCAGCTGCTCGGGCTGCTGGAGCAGGATCATCATATGTTCGGGACCTGTGCGGAGCAGCTTTCCAGGGGAGTAAATGCCGGGATCAACAGCTGGGACGATATCCTGCGCAATGCCCGTGCAACGGACCTGAGGGCGGATGGAGCCAGTTTTCAGGTAGTAGGCGCGGGATCATCCAGGATCATCAAACGGACGGTAGGGAATAACGATGAATACATCAAGGCGGAAGAAAAGACGGTCACCCAAGAGGGTTATGCCGAAGAACTGATCACCATGTTCGGGAATACCAGCCCGGAAGGGAAAAAGCTGATCCGGGAATGTATGGAGTATTTTGAAAAGAATCCGCTCCAGGGAGACGACGGCCCCCTGGCTCCGAAGGCTTGTATGGAGAGATATCTCAGGACCTATTACGGGAATGACAGCAATGTTTTCCTCTGCGGCATGCCGCCGAAGAAGAAGGACCAGAGTGATGCGGACTACCGTCAGACGCAGCTTGCTTATGTTATGCCTACTTTGAAAGCAGGAGATCCGGACGCCCCTGAAATGAGGGGATTGTGGGATTTTATCGCATCGGATGAGGATCGTGCGCTCTGCTTTGCCGATGCCATGAGTTTTGTCAAGAAAAAGAATATGGAACAGTCCACCTCAGAGGGGGCCATGATCAAAGCCGGCTCCACGATCTCCGACAGGAATGAATCCTCCTCCATACTGGCGGAACGGATGGGACTGGAAAATCTGGTCGCGAAGTCGCAGTCGATCCTGATGGAAAACGCTTCCGGGGATGTGGTGCGTGCCAATGTCATGGCAGGCGCAAAAGGGAAATCCATTGTTGACTGGGAGGATGAAGCTACGGCATTGGAGAAAGCGGATAAGGAAGCCAGAGCAAAAGAGAAGACGGACCGGCCTCCGCTGCAGATCCTGCTCACCTATACGCCGCACGCGCTGATGAAGCTGAACGAGCTGCTCATACTGGATATGATCTCGGGACAGGTTGACCGGAACCGGGGAAACTTTATGGTCGAGGTGGAACAAAACCCTCCCGGAGAGGATGGTAAGGCCATGTGGTATATCACTTCCGTTATGGGAATCGATAACGATATGGCTTTCGGGACCCTGTTGTATGATATGTTTGCCAAGGACGGAAGATATATGACTATACGCGGTTTTACGGATAAGTTTACGGGCAGGACTCCGGACGGCAAATGGGGCGAAACACAGCAGCAGACCGTGTTTTATATTTCCAGAAGTACCTACGAGCATATTATGGGCTATACTCCGGAGATGGCGTCTATGGATCAAAGGCATCTGCGCAGCAAGGAAGAGATCGAAGCGCTTAAGAATCGCCTGCTGGGCGTAAAAAAACAACTGAAGGAAATGGTCGATGGCGGGCTGATCACATTGGCTGAAAATGCAACGCAGGAGCAGGAGGGCTACAACAAGACAAAGTCTGATCTGAAACACCTCTATGTGGGTATGTATATCGACAAGGAGAAGATAAGGTAGATCATCCCGCTGCCGGAAGCTCATAGAATTCCAGCGTGGAAAGATACCAGGAGGGCAGGCCATAGGGAAGGGTCTCAAGCGGGGAGATGCGCAGCTCGGCTTCCCCTATGACGCGGCCCTCCGAAAGGATATGATAACAGGCGGCATTGTCATCGCTTTCCGCGGCACTGTAGCTTAAGGGGTGGCTGTCAAGGAATTCCAGCAGGGCATTAACGAGGTCTTCATCGCTCTCGCCTTCCGCCGCCGGAGGCATGGTGGTGACCAGGTTTGAGATGCCGGCGGCATTGGCTGTGGTGAGCTGCTCCATGACGCGATCCATTTCCGCTGCCGGAAGGGAGAGGGTGTAATTTACCTCGTAATCCAGCAGGAAGGCATGGAAACGCTTAAGCCCTACGGCAAGGAGCAGGGCCAGGCATACAAGCCAGCAGATCAGAAAAAGACGGAAGGGATGCCCCTTCTTTTTTTTCTTCATGGCGCATCCTCCAGGAGAGCAGCGATCTCACTGTCGCTTAAAAAAGGTTCTACGAGAAAGCTTCCGCGTCCGGCGTCCAGTTGTTCGCGAACGAAACGCTGCCGGTAATGCGGCGAGGGACCGCGATAGAGCAGGAATAAAAATACCGCCGCAGCCGCAGCCAGAAGCAGCAGGCTCGACAGAAGCCATATCAATATGCATTTAATGATGCTCTTAAACCTCCGCATATCCGGGATTGTAGCACAATTGGAGAATTATGTAAACTTTACCGCCGGATCTTTTCACAGCACGAAGAAAGGACAGGGGGAAATAAATGGCGCTTTACATAAACTTTTTTTTTTGCTAAAATAACTCTGTATTGCGGGAAGGATAAGCCCGCGCGTAAAAACTCTGTGAGGAGGAAGAAAATGGATAATAATAATATGAATCAGTATCAGCAGCCGAATCAGCAGATGTATCAGCAGCAGGCTCCATATCAGCAGCCCTATCAGGAAATGTACGTGGGAGCCGAGACAGAAACTCCGGTTTCCGTCGGTGACTGGGTACTCACGATCCTGCTTATGTGCATCCCCTGCGTTAACTTTGTCCTGCTCTTCGTATGGGCCTTCGGAAGCAATACCGCGAAGTCCAAGAGCAACTGGGCGAAGGCAACCCTGATCTGGATCCTCATCGCTATCGTGCTGGAGGTTATCCTCTTTGCCGTTATGGGAGCAGCGATGATGGAAGCGTTCCGTCAGATCGGCTACAGCTTCTGATATGATAAGCTACAGACTGCGTGCATAGATAAACCTGAACAAAAGCCGTGGTGCAGACCGCGGCTTTTTCAGAACAAAAGGAGGATGGATCATGGCAAGTGAGATAAGAGATGCGGCACTGGCGCCTTCAGGCGAGCTGAAGATCGCCTGGGTAAAGGATCATTGCGATCTGCTCCGCACCCTGGAGGAAGAATTTACAAAGACAAAACCCTTTGCGGGAAAGAAAGTGGCCCTTTCCGTACATCTGGAAGCCAAGACGGCTTATCTCTGTAAGGTACTGGCCGCCGGCGGCGCCGAGATGTATGTGACCGGCTCCAATCCGCTGTCCACCCAGGATGATGTGGCGGCAGCGCTGGTAGCGGCGGGGCTGGAGGTGCATGCCTGGCACGGCAGCACCCCGGAGGAATATGACGCACATATCCGTGCCGTATTGAAGATCGGTCCCAACATCATCATCGATGACGGCGGGGACCTGGTGCATATGCTGCATACGGAGCTGCAGGA
>JAFZOW010000108.1 GCA_017552715.1 Lachnospiraceae bacterium
AAGATCCGGGAACTGGGAGTGCACCTTTCCTTTGTTCCGGAGGACCGGCTGGGGATGGGCCTGGTAGGGGATCTGGGCATGGCGGAAAACATGATGCTGAAGGAATACCGCAGCGGGCGCTCCATCTTTACGGATAAGAAGCATCCGAAGGAGCTGGCGGAGCAGATCCGGGACGAACTGAAGGTTATGACACCGGGGATTTCCACGCCGGTGCGCCGGCTTTCCGGCGGTAATGTCCAGAAGGTCCTGGTGGGACGCGAGATCGCCGCATCTCCCACGGTGCTGATGACGGCCTATGCGGTACGCGGGCTGGATATCAATACCTCCTATACCATCTATCAGCTTCTCAACGATCAGAAAAAGCAGGGAGTAGCCGTGATCTATGTGGGAGAAGATCTGGATGTGCTGCTGGAACTCTGCGACCGCATCCTGGTGCTCTGCGGCGGCAGGGTGAGCGGCATACTGGACGGAAGGACCGCCAGAAAAGAAGAGGTTGGCCGCCTGATGACACGTGGGAAGGAAGAAGGAAAGGAAGAGCTTTATGCATGATGCGAAACAGCTGCGGGAACCCTTTCTGCGACTGAGTAAAAGAGAAGATCTGAGCATGGGCCGTAAGATCGCCGTGCGGCTTGCAGCAGTTGTTCTGGCACTGATCGTGTGCGGTATACTGATCCTTTCCATTACGGGGATGAATCCCATCACCGTATATGTAACCATGATCTCGGGAGCCTTCGGGACGAGGAGCCGTGTCTGGTCCACTGTCAAGGAGATGATGATGCTCTCCTGTATCGCTGTGGGGCTGGCTCCGGCTTTCAAGATGCGATTCTGGAATATCGGCGCGGAAGGACAGGTGCTGATCGGCGGTATCGTTACCGCTGCCTGTATGATCAACCTGAAGGACCTGCCGGCTCCCCTGCTCTTTTTAGCCATGGCTGTGGGAAGTGTGCTGGCGGGAGCTGTCTGGGCTTTGCTGCCCGCGCTTTTCAAGGCGAAGTGGAATACCAACGAGACCCTCTTCACCCTGATGATGAATTATGTGGCCATACAGCTTACATCTTTCTTCGTGGCCAAATGGGAGAATCCTTACGGTTCCAATACCGTGGGTATCATCAATCAGAGCACGCAGCAGGGCTGGTTTCCCCAGATCGCCGGAAGCCGATATTTCTGTAATGCGGTACTGGTGCTGCTGCTGGCCGTACTGATGCATATCTATCTTAAATACACCAAGCACGGATACGAGATCGCGGTGGTAGGTGCTTCGGAGAATACCGCCCGTTACGCCGGGATCAATGTGGGCTGGGTGATGATACGTACCATGCTCCTTTCGGGAGCCATCTGTGGTCTGGCCGGTTTTATGGCGGTGGCGGGAGCTTCCCACACCATTTCCGTATCCACGGCAGGCGGCCGGGGCTTTACGGCCATCATCGTGGCCTGGCTGGCGAAGTTTGACAGTGCCACCATGCTGCTGATCTCTTTACTCCTGGCCTTTCTGCAGAACGGTGCAGGGGAGATCGCTTCCAAATGCAAGTTAAACGACTATGCCTCCCAGATGATCATCGGGATCATCCTCTTCTTTATCCTGGGGAGCGAGTTTTTCATCAACTACCGTATGATCTTCCGCGGCAGTAAGAAAAAGGAGGTATAGGATGCAGGGACTGGTTTCATTATTTCAGGCGGCTGTATTCTTCGGGACCGTGATCATGTTCGGCTGTATCGGTGAGATACTGACGGAAAAAGCCGGGAACCTGAATCTGGGTGTTCCGGGGATCATGTATCTCGGAGGCATATCATCTCTTACAGCCGTGTTCATCTACGAGGGCAGCACCCCGGAGCCGAATCCGGTGATCTGTGTACTGCTGGCCATGGTGGCGGCCTTTCTGGGCGGTGCCTTGGGGGGACTGATCTATGCGGTGCTGACCATCAGCCTTCGTACCAATCAGAATGTTACGGGTCTGGCCCTGTCTATCTTCGGTTCCGGCGTTGCAAACTTTTTCGGCGGTTCCTTAAATACACTGGCCGGACGCTTCGAGCAGATCGCCGTGCCTGTTACTTCGGCGGCCTTCCGTAAGACCCCTCCCTTCTTATCGGGGCTGGGTATTGTGGGAAAGCTGTTCTTTTCCTACGGGTTTATGGTATATCTGGCCATCATTCTGGCTGTGATCTGCCAGTATTTCCTGCATCATACCCGTGGCGGTTTAAACCTCCGCACCGTAGGCGAGAACCCTCAGGCGGCGGATGCGGCAGGCATAGACGTGACGAAGAATAAATATCTGGCTATCTGTCTGGGAGCCGGGATCAGCGGCTTCGGCGGAGCCTACTATGTGATGGACTATATCAAGGGTACCTGGGCCAATGACGGCAGTATCGAGAAGCTGGGGTGGTTAGCGGTGGCACTGGTGATCTTTACGGCCTGGCGGCCCAAGGCGGCTATCTGGGGAGCCTATCTCTTCGGGGTGCTGTACTGGATGTATCTTTACATCCCCGGGCTTACAAGGGCTTCTCAGGAGATCTTCAAGATGCTGCCTTATGTGGTGACCATACTGGTGCTGGTGATCACGAGTCTTAAGAACAGCCGGGAGAAGCAGCCGCCGGCAAGTCTTGGACTTTCATATTTCAGGGAGGAAAGGTAAAACGGGATGCGTTTACTGGAAGAGCGGATACAGAAGGACGGTACGGTAAAGGAAGGCGGAGTGCTGAAGGTGGACTCCTTCCTGAACCATCAGATGGACATTGCGCTTTTTAACGAGATGGGAAAGGAATGGAAGAGGCTGTTTGCGGATGTGCCGGTTACCAAGATCCTGACCATCGAGGCTTCGGGCATAGGCATCGCTGCGATTGCGGCGCAGTATTTTAATGTGCCGGTGGTCTTTGCAAAAAAGACTCAGTCCATCAATCTGGACGGCAGTGTATATACGGCAAAGATCCAGTCCTTTACCCATCAGCGGGTCTACGATGTGATCGTTTCCAGAAAGTACCTTTCGGAAGGGGATAAGGTGCTGATCATCGACGATTTCCTGGCCAACGGGAATGCCATCACCGGTCTGATCGAGATCCTGAAAGAAGCCGGAGCGGAAGCGGTAGGTGTTGGAACAGCCATAGAGAAGGGGTTCCAGGGAGGCGGAGACCGCCTGAGAGAAGCGGGAGTGCGCGTGGAATCCCTGGCCATCATTGAAGATATGGATGCGGCGAGCGGGAGCATACGATTCCGTTAGTTTGTTTTTCTGGTTGACATAATATCCTCTTTTCGTTATAATCTTTTTATGTCCGAAAGGCAGTTCTTTGTATGTCATATCGGGCGGAACGAAGGATCTTAGGAGGATGCGACCATGAAATGCCCCTTTTGCGGCCATGAAAATACACGTGTGGTGGATTCCCGCCCGGCAGATGATAATGCTTCCATCCGCAGGCGCCGCGTGTGCGACGAGTGTGAGAAGCGTTTCACCACTTACGAGAAGGTGGAGACCATCCCCCTGATCGTCATCAAGAAAGACAATAACCGGGAAGCATACGACCGGAAGAAGATCGAAGCCGGTGTGCTGCGCGCCTGCCATAAGCGTCCCATAAGTGCCGAAGCCATCACGAATCTGGTGGATGAGGTGGAGACCGAGGTCTTCAAGCTGGAAGAAAAGGAAGTGCCCAGTGCCGTTATCGGCGAGATCGTCATGGGTAAGCTGGAAAACCTGGAAGCCGTAGCCTATGTGCGTTTTGCTTCGGTGTACCGTGAATTCAAGGATATCAATACCTTTATGGATGAACTGAAGAAGGTGCTGGATAAGAAATGAGTGAGCAGCAACAGATGGAAGAAAAGCCCCTTGGCAGGATCGAGCAGGGCTTTTTTTCGTATAAGGATGTACAGGATGCGGAGCTGGCGGTAAGCGAGAAGGACAGGATCGGCCGTCTGGAGCGTCAGCTGGATTATTCCAAGCCCAAGCTGGTACTGGCTTTGTATACCAAAGCCGTAACAGAGGGTGTATTCCGTACGCCGGAAGGATATATGTATCTGATAAAGCTGCGGGCCTTTCTGGAGGATAAGAAAGAGGAGCTGGGGGCGGAGATCCCGTCTATCCCTGCGGAATTCATCATCGGAGAGGATGAGAACGAGGCCCTGGTCCTGCAGCTGAAGAACCGTCTGAAGGAAGGGCAGCTTAAGCTTAAGAATGAAAAGAGCCGGCGAGTCGGTCTTTATATCGTTATCGCATTTCTTGCGGCGGCTCTGGTCGCCATGCTGGTCATAGCAGGGTTCAGTGACAGCCCGAATATCCTGAATTATGAACGTGTTCTGCAGGATCGTTATGCGGATTGGGAGCAGGATCTGAAGGAGCGGGAGAGTGTTCTGCGGGAAAAAGAACTGGAATTAAAAAGAGAGTGACTTTCACACTTTCAACATAATTCTGTTCTATAATCAGGAAAAATGATCGAAGAGAGGTATTCCCATGGACCGTGCCAGGATAATGGTAGTTGATGATGAGAGCCGTATGAGGAAGCTGGTGAAGGACTTCCTTGTAAAGCAGGAGTACAGCGTATTGGAGGCGGAGGACGGCGAAGCTGCTCTGGAACTGTTCTATGCGGAAAAAGATATTGATCTGCTGATACTGGACGTGATGATGCCGAAGATGGACGGCTGGGAGTTGTGCAAGGAAATACGGAAGACTTCCCGTGTGCCCATCATCATGCTGACGGCCCGGGGAGACGAGCGGGATGAACTGCTGGGCTTCCAGCTTGGGGTGGACGAATATATCTCCAAACCCTTCAGCCCCAAGATCCTGGTGGCCAGAGTGGATGCGATCCTCAGACGTACCAGCGGCGGTGCTGCCGACAGCCGTATGGAAGCCGGCGGCGTTGTGGTCGACAAGGCGGCCCATACCGTTCTGGTGGATGGGAAGCCCATCGAGCTTTCCTATAAGGAATTTGAACTCCTTACCTTCTTCATGGAGAATGAGGGCATCGCTCTTTCCCGGGAAAAGATCCTGAACGGGGTATGGAATTACGATTATTTCGGAGATGCCCGTACCATCGATACCCATGTGAAAAAGCTGCGTTCGAAACTGGGAGAGCGCGGTGATCTGATCCATACGATCTGGGGCCTGGGCTATAAATTCGACACAAAGGAAGCATAAGCCTTGGAAGGAAGACAGTGTGCGCAGCATACTCTGGAACGGCAGATGGCCGTGGTGTATATCCTGCTGCTGGGGGTGACCCTGACGGCCTGCTGGATCTTTAACGACCGTTTTCTTGAAAAATCCTATCTCAATTACAAAAAAGATAATCTCATGGAGGTCTATCATCTGCTCTCAGAGGCAGAGGATTATTCCGACAGCAGTTTTGAGGAAGAGATCATGCGTCTCTGCACCACCTATAACGTGAGCTTTGTGGTGACGGATGCCGCTTCCAATACCATTTATTCCAGTATCAAAGATCCCGGGCAGATCAGCATGCAGCTCAGGGACATCGTCTTTGCAAGGGATAATCTGGAAAAAGAAATGATCTCGGAAAATGATTCCTACAGTCTGAGTTTTCTGCGTGATCCCGTGATCAAATCCGAATATGCGGTGATGTGGGGCAATCTGGGAGAGGACTGCTTTTTCATGATCCGCACACCTCTGGAGAGCGTAAGAGAAAGCGTACGTATGGCCAACCACATGCTCCTTTTTATCGGCCTTATCGCTCTCATCCTGTCCGGTGTAGTGAGCCTCTTTGTGAGTAAGCGGATCACAAAGCCCATACTGGAACTGGCGGAGGTGTCCCGAAATATGGCGGGGCTGAATTTCGAGAGCAAGTATACCGGGACCAGCAAGAGCGAGATCGGTATACTGGGTGAGAACATGAACCAGCTTTCTTCCAAGCTGGAGGAGACCATAAGCGACCTTAAGACCGCCAATCTGGAGCTGCAGAGGGATGTGGAAGCCAGACGGAATGCGGACCAGCGCAGGCAGGAATTCCTGGCCAATGTTTCCCATGAACTGAAGACACCCATCGCGCTGATCCAGGGCTATGCGGAAGGCCTGAAGGACGGGGTCATTGAGGATTCCGAGAGCCGGGATTACTACTGCGACGTGATCATGGATGAAACGAAAAAGATGAACCATCTGGTGAAACGTCTGATATCCCTTAACCACGTGGAGAGCGGTGAAGATGCCATGGTGATGGAGCGCTTTGATGTGAACGAGCTGATCCTTCACAGTATGGAAGCTTTTGAAGTGATGTGTGAGCAGGAGGGGATAACGCAGCATTACGTTTCGCAGCCCGGTCTCTTTGTCTGGGCGGACGAATATCAGGTGGAAGAAGTGCTGCGGAATTATCTCTCCAACGCGGTGCATTACTGCAGGGGGAAGAAAGAGATACGTGTTTCCGTACAGCGTTCGGAAGGGCATATACGGATCGTCGTGTACAACAGCGGTGAGCCCATACCGGAGGAGAGCCTGGGTCGCCTCTGGGATAAGTTCTATAAAGTGGACAAAGCCCGTACAAGGGAATACGGCGGCAGCGGCCTGGGGCTTTCCATCGTGAAGGCCATCATGGATTCCCTGCATCAGGCTTACGGCGTTCGCAACTGCGACGACGGGGTGGAATTCTGGTTCGAGCTGGAGACGAAGTAGAAACAACGAAAGGCAGGATGGTAAGATGATCTTTGATGAGGAAAGATTTGAGCTGGACGGAAAGGAGATACTGCTCCGCAGTGCCAGAGAGGATGAGGCGGATATGCTCATCGACTATCTGAAGACCGTCAGCGGAGAGACACGCTTTCTGATGTGTGAGCCCGACGAGATCCGTTTCACCACGGAAGAAGAGATAAAGTTTATACGGGAGCACAATGAGTCGGAAGACAAACTACTGATCCTTGCATTCGTAGACGGGGAGTATGCGGGGAACTGTTCCTTTGAAGGGGAGACGGGGACCCGCAGGAAGAAGCACCGTGCGGGTATTGGGATCGCTCTTTTCCTGAAATATACGGGTTTCGGACTGGGCAGACATATGCTGGATGCGCTTCTGAAGAAAGCCCGGGAGAGGGGCTTTGAACAGGCGGAACTGACGGTAGTAGGCGGTAACGACAGGGCTTACCATCTGTATGAAAGCCTGGGCTTTAAGGAGTGCGGCCGTATCTCCGATGCCAACCGTTATGATGACGGAACCTACAGTGATGATATTCTGATGGTAAAGAAATTCCGGTGAGGAAGATCTGTTTCGGCGGGCTGCTTTGGCAGCCCGTTTTTTGCACCCGGTCTGATCCGGGGGATTTTACATTTCGGGAAAATGTGGTATAATCGGGGAAGTTTGACAGGGAGATGCACGATGAGAAAGAAGATCATTCTGCTGATACTGTGCCTGCTGCTTCCGGTGCTCGGGGGCTGCGCCACGGACAATGCCATACCGGATCTGAGCGAGAAGGAGATGCAGATGGTGGAGGAGTATGCCGCCAGGCTTCTTCTTGAGTATCATAAGGGTTACAGACCCACTACCGTCACGGATGATGAGCTGCTGAGCGAGCGGGAGCGCATTGAGCGTCAGGCCCAGGTGCAGCAGCAGATCGCTTCCGAGAATGCTGCGCGAGCCGCTGCAAAAGAAGAAAAGAAAAAAGACGAGGCCAGGGAAGGCGGAGACGGCGGCGATGGCGGTGAGGGCAGTGCCAGGGAGACTTCCGGACCGGTCTATACGGATATAGACGAGTTCTTCGGACTTTCGGGCTTTAATATCGAGTTTTCACGTTTTCTGGTCTGTGAGAATTATCCGGAAACCACGGAAAATGACTGGCAGGGGGTGGTGAAGGCCACCGCCGGGAACCGTCTTCTGGTCTCGGAGTTCAATATCAGCAATACCGGGGGCGAGGATGCCGTGCTGGACATAGGCGCCTGCAATCCCCGTTTCACCTTCCGTATCAACAACAGTTTTTCCAAAGCTGCCATGATGACCATGCTCTTAAACGATCTGGCCCTGTACCGGGGGACCGTTCCTGCGGGAGAGACCGTCACGGGAGTGCTGGTCATTGAACTGACCCAGGCCCAGGCGGAGTCGGTGGACAGTCTTACCATGATCATGCGTTCTGCGGACGATCGGGGCGAACTCACGTTAAAATAAATATATATGGACTTTTGAATCAAAGTCCGCTATAATAGACTTCGGGTAATTTCTTTTTCGACAGGCTTTTGCCTGATCCTGATTTCGTGAGGTGGGTTATGGAAACTAAGATTCTGCTGGAAAACGGAACGAACGAACTGGAAGTGCTGGAATTCACCCTTGCGGGAAATTCCTACGGCATCAATGTGGCTAAGATCCGCGAGATCATCCCGTATCAGGCGGTCACGCCCGTGCCCAATGCGCATCCCAGCATCGAAGGGATATTTATGCCCCGTGATGTCATGATCACGGCCATCGACCTTAAGAACTGCCTGCAGCGCGGCGAATCCGAAGCGGGCGGACTTTTCATCATCACGAACTTTAACGGTCTGGATATTGCTTTCCATGTGGATTCCGTCATTGGCATCCATCGTGTATCCTGGACCGAGATCATCAAGCCCGATTCTACGGTATCCAATTCCGAAGAGGGTATTTCCACCGGTATCATCAAGAAAAACGGCAAACTGATCATCATCCTCGACTTTGAGAAGATCGTTACGGATATCAATCCGGAAACGGGCCTGAAGGTGCAGGAGATCGAAGAGATGGGACAGCGTTCCCGTAATGATACGCCTATCCTTATTGCCGAGGATTCCGCACTGCTGAATAAGCTGATCGTGGAAAGCCTGCATAAGGCCGGCTATGTGAACCTGACCCATACCGAGAACGGCCAGCTCGCCTGGGATCTGCTGTGCCAGTGGAGAGATGAGGGGAGCCTGGAGAAGCATGCCCAGTGCATCATCACCGATATCGAGATGCCTCAGATGGACGGACATCGTCTGACCAAGCTGGTGAAAGAGGACGATATACTGAAGAATATCCCCGTGATCATCTTCTCCTCCCTGATCAATACCGAAATGCGCCGTAAAGGCGAACAGCTGGGAGCTGATGCACAGCTCACCAAGCCCGAGATCGGTAATCTGGTGCGCACCATCGACAGCGTACTGGGGATCGATCAGGAGTAAAAACTCTGTACTTGAGATGCGGCCTGCATATATCATAGAGCACATAACAGATTAAACGGAGGAAAGAGTTATGGCATGTTTTCTGGTTTCTGCAGCCGAAGCGGTGATCGTAAAGTCGGCTGAAAAGGTGGCCGAAAAGAAGGAAGTTCAGTCCGAAGGGAAGAGCGGACACGCAGCTGCGACAAAGCTTCCTTTCAGCGTTAAGCTGCGCTGGCTCTCCCGCCTGCTTGTGGGCGGTGCGATCCTGCTGGCATTTGAGCATGTATGGCACGGGGAAGTGGTTCCCTGGTTCCCCTTCCTGACAGCAATGGCAGATCCGGGCGATGCTGCGGAGATGTTCCATGAGATGGCCACGGTAGGTGTGGCGATGGCAGTACTTGTGACAGTGGTATGGATCGGAATGTGCATTGTGGCGGATAAGATCGTTGCGCGCGCCTCTCACGGACAGGAGGTGGAAGCATGACCCTTCTGATCACGGTCTTTGCAGCTGTCATATCAACGGTTTTATGGTACAGACGCAAGAATGACGATATGCGTCTCGGCACGCTCTGCTTCCTTTTCTGGGGAGCTTCCCTGATGTGGCTGGTGGATGCGATCTTTGAGTACGCGGAGCTGAAGGAAGCGTATTTCACGCCGGCTCTGGAGGATCTGATCAATGATTCCTTCCTGGGGCTTTCCGTGGTGGCGCTGGCTCTGGTCATCTGGCTGGTACGCCTGCTGATCAGCGATCCTAAGGGGTCCGTTCGCAGTGCCCTTACGAAGCAGCTTTCGGGGCAGTAATATGTTTTGGTGTGTTTTCTGACAGGAAAGCATCTGCATGAAATGCGGATGCTTTCTTTTGTTTTTGAGAAAGCTTCCGCTTTTGAACAGGGAGATGAAAAGTGAAGGATCTGAAAGCCTATCTTGAAAAAGTCCGCAGCGGAGAGGTGTCGGTGGAAGAAGCGGAACAGTATCTGCGTACCGAACCCTTTGCCGAACTGGACTATGCCAAAGTGGATCTGCACCGCAGGATACGCAGCGGTTTTCCAGAGGTGATCTTCTGCCAGGGTAAGGCAGATGAATATCTGGCTGGGATCGCGGAAAAGCTCCTGAAGGAAGAGGGCTGCGTTTTCGGAACCAGGGCTACGCAGGCACAGTATGAATACCTCCGGGGGAGGATAGAAGGGATCGAATACGATCCGGTATCCCGCATCCTCAAAGCCGGAGCGGCGGAAAAGGAAAAGAGCGGGAAGATCGTGGTCTGCTGCGCCGGCACGGCGGATATCCCCGTGGCGGAGGAAGCGGCGCAGACGGCGGAGTACTTCGGTACCCGGGTGGAACGGCTTTATGATGTGGGGGTGAGCGGTCTGCACCGGCTGCTGTCCCGGCTGGAGCTGTTTCAGAATGCCAGCTGTGTGGTAGCCATAGCCGGGATGGAAGGGGCACTGGCCAGCGTCATCGGCGGACTGGTGGCTGTGCCTGTGATCGCGGTGCCCACTTCGGTAGGCTACGGAGCAAATCTGGGCGGGCTTTCGGCCCTGCTCACCATGATCAATTCCTGCGCCAACGGGATTGCCGTGGTAAATATCGATAACGGTTTCGGTGCGGCTTATATGGCAGCGCAGATCAACCGACTGGCAGAAAGGAGCCTTGGATGAAGACTTTATATCTGGAGTGTAATACGGGGATCAGCGGGGATATGATCGTGGCGGCCCTGCTGGATCTGGGGGCGGATGAGGAACGTCTGCGAAAGAGCCTGGCGGCCATAGACGATCCCGGCTTTTCCATCGCCATCAGCCATGTGACGAAGAACGGGATCGACTGCTGCGATTTTGATGTGATCCTGGATAAAGAGCATGATAATCACGATCACGATATGGATTATCTGTACGGGCATCTGGAAGATGGGGCGCATCATGACGGGGAACATCATCACCATCATGAGGGACATCACCACCACGACCACGATCATCACCATGAGGATGAACATCATCACCACGATCATCACCACGAGGATGAACATCATCACCACGAGCATCACCATGACGACGATCACCACCATGATGATCATCACCACGAGGAGTGCCATCGCCATGAGGATCACACCGATGATCACCATCATCATGATCACCACCATCACGGCCATCATCACGTTCACCGGAACCTGCAGGATGTGACGGAGATCATACGGGGGATGAAGCTTTCGGAAAAGGCGGAAAAGCTGGCCATCCGTATCTTCACGATCCTGGCGGAGTCGGAAGCCAAAGCCCATGCACGGAGCATCGACGAGGTACATTTCCATGAAGTGGGTGCCCTGGATTCCATCGTGGATATCGCTGCGGCTGCCGTATGCTTTGATGATCTGGGGATCACGGATGTGGTGATCCCGAAGATCTGCGAGGGCAGCGGGAGCGTGCGCTGCCAGCACGGCATACTTCCCGTTCCGGTACCTGCGGTGATGAACATAGCAGTTAAATACGGCCTGCCCCTGTCCATCACGGGAAGGGAAGGAGAGTTCGTCACACCCACTGGAGCGGCCTTCTGTGCTGCGGTCCGGACATCCTCTAAGCTTCCGGAGGTCTTTGTTCCCCTGGCCGTGGGACTGGGAGCGGGGAAGAGGGATTATGAGCCGGCCGGGATACTGCGGGCTATCCTGATCGAGCCGCAGAGTGGCAATTGACAGGGCTGAAGGATACGGGTATTATTGTTTTGTAGCATTAAACTATACAGGGAGGTAGTAAAATGGGACTCTTGGATAAGGCAATGAAATCGGTCGCGGATGCGGCAGTCAGCGGACTGGCCGGAGCAGCGGGCTCCTTTGCTCTGAAGCCTGAATGGAAGACGGACCGGCGCATGGTAATGGCCGGGGCGGAACCGGAGGATCTGGCAAGCCTTAAGGCCGCCGTGGATGTAACGGATCCCGGCAGTGTGGCTCTTTACTGGGTCTACAGCGTGCTGTGCCTGACGGCGGATTATGATATAGGTATGGAAATGATGAAGTATCTTTTCGCGGATATCGAACCCTTCGGCCGCGGATTTACCGAGGGCGGCGGAACCGGCCGTGCCGGCTGGGATCCCTATTTCACCGAGCGCATCAAGGATGATGACTATCGCTGGCTTCCCAGAGCCTATTTTGAAGGCGCCGTGGCTTCCAACGGTTTTCATCCCACGAAGCCCCTGGCGGTACAGCTCCACTACAATGCACCGAATACGGATGCCCTTAACGCACAGAGCCTTCAGCAGCTGGGCCGTCTGAACATCGTATACTGGGTCAAGAGCAATGCGGCCGGGAATCAGGTGAATCTCGAGCTATCCCGCTTTGAGGGCACGGACCGTTTCTATGTGACCAAGGGCTCATCCTCCGCTGCGCTTTTCTATGATCAGCGTTCGGCTCTTACGATGGAAGCACGTTCCAAGCTTTATACTTGAGAAAGCTTCGGAACGGCCTGCGGAAGGCCTGAGTGAGAGGCTTTTAAGCCGCAGATAAAAAATTATAAAAAAGTACTTGACAGGAAAAAAAGAATGTGATAGATTCTGTTCTTGTAAAGACAAAGGCGTCTTGGAGAAAACTCCGAGACGCTTTTCTTTTTCCTGCGGAAGCTTTGTTTCTGCAACAAAAATAATATGGATCGATAAGGCAAAGGCGCCGTGGAATACAAGTATCCCCGGCGCCTTTTTCTTATACCAAAGAGAGGAGGAAATAAATAATGAATCAGAACGTACCGGAATTGTTTGGCTCGATGGTTTTTGATGACAGAGTGATGCGTGCGCGTCTTTCCGCAGATGTTTATCAGTCCCTGCGCAAGACCATCGACGAGAATGCAAAGCTTCAGGAGGATGTGGCGGAAGCCGTAGCCTCCGAGATGAGAGACTGGGCAGTGGAAAAGGGTGCGACCCATTTTACCCATTGGTTCCAGCCCCTGACCGGTGTGACCGCAGAGAAGCATGACAGCTTTATCTCCCCTTCACCGGACGGCGGTGTGATCATGGAGTTTTCCGGTAAGGAGCTGATCAAGGGCGAGCCGGATGCATCCTCCTTCCCCTCCGGAGGCCTGCGTGCCACCTTTGAGGCCAGAGGCTATACCGCATGGGATCCGACCTCCTATGCCTTCATCAAGGATCACACCCTTTGCATTCCCACGGCATTCTGCTCTTATTCCGGGGATGCACTGGATAAGAAGACACCGCTGCTGCGTTCCATGCAGGCCCTGGACCGTCAGGCCAAGAGGATCTTAAAGCTCTTCGGCAAGGAAGTAAAGAATGTACGCACCAGCGTGGGCCCTGAGCAGGAATACTTCCTGATCGACAAAGAGATGTTCGATCAGAGACCGGACCTGATCTACACCGGCCGTACCCTTTTCGGAGCCATGCCTCCCAAGGGACAGGAGCTGGATGATCATTACTTCGGAGTGATCAAGCCCAGGGTAACGGCCTTCATGGAAGATCTCAACAACGAGCTCTGGAAGCTGGGGATCCTGGCCAAGACCGAGCACAACGAGGTGGCTCCCGCTCAGCACGAGCTGGCACCCATCTTCTCCACCACAAATGTGGCAACGGATAACAACCAGCTGACCATGGAGATCATGCAAAAGGTTGCAAGAAAGCACGGGCTGGTATGCCTGCTCCATGAAAAGCCTTTCGCCGGAGTGAACGGTTCCGGTAAGCATAACAACTGGTCCATGGCAACGGATACGGGCATGAATCTTCTTTCTCCGGGTGAGACCCCGCACGAAAACGCACAGTTCCTGCTTTTCCTCTGCGCAGTGATCCAGGCTGTGGATGATTACCAGGATCTGCTCCGTCTCTCCGTGGCAACCGCCGGTAACGACCACCGTCTGGGAGCCAACGAGGCACCGCCCGCCATCATCTCCGTATTCCTTGGTGATGAGCTGTCCGGTATATTGGACTCCATTAAGAACGACACACCTTACCAGGGCGCAGAGAAAGTGATCATGAAGCTGGGTGTCCACAGTCTCCCGAGATTTTCCCGGGATACCACGGACCGGAACCGTACCTCACCCTTTGCCTTTACCGGCAACAAGTTCGAGTTCCGTTCCCTGGGCTCTTCCAACAGCATCGCCTGCTGCAACATCATGCTGAATGCGGCGGTGGCGGAAAGCCTGAAGCAGTATGCGGACCGGCTGGAAGGGGCGAAGGAATTCGAGAGCGAGCTGCATGAGCTCATCAAGGAGACCATCAAGAAGCATGAGCGCATCCTCTTTAACGGCAACGGCTATACCGATGAATGGGTGAAGGAAGCCACCGAAGTGCGCGGGCTCTCCAATCTGAAGACCACCGTGGATGCCATGCCGCACCTGCTGGATAAGAAGAACATGGATATGCTCACTTCCCACCAGGTATTCTCGGAGACCGAGCTGAATTCCCGCTTCGAGATCATGCTGGAGAACTACTGCAAGACCGTGAACATCGAAGGTCATACCATGGTAGATATGGTCCGCAAGAATTATCTGCCGGCCATTGAGGGTTACCTTTACAGCCTGGCCAAGACCACCTCGCTGATGAAGGGCGTTAGCAGCAATGTAAAGTGCAATTACGAGATCAGCACCATGGAGCGCCTGTCCGAGCTGACCGATTACATCCTGGAGAGGGTGAAGGATCTGGAGCAGGCACTGGCAGATCTGAAGGGCTATGATGATATCTTAAAGACCGCGGAAGCCATCCGGGACGATGTGATCCCGAAGATGGAGCACCTGCGGAAGCACGTGGACGAAGCGGAAATGCTCACCAGCGAAAAGTGCTGGCCTTTCCCGAGCTACGGCAAGCTCCTGTTCAGCGTGTACTAAAGCAAAAAAGTAACTGTAGGCTGGCATCCCACAAAGGCGTGGAAAGCTTTTGTGGGGTGTCTTTCATTTGGGAGGAAATAACTATGGCAGATGAGATTATGCAAGCATTGGATGGAGAAGTATTTGCGGTCTGGTTTCTGATCGGCGCAGCCCTGGTGTTCTGGATGCAGGCGGGCTTCGCAATGTGTGAGGCGGGATTTACCCGTGCAAAGAACGCCGGTAACATCATCATGAAGAACCTGATGGATTTCTGTATCGGTACCGTGATGTGGTTTATCTGCGGCGCGTCCCTGATGCTGGGACCCAACATTTTAGGCGGCTTTGCCGGCGGTTTCAGCTTTGATGTATTTACCAAATACGGAGAATTCGATTATTCTTCCTTCGTGTTCAACCTGGTGTTCTGTGCAACGACAGCTACCATCGTATCCGGTTCCATGGCAGAACGTACCAAGTTTTCCAGCTACTGCATCTATTCGGCAGTGATCTCGGCGGTGATCTACCCCATCGAGGCACACTGGACCTGGGGCGGCGGCTTCCTGGCAGAGATGGGCTTCCATGATTATGCCGGATCCAACTGCATCCATATGGTAGGCGGTATCTGCGCCTTCATCGGTGCCTGGATGCTCGGGCCCAGGATCGGTAAGTTTGAGAAGGACAAAGACGGAAAAGTGAAGAAAGTGAACGCTTTCCCCGGCCATAACCTGGTCATCGCAGCCCTCGGCGTGTTCATCCTCTGGCTCGGCTGGTACGGCTTCAACGGCGCAGCTGCAACGGATGTTCCTACCCTCGGTTCCGTTTTCCTGACCACTACGGTGGCTCCGGCTGTGGCAACGGTAGTCTGCATGATCTTTACCTGGGTGAAATACGGTAAGCCCGATGTGTCCATGTGTCTTAACGCTTCCCTGGCAGGTCTGGTAGCCATCACGGCTCCCTGCGATGTAACAGACTGTGCCGGCTCCGCCATCATCGGTGCGGTTGCGGGTCTGCTGGTAGTATTCGGGGTATGGTTCAACGATCATGTATCTCATGTGGACGATCCCGTGGGTGCCGTGGCAGTGCATATGTTTAACGGTATCTGGGGTACCGTGGCAGTCGGTCTCTTCGCCACCAACTCCGCTCCCGGCTTTGCGGGTGCAGGCATCAGCGAGGGCCTCTTCTACGGCGGCGGCATCGACCAGCTTCTGAAGCAGCTTGCAGGTATGGGCATCACCATCGTATGGACGGTTGTAACGATCTTCATCGCCTTTACCATCATCAAGAAGACCATCGGCCTGCGTGTGACCGAGGAAGAAGAGATCGAAGGTCTGGATGTGAAGGAACACTGTCTGGCAAGTGCTTATGCAGGCTTCTCCATCGTAGATATGAGCAGTGCGGCCATGAGCGTGAACGAGAATACCGACCTTGGTGAGGAGGATTATGAGAAAGCCAGCGAGGCCAAGAAGAAAGCTTCCGTGCCGGTGGAGAACCTCTCGGCAGGCCTGGCGGGAACAGCGCTGGACAGCGGCATGCACAAGGTGGTGATCATCACCAAGCTTTCGAGATACGACAAGATCAAGAGAGCACTGAACGGCCTGGGCGTGACCGGTATCACCGTAACACAGGTAACGGGCTGCGGCATCGAAAAAGGATCCAGCCAGATGTACCGAGGCGTTGAGATGGATATGACCCTGCTCCCGAAGATCAAACTGGAGGTTGTGGTCAGCAAGATCCCCGTGGACAGCGTCATCGAGACGGCAAAGAAAACTCTTTATACCGGCAAGATCGGCGACGGCAAGATCTTCGTATACCCGGTGAGTCGTGTGGTGAAGATCCGTACAGGCGAAGAAAACTTCGCAGCACTGCAGGATGTGGAATGATCCATAGCTTTTGACCTTTACGGGAATGCTCCTTCCGAAGGGAAGGGGCTTTCCTGCGTTTCGGAGGAGAAGGATGAGAATCGCAGCTAATGAAGACAGATTTCACGAGGAATGCGGAGTGTTCGGCGTATACGCACCGGCAGGAGAAACAGCGTCGAGGGTGATCTATGACGGGCTCATCGCCCTGCAGCACCGGGGGCAGGAATCTGCCGGTATGTCGCTGAGCGACACGGAAGGCCCCATGGGGAACCTGCAGACCAAAAAGGGAATGGGGCTGGTGAGTGAGGTCTTCCGGAAAGAGGACCTGGTTAAGCTCAGCGGAAATCTGGGGATAGGGCATGTGCGCTATTCCACCACGGGAGGCAGCACTCCGGAGAATGCCCAGCCCATATCCATGAATTATATCAAGGGCAGCCTGGCTCTGGTGCATAACGGAAATATCATGAATGCGGCGGAGCTTAAGGAGGAGCAGTTGCTGCGGGGCCAGGCCCATTACACCACAACGGATTCCGAGGTGCTGGCTTATGAGATCATCAGTGAACGTTTAAAGAGTGCTTCCATAGAAGAAGCGGTGAAGCGGGCGGCCCTTAAGCTGAAAGGCGGCTATGCCCTGCTGATCATGAGTCCCCGGAAGCTGATGGCTGTTCGGGATCCCCTGGGGATCAAGCCGCTGGTCATGGGGAGAAAAGGGAAAAGCTTTCTTTTTGCTTCCGAAAGCGCGGCGATATTAAGCGCCGGAGGTGAGTTCGTCCGGGATATACGGCCCGGCGAGATCGTGACCATAGGGGAAGAGGGCATGAAGAGCGATGATTCCCTCTGCCAGGACAGACGGGCCCATTGTATCTTTGAGTACATCTATTTTGCAAGAAGCGATTCCGTTATGGACGGGATAGCTGTGCACGATGCACGCTTCCGTGCGGGACAGGCACTGGCCGGTGTGGACCGGGTGGAAGCGGATCTGGTGGCGGGGGTACCCGATTCCGGCCTCATCGCGGCGGAAGGCTATGCGGAGGCTTCCGGCATACCCTTTGCCATTGTTTTTCATAAGAACAGTTATATAGGAAGAAGCTTCATCAAACCCAGCGATGAGGAGCGCCGATCGGCGGTGCACCGTAAGCTGAGCGTGCTGCGTTCCGCAGTGGAAGGGAAGCGGCTGGTGCTGATCGACGATTCCATCGTACGGGGCAATACCATGCGGCAGATCATCGAGCTTTTGCGGCAAGCCGGAGCGAAGGAGGTGCATGTGCGGATCAGTTCGCCGCCTTTCCTTTATCCCTGCTTCTACGGGACGGATGTGGCGTCCTCGCGCCAGCTCATCGCTTCAGAGCATTCCACGGAGGAGATCCGCAGCGTCATCGGGGCGGATTCCCTGGCTTACCTGCGGCTGGAGGATTTCCATACCATGGTGGGCGAACTGCCCATCTGCTCGGCCTGTTTTGACCGGAATTATCCGGTGTGAGAAAAGCTCTTGACAAAACAGGGATTTGCGAGTAGTATGGTTTTCGTTGGGACAAAGGCGTTCCGAAGGTTTTCTTCGGGACGCTTTTCTTTATGTAAAAATGCTATATCTGTATTTGGGCAAAGATGCTCCGGAAAATACCGGGGCATTTTCTCGTTTTTTAAGGCTTTTGGAGGAGGAAAGAAGGATGAACGAGATTATGGAAAAGATCCGCTGCAAGGGACTGTACCGGCCGGAATTCGAGCATGACAACTGCGGTATCGGTGCGATCATCGATGTGGAGGGGCGGGCTTCCCATCAGCTGGTCAGCGACGCGCTGTCCATCGTCGAAAATCTGGAGCACCGCGCCGGTAAGGATGCGGAAGGCAAGACCGGAGACGGTGTGGGGATACTGACCCAGATCCCCCACGCTTTTTTTGTGAAGGCTCTCAAAGAGCAGGGAGTGGATCTTCCGGGTCCGAGACAGTACGGCGTGGGTATGTTCTTCTTCCCTCAGGGGGATCTGGACATGCGGCAGGCACGCTCCATGTTCGAGATCATCGTACGTAAGGCCGGCCTGAAGCTCATCGCCTGGCGCAAGGTTGATTCCGATCCCGGAGTGCTGGGGAGCAAGGCCAGGGAGTGTATGCCCAATATCTGGCAGGCTTTCATCGAAAGGCCCGCGGAAACGGAGGATGATCTGGCTTTTGACCGGCAGCTCTATATCGTGCGCCGCGAGTTTGAACAGAGTAATGTAAATACCTATGTACCGTCCTTCTCCTGCCGTACCATAGTCTACAAGGGCATGTTCCTGGTGGGCCAGCTGCGTACCTTCTTTAAGGATCTTATGGATCCGGATTACGCATCCGCCATCGCCATGGTGCATTCCCGTTTCTCCACCAATACCATGCCCAGCTGGAACCGGGCACATCCCAACCGCTTTGTGGTGCATAACGGCGAGATCAATACCATCCGGGGCAATGCCGACAAGATGCTTGCCCGGGAAGAGACCATGCACAGCGGCTGCTTCTCGGAAGAGGATATGACCAAGGTGCTGCCCGTCATCTCCCAGAGCGGTTCCGATTCGGCCATGCTGGATAATGTACTGGAATTCCTGGTGATGAGCGGCATGGACCTGCCTCTGGCCATGACCATCATGATCCCGGAGCCCTGGGCCCATAACGAGACCCTGACCCAGGAGGAGAGGGACTTCTATCAGTACTACGCCACCATGATGGAGCCCTGGGACGGCCCTGCATCCATCCTGTTCTCCGACGGAGATGTGATGGGAGCCATACTGGACCGCAACGGCCTGCGTCCTTCCCGTTATTATGTGATGGATGACGGACGCCTGATCCTCTCCTCCGAGGTGGGTGTGCTGGATCTGCCCGAGGAGCATATCGTGAAAAAGGAGCGTCTGCATCCCGGCAAGATCCTGCTGGTGGATACAAAGGAGAAGCGCATCATCCTGGATGAGGAGCTGAAGGAGCGTTACGCGCTGCGCAATCCCTACGGCGAGTGGCTGGACAGCAAGCTCACGCTGCTTTCCGACCTGAAGATCCCCAACAAGAAGGTGGTATCCTTCAGCCGTGAGGAGAGAAAAAGGCTGCAGAAGGCCTTCGGTTATACCTGGGAGAATTATCATGAAGGCCTGCTGAACATGGCACTGAACGGGACCGAGGCCATAGGCTCCATGGGTGTGGATACGCCCCTGGCAGCCCTTTCCGCCGAGGATCAGCCGCTCTTCTATTATTTCAAGCAGCTCTTTGCACAGGTTACAAACCCGCCCATCGATGCACAGAGGGAAGAAATCGTCACCTCCCGTACCGTGTATCTCGGTAAGAACGGTAACCTCCTGGAGGAGCGGGCGGAGAACTGCCAGGTCTTAAAGATCAATAATCCCATCCTGACGGATCTGGACCTTTTAAAGATCGAGAACATGAAGAAGGAAGGCTTCCGCGTGGCGAAGGTCTCCATCCTCTTTTATAAGAGCACACCCATGAAGAGGGTGCTGGATCACCTCTTTGTGGAAGTGGACAAGGCCTACCGGGAAGGGGCCAATATCCTGATCCTTTCCGACCGGGGAGTGGATGAGAACCATGTGGCCATCCCTTCCCTGCTGGCAGTGGCTGCGGTACACAAGCATCTGGTACAGACCAGGAAGTGTACGGCCATGTCCCTGATCCTGGAATCCGGCGAGCCCAGGGAGGTACATCATTTCGCAACGCTCTTAGGCTACGGTGCCTCGGCCATCAATCCCTATCTGGCCCATGCCAGCATCGCGGAGCTGGTGGAAGAGGAGCTGCTGGACAAGGATTACTACGCTGCCGTGGACGATTACGACCGCGCGGTGCTCTTCGGCATCGTAAAGATCGCTTCCAAGATGGGTATCTCCACTATTCAGTCCTATCAGGGCAGCAAGATCTTTGAAGCCATCGGTATTTCGGAAGAGGTGGTGAACGACTACTTCCCCGGCACCGTGAGCCGAGTGGGTGGTATCAGCCTGGAGGATATCGGCCGGGCGGTGGACCGTCAGCACAGCAAGGCCTTCGATCCCCTGGGACTGGCCACGGATCTGGAGCTGGCTTCCGTGGGACGGCACAAACGCCGCAGCCAGGGAGAGAATCACCGTTACGATCCCCAGACCATCCATATGCTGCAGCTTTCCACCCGCACCGGGGATTATGAGAAGTTCAAGAGCTATACGGAAATGGTGGATGCGGAAAAGACCGGTTTCCTGCGCAGCCTTCTGGATTTCAATTATCCGGAGCAGGGCGTACCTCTGGAGGAGGTTGAGAGCGAGGACGATATCGTCACCCGTTTCAAGACCGGAGCCATGAGCTACGGTTCAATATCCGAGGAGGCCCATGAGACCCTGGCCATTGCCATGAACCGGCTTCACGGGAAGTCCAACAGCGGTGAGGGCGGCGAGAGTGAGGAGCGTATCCTTTCCGCAGGTACCGCCGATGACCGTAGCTCTGCCATCAAGCAGGTGGCCAGCGGACGCTTCGGCGTCACCAGCCGTTATCTGGTGAGCGCCAGGGAGATCCAGATCAAGATGGCCCAGGGGCCAAGCCCGGGGAAGGGGGACACCTGCCCGGGAAAAAGGTGTATCCCTGGATCGCCCGGACAAGATACTCC
>JAFZOW010000109.1 GCA_017552715.1 Lachnospiraceae bacterium
CTTTATCTCGCCGGTCTGGCTGTTCAGAAGTATTTCCGGCTGGTCACCGATCCAGTCGATGTAGACCTTCTCGCCGGGGATACGTTCAACAACCATGCTGACAGCTTCGGAGCCGTAGTTCTTTTCTACGAACTTCTTGAAATAGTGGCAGTACTGAGTGTATTGATACCCTATGGGACACTCTTTCTTGTATTTCAGCCACAGGTAGAAAAGATTTGCCTTGCTACCGGGCTTGGAAAGACGTTCATACACCGCCTGATAATCAGGCATTACTGAAATGTCCTTCCTTATGATGTTTTCCGGAGGATATATGAGTTTTTCGACTTCCTCCGCAGACATCTGTTTCAGCGCTTCGAGATCCTTACCGGAATCCTTGAAACGATTCATGATAAGGGTGATGGTGCTGTTGCCGATACCGAACCGGTTTCGGCAGTCATCAAATGATATGCCGCGCTGTCGCATATCTATGACGCCTAAGATTGTAGTACAGTTTTGCATCTTCAAATGCTCCTTTCTCGTATTTTTTACTACGAGAAAGACTATACACCATACCGGCGTCCGAACAGAGTATACCGTTAAACCGAAATGCTTATACCGTTTGTAGCGAAACGCTCATACCGGTCAAGCGAAATTTGCATACAGCAATATGAAGATGTCCATCAGTGCGTTGGGAAATCCGTCTAGTCCTGTGAGAATACCTTTTAATATATGGATGCTGGTGGAAGGGATCCTGTTTTTGCTGTCCCTGCCGGCGATCAATAAAGCCTTTCGCACGGTATCAGGCGGGATTACCAATGCATTGCTCATTTTTATTATAGCCTTTGCGATAGGGGCATGTATATTTACCTGTTTTTTCAGCGTGAATGAATCAAAGGATGTTGTGACCATCGCGTCGAAGATTCATGGGGCCGCTTCGGTTATCGGTTTTATGCTGTTTCTGTTTGTGCCTTTATTGATCGGTATTCTTTACTATAAAGATCAGGATCGCGTGATGGGAACCGTAAGTATCATAAGCTTTGCAGTATCCCTGCTTTTCTTTGCGCTTTTTGTGATGTCGGATAAGCCGGAGTTCAAAAATACGATCATCGACAATGAGGGTTTGTGGCAGAGACTGAACCTGGCCTTTATGTATCTTCCTTTGGCAGTCACAGCTGTTATCAGGATCCTTCCGGATAAAGCTGTCCTGAAATAAAACGACGATTTCTCTATACGTGCTGGATCTGGTTTGATCACGAACCCTGGGCCTATGAAGCTGAACTGTGGATCGGAACAAAAACAGATACGGTCTTCAGATGGGATCCGCCTGAAGAGAACTGAGAATGGAGGGTATTAACTGCCCTTCGCTCAATCAAAGAAATCCGCTGTTATCTCATATACATTAGCCCTGTCCCTGTCTGCGACCAGGTATACTTTGAAGTTGTCCAGGTCATATACGCAGGACCATTGCGTTGAGGGCGTTTCGTGATCCTGGCTGATATCCATCAGAAGGTCCATCGCATCGTCATAAGTCATCACCTTTCCTGTCCTGTCAAAACGATCCAGGATGGTATCATATCGCCGGCAGGGTTCATATTCGGGCTTTGACATGACGAAATTCGTGACGGCATCGGATTCAACGACCTGCATTTCATTATCTTCCCATTCCACCACCACAGAGCGTCCCGATCTGTCCGTAATGAACAGATGGTTTGTCACCTCGCACAGTGATTTCATATCATAAGACTTAAGAAGCGATATTGCTTCCTCAACGTTTGCACATTTATCAAGTATTGCACGGATGGCTACCAGCATATAGATACCTTTTTTGCCCGTTTCCTGATACATCGATGTCTTTTCAGTTGTCAGCATGGATATCCCCAGCCCTGCTTCGTTCATGCCGTCTGCCGGGATATATGCTGCGGCTCTTAATAAGGCCCGTCCGAATAAGGACTCCGGATCACGGAATTTGTTATCTCCGGCCATATTTACATACTCCAGATCGCAGACTGCCACGGATGCATAGCCGTCTTCCGGTGTTGAATATACCAGCATAAGATCAGTGGGCTTGCAATCCATATTACGCCCGAAGATATGGTATCCTTCGGATGTCCGGCATGCAAAGGATGAGCACGCGAATGCAGACAGATCCACTTCGATCGGGATGTTCCAGAAAAGATTCTTCGATATCCAGGTCGCAAGAGAATTCTCATCATAGGTTCCGTCGGCCAGGATCTTTTCCAGTTTGTAGTCGTTCTCCACATGTACGGAATATATGCCCGGTGCATGATCCTTTACCGAAAGCATGGTTTTGATATCTTTACGAAAAGCGAATGCCGTAACTCCCGCAGCCAGAAGGATCACGCAGGCAGTTCCCAGTACAAGCTTTCTTCCGCTTACTTTGATCCCCAAAAGCGCATACATGAGTATGAGCAGCATCAGTGCCGCTGTAACGCCGCCGGCTTTCTCCAGGGTCGAAAAGATACGCACATTCTCGATCGTCAGCTCAAATGCCGTGACCGCGCTGCGGTTCTTTTCATAGCTTTCGTCACCGGCCATGTCCTCCATCATCTCTATATAAGAATCCAGCTGCTCTTCTGTCAGCGTAGAGTCTTCGGGGATCCCGTTAAGCTTCAGGTCTTTTAATTTGTCTGCCCGCTCCTGTGCATAGTTCCTCAGATAATCCGCCATAAATACATCCGTACCCGGAGTCACGGCTTTCACTGTGGCGATGAGATTTGCCCCGGCTGTATCCTGTCTGTAGCTGGAGACCGAGATCACCAAATCTCCCCTTAAAGGTATGATGCGGAAATCATCTTCCGAATACACCACATCTATGCCATACAGTTTTTCATCACAGGACCAGAAAATATCCTCATCATAGATTATGCCTACCTTTTGCCCTATATCCGCTTCCGTTAATGATGCGATTTCTCTTGACGGAACTTTGCCGATCTCTGTCCCGCATATCTTTCCGATCAGCATTGCTGCCAGGCCTGCCAGAGCAAACAGGGCAGATGATATGATCACGATCTTTCTTGACTTTTTCATTTATAATCCTCCGGATCGGGAATAAGAGAGCTTCATCCTATTTCATCTTCTGAAGCTTCTTTGCCCAATAGGGGTTTTCCTTATCGAATATCTCTTTCTGTTCGGGAGTAAGTTTATCCGGATAATCTTTCATAAGATCAAAGACAGTTTCCTTATCAAAAGAAAAGCTGTGTTCTCCTTTTTTCGACCACCAGACAGTATCGTTTCGTTTTTTCTTATAGAAGTACCGGTCGCCGCCGGAAGTAAGCATTCGTTCCCTGTCTTCCCGTGCGATCCTTTCATGTTCAAGGGTTTCTTCCTTTTCCCTTCTTTCTCTTTCCGCTGCGATCTTCTCAAAGTATTCCGCTTCGCTTTTATCCAAAGCATAATACTCATTAACATAATCATAAGCGGATCCGATATGATATTCTTCCGAGACAACAAGGTAGTATTCACCCGCTTCATCCGTGTAAACAGATCGGCTGATCCTGTTATAAGCTTCGTTTATTTCGACGCAGAAGCGGAATTCCGTTTTTCCCTTGGGAGTATCGACTTTTTTCATATGGTTCCTTTACATGATCAAATGTTTAGAGTGAAACGCTTCCTGATAAGATCCTGTCCGATCATTCAGAAATTATAAGGTCTTTTACGTATATGGTCAATATTTATGCTGACTGCACGAAAAATAAAGATTTTCAAAAAAACGCTTGACATATATATCGCACTGCGATATTATACTATCGAAGTGCGATATATCGCGGTGAGATGCAAAGGAGGGAAAATGGACGCGCATATCAAGAAAGTATATGTCCCTATGACAGAATCAGGTTTTTACATTTTGCTGTGCTTAAGAAAACCGAATCATGGTTATGGTATTGTCCAGATGGTCAAAGAGATGACAGATGGTGATATCGTTCTCGCCCCGGGGACGATGTACGGAAGCCTGTCGAAGATGGAAAAAGACGGATTGATCGGCTTTGTACGTGAAGAGGATAAAAGAAAGATCTATTTGATCACGGGACTCGGGAAAGAAGTTTTGGATCTGGAGATGAAAAGGATAGAACGGCTTTATAAGAATATGAAGGAGATGAGATGATGGAAAACAGTAAAACAGTCTGGAAAAGGTTTTCGATTCCTCAGTATCGGCAGGAAGAGGATTATCTGAGTGAGATGAATGAAAAGGGATGGCGTTTTACCCACGCGACATTTCCGGGGCTTTATCACTTTGAGAAATGTGAGCCCGGGCAGGTCACATACAGACTTGATTACAACCAGGAAGGGATCAGGAACAAGGATGAATATGTCCGGATGTTCTCGGATTGCGGATGGGAGTACGTTTGCGATTTTATGGGATACAGCTATTTCCGGAAACCGGGGACTGCAGGCGAGGAAAGAGAAGAGATCTTCTGTGATGATGCCTCAAGGCTGGATATGATGAGGCGGGTTTTCAGAGGAAAGATATATCCTTTGATCATCCTTTTTGCGGCGGTGATCTTACCGCAGCTGCTTGCGAACACGGCAGGTAATTCTGTGGGCATTTACGGCAGAGGCATTGCCGGGGATATTCTGTCTTTCGTTTTTCTCGGACTGGCGATCGTGTATCTGCTGATATTCTCGACAACGGCAGTACATTTTTACAGATTTGAGAAAGAAGTATCGGGAGACAGTATGGGAACCCGCCTGAAATATGCGGGGGTATTTGCTCTTATCGTGGCATTGCTCGCAGGGATAGGGGTGTTCTTCTGGGCGTCGTCATTTCGCTCGGCCTATACCCTTACGGAAAATGATACCGGGTACGTTATGGAAATAGAAAAACTGAACACTTCCGTGGTTAAGGAGTATGATCTGAAAAAGGGAGATCTTGTACGCATTCACATTGTCGAGTTTGAGCGGGGACACCTGTATCTGAGTATTACGGAAAGCGGAAAAGAACCGGTATTCTTCGGCGATTTCTATAATTTCGGTTATCATCCGGTCGAGATACAGAATGATGGCCATTACCTGATCGAAATCTCCGGGAAAAGAGCTACGGGGATAGTAGAAGTAACTATTGAATAAGGGAACAAAAGTGAAGTAATACATTTATGGAAAAGCATGGCACGTCCATGCTTTTTATGTTAACTGTCTTTTTGATGTGGAGTTATGTGGGATCGCATATGCAGGCGCCAAAATAACAGCTGAATGTTGACCGGATATTATATGGATGATATATTTGTAGATATAGATCTTGCGTAAGGTCCTGCATCGGGGAGCGGAAGCTTTGGGAAAGTTTGGATATCATTTGCAGAGAGGTAGCTTCGCTTGCAGCGAAGCTTTGAAGTCGCTCAAAGCCGCGACAGGCTCCCCCGATCGAAGATCGGGGGCAGAGAGGTAGCTTCGCTTGCAGCGAAGCTTTGAAGTCGCTCCAGAATAGGGGGAATGGTATGGACTTTGAACAGACTGCGTTAAATCAGATCGCAACTTCGCTGGCAAAGCATTTTGACAGCCTGTACTATGTTGAGATCAAAACAGGATACTATACGGAGTTTTTACCGACGCAGATGTTTACCGATCTTCAGATCCCCAGGCAGGGAGAAGATTTTTTTGAACTGGCAAAAAGGAATATCAATAAGTCTGTTCACCCCGGCGATCTGGAGTTCGCTTTACGCAGCAACAATAAAGAAACTGTCCTGGAGAATCTGTCCCGGGATAATACCTATTCGGTGATCTACAGGCTTGTCACGAATGGCAGGATCGTTCACATCCGGCACATCTACATCATGTGTGAAGACAGGGAACATATCATGTTCTGTCTGGAAAATATCGAAGACGATTTTCGCGAAAAAGAGGAACACAACAGGAATCTCCAGTCGGCAGAGCTGATGGCAAGGCGTGATGAGCTGACGGGGATCAAGAATAAAAACGCATTTATTGAACACTCCGCCACCATAGATGAAAAGATCAGATCGGGAGAGAAGGACTATCTTTTCGGGATCGTCATGTGTGATGTTAACGATCTGAAGCTTTTGAATGATACAAGGGGACACAGCTTTGGCGATGAGGCGATACAGAGAGCCAGCCGGATGATCTGTGATATCTATAAACACAGTCCCGTTTTCAGAGTTGGCGGAGACGAGTTTGTTGTAGTGTTGACAGGTGATGATTATCGGAACAGGGAAGAGCTTCTCGAAAAACTGAGGGAGGAATCCCGGGCGAACAAAAGGTCCCGCTCCGGTCCCAGCGTTGCATGCGGTATGTCGGTTTATGACCCGGATGAGGATAAAGCGGCCGCGGATGTGTTAAAGCGTGCCGACGATCTGATGTATGAAAATAAGAAGCTGATCAAGTCCGGGCATCTGATCGAAGAGTTCAGGGGGATGGAGAAGATCGAAGAGCTCATACCCGATGAAAGAAAGAGAATGCTGGATGCTCTGTTCGGGGCTTTATTCACGGTATCAGGAGGAGGATATGTTTATCTGAATGATATGCGCTATGATTATTCGAGATGGTCTCTCTCGCTGATCGATGATTTTGGCCTTGTGTCGGAATATATGTACCATGCGGACAAGATCTGGAAGGAATACATCCACCCGGATGATATGCAGGTATATGAGGATGCGGTAAATGCAGCTTTGTGCGGAGAGGCGGAATTGAAAAAGATCTATTACCGTGCACGAAGACGGGATGGCTCATATGCACTGCTTACCACCAGGACCTTTGTTCTGAACGACAGTAACGGTAAGGCGGAGTATTTCGGCGGCATCATACTTCAGCAATGAGTATCGGAAATGATGAAACTGGTATTTGCCTCGGATTCTTTTAAAGGGACACTTACAAGTGAAAAGATCTCGGAACTGCTGACAAAAGCTGCCGGCGAGGTGATCGGGAAATGTGAGACCGTGCCGCTGGTACTTGCGGACGGAGGTGAAGGGACACTGGAGGCCCTTCTGCGCGCAAGGGAAGGGAAGAAGATCCCTGTTACGGTCCACGATCCGCTGCTGAGGGAGATCAGGGCATATTACGGAGTGATCGGTGATGAGGCTGTGATCGAAATGGCGCAGGCGTCGGGGCTGACCCTCGTGCCGGAGGATGTGCGGGATCCGCTGCTGACGAGCAGCGTTGGAACGGGAGAACTGATGAGAGCGGCCCTGCAGGCCGGCTACCGTAAGCTCACCATAGCCATCGGAGGCTCCGCTACCAATGATGGCGGTATGGGAGCAGCGGCTGCGCTGGGGATCCGCTTTTCGGATAATGACGGGAACATACTGCCCGGACGGGGCATCGACCTTGCCCGGATCCGCTGCATCGACCGCAGCGCTTTGATCCCGGAGCTTAAAGATGCGCAGATCCGCGTGATGTGCGATGTGAAGAACCCCTTATGCGGGGAAAACGGTGCCACATATGTATACGGACCCCAGAAAGGTGCGTCCCGGGAGGCACTTAATACGCTTGAGGAAGGAATGCGGAATTACCGGGAGCTTCTGATCCGGGAGTTTGGAATGGATCCGGACACTATAGAAGGCGCGGGTGCTGCAGGCGGAATGGGAGCTGCCCTGAAGATCCTTTTCGGAGCGGAACTGAAGTCGGGGATAGGAACGATACTCGATATAGTACATTTTGATGAACTGATAAAAGGTGCGGATGTTATCATAAGCGGGGAAGGCCGGCTGGACAGCCAGAGCAGTACGGGAAAAGCCGTGCAGGGTGTCGGAGAGCATGCTAAGAAAGCAGGGATAGCGTGTATCGCGCTCTGCGGCAGTGTCGGAGCAGGATATGAGAAGATCCTGGATCACGGAGTGACACGGATCGTAACACTTGCAGGTGAAGCCGTTTCGCCGGAATACGCCATGGAGCATGCGGAGGAGCTGTATTACATGAGGGCAAAAGAAGTGTTTTCCGGCATGTTACGATCCTGACACGAAGAGACGTTTTTTTTATGCCCCTACGGCATCCGGCAGGACTGCTTTATCATCGATATAATAATCGCAGGAGATCTTACGCGAATTATTGCCATATAATTCAATGATCTCCGGAAGATTGTCGTTCACGGCGTCAAATTCCAGATGCTGATCCCGACACCAGCTGACTGCGTTCTCCAGAGCCTCTCCGGCACGGCAGGTCCAGAGGATGAGCTTGTTCCCGGACCTTTTCTGTGCAAGGAGGTATTCGATCAGCGGCCTGTTCGGTTCGCCGAGTTCCGGCCAGTTGCTGAAACAGAGGGTGCCGTCGAAATCCACGGCGATGATCTGATAAGTATCTGTGTACATGGGAGCCTCCTTTCCGGTTTATGGATCTAAGTAGATTCTCTCATAAGAACTGTCCAACAAAACGGACTCGGTTTGGGGAATTTGAAGAAAGAGGGAGCCGGATACGCTGCTTATTGTATGAGGTGGGAATGAGACTGTTTATCGCGATTCAATTTGAACAGAATATCCTTGATGCACTGACGGATCTTCAGGATGAGCTGAGAAGCCGGGGGGTCAGCGGAAATTATACCAAACGGGAGAATCTGCATATCACGCTGGCATTCATCGGAGACTATGGAGATCCGGATGAGGTGCTGGAGGCCATGGAACAGGTGGACTTCAGACCGATCCGGATCAGTCTGGATGGAGTGGGCAGTTTTGGTGAACTGTTCTGGGTTGGACTGGCGGATGATCCGCAGCTTGCAGGATATGTGAGACGTCTTCGCCGGGCGCTATCCGAGCACGGGATCCCCTTTGATAAGAAACGATTCTCACCCCACATCACGCTGATCAGGAAATATTCCTGCAGGAACGGGAAGGAGATCCCTGTGTCGGATCCGCCGAAAGGAAGTATGACGGCGACGCGGGTTTCGCTCATGCTTTCGGAGCGCGGCAAGAACGGGATGATCTACACGGAGCTCGGAAGTGTGGAGGAAAAGGCATGAAGGAGAGCTTCCCTGCCTTACTCCATGTTATCCCAATTGCTCCTGGCATATGTTTCATCGTACATGTCGCTGATCCCCGCTAAAAGCATGATGATCCCCTGAACCTTATAAGGCTGCACGATATAGATACCTTTGGTATCTTCCTTGATGAGATCGGCGGCCAGGAGAGGTTTCATATGATGATAGGCCTGGCCTGTCGAATTCAGGTGGCATTCATCGTAATTTGCTTCCAAAGTGGGTTGGAAACAGTAAAAAACATTCATGCCTTATGCCCGCCGATCCATTGGTTGCGTTCCCTGGTCATGGCGCCTTCCAGGAAGTTGGTGCCTTTCAGTATCGCGTTCTTTCCGAATTTGTCCTTGATCTTAAGTGTTGCGAGCTGCAGCGCTTTTTCTTTTTCCAGACGCAGTTCTTCTTCCTGCCTGGCACGCTCCAGCGCATCAAAATCCGTAAAGAGGTCGAGCTGTTCGAATTCCGGCTTTGTTTTTACGGAGGATTCGGGAACAACATCGCAGGCGCAGATGTTTACGCGGCGGATCAGAAGGAGGGGATCCACGATGCTTTCGTAAAGTTTGACAACTGCGGATGTGAGCAGTCGCGTGGAGGATGTATATCTGTGCAGCTTTGCGGTGCCGGTGGCGTGCTTTGGTGTTATCCTGCCGTAGTGATCCAGATGGAGCTCGCCTTTGTAATCCTTGAGCAGATCCGGATCTTTGATGCATTCATATCCGATCATCAGTACCATCTGATCCGTCACGACTTTTTTCCGGACCAGATCGAGGGAGAGCAGGTCGGTCATCTCCCGGACGATGATCATTGCTTCTTCATACTTGTATGGCCGCTGCAATACCTGACCGGAGGATATGCTGTTTGTTGCCGGGCGGTATTGCTTGATATAGTCGATGGTCACCGGCTCCCAGCCCCAGGCATGATCGATCAGAAGCTCCGCATTGACGCCGAAGGCCTTATACAGACCGGATTCGCCGTATTCGGAATAGCGTGCCACATCACCCATCGTGATAAGGCCCAGCTTGTAGAGCCTGCGTGCCGTACCGCCTCCGACACGCCAGAAGTCCGTGATGGGAGTATGTCCCCAGAGCTGTTCCCGGAAGCTGTGTTCGTCCAGATCGGCGATGCGTACACCGTCCTTATCTGCCGGCATATGTTTTGCCACGATATCCATAGCAACTTTGCTCAGGAAAAGATTCGTTCCGATCCCTGCGGTGGCAGTGATCCCGGTTTCCGACAGGACGTCCCGTATCATGGTGATCGCAAGGTCATGAGCGCTCTTACCGTAGAGCTTCAGATACTGCGATGCATCGATGAACACCTCGTCGCAGGAATATACATGAATGTCCTCCGGTGCGATGTAGCGCAGATAGATCCCGTAAACGCGTGTGCTGTACTGCATATATAAGAGCATCCGCGGGACGGCTGTGATATAGTCCAGCTCCAGCGCAGGATCCGATCTCAGCTCCGGCACAAAGTAAGATTTACCCGTAAAGCGCCGGTAGGGAGCGCGGGATCGGCGTTCGGCGTTGATCAGCCGGACCGCCTGGATCACTTCGAAGAGTCTTGGCCGCCCCGATATACCGTAGGATTTCAGCCCCGGTGAGATGGCCAGGCATATCGTTTTGTCTGTGCGGGAACTGTCCGCCACCACCAGATTGGTGATAAGCGGGTCCAGCCCGCGTTCTACGCACTCCACGGAGGCATAGAAAGATTTTAAGTCTATGGCAATGTAGACAGGCTCCAAAGCGTGTGCTCCTTTCTCATCGGGATAAAAATGAATATAGAACATATGTTCGATACAGTCAATCGGCAAATTGCACGAACATGTGTTTTTGGCCTGAGGAATTTTTGTGGGCCTTACAGGATCAGGCCGGCTGCGGAAAGGAAAGCTGATGGTATAAAAACAGACGGATCTGTGGTAAAATATCAGAATGTGCTGCAGGTATTTCATAAGTCATAAGATGTATAACCGTCTCCCGGCTTTTCTGATGCCGGCGGATGCAAGGCGCTATGAGGGAGATATACGCCCGTCGGAAAGAGCGATGATCATCCGAAGGAGCAACAGGGGAATGGAGGCGGCGGATCTTTCGTGGGGATATCCTTCAAAGAACTCCGGCGGCCTGGTGATCAATGCAAGGGCGGAGACTCTGCATGAGAAAGCGATGTTTTGTGATGATGTGATGAACCGGCGCTGCCTGATCCCTGCCAGCGGTTTTTATGAATGGGATAAGGAAAAACAGAAAGCAACGGTAAGGGTTCCGGAGGAAGAGCTGATCTACTTTGCCGGCATTTACAGTATCCGTTCGGGTACGGAACGATTTGTGATCATCACAAGGGAGTCGGCGGGTGAGATGATCAGGATCCATGAACGGATGCCTCTCATCATCCCCGGGAAGAGTGTGGAAGAATGGCTGTCTGAGGATTATCAGGATGTGCTGAAAGCGGAAGCACCTCCCATGGAAGTAAAGATCGAAAATGAGCAGATGTCTTTTTTGTGACTCATGAGTATAAGGAGTTTCTATGAATTATAAATGGATCGCGATCATACTGTTTGTCATCATGTATCTCTACAGGACGATGATCTCCGTCATCAGTCTCAGGTCAGAGAAGAATCCCATACCGGAAAATGTATCGGATGTCTATGATAAAGAAACCTATGAAAAGTGGCGCGCGTATCACGCGGAAACGAACCGTTTTGAGATGCTCTCCTTTTCCGTGTCGACCCTGGTATCCTTTCTTTTGCTGGTACTCAATGTCTATGCGCTCTTTGCGGGACTCTTTCCGGAAGGATTGTTCTGGCAGACCTTCTCTGTGATACTGGTATCCGCACTTTCCTCCCTGATCGAAATACCGTTCTCCTGGTACGGAACAATGGTGATCGAGGAAAAGTACGGTTTTAACCGCTCGACGGCAAAGACCTTCTGGGCGGATCAGCTAAAGTCTTTTATCATCATGCTGCTCGTAATGACCGGCATCGGATGCCTGCTTTTTGCGCTGCATCGGGCGCTGGGAGACTGGCTGGTCCCCGCCTTTGCCATCGTTATGACATTGATCATTCTGATCATAGCTTTTCTGTATCCTTTCTTAAGCAGGATCTTTAATAAGTTCACGCCTCTGGAAGAAGGCGAATTGCGGGATAAGCTCACCGCACTTCTGGAGAAGAACGGCTACAAGGTACGCGCTATCAATGTCATGGATGCATCACGTAGGACAACAAGATCCAATGCGTATTTTTCGGGTTTTGGAAAGATGAAAACGATAGTTCTTTACGATACGCTCCTTGAGGCGCAGACAGCGGATGAGATCTGTGCGGTATTTGCGCACGAGCTCGGTCACGGACTGCATAAGGATACACTGAAGAATCAGATCCTGACCTTTTTCCAGATGCTTGTGATCGCGGTATTTGCATGGCTTACGCTTCGCACCGTGGATATATTTACCGATTTCGGATTTGAAGGGGTCAACTACGGTTTTGCGCTCCTTTTGATCATCGGAGTGGAGTTCCCGGTCATCTCGCCACTTACCGCTTTGTTTGCCAATTATTTTTCGAGAAGAGCAGAGTACGCTGCGGATGCGCATGCGGTAAAAGAAGGATATGGTGAGCAGCTGATCACATCCCTGAAGACACTGGCAAAAGAAAACTACTCAAACCTTGCCCCGTCGCCGCTCATCGTTAAGCTGGAGTATTCGCATCCTACTTTAAGTCAGCGTATTGATGCGATACGAAAACGGATATAAAAGAAATATCAGATCTACGGAGGTGGTCTATGCAGTACAGGAAAGATAAGCACGGAAAAGATCTTTCGGTTCTGGGATACGGCTGCATGCGTTTTACTAAAAAGGGAAACCAGATCGATATCGACAAAGCCGAGAAGGAGATAATGGCGGCGTATCATGCAGGAGTGAACTATTATGATACCGCATATATCTACCCCGGCAGTGAAGCGGCTCTCGGTGAGATACTGGAGCGTAATGCCATCAGGGATAAAGTAAATATCGCGACAAAACTTCCGCAGTATCTTATAAAGGATGGAAAGGGAATAGATAAGTTCTTTAATGAGGAACTGTCCCGTCTGCGCACGGATCATGTTGATTATTATCTGATGCATCATCTTACGGATGTTGACATGTGGGAGAAGTTAAAGGCTGTCGGGATACTGGACTGGATCAGGGAAAAGAAAGAGTCGGGGCAGATAAGGAATATCGGTTTCTCTTATCACGGTAATTCAGATAATTTTATTACGATCTTAAACGACTATGACTGGGACTTCTGCCAGGTACAGTATAACTATCTGGATGAAGTGACACAGGCAGGTGTAAAGGGAGTGAAGGCTGCCGCTGCAAAGGGGATCCCTGTTGTGATCATGGAACCGCTTCGCGGAGGTAAGCTGGTCAATATGCTTCCCGCAAAAGCAAAGCAGATATTTGCCGAAGACGGTCATGGATGGTCACCGGCCGAATGGGCATTCAGATGGTTATATAACCAGCCTGAAGTGACGGTGGTGCTGTCGGGGATGAATTCTCCCGAAATGGTGGAAGAAAACGTAAGGACCGCAAGTGATATGAGCAGCGGTGCACTTACGGAAAAAGACCTTGAGCTGCTTGAACAGGTGAAGAAGGCCATCAGGGAAAACGAAAAGGTGGGCTGCACCGGATGCCGCTATTGCATGCCATGCCCCAAGGGGGTAGATATTCCCGGCACTTTTGCCTGCTATAACATGATGTATATCGAAAACAAACGGGAGGGACGTTTTCAGTTTGCCCAGACCGTGGGGCTGACGAAGGAGCCCGCATTTGCCAGCCAGTGTGTGGGCTGCGGTAAGTGCGAACAGCATTGTCCCCAGTCGATCCCCATCCGGGAAAAGCTTAAAGAAGCGGATAAAGAACTCAGGCCGCTGCCCTACAAGCTGGGCATCAACATAGCAAGAAAATTCATGTTCCGTGCAAGGAAAGAATAAGGAGGTAAGATCTATGGCAAATCTGATCATGCGTTTTCCCGGAGGAAAAACAAAAGCACTCACTTTAAGTTACGATGACGGAGTAGAACAGGATGAGCGCCTCCTGGAGATCACGAAAAAACATGGCCTGAAGGGAACCTTCAATATCAACAGCGGATGTTTCCCGCCGGCTGATGTAAAATACGCTCCAGGAACCATACACAGACGTATGCCTCTCCATCGGCTGAAGGAAGTATATGATGGCAGCGGATGGGAGATCGCAGCACATGCATATACGCATGCCACGCTTGTGGGATTGCCCGGGAATCTGGCAACGGATGAGATCCTGAGAGACAGAAAGACCCTCGAAGAGATATTCGGAACGGTGATCAGAGGATTCGCATATCCTTACGGTGCATATGATGATAAAAGTGTGGAGATACTCAAAAACTGCGGCTTCGCCTATGCCAGGACCGTAAATTCCACGCATGATTTTTATATTCCGCAGGACTGGCTCAGAATGCCCGCCACCTGTCACCATAACGATCCTGAGCTGATGAAGCTCGCGGAAAGATTTACGGAGGCTAAGAACAGCTGGCATCCCATGCTGTTTTACCTGTGGGGACACAGTTATGAATTTGAAGAGCTGAATAACTGGAAAGTCCTGGAAGACTTTGCGGAAGCTGTCGGTGCCAGGGATGATGTCTGGTATGCAACGAATATAGAGATCTGTGATTATTGCGAGGCATTCAAACGCCTGATCTTTGATACCGCCATGAAGATCTGCATCAACCCGACGGCCAGCGACCTGTGGTTCTGCTATGGGGAGAAGGATGTTTATGTGCCTGCAGGGGCCAGGGCAGAGATATAAGTGACGATCAGCGGGTATTTTGACATACTGAAAACCAAAGATATCATCTGCTGGGGCAGTGGGAAACATTTCAGAAACCTCACCTGTGCTTTTCTGTGCAAAAGCGGCCTGATCGAAAACCTGAAGGGATTTGTGGGGATTTCGGATAAAGAGAAGCCTGAGATCCCGGGCCATTCCTGCGCTGTGTTCGGAAAGGAAGAACTGGCGGGGCTGGACAGCGATAAGACCATCATTCTTATCGCTGTTACCGGCTATGAGGAGATCCTGAGCCAGCTGCACTCGGATGAGCGGCTGGCCGGATTCGAGGCGGTTCCAGCCATCTATCTGGAAGCCCTTTATGAGGATATGCTTCTTTTGTCAGTGAAGAAGCCGCCGTTGAATTATCGTAAGAATGAAAAGGCAGTGATCCCCGGAATCATCCATGCATTATGGTTTTCGGCCGATCCTATGCCTGAACTCTATTTAAGATGCCTTGAGTCCTGGAAAAAATATGCTCCTGATCACGAGATAAAGATCTGGGATCTGGAGACATATAAACCCCATCATTGCCTGTTTTTTGAACAGGCAATAGAGCATGGGAACTGGGCCTTTGCATCGGATTATGCCAGAGCCGATCTCCTCCGCAGATATGGCGGTATCTATATGGATCTGGATGTGGAGATGCTCCGTCCCATCGATGACCTGTTGTACAACGATGCCTATATGAGCTTCGAATCCGCGGACCGGATCGAGTGCGGATCCGGAATGGGAGCAAGACCCGGACATCCGATCATGCAGGAGATCTGCGAAAGCTACGAGAACAGACCCTATCTTAAAGCCGACGGGACCTGGGATAATTCCACCTGCCCGGTACGCTACACTCAGGTCATAGAAAAGCATGGCCTGAAAAAAGACGGCGGCTTCCAGCAGGTGGAGGATATCACTGTATATCCTTTCGAGGTGCTGACGGGAAAGAGCTTTGATACGGGGATCATCTACAAAACTGAATTAAGTTATACCGTGCACCATCACAATGGGAGCTGGATCCCGGATCCTGCCCGGCGGGCCATGATGGAACGATACGAAAATATCCGGGAGTTTCTTGGATCAAAGGGTATAACGATATGATGTTTATTTATGGATTTACATCTTCCCACTTCGGGATCGGGGAATCGGTCCTGACGGCTTCGCTTACCAGTAGAAAGAACGGAGGTTTAAGAAATGACAAAGGTTTATTGTTATTCAAAATGTACAAGCTGCAAAAAGGCGCTGAAGTGGCTTGACGATAATAAGATCAGGCATACGGTGATCGATATCAAAGAAGATCATCCCGATGAAAAGACTCTGCGTCAGCTTCATAAGAAAAGCGGTCTTCCGCTGAGAAAGTTTTTTAATACCAGCGGGCAGCTCTATCGTGAGATGGAACTGTCAAAGAAACTGCCGGATATGAGCGAGGATGAGATGTTCAGGCTTCTGGCATCGGACGGAATGCTGGTGAAGAGACCGCTGCTCATAACCGAGGATAAGGTGCTGACCGGATTCAAAGAAGCGGATTGGAAGGAGGCATTATGAGCAGACTGAAGGAACTCAGAAAGTATGTGGATGCCGAGCTGGATAAGATGGAGGATGCTGATAAGCGGACGAGTGCTATAGCGCATCTGTATGGGGTTTCGCTGGCGGCTACGATGATCGCCAGGAAGCGCGGGCTGGATCCGGAGATCGCATCGATGGCTGCGATGCTGCATGATCTGTATGCATATAAGACAGGATCCTACGATGATCATGCCCACAAAGGAGCGGAGCTTGCAAGGGAGATCCTTGACGAACTGAAGCTGACGGATGAGGCAGAGACGGATACGATCTGTTCGGCGATCTATCATCATGATGACAAGCTGCTGACAGACGCTGCCATGGATGAAGTGCTTAAAGATGCGGATGTCATCCATCATTGCATGAATGATCTGTCCAAAGCGATCAAGGATAAAGAGCAGGCACGTTTTGATAAACTGTGTGAAGAGTTTGGGATGTAAGGGGCAGGAAGTGATATGCCGGAGATGGTAGTATGAAAACGATCAAAGTAGTGGCAGCGGTCATCAGATCACTGGATGAGAACGGTGATCCGATCATCTTTGCAACGCAGCGTGGGTACGGGGAGTATAAAGACTGGTGGGAGTTTCCGGGAGGAAAGATCGAGACCGGAGAAACACCGGAGGAAGCTCTTGTACGCGAGATACGTGAGGAGCTGACCGCCGAGATCACAGTCGGAGAACTGATCAAAACGATCGAATATGATTATCCGAACTTTCATCTGTCCATGGACTGCTTTTGGGCAGAGGTCAAAGAAGGCCGGCTGATCCTGAAGGAGGCGGAAGAAGCCAGGTGGTTAAAGAAAGACGAGCTTGATGAGGTAAAATGGCTTCCCGCAGATCTGGAGCTGATCGAGCCCATACGTCAGAGTTTGCGGAAGGATTAAGACCGATAAATGAATGGAGGATCATATGGAACAGCTGTACAGAGAAAAGTCATATGAATACTGGCAGAAGATCCATAAGCCCATCGACAGGGAGATGGTACCGGTGGATGACTGGCTGGATCTGTTTGCCGATCGTATTGAAAAGAGCGTAAAACCCGTATTGGATCTTGGATGCGGGACGGGTAATGACACGCTATATCTGATCGAGCACGGAAAGCAGGTCATCAGCTGCGACCAGTCGGAAAATGCCATCGATAATATCAGAAAGAACTTCCCGGAAGTCAAAGAAGCAATGTGCTTCAACATGCTCGATGGCCTTCCCTTTGAGGATGCTTCCTTTGATCTGGTGATCGCCGACCTGAGTCTCCATTATTTTCGGGAAGCGGATACGAAGAGTATCATATCCGATATTTTCAGGGTTCTTATGCCGGGAGGGCATCTTATCCTTCGAGTAAACTCGGTGAATGATGTGAATCACGGGGCGGGCCGGGGAAAAGAGATAGAACATCATCTGTTTGAAACGGATACAAAAATGATCAAGAGATTCTTTGATGAAGAAGATATACGCATGTTCTTCAAAGACTTCGAAACAGAATACCTTCATGAAGAGATCATGACAAGATACAGGCTTGAAAAGCGTCTCTACAGAGTGTGCTGCAGAAAGGGCTGAAAAGGGAAAAGTTTTGTTGGGTATATGGCTTTATCGGAAGCAGATAATATGATATAATGACTGAGTTTCGATAGGAACGGCATGCTGTGACTATATGGAAATACAAAACACACAAACGGGAGGAAACGAAAAATGGGTATGACGGGAGAAAGCATCGGTGTCTTTTTTCTGATCGCCAGACTTTTGGGATTTTTCGCATTCATTGCGATACTGGTCGTTGTGGCGATAGTGCTGATCAGGTCTAAGCGTAAAAGAAGGGAACAGATGAATGAACAGCTGCGCATGATGTTTGAGGCGCAGGATCAAAACGAGTCAAACGGAATGTCGGATCAAAACCGGATATGACCTTTTCGGACAGCTTTACAATTGGCTCCATGCAGGAACTGATAGACGCCATCGATGAACTCGGTTTTGTTCCTTTCTTTGCAAATGAGATCGAGGGCTTTTCCATTGAGGAGCATATCGCTCCGGGCTGCTGGTATAATGACGGTGATAACGGCTTCTGGGCTGCATGGGAATGGAAGGGGCCGGTCATCAAAAAGATGAAATGTGCCTATGGAAAGTTCCTGCGAAACAAGGCCATGTATATCAGCAGGAAATGGTTTCCGGATTTTGCCAATTATCGCAGGGACGGTTACGACCTGGATGCGAGATATGATGACGGGCTGGCGTCCATTTATGATAAGGAACTCTTTGATCTGCTGGATAAAAATGCTCCGATCACGTCGAAGCAGCTGAAGCAGATCGGGGGATACGGAAAAAACGGGCGTAAGGGTTTCGATACCATGATAACAAGGCTTCAGAAGCAGTGTTATGTGGTGATCAGCGATTTCCGCTACGAAAAAGACCGCTTCGGAAACGAATACGGCTGGGGTATCGCCGAATACTCCACCCCGGAAAAGTTCCTGGGAAAGAAGTTTACCGATCCGCTTTACAGGAGAACACCGGAAGAGTCATATGCCAGAGTCCTGAAGCAGTTCGGGAAGATACTCCCGGATGCGGATCCGGAACAGATCGAAAAGATCCTGAAGTAGAGCAGGATCTTTTTTATTCCAGATCACTGCCGGGGTTGAGCTTTTTCAGCACCTCTTTTACCTCCGGCAGGGAATCGATCAGTACTTCCACGCATTTGGGATCATACTGAAGCTCTTTGCCGTCCTCGATCATCTTTACAGCCTGGGAAAGAGGAAAAGCAGGTTTATAGATGCGGGGAGAGGTCAGGGCATCAAAGACATCCGCAACTGCCATGATCCGTGCGGACAGAGGGATCTCTTCGCCCTTCAGGCCTTCCGGATAACCTTTGCCGTCCCAGCGCTCGTGATGGTATGCAGCCATATTGCGGGCTTCCCGAAGATAGCTTTCACCCTCTACTTCGGTGATCGCACGGTCGATGATGGCCCTTCCGAAGGTGGTATGTGTCTTCATGATCTCGTATTCTTCGGCTGTAAGAGAACTTGTTTTATTCAATACCGCATCCGGGATATGGATCTTCCCCACATCATGGAGAGGTGCGGATTTCAAAACATCTTCCATATACTGGGGTGTCAGGAGCTCTTTGTAATATCCCTTTTTCTGCAGGCCTTCCAGGATGATCTTTACGTATGCGGCGGTCTTCTGGATATGGGCACCCGTATCGGAATCCCGTACCTCTACCATATCCGCCATCAGCACCATGAGGCCGTTCTGCATCTTCAGGGTATGTTCGGCATACTGGCGGATATCGTTCAGCTGTTTGGCAATGTCGGTCTCCATCTGGGTGACGGTCTCATAAAGCTCGCCGACTTCGTTTTTGGAACGGATATTCAGCTGTTTGAGCTTTGCAACACTCTCCTCCATGGCATTCTGATCACCGATATTCTTGATAAAATCCCTGGCGGACTTTGTGACGCTGGTGATCGGGAAGATGAGATGATATTCGATGGACAGGATGTAGATAATGGTAATGATGATGGTAAAGATGGTTACGAACAGGAGGATGGCACGGACATACTGATTGAGTTCCTTACTGATATCGTTGATGTCGATCTCCACACATAAAAGGCCTGCCGGCTTGCCCATATTGTCAAACAGGACCTTGTAGCCGTTGAGCATGTGCCCGTATTCATCGGAGTGTCCGTCCAGCACGGCGCTCTGCCTCCGGCCGCTTTTTACGGCTTCCCAGAGGATCTGTACGGTCTCTTCCTCAAAGCTGCCCGGCTCACAGGGAGTCCCGAGATAGGTATAGACTCCGCCGTTTTCCATTTCGGCCTTGGTCTTTGTATTGATGGCGTAGGTAAGGCTGTTGATATCGTTGATATCATCGAAATATACGGCGTAAAGGTAATCGATATCGGAGCTCTTCTTGATCTTGTTCAGAGCTTCTCTCATTTCCTCATATTCATCCGGCATCTCCCGCCGGGCGATCATCTCTCCGAAGGAGTGATCCGTCGCAACACTGTATGCGAACTCCAAAACCGTTGTTACGTACTTTTCATAGTTCTCCGTTACGTTTTTCTCAAAAAGATGATAGCCGATGATCACGACAATGATCGTCAGAACAAAGATGGCGATAACGGAATTCAATGCCGCAACCAGTTTTATGCTTAATCCCTTATGTGATCTGTTCTTCGAATCCGACATCTTATACTCCTTAAGTTTATTCCCGGTAGCAGATATTTAAAACACAACTTTAAGCATTATAACAAAAAGTGCCCTGTAATAAAACAGCTTTTTTGCTGCGGAGAACGGCCCGGGGGAGCCCGGAACTTGAATAGTCAGGGCTGATATGATAAAATCGAATAACTGAAAATGCACGTTTTTTCGCAATGAACCACAGGAAAACGGTCGGCCTCCGGGCCGGTTTTGTAATGTGAAAATTACATCGGCTATTTAAGGGATAACAATGAAAACACAATTTTTTAAAAGAGCATCCGTCATCGCGCGTACGATAAAATCCGGTCTGGTAATGCTGGTCCCCATACTCTTCATTGGCAGTATGACGGTCATGCTGAGCGGTTTTCCTCATCCGGCCTATCAGAGATTTCTGGATGAATTCCTGGGAGGAGTCTTAAGGCTGACGATCCAGGCGATCCAGACCACGACCGTCGGGATACTCGCCATCAATCTGACCATTTCCCTTAATATGTGCTATATGAACCAGACAGAAGAGGGACAGCGCCTGGTCTTCCGTTTCGGAAGCCTTTTGGGCTGCCTTACGGGCTTCTTTATCCTGGTGGGCTTTTCCACGGGGAACCCGGATTATACGCTGTTCAGCGGTCAGGGAGTCTTCAGCGCGCTGCTGGCCGGGATCATCGGCTCGATCCTTTTCCAGAAGTTTGAGATCCTGTTCCGGACCCGGAAGGCGGTCCTGGTGGACGGGGCGGATTCTACCTTCAACGCAGCGCTACATGTGATCTTTCCCTTCCTGGCTGTTGTTCTGTGCTTTGCGGTCACGAATCATCTGATCACGATCTGCTTTGGTGTGCAGAGCGTGCAGCATCTTTTCGAGAAGGTGATGGAGCTGATCTTTATACGGATGCACCGTTCCTACTTCAGCGGCCTGCTCTTCATCGTCCTCATCAGTATCATGTGGTGTTTCGGTATCCATGGGAACAATGTACTGAACCAGGTTGCGGAGGATATGTTTGTTACGATCATTCCCGGCGAGATCGTATCCAAGAGCTTTATCGATACTTTTGTAAACATGGGCGGGACAGGCTGCATGATCGGCCTTCTCCTTGCCGCCATGATCTTCGGAAAACGGAGCTCCACGAAAAAGCTTTCCCGGCTGGCCCTGCTTCCCAATATCTTTAACATCAGCGAGCTGCTGGTCTTCGGCTTTCCCGTGATCTACAATCCCATGCTGCTCATTCCCTTTGTAGTGGCCCCGGTATTGTGTTTTACCAATGCCTACCTGCTCACCAGGGTCGGCTTTATGCCCCAGGTCACCACGGAGGTTGTATGGACGATACCCGCACTTTTCAGCGGTTACCTTGCCACAGGCTCCGCCAGGGGAGTCATAGTCCAGCTGCTTAACATCCTGATCTCCATAGGCTGCTATGCGCCTTTTGTGGTCCTGTATGAAAAGCACTCCGAGGATGTCTTCTCTTCATCAATGAAAGAGCTGGTGGGGATACTTAAAAAGTGTGAGGAGACCACGGAAGAGATCGTTCTTACCGAGTGTGAAGGTACGGTGGGACGGCTTGCCAAGCAGCTTGCATCGGACCTGGAACAGTCCCTGAATACTTCATCTGCGGAAGAGGGAAAGGTGCTGAGCCCGCTGCTGATGAAATATCAGCCCCAGTTCGATAATACCGGGCGCTGCATCGGCGCGGAAGCGCTGCTGCGCTGGAACCATCAGGCATACGGGATCATCTATCCGCCGCTGGCCGTACATCTTGCAAAGGAGAGCGGTAATCTGTACAGGCTGGAAACGTATATCTTTGAAAGCTCCCTGCGGGATCTGGACAGCTTCAAAAAGTGCTTCGGGGAGGATTTCAAACTGAGCGTGAACGTCACGGTCACCACCCTCTATGAAAAGAGTTTTGTGCCTTTCCTGCAGTCGCTGGCGGAACAGTACCGGATAAAGCCCGGAAATGTCTGCATCGAGATAACGGAAGAGACTGCACTGGTGACTACGGAGGAGACCGGGGAGCTGATCAAAAAGATCCGCTCCTTCGGATATACCTTTGCCCTGGACGATTTCAGCATGGGACATACTTCCCTTCAGTATCTGCAGCACAACCAGTTCGATCTGGTAAAGCTGGACGGGAATCTGGTGAAGTCGATCTTAAGCAACGACCGTACAAAGGAGATCATCAACTCCATCGTATATCTGTCCGCATCCCTGGACTTCAAGGTCCTGGCCGAATTTGTGGAGACAGTGGAACAGAAGGAAGCCCTCGAACAGATCGGCTGTCTGCTCTATCAGGGCTATCTCTACAGCCCTGCGGTGGACAGGGATACGCTGATCTCGATGGGTAAGGATGGGAAAAAGTCATAATATGAGAAAACGTTCAAAACAAGCGATCGTAATAACTGTCTTTATTCTTTTTGCGTTGGGAATGGGTCTGTTACTGGTCCGTTTCCTTTTCCCCGCCACCTCCGAAGAAGTGGAAAGAAATGAGACCCCTGCCCTCAGCCGTAATGAGGTGCAGGTCATCCGCATAGAGGATACGGGCTCCATCGGCATTGCCGAAGCAGTACCGGTGGCGGATGCGGCTTTATCGGAGAATACGGCAGCAGAGGAAAGTGCCGGAGAGGCTGAAACCGTATCAGAAGACGAAGTGCCTGCGGTATCGGAGGATGAAGCGGTATCGGAGAACGAGGCGGCTCCGGAAGAAGAGGCTCCGGAGGAGGAAGAGCCGGTGGATGAAGATCTTCCGGCGGATACTGCCGCCCCCATCGTGCTTGCGGTCAACGCGGCCCCCACCATAAAGATAGGGGATACTTTTGATGTGCATAAGTATATCGGTTATGCGGATGATGTGGACCGGCACGTGGAGATGGAAGTATCGGGTGAAGTCAATACGGCAGCAGAGGGGACGTATCCGCTGCAGATCACGCTGCGGGATGATGCGGGACACAGCACCTCCCAGAAGATGACCGTAAAGGTTGTGACGGAGTTCCCGCCTTCCACGGGCTATGTGGGAAAGACGGAAGCTTTTTCCGATTTCATCAATACCTACAAAACGGAAAACACCAGTGTGGGGATCGATATCTCCAGATGGCAGGAGGATGTTGATTTTGAAAAGGTCAAAGCCGCCGGCTGCGAGTTTGTATATATGAGGATCGGCGGGCTGGATGAAGGAGAACTGTATACCGACAGATATTACGAATATAACATCGCTGCCGCCAAAGCCGCGGGCCTTAAGGTGGGGATATACTGGCACGCGGAAGAGGGCAACGCCCGTCAGGTGAAAGCCAGTGTGGATTATCTGATGACGGTGCTTAACGGGCAGGAGCTTGATTTCCCCATCGCATATGACTGGGAAGATTTCATGCGCTTTGAAAATCACGAGATGAATCTTTACGATCTGAACAATAATCTGGATGTGTTCGTCAGCGAAGTGGAAAAGCACGGCTACACCGGCTGCCTGTACAACAGCAAGTATTATCTTGATACGGTCTGGACCTCCGCTTCCAAACATCCGGTGTGGCTGGCATACTATGTTTCGTCCCTTTCCGATCACAGCCGCTACTTTATGTGGCAGCACGGCTGTACGGGAAGGATCGACGGGGTGAACGGAGATGTGGATCTGGACGTGCTTTATCATGACGTTCCGATGCAGTGACGGGATAAAGAGAACAGGGAGGATGCGGATATGGAAACCTGGTTTTACGAAGTAGTGAGTATCGACGGGGATTACGCAAACTTAAAACGGACGGATATCGAATCCGACGATCTGAAGCTGGTGGCGCGTGCGCTTCTTCCGCCCGAGATCGTTGAGGGCAGCCGCCTTAAGTACGAACTGATGCAGTACACGATGGAAGATTGAACATCGCGGACTTCTGCCCGGGCATAAAAGGGAGGTACGGATCATGGCCGAGGTCATTAAGATCGATGCACATAGCTGGCGGATCGAGGACGGAATGGTAAGGTTTTTTGTGCTGGAAGGAACGGAAAAGGCTCTGATGATCGACAGCGGTATGAATGTGCCTGATGCAAAAGAGTATGCGGAGAAACTGACGGAAAAACCGCTGGGAATGCTGAACACCCATGCGGACAGGGATCATATCTCCGGAAACGGGAGTTTTGAAGAAATGTATATGAGCCCTGCCGAAGAGGAGAATTACAGGGCTGCCGGCGGGAGCGGGACCATCCTTCCCATCCGCGACGGAGATATCATCGATCTGGGGGACAGACCCCTGGAGATCATCGAGATCCCCGGTCATACTCCGGGAAGCGTGGCCATACTGGATATACGCAACAGGGTCCTGTATTCGGGGGATTCCGTACAGGATGGAAATGTGTTCATGTTCGGACAATTCAGGGATCTGGAGACTTATATCCCCAGCATGGAAAAACTGAGAGGACTGGAAGACCGTTTTGACGAGATCTTTCCTTCCCACGGGACTCTGCCGGTGGGGAAAGAACTGATCGGGAAACTGATCGAGGGGGCCGGCGAGATCCTGAGCGGAAAGGCATCCTATAAGGATATCGATCTGTTCGGAAATAAGGTGCGGCATTATCAGTTCCCCTACGCAGGCTTTTTCTGCGGAACGGAATAAAAGCTGAGTATCGGAGGAAGAAGAAGTGAAGGGATTAACGATAAGGGAGGTTCAGCCGGAGGACGCCGAAAGCCTGGTCCGGATCTATGCTCCCTATGTTCGGGATACGGCGATCTCCTTTGAGTATGAAGTGCCGACAGTTGAAGAATTCCGGAAACGCATAACAAAGATAAAAGCACGCTATCCCTATCTGGTGTGCCTGAAGGATGAAGTGATCGCCGGATATGTATATGCCGGATCCTACAGTCCCCGTGAAGCCTATGCCTGGACGGTGACCACCTCCATCTATGTGGACCGGGAACTGAGACGGCAGGGGATAGGTTCCCTGCTCTACAGGGAGCTGGAAGCACAGCTTGGTGAGCGCGGGATCGTGAACCTGCTGGCGGGGGTGGCCTACTGCGAGCCGGAGGATGAATACCTGACCATGGACAGCTACAACTTTCATATACGGGAAGGCTATACCGAGGTGGCGCGGATGAAGACCGTGGGAAAGAAATTCGACCGCTGGTACGACCTGGTCTGGATGCAGAAAAAGATTTAAGGCGGCGGAGCCGGCAGGAAGGCTCCGGAGGACAGCATGGATATAATAAAAGTGATCGCGGCGGAATTAAAGATAAAGCCGTCGCAGGTTGAAACCGTCATACGGCTGATCGATGAAGGAAATACCATCCCCTTCATAGCGCGCTACCGTAAAGAGATGCACGGCGGTCTTAATGATGAGCTGCTGCGGGATCTGGAAGAGCGGCTGAACTATCTGCGGAATCTGCAGGAGCGGAAAGACGCCGTACTGGGCAGCATAGAAGAGCAGGGAAAGCTGACGGAGGAGCTGAAGGCGGCCATTGAGGATGCCATGACCCTTGTGGCCGTGGAAGATCTGTACCGGCCCTATAAGCAGAAGCGGCGCACCCGGGCCATGATCGCGAGGGAAAAGGGACTGGAAGGGCTGGCAGCCTGGCTGATGCTCCAGCGTTCGGAACATCCTGCGGAGGAAGAAGCCCGGAAGTATCTGAATGAAGAACTGGGTGTTTCCACCACGGAAGAGGCCCTGGCAGGGGCTATGGACATCGTGGCAGAGAGCATCTCCGATGATGCCGCATACAGGACATGGATAAGAAGCATCAGCTTCAGGGAGGGTGTGCTGGTATCCGTTGCGAAGGATAAGGAGCTTTCCTCGGTCTACGAGATGTATTACGACTTCCGTGAGAAGCTGCCGAAAATGACAGGCTACCGTACACTGGCCATCAACCGGGGCGAGAAGGAAAAGATCCTTACTGTCCGGATCGAGACCCCCGAGGATAAGATCCTCTCTTATCTGGAGGATAAGACCATCCGGGGAAACGATGCTCATACCGCGCCTTACCTTAAGGAGTGCTGTGAAGATGCCTATCGCCGCCTGATAAAGGAGTCCGTCGAAAGGGACATACGCAGCGAACTCACCGAGCAGGCGGAAAACGGTGCCATCGAGGTGTTCGGGAAAAACCTGAAGCAGCTCCTGATGCAGCCGCCCATCAGCGGGCAGGTGGTACTGGGCTGGGATCCGGCCTTCCGCACAGGCTGCAAGCTGGCTGTGGTGGATGCCACCGGGAAGGTGCTGGACACGAAGGTCATTTATCCCACAGCTCCGCAGAATAAGGTAAAGGAAGCCAGGCAGGATGTGGAAGCCCTGATCCGGAAATACGGGATCAGCCTTATCTCTCTGGGTAACGGTACCGCATCCAGGGAATCCGAACAGATTATCACGGATATGCTGAAAGAAATAAAGGAACCCGTGCAGTATGTGATCACCAATGAGGCGGGAGCTTCGGTTTATTCCGCCAGCAAGGTGGCTACGGAGGAATTCCCGGATTTCGATGTGGGACAGAGGAGCGCGGCTTCCATTGCAAGACGTGTGCAGGATCCTCTGGCAGAGCTGGTGAAGATCGATCCCAGATCCATAGGGGTGGGTCAGTATCAGCATGATATGAACCAGAAGAAGCTGGGAGAAGCCCTGGGAGCGGTTGTGGAGGATTGCGTGAACCGGGTGGGAGTGGATCTCAACACGGCATCCGCATCGCTTTTGGAATATGTTTCCGGGATCAACCATATCCTGGCAAAGAATATAGTAAGCTACCGCGAGGAGAAAGGCAGCTTTAAGAGCCGTAAGGAGCTTTTGAAGGTCCCCAGGCTGGGGCCCAAGGCCTTCGAACAGTGTGCGGGTTTTCTGCGGATCGCGGGAGGGGCGGATCCTCTGGATGCAACCAGCGTTCACCCCGAATCCTATGAAGCCGCAAGAAAGCTCATCAGCGGATTGGGCTACTCGGTGAACGATCTTTCCCGCGGAGGACTGCCCGGTATCGCAGGGGCGGTAAAGGATAAGACAGCGCTTGCCGGGGAACTGGACCTGGGCGAGATGACCCTGACGGATATCCTTAAGGAACTGGAAAAGCCTGGGAGGGATCCACGTGAAGATATGCCGAAGCCTGTATTGCGTTCCGATGTGCTGCGTATGGAAGACCTGAGTGAGGGAATGATACTCAAGGGCACGGTGCGTAATGTGATCGATTTCGGAGCCTTTGTGGACATAGGTGTGCATCAGGACGGCCTGGTACATATCTCCCAGATGAGCGAGCGTTTTATCAAACATCCGCTGGAGGCGGTCTCGGTAGGGGATGTGGTGGAAGTGAAGGTCCTTGGGGTGGATCTTGAGAAAAAGAGGATATCCCTGAGCATGAAGGGATTGAGCTGACGGCAGCAGCGGCATGATAAAGGAGGGTGAGCGATGACAGAGAATATCCGTGTTTTCAGACAGAACAGCATACGGATCGACAGCCCGGCGGGCAGGATCTATGTGGATCCCTTCCAGATGGCGGATGCTCCGAAGGATGCGGCATTTATCCTCATCACACATGATCATTACGATCATTTTTCGCCGGAGGATATAGAGAAGGTGGCCGGGAAAGATACGGTACTGGTGGTTCCCGAAAAGATGAAGAAGAAAGCGGAGACCGTTTCCGGCCTGGTCGGCCATACGGAAACGGTAAATCCGGATGAGCAGCACAATATCGGCGGACTGGAGATCGAGACGGTCCGCTCGTATAACATTCTGAAGCCTTTCCATCCGAAGAGCGCGGGATGGGTCGGATATATCCTGACGATCGAAGGGAAGCGGATCTATATCGCAGGAGATACGGATGCCACAAAGGAAGCAAAGGCCGTAAAATGTGACATCGCACTGATCCCCATCGGCGGTTTCTATACCATGGATGCAAAGATCGCGGCGGAGCTGGTGAACGAGATGCGTCCGCAGGTGGCCATACCGGTGCACTACGGTCATCTGGTGGGAAAGCCTTCCGACGGAGAAGTGTTTGCGGGGCTTGTGAAGGAGCCGGTGAAGGCCGAGATCAAGATACAGTTTTAGAGATAAGTTCAGGAGGCGGGGAAGAACATGGTCTGTTTCGGAATGCCGACGCTCATAGAAAACCGGACTTTGGAGGAGAACGTGGCTCTTTGCAGCAGTCTCGGGCTCCGTTTTATTGAGCTGAACATGAATTTCCCGGAATATCAGCTGGAACGGCTGGAGGAAACGGAGGAACTGATCCGTCCGGCCGAACAGGCCGGTATCTTTTATACGATCCATCTGGATGAGAACTTAAACATCGCTGATTTCAATTCCCTGGTTTCCGGGGCTTATCTGGAAACGGTGAGACGCAGCATTGAAGCGGCCGGAAAGCTTTTGTTCCTGCGGGACCGTTACGGAGACAGCACGCAGCCCCTGACCCTGAACATGCACATGCACCACGGGATCTTTATCACCCTGCCGGACCGTAAGGTACAGATGTATGACAGGGATTTTGATACATACATGAAATCCTTCGCGGAGTTCCGCAGCTTGTGTGAGGAATGGATCGGGGATAAGGATATCATCATAGCCGTGGAGAATACCGACGGCTTCCGTGAGTATGAGAAAAAGGCGATAGAGTATCTTCTGGAAAGCCCGAAGTTTGGCCTGACCTGGGACATCGGTCACTCCAAAGGCATTGGGGAGAAGGATGTGCCCTTTATCATGGAGCATCGGGACAGGCTGATCCATTTTCACATCCATGATGGGATCGACGGAACGGATCCCGCGGCAGCAGCGGCCGGGAAGAAGTCGGCCAATCATCTCGCTCTGGGAGACGGAGAGATCGATCTTGCCGAAAGGATAAAGCTTGCAGAAGAAAGAAATGCAAGGTGCGTTCTGGAGACGAAGACGGTGGAGGCACTGAAGAAGTCCGTAAAATGGCTGGGGGAGAACTATGGCATTCAGGATCGTACGTAACGATATCACAAAAATGAATACGGAGGCCATCGTTAATACGGCAAATGACCGGCCCACCGTCGGTACGGGCTGTGATGCTGCCGTTTATGAAGCGGCGGGCATGGATGAGCTTCTGGCATACAGAAAAGAGAAGATCGGCTATGTTCCGGAGGGAGAGGTGTTCATCACTCCCGGCTTTAAGCTGCCCGCAAAATACATCATCCATGCGGTGAGCCCGCTCTATATGGGCGGCGGGGAAGGCGAGGAGGAGAAGCTCCGTTCCTGTTATCAAAAGAGCCTGCAGCTGGCAAAAGAGAAGGGGATCCGTTCCCTTTCCTTTCCGCTGATCTCCACCGGGGGCTTCGGGTATCCGAAGGAAGAAGGGATGCGCATCGCGGTGGACGAGATCAATGCCTTCCTTCTGCAGAACGAGATGGAGATCTTTCTGGTGGTCTTTGATGATAAGGCCAGGGATCTGGGTAAGAGGATCTGTCCGGAGCTGGAAGAATATATTGACCGGAATTACGTTGAAGAGAAGAGTAATGAAGAATACGGTGCGCCTTCCGGACCGCATTACGGGGCGGCATACGGGGCGGCAAACGCTGTACCTCTCGCGGCAGCGTATTCTGAGCCTCCCGCGGCTCCGTATTCAGTACCTTTCGGGGCTCCGTCGCCGGAAGCCGGCAAAAAGAAGGGGGAAAAGGCGAAAAGGGATCATGGGAACAGCCTTATCCTGTCCCTGAGAAAGCCACGGGCAGAGCAGCTGGAAGAAGAAAGCTGCGAAGAGCCTTTCCTTGACTTCGAGACCGGCCACGAAAGCAAACTCAGGGAGCGGATGCAGCATATCTCCGATACTTTTTCCCAGTATCTGATGTATCTGATCCGGGAGAAGAATATGGAGAACGCCGAGGTCTACAAAAGGGCCATCGTGGATAAAAAGATATTCTCCAAGATCAAGAACAATGCGGACTATCACCCGCAGAAACTGACGGCTCTCTGCCTGTGTGTGGGAGCAAAGCTTAATCTGGATGAGTCGAAGGATCTGCTTGCCAGGGCCGGCTATGCGCTTTCACCCTGCGACAAGACAGACATCATATTCTCCTACTTTATTGAAAACGGTATCTACGATATGATCGAGCTGGATATACAGCTGGAAGAGCACGGGCTTCCCTGTATCATCAGCTGAGGCCAGAGCTACAGCTCGATGGAGCGTATATCCCTGATGGGAATGAGGGAGTCGTCATCCATAACGACATAGCAGAATACCGCATCGATATTCTTGACGGTGCCGGTGATGCTTTCGTATGAGCCGCCATCCTTGGAGCGGTCTTTGACGAAGTAGCGGATGGTGACCCGGGGATGATCGGCCCTGCAAAGGTAGAGATACTGGAGTTTGTCGTTCAGCAGGGCAAGCTCGGATTCGTCCAGTTCGACCCGGGGGTCGGTCTCCCGTTCGGTTTCGCGGACAGCATCGCCGTAGCCGGAGAGGGCGGCGAAGGGCGCAAACTGGGCGGCACGCCCCGACATGGACATGTGAGGCCTGGTCTTTGACTGATAATGGGGATGGTCAATGATATCGCTGTATGTATCCATGCAGAACCCTCCGTTTCCTTACGTTCCTTTCCCCTGCCCACAGGGTGGTAAAGAAAAGGATAGAACAAATGTTTGCATTCGTCAATCGGCAGTTTGCACGAACATCCGTTCGAACAACTGGCGATTTTTTTGTCCGGAAAAATTTATTGAATACAAATTCAATAAAACTATTGACAAGATCGTTTTCTGCTGATATAGTGAATGCAGATTCAATGAAAATGAATTCAACAAGTGGATTCAATAAAAAGATCGGAGGAAAAGGGAAATGGATAAGAAGGAAAAAGTTGTTATCATCGGTGGCGGTATCGCAGGGCTTTCGGCCGGGATCTACGCACTTAAGGCCGGCTTCGATGCGGAGATATACGAAAAGAATGCCATTCCCGGCGGAGAGTGCATCGGCTGGAACAGAAAAGGCTACCATATCGACAATTGCATCCACTGGCTGACGGGAACAAAAAAGGGAACGGATCTTTACGAGGTATGGAAGGCCACGGGTGCTCTTACGGATGAAACGGAATATGCGAAGCTCGATTCATTTTACACATCGACATATGACGGAAAAAGCGTTACACTGTGGAATGACCTTGAAAAAACGCAGAAGGAACTGATCGCGGCTTCGCCGGAAGATGAAGAGGAGATAAAGAAGTTCATTCAGTACGTTGAGTACTCCAAGCAGTGCCTCTTCCCCGCAGACAAGCCGATGGAAATGTGGAAGATCGCGGACTACATCTCCGTGGGAAAGAACATGGCGGATTTCCCCAAGGTCCTGAAGGAATTCGGAAAGATCTCCCTGGAGGAGTACAGCAAAAGGTTCAGGTCCCCGCTGCTTCGGAAGATGATCTGCGACTACCTGCCCAAAGAATACTGCGCCTATTCCTTCCTGGTGTCCTATGCCACCATGGCGGACGGGAACGGCGGCATCCCCATGGGGGCTTCGCTTCAGATGTCCCTGCGCATGGAAAAGAAATTTAAGGAAATGGGCGGAAAGATCTTCTATAACGCCGGAGTGGAAAAGATCGTTGTCGAGAACAGGAAGGCAACGGGGCTTCAGCTGGAGAACGGTTCCTTCGTACAGGCGGATCTGATGATCCCGACCCTGGATACCTATCCGCTGTTTCATAAGCTGCTTCCCGCTTCCTATATGCCTGCGGAGCTGAAGAAAGCGTACAGCGATGAGAAGGCCTATCCGGTAACCAGCGGTTTTCAGATCGCCTTTGCCGTAAGCACTTCTTTTAACCGGGGAGAGACCATCTTTATCGATATCGATGAGCTGAAGGTGGGGAAAAGGACCGCAGACCGCATGTATGTGAAAGCCTACGGCTATGATCCCATCTTTGTGAAGGACGGAAAGCAGGTCATACAGACCTGTATCACCCAGTCGGACGACGATTTTGATTACTGGAAGAGGCTGCCGGAGGAAGAGTACAGGGCGGCTAAGGAAAAGCTTGTGGAAGAGATAAGTGTGCGGATCGAAACGGCTTTCCCGGAGCTTAAGGGAGATCTGGAATTCCTTGACTGCTGGACACCGCTTACTTATGAAAGATACTGTAATGCATATCACGGAAGTTATATGAGCTTTGTCACCACTCCCTTCGGGAAACAGCTCAAAATGAAGGGGAAGCTTAAGGGGATCGATAACCTCTATCTGGCCGGCCAGTGGACCAATTCGCCGGGAGGACTTCCCGTGGCCGTTGCCAGCGGAAAGTTTGCGGTACAGCGTATACTTAAGGCCCGCAGAAAGGACATAAATATATGACCCGGAAAGAACAAAAGGAAGAAAGAAGAAAGAACATACTTATGAACGCGCTCCGGCTTTTCGTGGAGAGGGGTTATTATGATACCCGGATCAGCGATATCGCGGAAGCCGCTCAGATGAGTACCGGCCTGATGTTCCATTATTTTGAGTCGAAGGAGGAACTCCTTACGGAGCTGGTCCGTATGGGGGCGGAGGGGACCAAAGCCGCAGGCAGGGAAATGGGAGATATCCCTCCGGATGTTTATCTTACGGAGTTTTTGCGGAGGATGTTTTCCTTCGCAAAGGAACAGCCCTGGGTATTTAACATGTTCGTGCTCATGGGACAGGTCCGCAGGGCCGGTATGCCGGAGGAAGCCAGAAAGGCCGCCGAAGCCGTGGACACGGTCGAGCGTACGGCGAAGCTTATTGAGCAGGGACAGAAAAGCGGAGTCTTTCATAAGGGTGACGCGTTGATCATGTCCAGATGCTTCTGGGCCTCCGTTCAGGGTATCATGGAAGAGATGGCCATGGATAAGGAAATGAAGGCTCCGGAGCCGGAATGGATCGTTGCAATGCTTAAAGCGGGAAGCGGCGATGAAGACTGATTTTTACACCCTCTTTACCATCATCGTCCTGATGGGCTTTGTATTCTTTGTGATCCTCAGGCAGCTGGGGCCCACGCAGAACAAGCGCATCATCGACGATAGCATCGAGCTGCTGGAACGGAAGCTGGGAGGTGCCCGGGGTGCCTATGTTCCGGAATCCCGCCGTTTCGAAGCATTTCAGGGGAACTGTACGGATCCGGAGCTTTTGCGTTACATGGCCGAAGATATACTGGCGCACTGCGGCATCGTTCCCGCAGACCTGGCAGTGGAGACCTGCGAGGAAGAGATGGGGGAACACCCGGCCGGAACCTACAGCCACCGGGACGGAGTCAGTACGATACGTATACGGGTGAGCCGCTATGCCCGCTATAACGTGGTCCTGGCGGTACTGATCCATGAGTGCATGCATTACTATCTGCGGCATTCGGGGATAGGCTTTTCCGAAACCCGGGATAACGAGATCCTTACGGATACCGCAACGATCTATATGGGCTTTTACGAATACATTTACCACGGCTACATCATGGTGGGATATCTGCGGGACAGCGAGATCATGTACGTAAAGAAAAAGCTGGCGGAGCTGAGAAATATATAGTTTCACCCCCTTCACAAAATCTTCACAAAGAAATTAGCACTCACCTCTTGACAGTGCTAACAATCCGGAGTATAACGTAGTCAGAACAAAGGAAACAGAGAAGATCCCAAACAGTACAGGATCCAAACGCTCCTTCCCCTTGCTCATGAAACCTATAGTTTATAGTTTTTATGTAAAAGGAGGGATGACTTATGTTACTGCCGAGTATTTTTGGAGAGAGACTGCTGGACGACTGGATGGATTTCCCGAGGATGGATTTCCCCGACATCGACCGGAAACTGTATGGGAAACATGCGGCAAACGTCATGAAGACGGATGTCCATGAACACGATGACGGCTACGAAGTGGACATCGATCTGCCGGGCTTTAAGAAGGACGAGATCAACCTGTCCCTTGAAAACGGCTACCTGACCGTAAATGCCGCAAAGGGCCTGGATAAGGAGAAGAAGGACCGAAAGGGTAAACTGATCCGCCAGGAACGTTATGCGGGTTCCATGCAGAGAAGCTTCTATGTGGGCGATGCCATTACGGAGCAGGAAGTTAAGGCGAAATTCGAGAACGGGGTATTGCAGCTGAGCATTCCGAAGAAGGAAGCGGCCAAAGTTCCCGAAAAGAAGCTGATCGCCATCGAAGGGTGATCCCGGGCGGGATCGCCGGGTATGAAAGGTAACGCGGCGGGGCGTAAGGCCCCGCCGATTTTTTTGTTCCGATATGCAGGCAGCTGTGCTATAATACCCTTCAGGAAAGGCGGAACTGCTGAGTGAAGGACAGGAAGATCATAGGAAAAACAATGCATTTCCTGGTTCATAACGGCTTTATATTCACCGTTATGATCATGTGCCTGGTGCATCTGACACTGTTTTTTATCATGTGTGCCGGGGCGGTGATGCCGCTGATCTATTTCAACATCCTCAGTGTTGCGGTCTATCTGGCCTGTGTCCTTTTATGCAGATACGGGCATATCATGCCGGCCTATGTCTGCATCCTTCTGGAGGTTACCGCGTATACGATCACTTCCGTGCATTATCTGGGTTTGAACAGCGGTTCCTGCTGTTTCCTCTGGTCCATCGTTCCCATCATCATCTATTTCGGCTCTTACCTGTTTAAGGGCCATAAACGCTGGACCATCGTTCTTATACTGCTCTTGAATTTCCTGACATATGTATTACTGTATATCCGCTATGCGGATGCACAGCCGGTCTACGCGCTTGCGCAGCCGGTAGAGGGGATACTGACCATCTTCTCCTCCTTCGTTATGGTGTTTTCGATGATCTTTTACAATACGATATACATCTATGCAAGCGAGTACGAAAGGGTCAGCCTGGAACAGGAAAATCAGCAGTTATCACTGGATGCATATGAAGATACCCTTACCGGACTGCTGAACCGCCGGGGCTTTCTGCCTGTGATCGAAGCTTACATGAAAGAGGCTCCCTCGGCAGATTTCGGCATCGCCTTCTGCGATCTGGATGATTTCAAACGTATCAATGATACTTACGGTCATGACTGCGGAGATGAGGTGCTGAGGCATATCACCAGACTGTTCAAGAAAGAACTGCACGGCTGTGATATATGCAGATGGGGCGGTGAAGAGATCCTGGTCTTTCTGAAGGACTACGAGCCGGAAGCCGCTAAGGAAAAGATGGAAGAGATGCGGAAGAGCATAGAATCAAATCCGACGGTATTTTTCAACCGCCGGATCGATGCTACGATCACCATCGGCCTTGAGGTGAACAAAGAGATCTACCATGAGCCGGAGGAGATCATCAGGGTTGCCGATGAACGTATGTATTACGGCAAACAGCACGGGAAAAACATGCTGGTCTGCGAAGATGCGGATCAGTGAGTGTGCTGCATCACTCTTTCGTAATCATAGCCTCTGTCGGCTTTGACCACGGAGGGAGTAAGTTCGAAATAGACCAGAGCGTTTTCCGCAAGGGGCAGCTCAAAGCTTACGCGTCCGTCTTTGCTCTGTAAGCGGCTGCCGGAGACTGCGGGATATGCCGCAGACTTAAGGAGTGAAATGATCTCCTCATCCGGATTTGCAGGTTCCCCGATGGAATGCCAGAGCTTCAGGGGATTGCAGCTCTCCTCATCCACCCGCTTTTCCACCAGACTGTATTCGGCTTCGCCCGCTTCTAACTCCAGGCTTACATTAAGATCTTTTCCTTCCCTCTGCCTTGTGGCATTGAAGAGAACGCCCCGGAAGCTGCCGTCTTCATATTTCATGATGACCCCGTTATCGCTCTTGTGAACGCATACGCCCTCTTTCTTCTTGAGTGCCTTGAAGAAGGCGAAGCTCCAGAAGGTGGGCTTGGGGATGCAGCCGTTGGCTACCAGACCGAAACCGCCGTGGAAAGGCGTGAAGGGCACGCCCATTTCTTCGAAGACATCTCCGAAGGTCCAGTAGGAATAGGATTCGTTGTCATCCCCCAGACGGGAAAGCTGTTTTGCGATGTACGCCGCATTCTGGTTGGTATCATGCAGCGGGCAGTTGGGGATATAGGAGGTGTTGAACTCCGTGATGTGGATGGGAAGTCCCTTATACTCCGGATAGCGGTCTATGATCTCACGGGTGCTGTGAAGGTTTTTGAAGCCCGCTTCGTCATCCATGAGCTCCGCATAGCCGTAATGCCCGGTCCTTTCGGGAAGCTCCGTGGTGTAGTGGTGCCTTGTCACAAAGTCGATGGGCAGGGAATTGTTGTGGCAGAATTCCATGAAAGCGCTGATCCACTTTTCATCCGTGCCGCCGCAGACAGCCGGGCCTCCCACACGGAAGCGCTCATCCACGGCCTTGATCGCCTCAAAGGATTCCTTAAAGAGTTTGAAATATTCATCCATGTCCGCCTTATACCAGAAGCCCGGAAGATTCGGCTCGTTCCAGACTTCGATGGGGAAGCTTAAGGCGTCCTCGCCGTATCTTTCAAGCAGATGCCTGAGCAGCGCCTGCACCAGGTCTTTCCAGGCCTCGTAGGACTTGGGCGGTGTGGTATTTCCCTTCCAGTAGAAGATGGTCTGCTCGCCGCTGGCCATCTTTTTCGGCATAAAGCCCAGCTCCAGGAAAGGATCGAGACCCATGCTCCTGTAGTCGTCCATCACCCGGTCGAGATAGGTGAAATTGTATTCCACTTCGTAGGGGCTGTCGGGATTAAAGAAATCCTGCCGGAACTCCTGATATATGGCCATGTCATCCGTAAAGAGTCCGTGACCCCGGATATGCTTGAAGCCGATGTGCTCCTGCACCAGTTTAAGCTGATCATGATACTCCTTGTGGAGTGCCAGGCTCATTCTTCCGGTACCTATGCAGTAATCCACCTGATTGTGAAAATCTGCCCGATCCCCGTCATGCACTGAAATGATGATAGTTTCTGCCATTTTCTTTTCCTCCCGGATGGATATGATGGAATAAACGCTGCTTGTCCGATTATAGCATCATTACGCCTTCCGGACAATGATAATGAGTTATCACTTTTTGTCCGATCGAGGGCTTTGGACATTAACCTATTGACATGGTAGGTTAATAGTGTTATATTTTCAACATCTCAGTGATATGGGAAAAGGGGGCTTGGATGAAAGTATCGACAAGAGTGGAATACGGGCTGATCGCCCTGACGGATATAGTGATCTTCGGGGAAAAAGGAACGAGCGTATCGGCTCCGGAGATCGCGCAGAGAGAAAGGATCCCGCGGAAATATCTGGAACATATCCTGCTTCTGTTGAGGCAGGCGGGCTTTATCGAAGCACATAAGGGGATAAGAGGCGGATATGCACTGGCCCGCGCTCCGGAGGAAGTTACTCTGTCGGAGGTGCTGAATGCGCTGGACTCCGGCATCCTGGCGGAGATGGAAACACCGGAGAGCGGAGGTCTCCGTCCGGTCCTGAACCGCTGCTTCTGGGGAGAGATCAACGAAAGGCTCAATTCCTATGCGGAGAACCTGACCCTCAGCGATTTTGCGGGTCGGTGCCGGGATGCATCCAGTGCGGACTGGGATCTGTATGTGATATGAAAAAGAGCGGCCTTGCTTCAGTTAAGCAGGTCGCTCAGTTTTTTTCCGTAAAAGAAATCGTGGACCATTTGGTCAAATTCCGTCCACATGGGCAGAGTCTCGCAGAACTTACGCCGCGGGCAGTCGTTTTCTTCGCTTGCCAGGCAGGCAACGGGGGAAAGCGAGCCCTCCATAAGATCCAGGATCTCGCCGATGGTATATTCCTCCGGTTTCCTGCATAATCTGTAACCGCCCTTTTTCCCGCTGGCTCCCGTAAGAAGTTTGCCGGAGACCAGTTCTTTGGCGATGATCTCGAGATATTTCTTCGAAAGATCCTGTCTTTCGGCTATATCCTTTAAGGGGATGTAGCTGCCGTCATCATTCTGCGCCAGATCCAGCATTATGCGGATCGCATATCTTCCTCTTGTTGAGATCATAGTATTGTCCCTCTGCTGAACTTTTCTCTATTATAGCGCAATCCGGAGGGTCAAATCAAATAAATTTAAAAAAATCCATAATACCTATTGACATAGTAGGGAAATGGTGTTATAGTTGCCTCAATCCAAAGCAAGGAGGTAACTGAGATGTTGAACACCATCAGTTTCAGACTGAAAAAGAGCATGCGTAACAGCACGGACATGATGCGATGTTGACGCAGGATATGAGCAACTATATAATACACTTCGGAATGGTTCCGAAGTGATGACAACAATAAAAAGATTAAAAGGAGATCGGGATCATGAGTGAATATAGATTTGAAACTTTACAGCTGCACGTAGGACAGGAACAGGCAGATCCGGCCACGGATTCGAGAGCCGTTCCCATTTATCAGACCACTTCCTATGTTTTTCATAACAGCAAGCACGCGGCAGACCGTTTCGGTCTTGCGGATGCGGGTAACATCTACGGCCGCCTGACCAACTCCACCCAGGATGTACTGGAGAAGAGAGTTGCGGCACTTGAAGGCGGAAGCGCAGCCCTGGCACTGGCCAGCGGCGCTGCAGCCATCACCTATACCATTGAAGCCCTGGCAGCCAACGGCGGGCACATTGTAGCGCAGAAGACCATCTACGGCGGCAGCTACAATCTGCTGGCCCATACCCTCCCCCAGTACGGTATTGAAACCACTTTCGTAGACGCTCATGTTCTGAGCGAAGTGGAAGCAGCGATCAGGGATAACACCCGCGCCATCTATCTGGAGACTCTGGGCAATCCCAACAGTGATATCCCCGATATCGACGCCATCGCAGAGATCGCCCATAAGCACGGCCTGCCCCTGGTAGTTGACAATACCTTCGGTACGCCTTACCTCTTCCGTCCCATCGAGCACGGTGCGGATATCGTGGTACATTCCGCAACGAAGTTCATCGGCGGCCACGGCACCACCCTGGGCGGTATCATCGTGGAAGCAGGCAAGTTCAACTGGAAGGCCAGCGGGAAGTATCCCAATATCGCGGATGCCAACCCCAGCTATCATGGCGTATCCTTCTATGATGTGGTAGGCCCGGCGGCTTTCGTGACCTACATCCGTGCCATCCTCCTGCGTGATACCGGCGCGACGATCTCTCCTTTCAACGCTTTCCTGCTCCTGCAGGGTGTGGAGACCCTTTCCCTGCGCCTGGAGCGTCATGCGGAGAATACGAAGAAGGTTGTGGAGTTTCTGAGCAAACATCCCCAGGTAGAGAAGGTCAATCATCCTTCCCTGCCGGATCATCCGGATCACGCGCTTTACGAGAAGTATTTCCCCAACGGCGGCGGTTCCATCTTTACCTTTGATATCAAGGGCGGAAAGGAAGAAGCCTGGAAGTTCATCGATGCGCTGCAGATCTTCTCGCTGCTCGCCAATGTGGCGGATGTGAAGAGCCTTGTGATCCATCCGGCTTCCACGACCCATTCCCAGCTTTCGGATGAGGAGCTTCAGGATCAGGGCATCTACCAGAGCACGATCCGCCTCTCCATCGGAACCGAGCATATCGACGACATCATTGCAGACCTGAGCAAAGGCTTTGATGCATTGAAATAAGTGACAGGATAATAAGGAGGAAAAAGTATCATGGCAAACATCTATAAGGGAACACTGGGGCTGGTAGGCAATACCCCCCTCGTGGAAGTTGAGAATATCGAGAAGGAACTTGGACTGGAAGCCACGGTCGTGGTAAAGCTGGAGTATTTTAATCCCGCCGGGAGCGTAAAGGACCGTATCGCAAAGTCCATGATCGAGGATGCGGAGCAGAAAGGCATCCTGAAAGAGGGTTCCGTCATCATCGAGCCTACCTCCGGTAATACCGGTATCGGGCTTGCAGCCATAGCTGCATCCAAGGGCTACCGCATCATCCTGACCATGCCCGAGACCATGAGTGTGGAGCGCAGGAGCATACTGAAGAGTTACGGAGCCGAGATCGTGCTCACGGAAGGCTCCAAGGGTATGAAGGGAGCCATCGAAAAGGCCGACGAGCTGGCGAAGGAGATCCCGAACAGCTTTATCCCCGGACAGTTCGTGAACCCGGCCAACCCGGCCATCCATAAGGCCACCACCGGTCCCGAGATCTGGAAGGATACGGACGGCAAAGTGGACATCTTCATCGCAGGTGTAGGTACCGGCGGTACCGTGACCGGCGTGGGCGAGTATCTGAAGGAGCAGAATCCGAATGTGAAGATCATCGCTCTGGAGCCCGAGGATTCACCTGTGCTTTCGGAGGGCCGTGCAGGCGCCCATAAGATCCAGGGTATCGGCGCCGGCTTTGTACCCGATGTGCTGAATACAAGTGTGTACGACGAGATCTTCAAGGCTTCCAATAAGGATGCTTTCGAGACGGCCAAGCTCCTGGCCCGTAAGGAGGGTATCTCCGTCGGTATCTCCTCCGGTGCAGCACTTTTCGGAGCCATCGAGCAGGCAAAGAAGCCGGAGAACAAGGGCAAGCTGATCGTGGCACTCCTTCCCGACAGCGGCGACCGTTATTATTCCACCGCCCTGTTCACGGAGCAGTAAAGAGCATTTTTCCGGACCTGACCGCGGAATGAGCGTGTCAGGTCCTTTTTTTGTCCCTTAATGCCCCGATATCTGCGCTTTTTCGCTTTGCTGATATCCGGATATATGATAAAATAAGGCCAAACAGCTCATCGGGAGGTGAAACCCATGCCCAAAGGTACAAATCAGAAACTCAAGCTCTATTATCTTGCAAAGATCATGGTGGAAAAAACGGATGATGATCATTCGCTGACCATGCAGGAGATACGGCATCTTCTTGAAGGATATGAGGTGACGGCGGACCGGAAGAGTCTTTATGATGATATACAGACGCTGGGTGAGCTGGGGATAGAAGTCATCGGAGAGCGGATCGGAAGGGAATACCATTATCATGTGGGTCAGAAGAATTTTGAGCTGGCGGAGCTGAAGCTTTTAGTGGACGCCATACAGTCCTCCAAGTTCATCACCGAGAAGAAATCGAATGAGCTGATCAAAAAGCTTACCGGCATGGTAAGTGAGTACGAAGCCCGGGAACTGAAGCGGCAGGTGGTGGTGCAGGGCCGCATCAAGACCATGAATGAGAGCATCTATTATGTGGTGGACGAGATCCACCGGGCCATAGCAAATAATAAAAAGATACGTTTTGAATATTATCAGTGGAATACTAAGAAAGAACTGGAGCTGAAGCGGGAGGAGCTGTATGAGGTAAGCCCCTGGGCCCTCATGTGGGATGACGAGAATTACTATCTCATCGCCCATGTGGAGGAAGAAAAGGAAGATCTGCCTGACGGCAAACCTTTGAAGCGCCTCAAAGCCGGTGCAGGCTCTCCCGAACGAAGTTCGGGGGCTGAGATCAAGCACTACCGTGTGGACAAGATACGGAATATCGAGATCCTGAAGGACAGACGGCAGGGCAGGGATATCTTCCGGGAGTTTGATGTGGCCGCCTATGCCAAGAAGAGTTTCGGGATGTTCGGCGGAGAGGAAACGGAAGTGGCCATAGAATTCGCCGATCCTTTAGCGGGGGTGTTCATAGACCGTTTCGGAAAAGAGATAACGATCCTGAAGGGCTCCAAAGCCGGCTGGTCAAAGACCTGGGTAAAGGTGGCGATGAGCGGTCAGTTCCTGGGCTGGATCTTTGCCCTGGGGAAAAACGTGCGCATCACCGGACCGGAGGAAGTGGTGAAGCTGTACAAAAACAGGCTGAAGGAGGAAACGGCGCAGTACTGAAGCGCCTGTATCACCATCCCGCGCTTGTATTTCTGGCAGAATCTGCTACAATAGAAAGACAGCATCTTTTTTGACGGAGGAAAGAAATGGAAGAGATCGAATTTCGTTACGACACCCAGCTGCTCATCGAAGGTGATGACCTGGATGAGGACGAAGTAAACGAGTATATCACGGAGCATTTTAAGGGGGATTGCCTTCTGGCCGTAGGCGGTGACGGGGATCCCATCAAAATTCATTTTCATACCAATGAACCCTGGAAGGTGCTGGAATACTGCCGCAGCCTGGGGGAGATCTACGATATCGTGATCGAGGATATGGATCGTCAGTCCAGAGGGCTTCATGGCTGAGAATGCTATGGAAAAGCTGATCGCTCTGGTGCCGGCCTATTGTCCCGAGCAGAGCATGATCGAGTCGGTGCGGGAGCTTTCGGGCATCTTTCCCGCAGTGATCGTGGTGGACGACGGCTGCAGTGAAGAGTATGCGCCGATCTTTGATGCTGTACGGGAATTTCCCGGTGTCACGATCCTTGTGCATGAGCAGAACAAAGGCAAGGGCCGTGCGCTGAAGACCGGCTTTGCCTATGCTCTGGAGCATTATCCCGATGCATTGGGTGTGGTGACCCTGGATGCGGACGGGCAGCATACGGTGAAAGACACCATCGCCTGCTGTGAGGAATTCTTAAAACAGCCGAAAAGTATCGTATTCGGCTGCAGGGATTTTACCTCCGACAGCAAGATCCCTCCCCGGAGCCGTTTCGGGAACCGTCTTACCAGCCGGCTGCTCAAGTTTTTCTGCGATATAAGCTTATCGGATACCCAGACGGGCCTGCGGGTCCATGGGATGAGTTATCTGCCGAAGCTCCTTGAGGTTGAGGGGGATCGTTACGAATACGAGATGAACGTGATCTTCGCGGTGAAGGATCTGGATGTGCCCATTGTGGAGGTGCCCATCGAGGTTATTTATCTCGACGATAATGCCAGCTCGCATTTTAACCCCATCAAAGACTCGATGAAGATCTACAAGGTCTTCTTCAAGTTCATGTTATCCTCATTCGGCTCGGCCATACTGGATTTCCTGATCTATTCGCTTTTGACCGTCCTGCTGGTCGGGGGATCCGTACCGGAATTTGTGCGCATTCATTACATCGGAGTCTCCACGGCAACGGCGCGTATCTGTTCCGGTATCTTCAATTATAATATCAATCGTCTGCTCTTTAAGACAAAGACAAAGGTGAAGAGTTCCGGACCGAAATACCTTGTGGTATGGCTGGTACAGATGGCGCTTTCGGCCTTGCTGGTCAAGACCCTGGTGCAGCAGCTGGGCTGGAATGACAAGCTCAGCAAGATCCCCGTGGATACGATCCTTTTCTTTATCAGTTATAAGGTACAGCAGCTGTGGGTTTTTCGAAAAGAGAAGGCAGGTGAAGAGGAATGATCGGTATTATCTGTGCGTTACCCGAGGAGTTGAAAGAGATCCGTGAAGGAATGGAGCCCGACGGGGAACTGGAGTTTTCCGGCATCCGTTACTATATGGGCAAGCTCTACGGCAAGGATGTGGTATGTGCCGTCTGCGGTGTAGGCAAGGTTTTTGCCGCGATCTGCACCCAGACCATGATATTGAAGTTCCATCCCGGGATGATACTGAACGTCGGTGTGGCAGGCTCGCTTTCCGACGGCCTTTCGGTGACGGATATCGTGATCGCACGCCAGCTGGTACAGCATGACATGGATGTGACGGCTCTTGGCGAGCCCCTGGGAAAGATCCTCGGCAGCGACATCCAGTATATCCCTACCGATGAAGAGATCCGGGACCGTCTCTTTTCCGCCATCATGGAACTGAATGCCGAAAATGCTTTCGGCGGGAAGGAAGTGAAGGCCCTGCAGGGTACGGTGGTGTCCGGCGACCAGTTCATTTCCTCCAAAGGGAAAAAGCAGCTGCTGGTAGAGATCTTTAAGGCTCTGGCCTGCGAAATGGAAGGTGCGGCGGTGGCACAGGTCTGTTATGTTAACAAGGTGCCTTTCTGCGTGCTGCGTTCCATCTCGGATTCGGCAGATTCCGGTGCAGGTCTTGACTATCCGGCCTTTGTGGCATTGGCTTCCGCCAATTCCGCCAAAGTAATACACAGATTCCTTCAGGAGTCCTAATTTCGTCATTTTTTACATATCATTTTCTGTATTACTGTGATACACTATATGGTAGGTTCAGGTCCAGGGAGGGACAAGATATCATGGCGAAGAGAAAACTCAGCAAACTTGGGAAAAAGGTTCTGGCGGTGGTGCTCGCCGCTGCGGTGGTGTGCGTCTCCGTGCCCATCATTTCTTCGGCCAAATACAAAGTCAACAGTCGTTCTATAGTCAGTAACAATATCCACGACAATGATTATACGGATCGGAAACGTGTGGCAAACTGCTACATGACCGACAACGGCAACGGTACCTTTGCCCGTGTGGAGAACATGGGCGATATCGTGCTGATCGAGAATTATAATTCTTCCCTTACCTGTCTGGGACAGCGTTTTATTGCTATGGAGCTGCCGGAATTCGGCGGTTTCTGGGGCGGCGCTGCCTATAATTATGTTCTTTTCGGCCAGAATAATACGGGCTGTGATGAAGGAGTGGAAGTCCTGCGGCTTGTGCGTTACGACAAGGCATGGAACCGACTGAATTCCACATCCGTCTACGGAAATAATACGGCAGTACCTTTTATCGGCTGCAATACGGATTTCTCCGAATACGGTGATACGGTCTACGTACGCTGCGGGCATATGTGCTATGACGGGCGTCAGGCAGTCATGACCTTTGCTTCCCGCAATTCGGACGGCGCTCTTATCCAGGTACAGTCCGGCATCACGGGCCGCGACGGCGGAGCTTATGCCGACAGTGCGGCTACCTTCATTGATGTTTCCGACGGTGCCGTAACCACACTGGATCATTCCCTGACCGATCCCCACGCCATCGTGTCGACGCGTTATAACGCACAGGCCGGCGGAGCCTTTATCTCAGGCTGTGCAACGGCGGATGCCCTGCTGCTTCCCGGTTATGCCGGGCAGACCACTCCGGGCACCAGCATCGGAGGTTACGAGGTTTCGGCCCAGTACCGTCTGGTCTTCGGTGTGACCAATCCCTACGACGGCAGCTCGCCGAACCGCAATATCTTTATCGCTACGGTGCCGAAGAATGCCGATTCCACCGAGAATGTGCGTATCGCTTATGCCACCGGCTATGCTTACGGCGATCTGCCCGATGCCATGACGCCTTATGTAGTGAAGATGAACATCGACCAGTTTGTGGTGATCTGGGAGAACCGGGACGGCTATGCCGAGACGGAAACGGTGAATTACGTATTTGTAAACGGCTCCGGCCAGCTCACCAGTCAGGTATATTCCATGAGGGGCTGCCTGTCCGATTGCCAGCCCATCCTTTCCGGAGGAAAGATCGTATGGTATACCACCAATGCGGCAAAGTGTACGGTCTATTCCTTCCCTGCCGTGAATACGGGCGTTGCTCCCAGTAAAGAGGCAAAAGCCGCCATCGTTAACCGCGGTACGGATTATTCCAAAGTATATGACTTTGCATATTACATCAACCGCTATCCGGATATGCGCGTGCTCTACCAGAACAATCCCGCCGGCGCTCTGCAGCATTTTGTGAGCTTCGGGATGTCGGAAGGTCGGCAGGCCAGCGAGAATTTCGATCCCATCGTTTACAAGAACAATTATGCGGATCTCCGTAATGCATTCGGTGATGACTGGAAACAGTATTATCTGCATTTTATCTCTTACGGCTATGATGAGGGACGGAACGCAAGGAATTGACGGACTTCCTTTTGCATGAGGAAGCAGGGGGTGAGGCAGATGATGGATCAGAGCGATACAATCGAAAGGGTAAAAGAGATCATAGAAGACTCGCAGAAGATCGTGGTGATGATCGGTATCGGTGCGGTCATAGAGAGCGGCGGTGAAAATATCTGGTCCTCCCGGGAGTGTTACCGTATAGAAGAATTCTATCATAAGTCTCCCGACGAGATGATGAGCGTCGGTTATTACAGCGCCCGCAGAGACAAGTTTTTTGATTTTTACAAAAGAGAGATCCTCGGGCCGGACCTGAAGCCGGCGTCGTTATATGAAGATGTCCGGAGACTGCAGGCCACGGGGAAAGTGCTTAAGGTCATTACCCAGAACTATTTCGATCTGGAACAGGAGGCAGGACTCAGTGACGTGGTGGGCCTGCACGGTAATATCAAGAACAATCACTGTACCCATTGCGGAAAGGAGTTTCCCGTGGAGTATATCCGTGAGTCGAAAGGTGTACCGCTCTGTGACGATTGCGGAGCCCCCATCCGTCCCGGAGTCCTGCTCTTCGGTGAGACCATCCACAACGATCTGATGACCGAGGCCGTGAATGCCTGTGAGGAAGCGGATATGGTGCTGATCCTCGGCACCAACATGTCGGACAGCATGGTGCGTTACTGTACGGGTAATTACGCGGGCGAGCATCTGGCTCTCATCACCAAAGAAGAGCATTACACGGATCGTTTTGCGGATTATGTGATACATGGCAAAGTGGGCGATGTCCTGCCCAAAGTAATTGCGTGACGGGTGATATGGCAGAAGAGATCAGGGAAAAAATGAATACGGCTGAAAACACGGATCCTCTGGTACCGGGAACTTATCAGATCCGGAAGATCACCTCCCGGAAGAACAGCATGGAGCTTCTGGCCACGGCGGAGCATCTGGCAGCAGGAGGGTATGATAAAAAGCTCTTCGGAGTTCTTTCGCGTGTCTTCACGGAGCATAAGGGTTTTCACTATGAAGACCGGGAAGGAATGGAGGAGCTGGTAAACTCCATTATGGCTTCCTCTGTGCCTTCGGAGCTGAAGATGCAGACCTTTACATCTTTTGAGATCCCTGTGAAGTACAAGCCCGATACGGACACGGTCCTGCGCTGGGTGAAGGAATGCACCCCCAGGCGTATCAATATCGCCGGCTTTTTCCTTGCAGCCTATCAGTACGGCGCGGAGTGCTATCCCTGCATCCTGGGACAGCGCATGATATTCAGGGCTTATTTCTCCGTGGTGCCCGCAGCGGATGCGCTCTGTTTCTTTGAGGCCATGCTTCCCAAAGAGAATAAAGAGACCATCACCGGCGCTGTACGCATGATACGCAATACCAAACGGCGTTTTACCTACACTGACGCGGATACGGAGACCCTTAAGCGGGTAACGGCAGCAGTATTTGCATCAAGGGAAGTGTTCTTCACTTCCAAGCTGCTCTATTGCCTGGCTTTCCATATCCCTGCCGCATATCTCCCCGAAAAGAGGGAGCTTTACAAGATGCTGAAGATCTCCATCAGTTACGAGGAGAATACCACCCGTGATTTTGTGAAGCGTTATCATCTGGACTTTGATCTTTCGGAGGAAGCGATCTGCAAGTATCTGCTGGGTAACAAGAAGTCGGATAAGGAGCGTACGCTGGTATCGAGATTCGCGGGCCACGTAGTGAATGTGGAAGATGAAGCACTGCGGGGCAAGCTGATCCACGGAGCTTTCAAGCGGGGCGGTCTTTTCCGTATGTATGCGGGCTGCATGCAGGACGGTAAGGTGGATGAGCAGAAACAGAAGCGTTTTCATTATACGGATGAACAGATCGAGTGGGTGAAGAACCTGCCGGGCTTAAAGAAGGAGTGAGTATGGAGAAGATCATCGTACTGGATTTCGGCGGTCAGTATAACCAGCTGATCGCCAGAAGGATACGCGAATGCAATGTCTATTGTGAGGTAAAACCCTATACGATGCCGATGGAGGAACTGAAAGCACTTGCCCCCAAAGGCATTATTTTTACGGGCGGTCCCAACAGCGTATACGACGAAGCGTCGCCGCATTACGATCCCGCGATCCTCGACCTGGGGATCCCCATCCTGGGCATCTGTTACGGTTCGCAGCTGATAGCCTACATGGCCGGCGGAAAGGTGGAGACCGCACCTGTAAGCGAATACGGGCATACGAATATCGAGGCGGATCCTTCTTCCGCTCTGTTTGCTGGCGTTCCCGGCGAGACTGTCGTATGGATGAGCCATACGGATTATATCGCGCAGGTTCCCGACGGATATCGTATCACGGCTCATTCGGAGGTCTGCCCCGTGGCGGGTATGGAATGTGCAGAGAAAAAGATCTATGCCGTGCAGTTTCATCCCGAGGTGATGCATACGCGGGAAGGCATGCGTATGCTGCGGCATTTTGCCATCGACATCTGCGGCTGTAAGGGCGACTGGCTCATGAACTCCTTTGTGGAAAGCTCCATCGCAAGCCTGCGTGAAAAGATCGGAAGCGGTAAGGTACTCTGTGCCCTTTCCGGCGGAGTGGATTCCTCGGTGGCAGCAGTGCTCCTGTCGAAAGCCGTCGGAAAGCAGCTGACCTGTGTATTTGTGGATCACGGTCTGCTTCGTCTGAACGAAGGCGATGAAGTGGAAGCCGTCTTCGGGCCTGACGGACCGTATGAGCTTAACTTTGTCCGTGTCAATGCGGCAGAACGCTATTATGAAAAGCTGAAGGGTGTGAAGAGCCGGAACGCAAGCGCAAGATCATAGGCGAGGAATTCATACGCATCTTCGAAGAAGAGGCTAAAAAGATCGGAGCGGTGGATTATCTGGTACAGGGTACCATTTATCCGGATGTGATCGAGAGCGGTCTGGGAGATTCCGCCGTGATCAAGAGCCACCATAACGTGGGCGGACTTCCCTCCGTTGTGGATTTTAAAGAGATCATCGAACCCCTGCGCATGCTCTTCAAAGATGAGGTGCGCCGTGCGGGACTGGAGCTTGGGCTTCCGCCCGAACTGGTCTATCGTCAGCCCTTCCCCGGACCGGGACTGGGCGTGCGCATCATAGGCGAAGTCACAGCGGAAAAGGTGGCGCTGGTACAGAAGGCGGATGCCATCTACCGGGAAGAGATCGGAAAAGCCGCGGAAGAATGGCGCCGTGCAAATGCCTCGGACCATATCTACAGAAGCGGCATAGAGAGCGAGAAAGACCGCGTGCGCATCGATCCGCCCTGGATGCCCTCCCAGTATTTTGCGGCTCTTACCAACATGCGCAGCGTGGGTGTCATGGGCGACTTCCGCACCTACGATTATGCCGTTGCCCTGCGTGCCGTCATCACCGACGACTTCATGACCGCCGAATGTGCCGGCATCCCCTTCGAGGTCCTGCAGAAGGCCATGAACCGCATCGTCAACGAGGTCAAAGGCGTAAACCGCGTCCTCTACGACCTCACCTCCAAGCCCCCCGGGACGATAGAGCTTGAATAATGTACAGATTCGCAGAAAGCCAGTATTTATGCGGGTTTGAGGCAGGTCAAAATCTTTCGTGACAATAAAATGACAATATAAAGTCCCAAATCTGCTCTGCAGAGGGATGATATAAAACTTGTTCTCAGTTTACTGAGTGAACATTTTTGTCAGAAAGAAAAGGTTTAACACGGTAAAAAAATATAGCCGTAGTGAATGTATCTAATACATTTGCTACGGCTATTTTTGTTGCTTGTTTATTTGTTTTTGGGCTTGCGTTTGCGCTTTTGCTTTACAAGTTCCTCCGCTTTCTTCTCCTCAGGAAAAGGCTTATTATCGTCTTTCTTTCTGGGAGGAATGGGCATCACGTTGACATGGTTCTCATCGAATACAGGTGTGGGAACAAGACCGAGATTACGCCTTGCAGTTTCCATTTCCATTCGCTGGGCCATAGGCATCTGATTTTTGGGGTTATCTATATCGGTACCTTTGACATCAGAGTGAGCAATCTGCCATTCGTGGTATTCCTCCTGAGTGATCTTGCCCTCCACCATAAGGTCGCGGATGCCACACCAA
>JAFZOW010000110.1 GCA_017552715.1 Lachnospiraceae bacterium
CGAGAAGAAGCACACGAAGTGTGCGGATTCGAGATACGCACGGCGAATGGGTGGCCCAGAAGAACGCGAAGCGTTCTGAGTATTGGTGCTGAAATAAACGAACATAGGGCGAAAGCCCTGTATCTCTTTTTTTTCGGATGTAAGTATTCTTGACAATCCCCGGAGCGACGACTAAAATTTTAATCAGGTATATACATTACAGTTCAATGAGGCGTACATATATGATAAAACGATCATTCAATAATATCTCACAGCTTCTGTTCTGGATCATGCTTATAATGGCATTGATTCCGGATAATGCCGTATATGCAAAGGATCCCTCTCCGGATCTTATTGAGATCGCGGATGAGGAAGTGTCCGGAAATGATGTTTCTCCAAATGATCCGGATATCCCGGCTGCGGAAGAAAAGAGTATTCCGGAGCATGAGGAGCTTTTAAGTGTATCTTCGGAAACAGCTCTGGAAGACTGCCTTTCCTTTGTAAAAAAGCAGAAGCTTGATATCACGCCCTATTTTTCCGATACGGAGGGGATCTCATATTATAAGATCGAAAAAAAAGAAAGAAAATATGCGACAGTCAGTAAAAGCGGAAAACTAAAGGCGATCAAGAATGGCAGCGTTAATGTTCTTGCCATAGGACAGGATAAGACCGTTCTTAAGTCACTCAGTATTAACGTGGTGGCACCGAAGCTTACATTCTCTTCCGTGTGCAACAGCTTAAATGACAGGATCGATCCAAAGGAAAGCCTTACGGATATTACTGTAAGCCCTTCTTCCTGGAGCACCACCACCCCCAAGATCTGTTCGGTGGATCCCGAAACGGGAATGATCACTCCGCTGAAACGCGGTGATGCGGTGATTGTTGCTCACTATGCCTATGGGACCAACACGGTTAAGATCAAAGGCAAACTGAAGATCAGGATCCCCGTGATCTCGGCAAAGAAGCTTTCCCTGCCGCTCAATAAGACAAAAAAACTGACGCTTAAAAAGATCCCGGATGCTTCCATTCCCGTAGAGTGGAACAGCGGCGATGTTTCCATCGCTACCGTGGATCCTGACGGAAGGGTTCACCCTGTTGCCAAAGGTACCACAAGTGTTAACGCGCTTTATAACGGGATGTGCTTCAGCTGCCAGGTGACGGTAAAAGCTCCGCAGAAAAAGACCAGCGGAACCTTTAAGATCGATTTGGGAAACGGCAGGACAGCGACGGTCACCGGTCATTATGATACGGCATTTTCGAATGAGTTATTCAGGCTTGTAAATGAATACAGGCAACAGAACGGACTTCCCGCCTTAAAGAAAGATGATGAACTGGAGGAGTCCGGATATCTGCGGGCGAGGGAAACATCCTATATGTTCTCCCATACCCGGCCTAACGGGGAAAGCTGCTTTACGGCATTTCCGAGATCATACCGGGCAGCCGGAGAAAATATCGCTGCAGGGCAGCCTACTGCGGCGGATATGTTCCGGACCTGGAAAAACTCGCCCGGACATAATGCGAATATGCTGGATCCCAATTTTACCCATGCTTCCATGGTCGTATTCATTCTTGAGGGTGACAGCCATGAAGGCTTTAACTATGTATACTATGGAGTTCAGTGTTTTATCGGGAGATAAACAGAGTTCTGTAACGGAACGGCAGAAAGGAGGAGCCTATGCTGGGACGGGCGAAGTGTAAGATCTTAAAAGAGATCCGTCAGAAGATCGCGGATGAGAACGATATCCCTTATGTGACAAGGGAGTGTACCTATCAGGGAGACTGCAGTGGCACCTGCCCCCGCTGTGAGAGCGAGCTGCGTTATCTGGAGCGTGAACTGGAGGCGCGGACCAGGATAGGAAAGCAGGTGGCGGTTACGGCTTTATGTGCCGGGATCAGCTTTGGTTCGGCGGCTTGCAGCGGTCCGGGCGTAGGCCAGGATCTGGGAGGGGCTGCGGAACTGCCTCCGGAGGAGCTATGCCCTACCGTTTCACCGGATGTGGAACTGGAAGGTGAAGTGGCGGACCCCGGCTATGAGGAGCTGGCAGGGGCTGCGGAATTCTGGGAGGACTATGATACGGAAAACGTGTCGGAAAATGCTGCGTCTACTCCGGAGCATGCATTTGACGAGCTTGGTTCCTTTGCTACCACTTTCAATACGGGAACCGTCAGTGACGGAGCGTTGTACTGTCCGCTCTTTGAAGCGCAGAGTGATATACAGCTGCGGGCATTGACTACATATCATTGGAATGGCGGAAAAGGGGCGGCTCCCGGCGAGATACGCATTTATGATGTGACCGACGGAAAAGAGGAACTGTTGGGCACCTGGGAAGCTACGAGCCGGGAGGGGAGCGGCGTTGAGAATGTGAACTGGGATATATTCCCCGACATCACCCTGAAAGCAGGTCACACCTATCATATCAAAGATTCCGATGCGGCGAGCTGGAGTTATAATGCCGATTCGGATGAAATGGGCTTTGTGGAACTTTTCACCGATGACGGAGCAGAGGCCGAGGGCAGGTTCTATCCCTGTAACGGGAATTGACGGGATAATGGAGGCTCCCCTTTTTCCCCTGCTGAGTATCTCGCGGCATCGCATGGGCATTGACGGCCGGGGGGTGACTACGCTGGTGGCCGGTGCGGGCTGTCCGCTGCAATGCCGCTGGTGTATCAACCGGCGTCTGCTTGAACGGAATGAGGCGGAGCCTGTTACTGCCCGGGAGCTGTACAAGCGCGTGCAGGGCGATGATCTGTACTATCGTGCTACCGGAGGCGGGATCACTTTCGGTGGGGGAGAGGCGCTGCTGCAGGCGGCTTTTTTTGCTCACTTCCGTGCACTCTGCGGCGATGGCTGGCGTCTGTGTGCGGAGACGAGCCTGGCCGTGTCCCGGGAACTGGTGGAAACGGCTGCGGAAAGCATAGACGAGTTTATCGTTGATTGCAAGGATATGGATGAAGCCGTGTATCATTCATATACCGGCGGGGATGAAAAGATTATGGAGGATAATCTGCGTTTTCTGCTTAAGCGGGTCGGGGCGGATCGTGTCGTTGTACGGGTGCCCCGGATCCCGGAATACAATACGGCGGAGTCACAAAAACGCAGTGCCGCACGTCTGAAGGATCTGGGGGTAACACGCCTGGATCTGTTTGACTATGTGCGGCCTAAGGAATGATCGACGGATGAATATAGTTTTGCTGGAGCCGGAGATACCGGCCAATACTGGAAATATCGGCCGCAGCTGTGTGGCTACGGGAACGAAGCTGCATCTGATCGAACCGCTGGGCTTCCGCCTGACGGAGGAGGCTCTTAAACGGGCGGGTATGGATTACTGGCCGCAGCTGGATTATGCCCGTTATATCAATTACAGGGATTTTCTGGGAAAAAATCCGGGGGCACGTATCTTTATGGCCACCACCAAGGCAAAACGGCGTTATACGGAGGTGGAATACGCTCCGGAGGATTATCTTATGTTCGGAAGGGAGAGCGGCGGCATCCCGGAGGAGCTGCTGGTGGGGAATGAGGAGCGCTGTATCCGTATCCCAATGCTCCCCGATATCCGTTCCCTGAATCTTTCCAATGCCGTGAACATCGTACTTTTCGAAGCTCTGCGGCAGCTGGACTTCCCGGGGCTGGAGAGTGCCGGCAAACTGCACCGGCTCAGCTGGGGGGCTCATGAACATTGAACTGTGTACTTGCCCCGAAATCGGAAAACTGATATAATCCCGGATTGGCGGGATCTTCTTTGGAAAGGCTGCGATCCGGAATGAAATATAAATTCTTTGATTCAGATCCGAAATTTTATAAAAACGTGTTCACCCTGGCTCTGCCCATAGCGGCACAGAGTCTGATCACCATTGGCGTGAACATGCTGGATAATATCATGGTGGGAAGCCTGAGTGAAACGGCGCTTTCCTCTGTTTCGCTGGCCAATTCCTTTATCAGCATCTATCAGATCTTCTGCATGGGTCTGGGGATGGGAGCTTCGGTGCTCATCTCCCGTTATTACGGAATGAAAAAGGGCGAGGAGGATACGGGAGATGCGGATCGGGCGCTGAAGCAGACCGTGTGCCTGATGCTGCGGCTCACCTTAAGCCTTGCTGCTCTTTTTGCCCTGGCAACGGCACTGATCCCTGCGCTGATCATGAGCATGTATACGGAGGATGAGTCCATCATCCTTATGGGGGAGAGCTATTTTGGCTGGTCTGTCCCTACCTACTTTTTCCTGGGAGCATCCCTGACCGTTACCATCGCGCTCCGCAGCGTGCGGCAGGTGCGTCTGCCGCTCTTCGTCTCCATCGGTGCTTTTTTTGTGAACCTTCTGGCAAACTATACCTTTATCTTCGGTAAGTTCGGGGCTCCCCGCATGGAAGTGGCCGGAGCCGCCCTGGGGACCCTGATAGCCCGTATCTTCGAGTTTTCCATGATCCTGGGTTATCTCTTCTTTGTAGATAAAGAGATCGGCTTCAGGCTCAGGCACCTTCTCATGAAGACCGGGTCGCTGATCGGAGAGTATTTCCGCATATGTATTCCCGTGCTCATAAGCGATGGTATCCTTGCCATCGGAAATAATACCGTGGCCATGGTGATCGGGCATCTGGGAAAGACTTTTGTGGCGGCCAATGCCATTACAGCCGTTACACAGCAGCTCAGCACCGTGGTGGTGCAGGGCGTGGCTCAGGCGGGGGCTATCGTTACCGGTCAGACCCTGGGAACCGGCAAGACGGAAAGGACCATGCGGCAGGGCTATCTCTTTTTCGGCCTGGGCATCGGCCTGGGTACGATCTCAGCAGCCTTTATCGCCCTGGCCAAGAATCCCATCATCGCCAGTTATTCCGGTGTGGGGCCGGAGACCCGCAGCATAGCCGGTGAGCTGATGCTTGCCATCAGCTTTATCATCATATTTCAGGCCACCAACAGCATCATGACCAAGGGGGTGCTGCGTGGCGGCGGCGATACGAAGATGCTGATGCTCACCGATAATATCTTCCTGTGGCTGATATCGATCCCTTTGGGATTACTGGCAGGGTTTGTGCTTCATCTTCCGGCTTTCTGGATCTATGTCTGTCTGAAGTCCGACCAGATCATCAAGACCGGCTGGAGCTTTTTGCGGCTGCGCAGCGGAAAGTGGATCAGGAAGATCAGTACCGGTAAAAATGAATAGGCTTAATTCTTGCCACCCCCGTAAAGCTGTGCTATACTTTTTACATTCCGGAGTTCGGGGAGTCTGCTGATGAAGAAAAAGGTTAATATACCTTTATATATTTTTTTGCTGCTCCTGTATATAGGCACCACGGGACTGACGTCCTGGGCGGCCAACAGTGGCGCTCAGCTGACGCTGGGGGGGCGGAGTGTGCCCATGCAGTCACTGACAGGTGTTTTTTCTTCTATGACCAATATCATGGTCTTTCTTATGGTGGTTTTTTTTGACCGCCTCGGTTATATCACCGCGCTGAGTCTTCTTCTTACACAGTTCCCTCTGATGTTTGTGGGTATCGTTATCGCGGGAAATGTACAGAGCATACCCGGAGTATTTACAAACCTTCTCACCATCGTAGCTATAATCCTGATCCAGCAGCGGAATAAAAGGATCAAAGAATACCAGAGCCACGAGATCGATCAGCTGAAAGGACGGCAGAAACTGTCCCAGAGGCTTTTTGAGCAGACGGCGGCGGCCCTGGTCAATTCCATCGATGCCAAGGACGAGTATTCCCACGGGCATTCCCAGCGGGTGGCGCTTTATGCCGAAAAGATCGCCAGGGAACTGAAAATGAGCGAGGATGAGTGCTACAAGGTCTATTATGCCGGACTTTTGCATGATGTGGGAAAGATCGGGATCGCGGACAACATCATCAATAAGAACGGTAAGCTGACGCAGGATGAATACGATATCATCAAGCAGCATACCGTCATGGGAAATCAGATCCTTCAGAGCATCAGCGAGTATCCGTTTCTCAGCGTCGGTGCGCATTATCATCATGAAAGATACGATGGCACGGGTTATCCCCAGGGGCTCATGGGGGAGGAGATCCCCGAGATCGCCCGTATAATTTCCGTTGCCGATTCCTATGATGCCATGACATCTACCCGGAGCTACCGGGAAGCGATCCCCCAGCAGCTGGTGAGAGAGGAGATCGTGAAAGGCTCCGGAACCCAGTTTGATCCGAAGATCGCCCGGGTCATGCAGCACCTTATCGATAACGATATGAATTACAGGCTGCGGGAGAAAAGCACGGGAAAAAGAAGTTCAAAGAATGAACTTCATTGTGATGCCTACCGCAGCGATAATCTGGACGGTTTTGTGGTGATGCCCTGTTCTCTGCGTATGCAGTTTAACTATGCTGCGGAAGGTGAGGGGGATCAGGGGCCGGTATTTCTTCTGTACGATTCTATGGATGGTTTCCTTCATGAAACGGAGAAGGCTGCCCGTGAACTGAATTATTTTGAATTCGGGGAGATACATGTTGACGGGACGGTCAGCGGAGAAGGGATACGTGCCTTAAAGACCACGAAGACGGTCAAGGAAGGCAGCCGGGAAAGCGAGCGCAACGATGGGACTTATGTGGTCGAGCTGGTGAAGCGCAGAGATCATATGCGTGTACGCATCGATGACGGGGCCGTGATCACGGAACATATCATAGCGCTGCCCGACAGCTCCCGCTACGTATACGTGGCCCTTACCGGAGAGCATTGCGATATCACGGAGCTGAACACGGACCGTTCCGAAACTCCGATTGCGGAAGATGAGATCCCTCGGATCGCGGAGGAAGTGTGTTATATAGACGGTCCGGAGGGAGATCTGCCCAGCATACAGATCGACGGCTACCGTACGGCCAGCACCCGTGGAGTGGAGGTGGCGGATGGGATGCGCTTCAGCTTCCATGTCAGGAGCCTCCCCACGGCCAGACTCATCTGGCACTGCCCGTATATCGTCCTTTACTATTCCCGTAACGGTGAGGTGAACGGCGAAGATTACCGCGAATACGCCCTGGTCCGCCTGGACGGAGAATTCTGGGAGGGCGGAGTTAAAGTGGAGAATAAGCTGGTCATTTCCAAGAATGATTCCTTCGCCGGCTGGGAATACTGGAAAGAAAGCTTTCGGGAAGGGCTGGAATGTCAGGTGAGCTTTACCCGGAAGGGGAATTCCATCATAGTGAACACGGAAAACCTTGGTGTGTTTGTGAGCAATCATACCGAGATCCTGGACGGAACGGACGAGATCTATGCCGCACTGAGCGGTGACCAGTGCGTTCTGACCGATATACGGATACAGAAAGTATAACTTAACGAATCATATATAAACCAAAGGAGGTACAAAATGAAGATCTATTCAGTCAACGACCCCGAATTCAAACCCTATGGCAAGGTGCTGGGCTACGATACGACCTGTCTCGTAAAAGCTCTGGATGAAGCCACCCCCCTTCCCGAGGGCGTTGAGTATGTGATGAGCTGTGCGCCTCTTGAGTATACCTGCGATTTTGGTGTGCTCCAGAATAATGCTTACGGCGGGATGCCTATCCAGATCGGTTATTGCAACGGGCATAATACAAAGCTTAACTGCCTTGAATATCATCGTGACAGCGAGCTGAACATCGGTTCCACCGATTTCATTCTGCTTCTGGCCAAGGCGGATGACATTGTTGACGGGAAGCTGGACACTTCCAAGGTTAAAGCTTTTCTTGCGAAAAAGGGAGAGGTTGTGGAAGTATACGAGACCAGCCTTCACTATGCACCCTGCTCGGCGAAGAAGGGAGAGGGCTTCAGGGTTGCCATCGTTCTTCCGAAGGGAACCAACGGCGCTGTTCCCGCGCTTAAGGCCCGTAATGAGGAAGACAAGTGGATGACAGCCTGCAACAAATGGCTCCTGGCTCATGCGGAGTCTGCTGAGGCGAAGGACGGTGCCTATGTAGGCCTGACCGGAGAGAATATCGACATCTCGGCGGATATCTGAGTTTTTCGTATTGATCCATAATGATGACAGCGGGAATTGTTCCCGCTGTCATTTTTTTGCGATAAGCACGCATGGATGCTGTGCTGAAAAGTGGAGTTTGGTGAAATGGTGGAAGAAGGTGCGCTGCGAAACTGTCCGTTTTTTATGCTGCCGTTCGGAAATACATGTGAAGCCGCTCGCCGGTTCCGTTCACCTCGCAGCATTCTGTGGCCGGGAATGAACTATATGCTTTGCCCGGCACCGGTCGGGACGCTGCATCCCTGCATCGGCCCTCCCTCACAGCGCCTTCCATGGCGCTGTGTGCCTGCGGTATCTATCCCGGCCACGAAGCTGCGGGTTCACTCCAAGGCTACGCGGCTTTCACATGTATTTTCCTTCCGGCGTAAACTCTGCTCAACAGCTCCGCAGCGGAGCGGAGTGAGACGACGACTGTGTTGGATGGGACAACGCTGTGAGACGTCCGGCTTGATACATGGGAAGCGGTAGATCACTCAGATACGCAGGAGCAGAAAAAAGCATGGGCCCGCCGCATTGCCGCAGCTCTTAGCGAGCGCGAGCGGCCAATCTCGCCCGAGGTACTGTTTGAGCGAAGCTCATGCACGATAGGCATGAGCGAGCGAGTTGCCTCGGGCGAGTCGGTTTAAGGACGCGACGTGCGAGCTTAGTGCGGAGGCATCAGCAAGGGCACAGCTTGTTTTCTGCTCCTGCGTATAAACGAAAGATACATCACATGCTTCCCATTCCTGCCGGCCGGATGCAAGCAGTATTACGATCCGCGCAGTCGGCGTTGAACGTAGCTTACTATTTCGATAAACTCCACTCTGACGATCAGCTGTGTCTGTAATAAGGCTTGCTGGCTGTAAAGAAAAAATACTTGACAGCCGGAAGCGGGTGTGGCATAATGACCATCGTTATGGAAAAGATCGTGGAGCAGGGCTTTTTGTATGATTTCTACGGACCGCTGCTGACAGCGCGGCAACAGGAGATATACGAAGCCTGCATATACGAAGACCTGAGTCTTTCCGAGGCGGCGGAGCGATTTTCCGTAAGCCGCCAGGCCGTGCACGATCTGCTGAAGCGATGCGACGCGACTCTTCGGGAGTATGAGGAGAAGCTGGGGCTTATAGGACGCTTCCGCAGCCGGAACGCGGAACTCGGCGAACTGCAGCGCAGGATAACGCAGGGACGCAGGGAGGACGGGAGCAGCGGCTTCGGTAAAGCAGAGACGGAAGAGATCCTGGGCCTGCTGGAACAGTTGCAGGACGAAGCCTAAGAAACATGGCTTCCGGTGCATGCCGGATGAGCTGACACAAAAAGGATAAGAGAATGGCATTTGAAAGCCTGAGTGATAAACTACAGAATATATTCAGAAACCTGCGGGGTAAAGGAAAGCTTACCGAGGCAGATGTAAAGACCGCCATGAAGGAAGTGAAGATGGCCCTGCTGGAGGCCGATGTAAACTTCCGCGTGGTGAAGCAGTTCGTAAAGAGCGTGGAAGACCGGGCCGTAGGTGAGGAAGTCATGAACGGCCTGAACCCCGGGCAGATGGTGGTCAAGATCGTTAACGAGGAAATGACCTCCCTCATGGGCAGCGATACCACAGAGATACAGCTGCAGCCCGGTAAGGCCATCACGGTGATCCTGATGGCGGGTCTTCAGGGCGCAGGTAAGACGACCACTACGGCAAAGATCGCCGGTAAGCTGAAGCAGAAGGGCAAGAAGCCCCTGCTGGTGGCCTGCGATATCTACCGTCCCGCAGCTATCGAGCAGTTAAAGATCAACGGGCAGAAGCAGGAAGTGGAAGTCTTCGACATGGGGACGGAACACAAGCCTGTGGAGATCGCCCGGGAAGCCCTGGCCTATGCGGAGAAGAACGGCCAGAATGTGGTGATCCTGGATACCGCCGGCCGTCTGCATATCGATGAAGACATGATGGCGGAGCTGGTGGCCATAAAGAATGCGGTGACCGTGCATCAGACCCTGCTGGTAGTGGATGCCATGACCGGTCAGGACGCGGTGAACGTGGCCAAGGAATTTGACGAGAAGGTGGGCGTGGACGGCATCATCCTCTCCAAGATGGACGGCGACAGCCGCGGCGGTGCGGCCCTTTCCGTAAAGGCGGTCACGGGCAAGCCCATATTGTATGTCGGTATGGGCGAAAAGCTCTCCGATCTGGAACAGTTTTATCCCGACCGTATGGCCGGCCGTATCCTGGGCATGGGAGATGTGCTCTCCCTTATAGAAAAGGCGGAACAGAGCCTGGATCTGGATGAAGAGACGGAGAAGCAGATGTCTTCCCGCCTCCGGAAGGGCAAATTCGATTTCAACGACTTCCTGGAATCCATGAAGCAGATGCAGAAGATGGGCGGCCTTACCAGCATCCTTTCCATGCTGCCCGGTATAGGCTCAAAGGTGGGGGATATATCCTCCATGATCGATGAAAAGCAGCTGAAACAGACCGAAGCCATCGTGCTCTCCATGACGCCCCAGGAACGCTCCAATCCGAAGCTCTTAAATCCCAGGCGCAAGCACAGGATCGCCAAGGGAGCCGGTGTGGACATTGCAGTAGTGAACCGCTTTGTAAAGCAGTTCGAGCAGAGCCAGAAGATGATGAAACAGATGCCCGGACTGATGGGCGGTAAAAAAGGACGCGGAGGCTTCAAGTTCCCCTTCTGACAAGGGAAGGTTAATCCAGGGATTCGCAGGCCCGTCCTTACGGGATACGGCCTGTGACAATATATCGTAAACAATTTATTTTTAGGGAGGTAATAAAAAATGGTAAAGATCAGACTCACAAGAATGGGTAAGAAGAAGAAACCTATCTATCGTATCGTGGTTGCGGATTCCCGCAATGCCCGTGACGGTAAGGTGATCGACGAGATCGGTACTTACGATCCCAACACGGATCCTTCTACTTTCAAGATCGATGAAGAGGCGGCGAAAAAGTGGCTGGCTAACGGTGCACAGCCTACCGAGACCGTTGGAAAGCTTCTGAAGCTGGCGAACATCGAAAAGTGAGGGAGCGCAGATGAAGGAACTGGTTGAAGTGATCGCCAAGGCCCTGGTTGAAAAACCGGAGGCTGTGGAGGTCACTGAGGAGACGGACGGTAAGCACATGACGGTCAAGCTTAAGGTGGATCCTTCCGATATGGGGAAGGTGATCGGAAAGCAGGGGCGCATTGCCAAGGCGATCCGGGCGGTGGTCAAAGCGGCGTCCACCAGAGATGACCTTTATGTGGATGTAGACATTATCGAGTGAGTGAGCTTTAGCGACCGCAGCATCTGCTGCGGTCGTTTGTTTGAAAAAGGATGACATGTAATTCGTCTGCTGTTCTGATCGGAATCCGCGAGCGATTGTACAGCCTGTCGTTCTGATCGGAATCCGCGAAACCCCGGAAAGCCTGCACCTCTGATCGGAATCCGCGAGCGTTCGCAGCGAGCCGGATCAGATCAGAGGGCAGGCGTAGATAAAGAGCCGGATCCGATCAGAGGGCAGGCCTGTAGATAGCGAGCCGGATCCGATCAGAACGCAGGCGGGATAAATAAGCCGGATCTGATCAGAACGCAGGCGGGATGCAGCCGGAAAGAATCTGAGACTATGAACGAAAAAGAAGAGTATTTCCGCGTGGGGATCATAACGGAAGCCCACGGTGTACGGGGCGAGGTAAAGGTATTTCTGACCACCGATGATGTGCCCCATCTGAAAAAAGTAAAAGAATTCCACAGCCCTTGCAAAGACGGGATGGAGATCCTCCACCCGGAGGGCATGAAACAGACGAAAGACCGCATTATCCTGAAATTCAGGGAGATCAATGACAGGGACACGGCGGAAAGGTACCGGAAACGGGAGCTGTATGTGGATCGTGCCCATGCGGTGCCCCTTGAGGAGGACGAGTATTACATCTCGGATCTTGAGGGTCTTGAAGTATACGAAGATGACCGGTTTGTGGGGACGGTGAAGGATGTGCTGCAGACCGGTGCCAATGATGTTTATGTGATCGAAAAGACCGAGGGGGGCGAGCTGCTGCTGCCCGCCATACGACAGTGCGTGCTGAAGGTGGATGTGGCAGGCGGGCGTATGGATGTTAAGGTCATGGAAGGATTATAAGATGCATTACTATGTTATGACTCTTTTTCCGGAGCTGATCGAAAAGGGGATGAATACCGGTGTGCTGTGGCGTGCCATGGAGGAAGGGATCATCTCGCTGGAGTGCTTTCATATCCGGGATTATACGGCAAACAAGCATAAGAGGGTGGATGATTATACCTACGGCGGCGGTGCCGGGATGCTCATGGCCTGCCAGCCCATATGGGATACCTGTCTGGCGGTGAAGGAACGTATCGCACAGAAAGCTTTGGAGGAGGGCCGGGTGGCATCTGCGCCCAGGGTGATCTACATGAGCCCTCAGGGGCGGGTGTTCGATCAGGCCTTTGCCGAAGAGCTTTCCAAAGAGGAGGATCTGGTCTTTCTCTGCGGTCATTATGAGGGGATCGATGAGAGGGTGCTTGAGGAAGTGGCAACGGATTACCTTTCCATCGGCGATTATGTACTGACGGGCGGAGAACTGCCGGCCCTGGTGGTGATGGACTGCGTTTCCCGTCTCCTGCCGGGGGTGCTCAATAATGACGAGTCTGCCGAGACCGAAAGCTTTACGGAAGGGCTGCTGGAGTATCCCCAGTATACGAGACCGGAGGAATGGATGGGGAAGCGGGTGCCGGAGGTGCTGCTTTCCGGACACCATAAGAACGTGGATAACTGGAGGCTGGAGCAATCCCTGAAGAGGACGAAGGAACGCCGGCCGGATCTGTATGAAAAATACATCTTAAGCCACGGTGGTGACAAGTGAGCATCGGGCGAAATAAATTGACATAAAAGCCGAAAAAAGGTAAAATAAACTGATCTGTTTTCATTTGTTTTTCGGAGGGGAGCGGAATGATGGACAGCGAAAAATACCCTTTGGCGCTGCCGCAGGGAACGGTACTGGCCGGTCAGTATATCATTGAGAGAGTTCTGGGGCAGGGCGGCTTTGGGATCACATACGCTGCAACAGATCATAAGACGGGAGAGCGGGTAGCCGTCAAGGAGTTTTTCCCCGATTCTATGGCTACGCGAAGCGCCACAACGGTCCTTCCTTTTACCGGGGAGCGGGGGGACAGTTTTTCCTACGGCAAAGACTGCTTTCTGCAGGAAGCCGAAACTCTTGCCCAGTTCATAGGCAACGAGAATATCGTACGTATCCACAACTATTTTGAAGAAAACGGCACGGCCTACTTCGTCATGGATTATGTCGAGGGGACCAGCTTTGACCAGTATATACGCGAACACGGCGGCAAGGTGAGCTTTGAGGAGGCGGAACGGTTCCTGGTACCGGTGATGGACGCTCTGGCCGCGGTTCACAGCAAGGGGATCGTTCACAGGGACGTGACCCCCGATAATATCTATATCACTAAAGACGGCGTGGTGAAGCTTCTTGATTTCGGAGCTGCCCGCTACAGCCTGGGGGATAAGAGCCGCAGCCTTGATGTGGTCTTAAAGCACGGCTTCGCCCCGAAGGAACAGTATACGAGACGTGGCAGACAGGGCCCTTACACCGATGTGTATGCCCTGGGTGCCAGTTTTTACTATGCGCTGACCGGTAAAAGGCCCCCCGATTCCGTTGAACGTATGGATGAGGATGACCTGGTACCGCCTTCCGTGCTGGGAGTGAAGATCGGTGAGGCTCCAGAGCAGGCGATCCTGCAGGCTTTGAGTGTGCAGCCTGCCGACCGCTTCCAGACCATGACGGCTTTCAAGAACGCCATGAAGGAGTCGGATATCATCGAAGCACGGACCCAGGCCGAGAACGCCATGGGCAGGACTGTGGCCCAGACCCCGGGGGTTACCCAGCAGAAGTTCTTTACGGCTCCCCAGCCTCAGGCGGCGCCCATGCAGCCTCAGGCAGCTCCTGTGAATTCGGGGATGCAGCCTCAGGCGCCTCAGATGAATGCTGCCGGAACGGGAATGCAGCAGCCTGCCGCAGGAACGGCTTTCGGCGCTTCGCAGCCGGTGGTGCACACGGGTTACGGGGATCAGCAGCTTACGGGACACACGGCGGCTTTCATTCAGGAAAGAGCGCAGGGAACGGGAAATACACAGTTTGGCAACGCAGCCCCGGGAGGTACGCAGTACGGAACCCCGGCTGCCGGGAATACGCAGTTTGGTGCCGGAGTACCGGGAAGTACATCGTATGGGACCCAGGCAACGGGAAGCGGACAGAGCTTTGCCGGAAGCCCGGTTCAGAACAGCAGACAGTTCCAGGTGCCGCCGCCGCTTGATAATCCTCAGGCAGTTTCGCCCTATCCTCCCCAGGGGGGACAGGTAAAGAAAAATAACACCGGACTTATTGTGGGTATCGTGGTGGCGATAGTGGCACTGCTTGCAGTAGTCGGCGCGGGTATCTTCTTCTTTAACCGGCCTTCGGATGATGACGATGATATCAGTCTGGCTTCCATTGATGATGAAGAGCCTACAAAGAAACCGACGCCCACTCTGGTTCCCGCAGTACCGGCGGACCCCACACCCGCGGAGGTGATCATCGATCCGGAACCCACGGCCGAGCCCACTCCCGTACCCGTCCGGGCTCTGGAGACCTATCCGAAGCTTCTGGGAAACTATAATAATGCACAGAACGGGGGCTATATCTGCTGCACCGATGCGGGGGATGCGTTCTTTTATGTGGAAATGAATGAGAACCAGCTGCTTTATAACGACGGATCGGATGAGATCATCGTGCATGACAATTTCTGCTGGGGACTGACCATGGTGGACAAAAGGCTGTATTTTGTCTCCACGGACGGCTGCTACAGCTGTAAGGAAGACGGCAGTGACAAGCAGCGTATCGATGTGCTGGATGATTTTGAGGTGGATGATCTGTATATATCCAAGGATTATTACTTTGTTTATACGCTGAACATCGATGATGACGTATCGAACCGCACTTCCCTGCTTCATGTTATAGGCCGGGAGGACGGAGTGGTCCGGGGGATAAAGATCTTCGGCTATCAGGATGGGGATGATGATTACGGCAGTGACCAGTTCACCATCGCGAAGGACGGTTATCTGTACTATCTGCTGCGGTCTAAATACGGATACACCTATGATGAAGATGCGACCTACGGTCTGTGGCGGGTTCCGGCCGGGGATGTCAATGCTGATCCGGAGAACCTTATGGTGGGGGCTGATTCTGATGTGATCTATCGCCAGATCGTTTCGGAAGGCAATTATGTATATGTGCTCTTTGACACCGCCAAAGGAAGCAGCGGTATCGTGATGTTCGATATAAGAGAAGATAATTATACGGACGGACACAAATTTGACGGCAGCTGGGATGTGGAAAAATATTATATCCAGTCCATCAATGTGAGCAATCAGACCGTTTATGCGGTTGTGGATGTCAAAGTGCGTTCCGTAAAAGAGCTCTGGTCCATCTATGCCGATGTCGGGAACGATACCTGGAACGGAAATACCATGCTGAGCATGGATCAGAATGCCAGTGTCTGGGGACTTGCACTGGATAGTACCGAGGACGGCCAATATGCTCTTTATATGGAGTATTATGAGGGCTGCAGGATGGGCTATATTTCAATAACGGACGGACAGGATAAAGGATATATCTTTGACAGTACTGTGAGATGAAGAGAAAAAGACAGCCGGGCCTGAGCACCGGCTTGACGATATTGCTGAGCCTTCTGGCACTTTCCATGATCCTGCTGGTGGTGCTTGCGGTAGTACTCAGGCATAAGGGACAGACGGAAGATGAGCCGGGGGAAGTGACAGTACATGAACTGCCTTCGCCTGCGGTGGATATAACAGCGGCACCCACGAAAGCTGTAGTCCGGGATGACAGCGCGGTTTCGGCGGATAAAGCGGAAAAGAAAGTCTTAAATCCCACACCCGAATTGCTGGGAAAGCCGAATAATGCGGGCAGCGGAGCTTTTTTCTGTGTTACGGACAGCGGTGACGGACTGTTCTATACGGATATGGATGCAAAACAGCTTCGCTGTGTGAGCGGGGAGCACTATAATGTGGTGCAGGAAGGGATCTGCCGGAGCCTTCAGGAAGCGGACGGCCGCATATATTACGTTTGCGATGGAAAAGCCTACAGCTGTGCCGAAGACGGAAGCGGTGCAGCGAGGATCGAAAGCCTGGCAGCTTATAAAGATCTGTACAGTGTATATATCTCTGCCGAATATCTCTACGGCTATGAGCTTGTGACGGGAGATGCACCGGAGGACCGGCGCGGGAGGCTTACGGCTGTAGCCCGTCAGGATGGGAGCTATATGGGCAGCCTTACCCTGGGATATGAGTTCGGGGACGGGGATAAGGGACTTAAGCAGTTTGCTTTCGGGCAGAACGGTTATCTGTATTATATACTACGTTCCGACGACGGCATATATTACGATCCCGAGGCAATGGATCATATCTGGAGACTGCCTGCAGGCGATCTCTATGCGGAACCGGAATCGGTGATCTATGCACTGGACAGAAGGCTTTCTTACAAGCAGCTCCTTTGCGAGGGCGGAAAGCTCTACGTGCTTTACGAAAATCGTGACGGGAACAGCGCACTGACCATGTATGATACGGAGAATGATGCCATACTGGCAGATCATTACTGGCCCAAGGATAAATTCACTTTTTCCGAAGTCAGTGTGATGGACGGAGTGCTTTATCTGGCGGTAAACGATTATGCGGAAAGCCAGAAGGTTGTCTGGTTCCTTCGTACGGATGATACGGAAGATGCCTGGATGGGGCGGGAGCTCCTGCGGCTTGAAGCCGGCTGGGAGCTGGATTACCTTTCGCCGGAGCACACAGCCAGAGGGAAGTATCTGATGTATGTATGCCGGGATGCGGACGGCAATATGAAGTTGGGATATGCATCCTTTAAAGATGCTGAAGATCAGGGGATCTTGATCGAATAGAGAATCAAAGGAGGAAAAAAGAAATGGCATTGCAGGAATGCGGAAACGGACATCTCTACGACGCGAGCATGTATCCTTCCTGCCCGTACTGCAGCGGCGGGATCAACCGTGTTGAATTCGGCGGCGGCGGAAGCGGCGTAGGTGCCACGGTTGCCGGTAGCGGCTACGGCGGGGCCCAGGGGGGCTACGGCGGAGGTTACGGTGTGGGTGCCACGGTTGCGGGAAGCGGTTACGGCGGAGCCCAGGGCGGTTACGGCGTAGGTGCTACAGTCGCGGGGAGCGGCTATGGCGGAGGCCAGGGAAATTACGGCGGGATGCCTGTTGATTCCGGTATCGGGAAGACGGTAGGCGTCGGAATGGCGGCGGCTTCGGCTCCGTCCGGACCTGCGGATGTAGGTTCCACCATCGCACCTGCTGCATACCGAGCCAAACAGCAGGCAGACGATGCGGATACCGGAAAGACCGTGGGTGTGATGCAGAAGCATCTGAGCGTTGATCCCGTGGTGGGCTGGCTGGTCTGCATCAGCGGTGCCGAAAAGGGAAAGGATCATCGTATCTATGCCCGTAACAATACCATCGGCCGCAGCGAGAAGATGGATATCTGCATTAAAGGGGATTCCGCTATCTCCAGAGAGAATCATGCGCGTCTGTCTTATGATTCGAAGCACAATGCCTATCATCTGATCCCGGCGGAAAGTGCCAATAATATCTACCTGAACGAGGAACCGGTCTACGTACCGACCAAGCTTGCTGCCCACGATGTGATCGAATTCGGGGAGAGCCGTTTCATGTTCATCCCGCTCTGCGACGACTGCTTTACCTGGCAGGACGGCCTGAAGAGCGGCGAGACGAAGAAGGTGGAAGAAGATGGGGAATGAAGCCGTACTGCCTTTAAGTCCCAGGCCGAAGATCGAGAAGAAGCTGGGTTATCGTATCGCCAATCTTCAGGGAGTCGGTGCCAGGGCCAGACAGGAGGATTCCTTTGCCGTCAGTAATGCTTTTGATGTGATGAAGATCTGGGATGAAGGTCTTTTTATCACGGTATGCGACGGTATGGGAGGTATGAGGGACGGAAAGCTTGCCAGTGAGACGGCCATCCAGAGCTTGCGGAATTCCTTTGCGGAAATGGACCGGCAGGGGGATCTGGACGGACAGCTGGAGAGAAGCATACGTCTGGCTTCCCGGGAAGTGGAAGCGGTCATAGGCGGTGACGGAGGCTCTACGGTGGTTGCAGGCATCATCTATAAGGAAAGGCTTTCCTTTGCCAGTGTGGGAGACAGCTATTTCTTCCTTTACCGGGATGGGGTACTGAACCGGCTGAACCGCGAGCATAACCTTTGCCAGCAGATGTTTCTGGAAGAGGTACAGGACGGCAGCATGGAACAGAAGAATTACCGCGAGATGGACGAGGCGGTGGCACTGACCCAGTTCCTGGGGATGATCGGTATGGACGATGTGGATGCTTCCTACAGGCCTTATCCCTTAAAGGAGGGAGATATACTGCTGCTCTGTTCCGACGGGGTCGGCGGAGTGCTCTCCGAAGAAGAGATCATCCGGGCCTTATCCCTTAAATCCGAGCAGGCCATGTGCCAGCAGCTGGAACAGGGACTTGTGGCTCATGCAAAGCGTAATCAGGATAACTATACCGCACTGATCGTAAAGTGTGTGTATTAGTTGATGCGGCAGCCGCAAACCGGTGAGGGGGAACGGTCCGCAGCATCAAAAAATAACAATGTAAAAAAAGAAAGAGAGGGAAAAAAGATGAGAAGAAAACTGTCCCGTGCTTTCGGCATCGTATGGACGTTACTGCTGCTGCTTTCCACGCTGCAGGCAACGAAGATCGATGCCCAGGCCTTTGACAACAGCAGCCGTGAAGGCGTGGTGGCTGTGGTCATGTACCTGAAGAACGTTACGGTATCACGTACCTATGACTGGTGGGATTACCAGCGTGTAGGGACTTATTCCGAGCTGGAGTATTCCGGCGGCAGCGGCTTCTTTGTGGGTGAGAAAGGGGAGAACCCCAGCTACATCGTAACGGCCGCACATGTGGTGGAAGATTACTACAATTCCGGAGAAGGCGCAGCCATCTCCATGGTGGTGGGTATCTATATTGATGAAGAGGGTTACTACTACGCCCTCTGCCTGGATGCCGACAGCGCCGAGCTCCGTATCTACTACGGTGATAACGATTATGACATTGCTTATGTGGACTGCATCGGAAGCTCCGAGAAGGTTGACCTGGCGGTGCTCCGTCTGCGCAATGCCACCGGCAAGCGTCGTTCCCTGCCTGTAAAGAAGGCGGACGATTCCATGGTAGGTTCCACCGTTTATACCATCGGTTTCCCCGGAAGCTCCGATAATATGCTTACCGGTGCCAGCCATTACGGCCTGGAAGATGCTACCGTAAAGAACGGTATCATCAGTAAGCTGGCTGTAGAGAGCGGTGTGGGTGTGGAGCGTATCCAGACCAATGCCCAGGTGGCTCACGGCGATTCCGGCGGACCCATGGTCACGGATGACGGCTATGTTATCGGTGTTAACACCAACAAGGTGACCACCCAGAACGGCGAGCTTGATGTTGAGACAGACTATTATGCAGTGAGCGGCGGCGAGCTGATCCGCTTCCTGGATAAGAACAATATTCCTTATTCCACAGACGGCGATCCGGTTCCGACAAAGGGCAGTGATAACGGCGATGACGGGGATGATGTCGAAAAGCCCAAGCCCAAGGAAAAGGAACCTGAGCCCAAGGGCGGAATGAGCACCGGTCTGCTTATCGCCATCATTGCAGGCGCAGTGGTTGTGGTCGGCGGTATCGTGGCCCTGATCATCGGACTGGTTTCCAGCGGGAAGAAGAAAGAGCAGGCTGCACAGCAGCAGGCCCAGTTACAGATGGCCCAGGTGCAGGCCAATGCCCAGGCTCAGGTAGCCCAGGCACAGGCTCAGGCCCAGCAGGCCCAGGCTCAGGCCCAGGCAGCGGCGGCACGTGCCAATGCACAGCCTCAGAAGAAACCCATGATGCGTTCCATGTCGGCACAGCACAACGGCATGACCATCGCACTCAGCTCCGCACCTGTCATGATCGGCCGCGATCCTGCCACCTGCAAACTGGTGTATAAGGAAGGCACGGCCGGTGTCAGCGGACGTCACTGCCAGATCGCATTCGATCAGGCCAGCGGTGATTTCCTGATCACGGATCTGCGTTCCACTTACGGAACCTTCCTGATGAACGGTCAGAAGCTGAATGCCAATGTACCTTATCATTTAAAGAGCGGTGAGAGCTTCTATGTAGGTGATCCTGCCAACGTGATCAAGGTGGAGCTGGGCTAAAAAATGAAATTTGATCTGTATAAATATACAAATCAAGGCGGTCGCAGCTATAACGAGGATTCCGTCGCCTCCCGAACCGAGGGAGACGAGGGGATCTTCGTCGTGGCCGATGGCCTTGGAGGCCATGCCCATGGTGAGCTGGCCAGTAAATGTGTCTGTGATACGCTTACGGAAGCCTGGCATCCCGGGATCGAAGATCCTGCAGCCTGGCTTTCGGAGAATATCGCGGAGGCAAACCGCCGTGTCCTGGAACTGCAGAAGGAAAAGAACTGCGTGATGAAGAGTACGGCGGTGGTCTTGCTGATCGCCGGTAATTCTGCCCGCTGGGCACATGTCGGGGATTCGCGTCTTTACTATATACACGACGACAGTATCAGCTTTATCACCGAGGATCATTCCGTGGCCTATAAGAAATACAAGGCCGGTGAGATACGGCGCAGCGAGATCGCAAAGGATGAGGACCAGTCCCGTCTGCTGAAGACCCTGGGGAGTGAGGAACGCTACGAGGCACAGCTTGGGCCGGAGGGTATCGAGCTTACACCCGGAGATGCATTTCTGCTCTGTTCCGACGGAACCTGGGAGTTCGTGCATGACGAGGAGGTCGACATCGACTATCTGAAAGCCCGGAACGCAAAGGAATGGTCGGAGTGGATGCGCTTGCGCATCATCGACAGGATGCCGGGAGACAATGATAATCTTACGCTGCTGACACTGATTTGCAGCTGAACGAGGAGGCATTATGAAAAGACTTAGGATAGCTGCTGCGGCACTCGCACTGATCCTGTGCTTTAGCGAGGTTCTGCCGGTGTTTGCAGCCGGGGATGGCGAGGTGGAGCTGATCTCGGCCTACTGCATGGGCGATGCACTCTATGCGCTGGTCAGTATCGATGATAATTACAAGGCAAGCAGCTTTGATGTGTCGCTGAAGTCGGATAAAGTCAGCGCCAGCGATACGGCTACACCCCAGGCGCTGGGTTTTAAGAATGCCAAGGTGAATTATCTTTTCCTGGTGGAGGCATCCGAAGCCATGGAAAAGGAAAAGGATTCGCTGATCGCTTTTCTGGATAAGCTGGACAGCGTAGCCGGCGACAGAAAACTGGGTCAGCGCTATGTCCTGGCCAGTTACTCCGATGATTTTTCCATTGAGAAAAAGAACTGTACCGATTATTACAGCCTCATCGAAGCTCTGGATAAGATCGATTATGACGGGGGTGAGGCAGATCCGTACAACGGTATCGTCGGAGCCTATGAGTGGCTGGAAAAGAACGACGACCGTGCTGCCGGTGAACCCTGGCATGTGGTGCTCCTGGGTACGGGTATCGATCTCGGAAATGCTTCCCAGTGGCAGGCGGCTCAGAAGATCGAGAACAGCCCGGAGGTGATCTTAAGCAGCCTTGTGGTGGGCGAATGGAGAAACGGCAAGCTCACTATCAGTAAGGGGCACGGAGAGTACATGGAAGCCGCAAATGAGCGTGCTGCCGAAGATGCCGGTGAAGAATTCGCCCAGTGGGCGGATGATATGTATCTTCTTGAGTTCTTCCTTGATAAGGCTCCGGAAGAGGCTGTAAGCTTTGAACTGGATTTCGGAAGCGGCAAGGATATGAACGGGGATACGGTGCGGATCAAGGATAATCCCGGGATCAGCGGCGTGAAGGATCTGGAAGCGATCGATGCCGCTGGCGGAGAGGAAGATCCGACACCCACCGAGCCGGAAGAAACGCCCACACCGGAAGCTACTCCTACTCCGGAGGAAGGAAATGTTCCGGGACAGGATGGAGGAGATCCTACGGAGGAAGCCAAGCCCACGGAAGAGACGAGTAAGGACGACGACAAGGACGAGGATAAGGACAAAGACGAGGACAAGGATAAAGATAAAGATAAAGACAAAGATAAGGACAAAGACAAGGATAAGGATAAAGATAAAGAGGACGACGAGGATGAGGACGACGGACTTCCCGCCTGGGTCATTCCCGTTGTCATCGGAGCAGCAGTAGCTCTTCTGATCCTTATCATCGTTGTGGTACTGGTGGTTGCGGGCAGCAAAAAGAAAAGGAAGGCAAGTGTCTATCCCGTACAGAACCCGGCCCCGATGCCGCAGAGTATGCAGGCACAGGCAATGCAGCCTCAGGCAATGCAGCCCCAGCCGATGGCGGAAGCTTCCGGCGAGACATCCACGCTCACACCGGATGTTCCTCCCGCAGATGCCATAGGAGTTACAGTGGCTGCGGCCGCAGCGGATGCTATCCCTCATACGGAAGAGCCGGATCGCGAGAACAGCCTTCAGGATGCCGCAGCCGTTGCGGCAGGTTCGGGTATCGATGAGAACCGTCCCGGAGCCGTTGAGATGAAGCTGGAGGTTTATGCCGGCAACTGCATGCGGGGAAGCAATCAGCTGTATCTTCTGGACAGTATGACCATCGGTTCTTCCGATTCCTGTGATCTGAGATTTTCCGATCCGGGCGTCGAGGGTGTCCATGCCCGTATCTATATCGAGAACGGGAATGTGATACTGGAGGATCTGAGTAACAGCGGGATCCGTCTGGGTGGCATGCGTATCCAGAGCCACAACCCGCTGCGCAGCGGAGACGTGCTGGATATAGGTGAAGCGGAATTCGGACTTAAGTGGTAAAAATCTCTTGCATTTTTCGTCCGTATATGGTAAATTAATCAAGTTGCGATATTAGGAGATGTTCCTCTGGCGATATCATCGCGTAAGAACATCCGATGACTATCACAGGAGGATAAGGAAATGAACGCAGAGATCATCAAAGAGATCGAAGCCGAACAGCTCAAGAAGGAAGTTCCTTCCTTTAATGTGGGCGACACCGTTAAGGTGCACGGCAAGATCAAGGAAGGCGAAAAGGAAAGGATCCAGGTTTTCGAAGGTATCGTGACCAAGATTCAGAACGGTGGATCCCGCACGACCTTTACGGTTCGTAAGTCCAGCGGTGGTGTAGGAGTCGACAAGACCTGGCCCCTGCACAGCCCCAATGTGGAAAAGGTGGAAGTGGTACGGCGCGGTAAGGTGCGCAGAGCCCGCCTGAATTATCTGAAGGGCCGCGTAGGTAAGAAAGCAAAGGTCAAAGAGGTTATTCGCTGAATAGCAGTATTCTGACGGATGTATCTGTGGGGGGACGGTTTAGTGCCGGTCCCCCCTTTGTGTGATTAGCATGGCGAAGAAGAAAGGCTTGACCTTTTATACAAAAGAGAGGAAAATAAACGTCGGGATCTTCAGGGAGATCGCCGGCTGGCTTTTCCTCGGGGTGCTACCGGTACTCGTGGCCTTTGTGTTCGTATATCTTTTCGGGATACGTACCAGCGTAATCGGTGTATCCATGGAGCCTACGCTTCATGGTGGACAGGAGATCCTGATCGACCGCTTCTCTTATCTGGTGAGTGATCCCGGACGCTCCGATGTGGTGGTCTTTCTGCCGAACGGAAATGAAAATGCGCATTACTATGTGAAGCGTATCGTGGGTACTCCCGGCGATACCGTGCTGATCCGTGACGGGCTCATCTATATCAACGGGGAGATCTATGATGATGCCGGCATCTTTGAGCGCATCGCCGACGGAGGCATTGCGGCCAGCGGCGTAAGCCTGGGAGAAGAAGAATATTTTGTGCTGGGGGATAACCGTAACGACAGTGAGGATTCACGCTCCAGCAATATAGGTATAGTGAAGCGTTCTTTTATCATCGGCCGTGCCTGGTTCCATCTGGACGGCGGCGGAGACAGAGCGGGATTTATCAAGTAATATGAATATACAGTGGTACCCCGGTCATATGACCAAAGCCCTGCGGAGCATGCAGGAGGATATCAAACTCATAGATCTGATCGTTGAGCTGCTGGATGCAAGGCTTCCGTCTTCCAGCCGTAACCCGGACATTGACCGCCTGGGACAGGGCAAAGGCCGTCTGATCATCTTAAACAAGAGCGATCTGGCGGATGCTAAGGAAAATGCCCGCTGGAAAGAATGCCTGAAGGCCAAAGGGGCGGAAGTACTCCTGATGGACTCCCGGAAGGGGGCAAACATGGGAGAGATACGCAACGCGGTCCGCGCAGCCTGTGCGGAAAAGATCGCCAGGGACCGGGCACGGGGGATCAAAAACCGGCCTCTGCGGGCCATGGTGGCGGGGATACCCAATGTGGGGAAATCCACTTTTATAAACAGTTTTGCGAAAAAGGCTGTGGCAAAGACCGGAAATACCCCGGGAGTAACGAAGGGGAAACAGTGGATACGGCTGAGTAATGAACTGGAGCTTCTGGATACGCCGGGGGTGCTGTGGCCCAAGTTTGAGGATCCTGCCGTGGGCCTGCATCTGGCCCTGACCGGTTCGGTGAATGACGAGATCCTGCCTCTGGAGGAACTGGCGCTGGAGCTTATGCGTTTTCTGAAGGCTGCTTATCCCGGCTGCCTGAACGGGCGCTACGGCATATCGGAGGAAGAGGCTGACGCCGAGCTTTTGCTGCGTATCGGGGAACGTATGGGTTACCTTAAGGCGGGGGCGGAAGTTGACAGTCTGCGGACAGCCAAAGGACTCCTTAAGGATTTCCGGGACGGCCGGCTTGGAAGGATCACTATAGAAAAGGCGGAATAAGCTGATGTCGGATACGATGGAAGAAAAGAAGAACGAAAGGGAAGAGAGTACGGAAGTAAATAAGGAAAAGGAAGGAAATGACGCGGAGAAGAAAAACTCCCTGGCCATGGACATCCTGCAGAATTCCATTTTCCTTCTGGTAGTACTGATCATCACCCTGATCCTGGTAAAATATGTGGGACAGCGTACCGTGGTGGTGGGGCACAGTATGGAGCCTACCCTGTATAACGGGGACAACCTGATCGTGGACAAGATCAGCTACCGTTTCCGTGATCCGAAGCGTTTCGAGATCATTGTATTTCCCTTCGAACATAAAGATGAAACATACTATATCAAACGTGTCATCGGGCTGCCGGGCGAGACGGTACGCATCGACGAAAACGGCGTGATCTATATCAATGAAAAGGAGCTTTCGGAGAATTACGGGGCCGAGGTCATCGAGGATCCCGGTCTGGCTCTGGAGAGCATCACCCTCGGACCCGGTGAGTTCTTTGTGCTGGGTGATAACCGCAACCATTCTTCGGATTCCCGTGTTCCTTCCGTGGGCCTGATCCATAAGGAAGATATCATCGGGCGGGCCTGGGTAAGGATCTATCCCTTTAACAAGATGGGAGGATTTTAAACCTTGACGAAGACGGAAGAAGCACGGCTTTTAAGGGAAGCGAGAAAGGCCGAAAAGCTTAAGAAAGAGCAGGAACGTATGGCTCTCATGTTCAGCTATGAGCGGGAAAACGCCCAGGCCCTGTATATAGCCGGCATTGATGAGGTGGGCCGGGGACCGCTGGCCGGGCCGGTGGTGGCCTGCGCGGTGATCCTTCCAAAAGATTGCGGTCTTCTGTATCTTAATGATTCCAAGAAACTCTCCGAAAAAAAGAGAGAGGAGCTTTACGATCTGATCCTGGCGGAAGCGGTGAGTGTTGGTCTGGGGAGCAGGGATGCTTCACGTATCGACGAGATCAATATCTTAAACGCTACTTATGAGGCCATGCGGGAAGCTATAGGAAAGCTGGATCCGCAGCCGGAGCTCTGTTTAAACGATGCGGTGACCATACCCGGGGTAAACATACGGCAGCTGCCCATCATCAAGGGGGATGCAAAGAGCGCTTCCATTGCCGCTGCCAGCATCGTGGCAAAGGTGACGAGAGACCGTCTTATGACCAAACTGGATAAAGAGTATCCGGAATACGGTTTTGCCGCCAACAAGGGTTACGGTACTGCAGTGCATATCGCGGCATTGAAACAGTACGGACCCTGTCCTCTTCACAGACGCAGCTTTATAGGAAACTTCGTATAGTATCGGCCGGCGGATCCGCCTTTCCGGGCGGACGACAGAGTCGGGAAATGGGGGCAGCCATGAGCATGCTCAGTTCGATCTTCGGGGCGGGCAGTACCGCACCCGTACAGAATATCCAGAATGGGGGGGATACCCAGGCTACTGCGGATGCGCGCGGAGCCGAGTACCTGTCCAGACTCTCCGGCGGCCAGACCGTTGAGGGTAAGGTTACCGATGTCCGGGGAAACGATGTGCAGATCGAGCTTCCGGGCGGAGGAACCGTTACAGCCCGCATGGAGAATGCCGTGGATCTTAACCCCGGCCAGATCGTCAGTTTTGAGGTCCGTTCCAATACGGCTTCCGGTATCAGCCTCACTCCCCTGTATACAAATCTGAATATGGATCCCACGGCGGTGAAGGCCCTGACAGCGGCGGATATGGAGGTCACTGCCCGTACGCTTTCCATGGCTACCACCATGATGGAGAACGGCATGAGCATCGACAGCCGCTCCCTTGGGGATATGTATCATCTGATCCATTCTCTTCCCGATGCCGATGCCGAACAGCTGGTGGAGATGAAGCGGCTGGGACTGCCTGTAAATGAGGAGAGCGTGGAGCAGTACGCCGCTTTTAAGAATTATGAGAACCAGATTTCGGAAGGCATGGCCCGGATCAGTGAGGGGGCCATCGCTCTGTATGAAGAACTGGCTGCAGCCGATGGCGGGGAAGGAAAAGCCATACATTTTATGCGGCAACTGACGGAGCTCTTCAGCTCCGGCAGAACAGTGCAGGAGGCAGCGGAAGAAGGCGGCCCGGCGACGGAAGGGAAAGTGATCCTTTCGGAGGACGGAAGCGTTCGTCCTGCGCCGACGGAAGATACGATCAAACAGGCAGAGACACAGGCAGCGAAGCCGGGGGCGGAGCAGGCGGCGAAGGCAGAGGATCCTGCCGGCAGGCTGGCAGCGGAGCTGGAAAACCTTCTTAAGGATGCTGCGGAGGGAAAGGCGGGAAAAGAAGGGGATAAAGTAAATGCGGAGGACAGGCTCCGGACGCTTATCAGTCTGAAGGGAGAGCTGCCGGAAACTGCGGATAATACTAAGACGCAGATCCACGAGGATACGGCCGGCAGTCCCGCGGCGGAACGCCTGGGACGGCAGTTCAGAACTATCCTTTCGGAGCTTCCCGGCGGAGCGGTACTGGCGGAACAGATCCGGAATCTGCCGGATACGGATATGCTGAAGCTGGCCCATGCGGCTGCAAAACTTCTGGATGATAACGGAGGAAGCCTTCCGGATAAGAAGCTGGAAGCAGAGCTTAAGGAGCTGCTTCGGAGCGAGGATTTCAAAAGTGTCGTAAAAGAGGCAATGAAGGACAGCTGGAGCTTAAAGCCCGAGCAGGTGGCGGATAAAGCCAATGTGGATCAGCTCTATCAGCGTCTGGGCTCTCAGATGAAGGAACTGACTCAGGATCTGGCGCGGCTTGCGGAACCCGGAAGCCCCTTTGCCCAGAGCCTTTCTGATATGGGGAATAATCTGGATTTCATGAACCAGATGAATCAGGCCATGCAGTATGTGCAGATCCCGCTGCGTATGAACGGAGGCGAGGCCACAGGGGATCTGTATGTTTATTCGAACAAAAAGAGCCTGGCCAATAAGGACGGAAGCGTTTCCGCCATGCTGCATCTTTCCATGGAAAACCTTGGGACCGTGGATGTGTACGCGGCCATTTCATCGGGGAATAACGTGTCCACCCGTTTCTATCTGGAAAGCGACGAGGTGATCGATTTCATCGCGGAGCATATCCATATACTGAATGAACGTCTTGAAAAGCGCGGTTATAATGTGAAGGCGGACATCCGCAGCCGGGAGGATATGAAGGATGAGGGAAAGATACGCAGCCTCACACCTCCGGCGGGAGGGAAGCTGATCGCAAAACAGAGTTTTGATATGAGGGCTTAGGATGGCGGATAAAAAACTCCCGAAAAAAAAGACGGCCATCGCCCTGGAATATGATCCCAACGATTCGGCACCCAGGGTCATAGCCTCCGGCAGCGGCCGCATGGCCGAAAAGATCATAGAAAAGGCGAAGGAAGCCAAGGTGCCGGTACATCAGGATGCAAAGCTGGCGGATACCCTTTCCCGTCTGGAGATCGGCGAGATGATACCGCCGGAGCTCTACGAAGTGGTGGCCGAGATCCTGGTCTTTGTGGATGCCATGGATAAGATACGGGAAAAGATGATCAAAGCAGGAAAATAAGAGGTGTTTTATGGATACTCGCAGCAAAGGAACGGAAATGGAAAAGAAAGCGGAGCAGTATCTGGCACAGGAAGAGGTCTGGATCCTGGCCCATAACTTTCGCTGCCGCTTCGGGGAAGTGGATCTGGTAGGAAAAGACGGGGATTATCTGGTCTTTTTCGAAGTGAAATACCGAAGCAGCGACCAGAGCGGGGATGCTGCCGAAGCGGTGAATGCGAGAAAGCAGAAAAAGATCTGCCAGGTGGCGGATTTTTATCGCGGCCGCCATGTGGATCTGGCCAAGCTGTCGGTGCGCTTTGATGTGCTGGCCATTGAAGGAGAGGAGATACGCTGGATCAAAGACGCTTTTCCCTATCAGGGGAAAGGCTTTTGACCGGAGAGAAGCTTTGTGATATGATAGGGCGGAATGCTTTAAGGGAGGAATAAGAAAATGGAGATCTTTGAGGAATTAAAAGAACGTGGCCTGCTGGCACAGCTGACGGACGAAGAGGAGATCCGTGAGCTCATCAATGCCGGGAAGGCCGTATTCTATATCGGCTTTGACCCTACGGCGGATTCCCTGCATGTGGGACATTTCATGGCCCTGTGCCTGATGAAGCGTATGCAGATGGCCGGGAATAAGCCCATAGCCCTGCTGGGCGGCGGTACCGGGATGATCGGGGATCCTTCCGGAAAGACCGATATGCGCAAGATGCTCACCAGGGAACAGATTGCGCACAATATCGAATGCTTCAAAAAGCAGATGAGCCGCTTCATCGAATTCGGTGAGGGCAAGGCCCGTATCGTGAACAATGCGGACTGGCTGCTGGATCTCAACTATGTGGAACTGCTGCGGGAAGTGGGAGCGCATTTCTCCGTAAATAACATGCTGCGGGCCGAGTGCTACAAGCAGCGTATGGAGAAGGGGCTGACCTTCCTGGAGTTCAACTACATGATCATGCAGGCTTACGACTTCTACACCCTGTTCCAGAAGTACGGCTGCAATATGCAGTTCGGCGGGGATGACCAGTGGTCCAACATGCTGGCGGGCACCGAACTGATCCGCCGCAAGCTGGGGAAGGATGCCTATGCCATGACCCAGGTGCTGCTGCTCAATTCCGAAGGGAAGAAGATGGGTAAGACCGAGAAGGGCGCCGTGTGGCTGGATGCGGAAAAGACCACGCCCTTCGAGTTCTACCAGTACTGGAGAAACATCGCGGATGCGGATGTGCTGAAATGTATCCGTATGCTCACCTTCCTGCCTATGGAGCAGATCCGCGAGATGGACAGCTGGGAAGGTGCACAGCTTAATGAAGCCAAGTCCATCCTGGCCTGGGAGCTTACCAAACTGGTACACGGGCAGGAGGAAGCGGATAAGGCAAAGGAAGCAAGCCTGGCGCTCTTTGCGGGCGGCGGCAATTCCGAGAATATGCCCACCGCCGTGGTGAATGACGAAGATTTCACCGATGGAGCCGTGGATGTGATCACCCTTATGGTGAAGGCTTCTCTGGCGGGCAGCCGCGGGGATGCCAGACGCAATGTGGAGCAGGGCGGCGTATCCGTGAACGGTGAAAAGATCACGGATATCAAGCATAGCTTTACGAAAGCCGATTTTGACGGTGAGTTCATCCTGAAGAAGGGTAAAAAGAGCTTCATGAAATTTGTTCTGGGATGAGGGAACACTGCATTGTAAAGGTTAAAAGCGGCAGTATTGCCGAAGAACTGGGGATCGAGGCCGGGGACTATCTGCTTGCGGTGAATGACCGTGAGATCGGAGACGTCTTCGACTTCGATTTTCTTTGCGCGGATGAATATATAGAGGTACTGATCCGCAAAGCCGACGGGGAAGAATGGCTCCTGGAGGTGGACAAGGATACGGATGAGGAGCTGGGTCTGGTCTTTGACGAAAGCCTGATGGACAGTGCCCATTCCTGCAGGAACAAATGTATCTTCTGTTTTATCGACCAGAATCCTCCGGGTATGCGGCCCACCATATACTTTAAGGATGATGATACCCGGCTGTCCTTTCTCCAGGGCAATTATGTAACGCTGACCAATCTGAAGGACGAGGATGTGGAGCGTATCATACGTTACCACATGGAGCCTATCAACATCTCCGTGCATACCACGGATCCGGAGCTTCGGGTCTTTATGCTGAAGAACCCGCATTCCGGTGAAGTGCTGCGTTATCTGGACCGTTTCTACGAAGCCGGGATCACCATGAACGGCCAGATCGTGCTCTGTAAAGGAGTCAATGACGGAGCGGCCCTGCAGAAGACCATGGAGGATCTGCTTAAGTTCGCACCCGTGATGCAGAGTGTATCTGTGGTACCCGTGGGCCTGACAAAATACCGGGAGGGGCTCTATCCTCTCGAACCCTTCGGACCGGAGGATTCGGCGGCCCTCATCGATCAGGTGGAGGCTTTTCAGAAAGAGGCTTTTGAAAAAAGCGGGCTTCATTTCATCCACGCTTCGGACGAATGGTATGTGGTGGCCGGCAGGGAGATGCCGGAGGAAGAGCGCTACGACGGTTACCTGCAGCTGGAGAACGGTGTGGGAATGCTGCGTCTTCTGACGGAAGAGCTGCATGAAGCTCTTGAGAAGAAGCCTGTGCCCGGAAAAACAGAACGGAGTGTGGCTGTTGCCTGTGGTTACAGTGCTTACGGCACATTAAAGAAACTCTGTGCGGAAATTGAGGCGGTATATCCCGGCCTGCATATACATGTATACCGCATACGCAATGACTTTTTCGGGGAGCGGGTCACGGTCTCGGGGCTCATCACATCCCGGGATCTGCTGGCGCAGCTTAAGGATAAGGAGCTGGGAGAAGAGCTGCTGCTCCCCAACTGCATGCTCCGGTCGGGAACCGAGATCTTTCTGGATGACGGAACGGTGAGTGAACTGTCGGAAGCTTTACAAAAGCCGATACGTATTGTAAAATCAAGCGGTGAACAGCTTTTGCGTGCGGTCCTGGGGCTGCCTGCGGAAGATGAGGAAGGAGAAGGGGATCTGAACCCCTATGAATATTTAGGATAGAATGGCTAAACGTAAACCGGTGGTGGCCGTGGTGGGCCGCCCCAATGTGGGAAAATCTACGCTTTTTAACGCACTGGCCGGGGAAAGGCTCTCCATCGTGCAGGATACGCCGGGTATCACCAGAGACCGGCTTTATACGGATGTGGACTGGCTGGGCCGCAGCTTCACGCTGATCGATACCGGCGGTATCGAACCGGACAGCAGGGATATCATCCTTTCTCAGATGCGGGAACAGGCCCAGATCGCCATCGATACGGCGGATGTGATCCTTTTTATGACGGATGTGCGCCAGGGGCTCACGGATGCGGATGATAAGGTGGCGGATATGCTGCGCAGGAGCGGCAAGCCCATTGTGCTGGCTGTGAACAAGGTGGACAGTTTTGCAAAGCAGCAGGCAGATGTATACGAGTTCTATAACCTGGGACTCGACGAGCCCTATGCCATCTCCGCTGCGGAAAAGCAGGGACTGGGGGATCTGCTGGACAAGATCATCAGCTTTTTCCCGGAAAGCTCTGCGGAGGAGGAGGAAGACGATACTCCCCGCATCGCCATCATCGGCAAGCCGAATGTGGGTAAGAGTTCCATCATCAATAAACTGCTGGGAGAGCAGAGGCTCATCGTGTCGGATATCGCCGGTACCACCCGAGATGCGGTGGATACCCGCCTGAAGCGTAACGGAAAGGAATACATCTTTATCGATACCGCAGGCCTTCGCCGGAAGAACAAGATAAAAGAAGAACTGGAAAAATATATGATCGTCCGCAGCGTGAGTGCCGTGGAGCGCTGTGATGTGGCCGTGCTGGTCATCGATGCGTCGGAAGGCATTACGGAGCAGGATGCCAAGATCGCCGGTATCGCCCATGAACGGGGCAAGGGGATGATCGTGGCCGTGAACAAATGGGATCTGCCGGAAAAGGACAACCACACGGTGAACAAGTTCACGGAAAAGATCCGGGATACCCTGTCTTTCATGCCTTATGCGGAGCTGCTCTTTGTCTCTGCGGAAACGGGGCAGCGTCTGCCCAAGCTGTTTGAATGCATTGATGCTGTGATCGAGAATCATGCCATGCGTATCGCTACCGGGGTGCTCAACGAGATCGTGAGCGAAGCCGTGGCTCTTCAGCAGCCGCCCACGGATAAGGGAAAGCGCCTGAAGATCTTATACGTGACACAGGCTTCCGTGAAGCCGCCTACTTTTGTGATCTTTGTAAATGATAAGGAGCTGATGCATTTTTCCTATACAAGATATCTGGAAAACCGCATCCGCGATGCCTTTGGCTTTCGGGGAACCCCCCTGCGCTTTATCATCAGGGAGCGCAAGGAATAAACTGCTGCGAACGGGGAGAAGGAGTTACTATGGAAAGCGTTGGGATTCGTGCCGTCTGTCTTCTGATCGGCTATATATTCGGGAATTTTCAGACGGCCTGGTTCATCGGTAAAGCAAACGGGATCGACATACGTGAGAAGGGCAGCGGCAATGCCGGCACTACCAATACCCTGCGTGTTCTGGGCAAGAAGGCCGGACTGTATGTTTTTGTCGGGGATCTGGCCAAGAGCATCACGGCTGTGGTGCTGGTCTATTTCCTTTTCCGGGGAAAGTATCCGGAACTGGTCTATCTTCTGAAGCTTTATTGCGGGCTGGGGGTCATCCTGGGCCATAATTTCCCCTTCTGGCTGGGCTTTAAGGGCGGAAAGGGTATAGCTGCCATGAGCGGTATGATCCTGGCTTTTCACTGGCTTTATGTACCCATTGACCTGCTGCTCTTTTTCGGGACTTTTGCACTGACCAACTATGTTTCTCTTTCTTCGCTGATCCTTACAGCGGGCTTTTTCATTCAGACTGTCATCATGGGAGAACTGGGACTCTTCATGCAGTTCCATCTGTCCTCCCATTCCATGTATACGGCTCAGATCCCGCCGGCAGTCCATTACGAGATGTATGTGATCGCCGGGATCATTGCGGTCATGGCCTTTGTCCGCCACAGGGAAAACATACGCAAGCTTTCCCGCGGGGAGGAGAGGAAGACCTATCTCTTTAAGAAAAACAAGGCGGATTGAAGATGGGGAAGTATCTGGAGGAGAATAAGCTCAGGTTCAGGCAGGCCTTTGTCTGTACCCTGTTTTCTTACCTGCTCTGCCATGGTTACCGCCTGTTTCATCTGCTTTTTACCGGAGACACCCTCCTGATGCTTTATGAAAATGATGCGGCCTGGCAGATCGCCGTAGGCCGTTTCATGTTCCCCTTCCTGATACTTCTGCGGGGGTCACTGGAGCTTCCCTGGCTGTTTTCGGTGCTGGCGATCCTCTGGATGGGGGCTGCGGTCTGTGTTACGGCGGAACTCTTCGGCTTAAAGAGCCGCCTGCAGATCCTGGGTACAACGCTGCTCTATTGCAGCAATCTGAGTTTTATCGCCTTAAACGCCACGGATCTGTACTGTATCGACCTTTATGCCCTTTCCCTGTTCCTGGCCCTGGCCGGGGCAAGGCTCTGCCTTGAGAAAAAGCTGTGGGTCAACGGACTGGGTATATGCTGCATGGTGGTCTCGCTGGGGATATATCAGGCCTATATCTGTGTGGGCCTGGGGGCGCTGATGCTTAAATTTATCTTCGAAGCCCAGAAGGAGAAAAAGTTCAAGGCCTTTCTGATGCGCGCACTGCGGGTACTGGCAAGCCTTTGTATTTCTGCCCTTTTGTATTTTATCTGTTTTAAATGTTTCCAGAAGGTCTTTAACATCTGGACGGCCAAGACCTTTATCGATCTGGACGGTCTGGGGGATTACAGCGAAACCTCCGTCCTGTCCGTTCTGAAGGAAACCTATGTACGTGTATGGCAGTTTGTGGCGGATCCGGCGGTCTTTGTAAACTTTACCTTTCGCGGAAGGGAAGTAAGCCTGGTCTGGACCTGGCTTCTCAGACTGGCGGAAGCGGGGCTTTTTATCACCGCACTGTACCGTCTGTGGATATTGAACAGACGGCGGAAGAGCGGCTGGTGGCAGATCCTGATGCAGCTCGTACTGCTTTTCATGCTGCCGCTGGGACTGAATTTTGTATGTTTTGCTTCCAAGGGCATGCAGCATCCGCTGATGTGCTTTGCCTTCTGCCTGCTGTGGTTCCTGCCCATGGCAGCCGAATCGGAGAGTGCCGCAAAGAAAAGTCCGGCATTTATCCTGCTGGCTCTGATAGTCTGGAGCAATGTCGTATATGCAAATCAGGTCTACTTAAAAGTGGAGACCCGGGACATTGCGGCACAGGAGCTCATGAACCATATCACACAGGCTGTCACGGAGGAGCCGGAGTATATTCCCGGTGAGACCGCTGTGGCCTTTGTGGGCAGCTTTAACGACAATCCGTATATACAGCCCTTTGAGCCTCTGGAAAGGTTGGAGGAATGGTCCATGCGAAAGACGGCCCTGGCTTATTCCGGGACCGAAGAAGCATATTTTAAGTATTTTTCCGCTCTCGGGATGAAGGCGGAAAGGCCGCAGGAGATCACGGAAGAGATGCGGGCAATGCCCGTATTTCCGAAGAAAGGCTATGCGGCCATGGTTGATGGGGTGATGGTAGTTAAACTTTCGGAGGTGGAATGAGATGGCGAAGATCGGGATGATCGGTGCGGGAAGCTGGGGTATCGCTCTTTCGTGGCTGCTGGCCAATAACGGGCACGAGGTATGTGTCTGGTCGGCCCTGCCGGAAGAGATCGATATGCTTGAAAAAGAACGGGAGCATAAGGACAAGCTGCCGGGAGTAAAGCTGGGTGAAGGGATCAGCTTTACCAAAGAACTGAAGGAGGCCTGCAGCGGAAAAGACCTGCTGGTGATGGCAGTGCCTTCGATCTTTACCCGGAAGACCGCGGCACAGATGAAGCCTTATGTGGAAGAGGGCCGCATCGTTGTAAACGTGGCCAAGGGTATCGAAGAGGAAAGCTTAAAGACCCTGGATATACAGATCGAAGAAGAGCTGCCCCAGGCGCAAGTGGCGGTGCTTTCCGGCCCCACTCATGCCGAGGAAGTGGGAAAAGGGATCCCCACCACCATCGTGGCGGCAGCCCGGAAGAAGGCGGCGGCAGAGTATGTACAGGAGATGTTTTCCTCAGATGTATTCCGTGTTTATACTTCCCCCGATGTGCTGGGAGTGGAGCTGGGAGCCGCATTGAAAAATGTGGTGGCTCTGGCAGCCGGTATGGCGGACGGTATCGGTTACGGCGATAATACCAAAGCGGCACTGATCACCAGAGGCCTGGCGGAGATCACGCGTCTGGGGCTGGCCATGGGCGGTTCGGCCGAAACTTTTGCGGGGCTCACGGGCATGGGAGACCTGATCGTGACCTGTGCCTCCATGCATTCCAGAAACCGCCGGGCCGGCATACTCATCGGTCAGGGGAAAACGGCCAAGGAAGCCATGGACGAGGTGAAGATGGTGGTGGAAGGGGTATACTCCGCCAAGGCGGCACTGGCCCTTTCGAAGAAGTACGGGATAGAGATGCCCATCGTTGAACAGGTAAACCATATCCTTTTTGACGGAAAGGCTGCAAAGGAGGCTGTAGGAGATCTGATGCTCAGAGACCGCAAGTGTGAGCATTCCGCACTGCCGTGGAAGGAGTAAGCTTATGGGTGATGTGGAGGATATCTTAAACTTTGATCTGTCCGGTATCATGGAAATGCTGGCAGAATCCGAGCCGGAGGAAGATACGGAAGGCACGGAAGAGAAAGCGCCTGTACCCAAAGCGGAACCGGAACGCAATATCCTGGTGATCAGCGCTACGGAGCCTTTTTCCGTACGGAGTATACTGGAAAAGCTTAAGAATAACGGGATCAAGGCGGAACATGTGCATGCCATACTTTCCGAGATCACGGAAAAGCAGGAGAAATACAATCTGCTGCTGTATTATCTGGAGGATGGCGCTCCCTTTATGAGCGGGGTATTGGAGTATCTGAGCGATCTGTGCAGCGAATCGGATAAGAGCCTGATCCTCATCGGATCCCGGGTGGAATACGAATCCGTACTGAACGTCATCCCGGAGAACTGCATCCTGCGCTGGTATGAACGGCCCCTGAACCTGAGCCGTTTCATGGAGGAGGTTACGGCTCTCATCGACGAGAACAATAATGAGGAGCAGAAAAAACATATCCTGGTGGTGGATGATGACCCGTCCTATCTGCGCACGGTCAGAGGCTGGCTGAAGGCGGATTATCATGTGGCCATGGTCAATTCGGGGATGAATGTGATCATGTGGCTGGCAAAGAATCACGCGGATATGATATTGCTGGATTATATGATGCCGGTGATGTCGGGGCCCGAGATCCTGGAGATGCTCAGAAACGAGCCGGAAACCAAAGATATCCCGGTCTTCTTCCTTACCGGGAAGGGGGACAGGGAGAGCATCATGAAGGTGCTGCGGCTTAAACCCGACGGATATATACTGAAATCCTCGGGACGGGGAGAGCTGCTTTCGGCCTTAAAGGAATTCTTCGCCAAGCAGAAAGCGGTTTGACCGTCACGCGGGGCTGTGGTATAATCGAAATAAGTGGGGGCATTGGGGGAACAGATGGACAGCCGAGTAAAACGTGAAGCATATTATTCACTCCTTGAGCGCATGTGCGACTGCATGAGCAGCGTTAAGGATTATTCGCGTGAGAATCTTGTTGCCATTCTTGCAGAGATCTGTGAACTCTTTCATCTGGCAAAGGGTGTTACCGAATTCTACACCAGTCCCAGCGAAGAAGCTGCCGGGAAAGGTGAGATCCTGGTGGATTATGATAACGGACGGGGGGAAGTGATCGCCCAGCAGATCCGTTATGTTTCCGACAGCATGGCGGTCATCAAGGGAACGGTCTACATGGCCGCGGAGGATATGCCCCTTTCCGATGAAGATGCTGCGAGGGTGGATCTGATCCTGCGTAATCTCCTGAGTTTTGTGAGCCGGAAGCGTCTGCAGAAGACGGTGGAGCGCTTCGGCTTTTATGATGAAGAATACTATCCGAACCGCCGGTATTTCTTCCGGCATCTGGAAAAGCTGAAGGCCCGTGGGGAACTGCGGGGACATACGGCGATCTGCCTGAATCTGAAACATTTTACCGCTGTAAATAACGAGATCGGCCGCGCCAGAGCGGATGCGGTGATGAAGAATTATACGGAGCTTCTGGAAATGGCGGCCGGTACCGATAACGTAGTGTGCCGTCTGGGGGGAGACAATTTCCTGATGACCTGTAACAGCGGCCTCATCGGCAGCGTGGTCGATATCCTGTCCGGTATCCATGTACGTTACGGAAAGGAAGATAATGAGAAGATCTTCATCTCCGCCAGTGCCGGGGTGTTCGTGATCCCGGAAGGCTTTACCATGATGCATCCGGGTATGGTGATGGAGCGCTGCTATACCGCACTGCTGATGGCCAAGCGGGGTGACAGCGATCCCATCCTGTTCTACAACGAAGAACTGATGCAGAAGAAGGACCATTCCGTACAGGTTCAGCTGCATTTTGTAAAAGCCCTGGAAAATGAGGATATCAAAGTATATTACCAGCCCAAGGTGGATGTGCTGAGCGGAAAGATCGTGGGTGCGGAAGCACTCTGCCGCTGGCAGAGAGGCGGGGGCATCGTGCCTCCCATGGAATTCATCCCCATACTGGAGCAATCCCGGGATATCTGCAAGCTGGATTTTTATGTGCTGGATCATGTCTGCGCCGATATACGGCGCTGGCTGGATGAAGGAAAGCCTGTGGTGCGGGTGTCGGTGAACCTTTCCCGCAAGCATCTGACGGATTCCAACCTGCTTACCCATATCCTTAAGATCATCGATAAGCATGAAGTGCCTCATAAATACATTGAGGTGGAACTTACCGAGACCACTACGGATGTTGCTTTCCGAGACCTCACCCGTGTGGTTACGGGGCTGAACTGCGAGGGAGTCTATACCAGCGTGGACGATTTCGGTGTGGGCTATTCCTCCCTGAACCTGATCCGCGAGATCCCCTGGAACGTGCTGAAGATCGACCGCTGCTTCCTGCCGCTGGATGACGAGCCGGAAAGCAGTGTGACCAGTGTGATGTTCAAGCATGTGGTATCCATGGCTAAGGCCATCGGACTGGAATGCGTTACCGAGGGTGTGGAAACGGAACGTCAGGTGGAGATCCTGAAACAGAACGACTGCCATATCGCACAGGGATACTATTTCGACAAGCCCCTTCCGAAGGAAGAGTTCGAGGCCCGGATGGGACGCTCTTATTACGATAAATGATACGGAAGGAAACGGGCAGGATCTTCCGGGGGATCGCGATCCTGGTGGTGATCGCCAGTCATTATGCCGAATGGATGTACGTTACTCCCGTGCATCCAAATGCAGCCCACGCCGTGAGCACCTGGGGGCCCATGGGCGTGGATGTTTTTTTTCTGCTTTCGGGCTATGGCCTGTATGTGAGCCAGAAAAAGGGGGGAGTAGACTTTTGTTTTATCAAAAACCGGCTTCTCGGAGCTTATCTTCCATATCTTCTCCTGGTCTTCCTGATCAACATATATAGTGGTTTCTGGAAGGAAGTGAATGCCGAGCGCATCCTGACCTATCTTACGGCTTCGGACTACTGGTACATGAACGTACTGCTGGTCTTTTATATCCTGTTTATGCTCTGCTTCAGGTTCGGAAAGCGTCTGCGCATCCCCCTCTTCAGTATCGCTCTGATAGCCTACAGCGTATATCTCTTTAAGAGCGGTCACAGGGATTTCTGGACCCTCTCCAATCCTTCCTTTCTTCTGGGAGTATATGCGGGGGTAGCTGAAGAACACATCCCCGCCTTCTCGACACGAAAGAGCAAAGTCGTGTTACTTTTATGCGGCTGTGTCGGGTGTGCCCTGGCTTTTATGTGGATGCAGAAGCTGGGAGGCAGCGGGCTGGAGGAAAGTTACGTTGCCGAACTGGTCCTGAATCTTTTCCTGGCCATCTTTATCTTCGCTCTGATGGCTCTGCTGCCCTGTTTTCAGCCCCTGCTCCTGGGGGTATTGGGGGAGTGCAGCCTCTTTATCTATCTCTTGCACACGGTAGCCTTTTATGCTATCATACTTAAGCTTCCGGAGCACTGGCCTTATGCACAGTCCGCCATGATCACGGCGGCGCTGACGCTTTTGATGGCGGTGTTCATCGGGAAAGTTTATTATATGGTAAGCGGACGGTTATCACATCATGAAAAAAAGTAGACTTGCATGGATCGTGCTGCTGATCTTTCTCTTTACGGCCTGCGGCAGTAAGGAAGCGAATGTGAGCAGCGACAGTGTCAGCGGAGACGCAGTGGTACAGGAAGAGGAGCTTACTCCCACAGCTACCCCTACGACGGAGGTCCCCACCCCCACGGAGAAGGTGGCTGCGGAGCCCACGGAAAGCGATCCGGAGGAGGAGGAACCCACTCCTTCCGAAAATACGGCAGAAGAGAAAATGGCGGAAAGCCATACCCTGTATGCTACCGGACAGGACGGCACCAATGTGCGCAGCGGCCCGGGGACGCAATACGATATCCTTGGTACCCTGGCCAAAGGGGAGGCTGTGGAAGCATACGGAGAAGCGGAGAACGGCTGGTTCGAAGTGGAATATAAGGGAGCCAAAGGCTATGCTTCCGCTAATTATCTGAGCGAGGAGACGGAAGATAAACAGGCGGCAGCTGAACCGGCAGCTGCAGAGCCGACGGCTGCGGCAGAAGGCGATGCGCAGCCTCCGGCAGCCGAACCTACAGAAGCCCCGGCGGCGGTACCTACCACTCCGCCCGTGGCGGCAGTGGCTCCGGCGGGAGTGCTGATGATCGGAGATTCCCGCTGTGTGCAGATGCGGGACCAGAGCGGCGGCTGCGGAGCCATGTGGATCTGTGAGAACGGAAAAGGCTATGACTGGTTTGTGGAAACGGCCATACCCCAGGCGGATCCCATTGTAGGAAGAGGAACAAAGGTGGTGATCTGTCTTGGCGTGAACGATACGGATCACGGCTACAGCTATGCCACCATGATCAACAGCCTTGCGGCCACCTGGGGAGCCAGGGGGGCAAAGCTGTACTATGTGTCGGTCAATCCCGTGAGCGATAATCCCTGGACCACCATGGAAGAGGTGCTGGGTATCAACAACTATATGATCTCGAACCTGATCGGGGTGCGTTACATCGATACCTGCAGCTATCTCATCGCCAACGGCTATAATATGATCGACGGCATGCATTTTGATGCGGCCACCAACCTTCTGATCCTGAACCTCATCTTCGGAAGCCTGCGTTGACCGTAGGGCCGGGGCTGTGGTATAATCTTTCATTAAGGTTTGCCGCAAGGCACCAAAGATATGGTACGTCATTAAGCGGCATATCGCGTTATCAATCTAGTGGAGCAGCGCATTTTCGGTAAGTGTTAAGAAGTAAGAGCATCGGTAGAATGCGTTTCACCGGAATAAACTTATAAGAAACGGAGGAATTAGAAATGAGCGAGATCCCTTACAAGATCTATCTGGATGAGGCGGAGATGCCGAAGCAGTGGTACAACGTAAGAGGGGACATGAAAAAGAAACCTGCCCCCATCTTAAATCCCGGGACCCTTCAGCCCGTGACACTGGAAGAGCTTTCCGGCATCTTCTGTGAAGAGCTGGCTAAACAGGAACTGGATGATACCACACGCTTTATCGATATCCCCCAGGAGATCCTGGACTTTTACCGTATGTATCGTCCCTCACCCCTGGTGCGTGCTTATTTCCTGGAAAAGAAGCTGGGTACCCCGGCACATATCTATTATAAATTCGAGGGAAACAATACCTCCGGCAGCCATAAGCTGAATTCTGCCATTGCCCAGGCTTATTACGCAAAGAAGCAGGGGCTTAAGGGCGTGACCACCGAGACCGGTGCCGGCCAGTGGGGCACGGCCCTTTCCATGGCCTGTTCCTATTTCGATCTGGACTGCCAGGTCTACATGGTAAAGGTTTCCTATGAACAGAAGCCTTTCCGCCGCGAGGTGATGCGCACCTACGGTGCCACCGTTACACCTTCTCCTTCCATGAATACGGAAGTGGGAAAGAAGATCAATGCCGAATTCCCCGGCACCACCGGCAGCCTGGGCTGCGCCATTTCCGAAGCGGTAGAGGCGGCGGTGAGTCAGGAAGGTTACCGTTATGTTCTGGGATCGGTGCTTTCCCAGGTACTGCTGCATCAGTCCGTTATCGGTCTGGAGACCAAGGCGGCTCTGGATAAATACGGCATCAAGCCGGATATGATCATCGGCTGCGCCGGCGGCGGTTCCAATCTGGGCGGCCTTATCGCTCCCTTCGCGGGCCAGATGCTCCGCGGCGAGGAAAAGTACGAGATCATCGCGGTAGAACCCGCCAGCTGCCCGTCCCTGACCCGCGGCGTATATGCTTACGACTTCTGCGATACCGGAAAGGTATGCCCGCTGGCCAAGATGTACACCCTGGGCAGCAGCTTCATCCCTTCCGCCAACCATGCCGGCGGCCTTCGCTATCACGGCATGAGCAGCATCGTATCGGAGCTTTACGATCAGAAGATCATCACGGCCCGCAGCGTGGAGCAGACCTCGGTCTTTGAAGCGGCCGAGACCTTTGCCCGTGTGGAAGGCATCCTTCCCGCACCGGAATCCAGTCATGCGATCCGTGTGGCTATCGATGAAGCCCTGAAGTGCAAGGAGAGCGGTGAAGCGAAGAACATCGTCTTCGGGCTCACCGGTACCGGCTACTTTGATATGGTGGCTTACCAGAAGTATAATGACGGCGAGATGGGGGATTACATCCCTACGGATGAGGATCTGAAGAAGTCCATCGAACAGATGCCGAAAGTATAAGTAGTAAGGAGTTAGTTTAAAATGGCTATGATCAAAAAAGCCGTAAAGGGCATGAAGGATATCACGCCTCAGGAGATGAGCCTGCGCAATTATGTGTGCGGGCTTATCCGTGAGACCTACTTAAGTTACGGCTTCACACAGATCGAGACCCCCTGCGTGGAACACATCGAGAACTTAAGCGGCAAGCAGGGCGGCGAGAACGAGAAACTGATATTCAAGATCTTAAAGCGGGGCAACAAGCTGGATCTTGCCAATGCGAAGAGCGAGGCGGATCTTTGTGACAGCGGCCTGCGCTACGACCTGACGGTGCCGCTGTCCCGCTATTATGCGGAGCATGCCTCCGAACTGCCCCAGCCCTTCAAGGCGCTGCAGATGGGAAATGTATTCCGGGCCGAGCAGCCCCAGAGAGGACGTTTCCGTCAGTTCATGCAGTGCGATATCGACATCTTCGGGGAAGCTTCGAACATGGCCGAGATCGAACTGATCCTGGCTACCACCAGCCTGCTGGGACGCCTGGATTTCAAGGATTTCAACATACGCATCAACGATCGGCGTATGCTGAAGGCCATGGCTTCTTACGCCGGTTTTGCGGAGAGCGACTTTGATGCGGTCTTCATCATCCTGGACAAGATGGACAAGATCGGTATCGAGGGAGTGAAGTCGGAGCTTACGGAGAGCGGTTTTGACGGGGCTGCCATCGATAAGTATCTGAAGCTTTTTGAGGAGCTTAAGACAAAGAGCGCTTCCGATGCTCTGGACTATCTCACACAGACGCTGGGAGAAGAAGCAACGGCTCCGGCAGAGAATTTAAAGGAGATCGTGGCATCCGTGGAAGCGGCAAAGCGCGGAAACTTTGCCATGGTCTTTGATCCCACTCTGGTGCGCGGCATGAGCTACTACACGGGTACCATATTTGAGGCGGAGCTTAAGGAATTCGGCTCTTCCTGTGCCGGCGGCGGCCGCTACGACGAGATGGTGGGACGTTTCACCGGACAGAATACCCCGGCCTGCGGTTTTTCCATCGGCTTTGAACGTATCATCACCATACTGATGGAGCAGGGCTTTGAGGTGCCTGCTGCAGGAGAGCGTGTAGCCCTGCTGGTAGAGAAAGGTCTTTCCCCTCAGGAAGCCTTTGCCGATGCGGAGAAGCTGCGCGGAGAAGGAAAACAGGTACTGGTGGTGCGCATGGCCAAGAACAAGAAGTTCCAGAAGGAAAATCTGGCTGCTCAGGGCTATGGCGAGATAAAGGAATATTTTAAGAAACAGGAGAATGCATAAATGGCGGAATCGATGAAGGGTCTGCACAGAACATGCCGCTGTGCGGAGGTGACTAAAGAAGAGATCGGCAAGAGCGTAACCCTTATGGGCTGGGTACAGAAGAGCCGCAACAAGGGCGGTATCATCTTTGTAGACCTGCGGGATCGCAGCGGTATCATGCAGCTCATCTTTGAAACAGGGGAAGCCGGAGATGCGCGTTACATCGATGCAGAGGGCTTTGCCAAGGCGGAGAGCCTGCGCAGCGAATTCGTGATCGCAGTAACGGGTATCGTGGAAGAGCGCGGAGGAGCCGCCAACGAGAATCTGGCTACCGGTGCGCTGGAAGTGCGGGTCAATTCCATCCGCATCCTTTCCGAAGCCGAGACCCCGCCTTTTCCCATTGAGGCAGCTTCCAAGACCAAGGAGGAGCTGCGCCTGAAATACCGTTACCTTGATCTGCGGCGTCCGGATCTGACCCATAATCTGATCTTCCGCAGTAATGTGGCGCGCTCGATCCGCAATTTCCTTCTGGATGAAGGCTTCCTTGAAATCGAAACACCCATCCTGAACCGTTCCACACCGGAAGGGGCCAGGGACTATCTGGTACCCAGCCGTGTGCATCCGGGTACCTTCTATGCGCTGCCCCAGAGTCCCCAGCTGTTCAAGCAGATCCTGATGTGCAGCGGTTATGACCGTTATTTCCAGATCGCAAAGTGCTTCCGTGACGAGGACCTTAGGGCCGACCGTCAGCCGGAATTCACCCAGATCGATATGGAGCTTTCCTTTGTGGACGTAGATGACGTGATCGATGTAAACGAGCGCCTGATCCGCAAGGTGTTTAAGGAGAATCTGGGAGTGGATGTGCCTATTCCCATGCAGCGCATGCCCTGGCAGGAAGCCATGGACCGTTTCGGCTCCGACAAGCCGGATCTGCGTTTTGGCATGGAACTTACGGATGTTTCCGATACCGTTAAGGATACGGAGTTTGTGGTATTCAAGTCCGCCATCGAGGCCGGTGGCAGCGTGCGCGGTATCAATGTGAAGGGCCAGGCCGGCATGCCCCGGAAAAAGATCGATGCCTGGGTGGAATTTGCCAAGGGTTTCGGTGCCAAGGGACTGGCTTATCTTGCGGTACAGGATGACGGAACATATAAATGCTCCTTTGCCAAGTTTATGACTCCTGAGCAACTGGATGCTCTGGTAGCCGCCATGAAGGGAGAGAAGGGAGACCTGCTCTTCTTTGCGGCGGATAAGAATAAAGTGGTATGGGATGTGCTGGGGAACCTGCGCTGCGAGCTGGCGAAGGAACTGGAGCTTTACGATAAGAACGAACTGCGCTTCCTGTGGGTGACGGAATTCCCTCTGCTGGAGTGGGATGAGGAAGAAGGGCGCTTCGTTGCGGTGCATCATCCTTTTACCATGCCCATGGACGAAGACCTGCAGTATCTGGACAGCGATCCCGGAAGGGTACGTGCCAAGGCTTACGACTGCGTCTTAAACGGCGTGGAGCTGGGCGGCGGCAGCGTGCGTATCCATCAGGGAGATGTGCAGGAGAAGATGTTTGAAAAGCTGGGCATCAGCCACGAGGCTGCAATGGAGAAGTTCGGCTTTCTGCTGAGTGCCTTCAAGTACGGGGTTCCGCCTCACGCCGGTCTGGCCTTCGGCTTCGACCGTATGGTGATGCTTATGGTAGGGGCCGACAATATCCGGGAGGTCATCGCTTTCCCGAAGGTGAAGGATGCTTCCTGCCTCATGAGCGAGGCGCCGAATACGGTGGATGAAGCACAACTGGATGAACTGGGGATCTGTCTGAAAAAAACGGAGGAGTGACCATGGCCGAGATCTATATGTCACAGATCAAGCTTCTTGAGGACGAACGTAATGCAAAGGAAGCGCTGGACGGTATCGACGGGCTTCGTAAGGAAGAACTTAAGAATGTGAGCGCACCGAAGAAGCGGGCGCAGATGATCACCGCCGGGCTGCTGGTGCAGCACGGGGCCAGAGAGCATCTGGGAGATCAGGCACCCGACGGCATTTATGCCGTGGCGCGGACGGAAAAGGGCAAGCCCTATTTTACCGAACTTCCCGATGTGCATTTTTCCATTTCCCATTCCGGCAATATGGCTTTGGTGGCCGTGTCGGATGTGAACGTGGGCGCCGATATACAGGAATGGCGGGAACTGAATGCGGATATCGCCGGCCGTTTCTTCCATCCTGCTGAAAAGGAGCATCTGAAGCATCTGACCCCTTCGGAGTCGGAAAAGGCCTTCTTTAATATCTGGTGCTTAAAGGAAAGCTATGCCAAGTACGCCGGCGGCGATCTGTTGCAGGCTCTGGAGGAGCTGGATTTTACACCGGTGCTGGAAGGTGGCTTTGCGGTATTTGAGTTTACCGAGAACAACGATCGCATCCGGGCCGAGATCCTGGAAGCTCCCCACGGCTATTCGGCAGCCGTTATCGAAAAGCTTGTCATCGAAGAAGAAAAGTGATAAAATGCAAAAATCAAAACTTATGTAAAGTTCAGGGAGTGATGCGCGGATGATCGACAACATGATGACGCGGGTAAAAGTGAATAACGAGATCGACCTGTGTGAGATCGTGCCCGGGAAGAGCAAACGCATGGAGGAGATACGGCACAGGATCGAGGCAGCGCTGCAGTATGCGCGTGTATCCTATTTCCTGCGCTGGCAGGAGCCCAGCTTCTTCGGAAAGCTGCTGGGAAGGGAACGCCCTCGACTGGTCTTCTGTATCAATTCGGCGCAGCTGGACGATGCACTGGATGTTTTTGATGAGCTTCAGCTGACGGATCAGGAAGTGCGTATGCTGGGAGTCAAGTCCAGAAAAAAGTACATCTATGCAGAGCATTGAAACATAAACGAAAAACAGGGTTTTACCCTGTTTTTTTTGCCGAACAGGAAATTGCTTCGCATTTCCTGTTCAGCAAAAACCCTCCGGGGGATGCGCACTCGCGCAAGATGAAAATGTTGCTTCGCAACCGCGCTCGGCGCGAGCATGTCGCAAGCGACATGCTGATTTATCCTGAAAGGAAAAGGTGAAAACATGGCAAGGATCTATTATGTAAATGCAAATGCAGGCCACGACGGGGACGGCAGCAAGGAAAGCCCCTTCCGGCGGATCAATGATGCCGCACAGCTGGCGCAGCCCGGAGACGAGGTGCTGGTGGCACCCGGCGTATACCGGGAGTATGTGTGTCCCAAAAACGCGGGCACAAAGGACGCCCCGATACGCTACCGTTCCGAGGAGCCCCTGGGGGCCGTGATCACCGGTGCGGAGGAGCTGAAGGGCTGGAAGAAATACAAAGGCAGTGTGTGGACGGCCCGGGTGAACAATTCGGTCTTCGGCAATTATCATCCCTATAAGACCTTTGTATACGGAGACTGGTATTTTTCGCCCGTTCTCCGGCATACCGGCTGTATCTTCCTGAACGATCTGGCCATGTACGAGACCGTTTCCCTGGAGGAGTGCATCAAGGCTCCTGCGGACGAACACGCCTGGAATGCGGAGGAATCCAAGTATAAATGGTATACGGAGCAGGAGGGGGATGAGACCGTGCTCTATGCCAATTTCCGGGGACTGGATCCCAACAAGGAAAAGGTGGAGCTTACGGTGCGCCGCAACTGCTTCATGCCGGAGAAGAACCATGTGAACTACATTACCGTCAGCGGCTTTAATATCAACAAGGCAGCCACCACCTGGGCGCCTCCCGCAGCCTATCAGGACGGCATGATCGGCCCCCACTGGGCGAAAGGCTGGATCATCGAGGACTGCGAGATCTACGGCAGCCGCTGCTGCGGTATCTCTCTGGGGAAATATCTGGACCCCGAAAATGATATGTACTTTACCGTAAGGAAGGTGAAGAGCCCGACCCAGATGGAGCGGGATGCGGTCTGCCGCGGTCAGTATCACGGCTGGACCAAGGAACGTATCGGCAGCCACATCGTACGGCGCTGCCATATCCATCACTGCGAACAGACCGGTATCGTGGGACGTATGGGTGCGGTGTTCTCCACCATCGAGGACTGCCATATCCATCATATCTGCAATTCCTCCCAGCTGGGAGGCGCCGAGACCGCAGGCATTAAGCTGCATGCGGGTATCGACGTGACCATACGCCGTAACCACATCCACAACTGCATCATGGGTGTATGGCTGGACTGGGAAGCCCAGGGGGCCCGTATATCCCAGAACCTTATGCACGACAATCACCGCCCTGACGGAGTAAAGAACGGAGAGGGCTGCATGTTCAGCACCGATGTGTTCATCGAAGTAGGGCACGGACCTACACTGATCGATAACAATCTGCTGCTCTCCAAGGTATCGGTCACCATCCCCAGCGAGGGCATCGCCTGTGTGAACAATCTGATCCTGGGAGGCTTCTCCCTCATCAATTCCGGTGTGGACAGCATTGTCAACGGCCAGAGAGAACCCCGCTATACGCCTTATCATATACGACACCGCACCGAGGTGGCGGGCTTCATGACCATACTCCACGGCGACGACCGGATCTATAACAATATCTTTATCCAGAAGTATAAGGTGGAGGATAAGAAAAAGACCCCTGCGGATTCCGATTATATGGAAGCCGGAACAAAGTGCTTCGATATCTTCCCTACCTTTGAGGAGTGGAACAAGCCCTTTGCCGGGGACGGAAAGCCGGATATGGGAGCCCTGGCCACGGCGCATTTCGGACATCTTCCCGTATGGGTTGAGGGCAACGCCTACTTTAACGGGGCCAATGTCTGCAAGCATGAAAAAAAGAATCTGGTGAACAAAAAGGATAAGGTGAGCATTGAACTGGTGGAGAAGAACGGGAAGTACACATTGAAGACTAATGTGTTTACCCTGCTAAAGGATTTCAGATGCGGAGTCATCACCAGCGATACCCTGGGCTGCGCCTTTGAGCCGGAGCAGCGCTTTGAAGCTCCCGACGGCAGCACTATCGTATTCGACAGTGATTACTTCGGGAATCACCGCGGCACCGAAGCCTTACCGGGACCCTTCGCGGACGAAAAGGCTGCGAAGGCAGGGCTTTTGGGATAAGAGGCCTGAAGAGCCGGAATTGTTATGCAAAGCCTTGCTGCATATGAAACAGCGTATTTTTTTGAGCCTTGCGATCCCGCAAGGCTCATTTTGTGAAATAAAGCCTTGACAAGTTGGTATTTCTTTGATATATTTAATCCTCGGTGACAGGATGCTGCCTTGGCGCAGTTGGTAGCGCGCATCCTTGGTAAGGATGAGGTCGGCAGTTCAAATCTGCTAGGCAGCTCTGCGATAGGCATGAGCCGTGCGCAGACGTGATCGGAAGTGACGCGTCGAGAGCTTGCTCTCGTAAGCGGCATGACGAGCGCGGATGCATAGGGCGAAGCCCGCGGAACGAGGAAGCGCGCGAAGCGCGATTTCGAGTCCGCGCACGGCGGCTTCGCAAGAAGTTATGCGAAGCACAGCGGGATCGCAAAAGCAATATCGAGGTGTGGCTCAGTTTGGCTAGAGCACCGTGTTAGGGACGCGGGGGCCGCTGGTTCGAATCCAGTCACCTCGACTGAAAAAAGACTCCGTTTTACGGAGTCTTTTTTCGTCGAGGTGACGCGAGCCTGCGATGCGGAATCAAGCTACGCTTGAACGCAGGCTCGCTGAAAAACTCGGGATTCGCTCGCTCACCCTCGCGGGATATTCCGGAATATTAGCTGTCTCTTTTTTGTTTGATATAATATAAAACATATTCTTACTCTTCCAAATTTGGAAGGTTCGTTTTTTCCGGAAATAATCTGCTATAATAGTATAATGGAAGGGCGTGAGA
>JAFZOW010000111.1 GCA_017552715.1 Lachnospiraceae bacterium
ATATAGTCTTCACCCTCATATACCGCATCGGGATCGTCTACATAGCCGTCTTCACCGTACTCCTCACCGGGGATATAATCCTCTTCGTATGCCCCATCAGCTCCTGATGCCTCATCTGCAGGCATGGGCTCTTCGGTATCCCGGCCTATCTCATCCATAAGCCCGCTCAGCTCCGAAGTGCTGTCCAGATCCATGATCACCATGGTATCATCAAGGGCGCGGTTATCGATCACCCTGGTCTCCCCGTCGGGTATCTCTATAGCCGTCTGTGTTTTTTCTATTGCCTCTGCCAATGCTTTGATATCCGCCAGAGGCTGGGTATTTTCCATGCTCAGGGCTATCTCGGCACTCACATCCGTGAGCAGCTGGGTATCCATGGTAACTTCTTTGGGCAGCTCCTCAGCAGGCTTTATTGTCCCTGTCTGATCCAGATCTATGATATCCGGATCTTCGTTTAACTTATCGCTCATATTCCTCCCCCGGAAAAGCCCAGGTGGCTCTTCCTCTGCGGCCTCTTATGACCGCGTTCCGGATCTGCTATCCAAACATCTTATTATAACATGCGTGGCACCCTGTCCGCAAGTATCAGAGGTATTCGTCCCTCTTTGCGTTCCTTAAGTTCTCCACTATCTTCTTAATGTCTGCGGTGCTCTCCTTATTGCATATGAGTATCGCATCCTGTGTATCGACTATGACTGTATCCTTAAGGCCTACGGCTGCGATCAGCTTGTCCCCGCCCTCGATTATGCAGTTTTCCACACCTGTGGAAACCACATTTCCGGATATCAGGTTTCCTGCTCCGTCAAGGGAACGCATCCTTCCCAGGGCCAGCCAGCTGCCAACATCATCCCAGCCGAAATCACCGGGCAGCACACGTATGCCGTCTTCCTTTTCGAGCACACCGTAATCGATGGATTCGGAGGGCATGGTGTCGAATTCTGCGTTTAATACACTCTCCTCACCGTCGCTGCCGATGGATGCTTCTATCTTTGCCAGGCCCGAGTAGATCGCAGGCAGGTATTTTTCGATACAACCCAATATTGTGGATACCTTCCATACGAACATGCCGGAATTCCACAGATACTTTCCGTCTGCCAGATACTCCTTTGCCCTGGCCAGATCGGGCTTCTCAACAAAACGCTCTACTTTATAGGCGTTCTTTCTTGCGCCTTCACCAAGGAATCTGATATACCCGTAGCCGGTCTCGGGTGCGGTGGGTTTGATACCCATAGTTACCAGGCAGCTTTCCTCCTCTGCGGTCTCAACCGCCTCCGAAAGGACACTCCTGAAGGTATCCTCATCCTTGATAAGGTGATCGCTGGGCAGTACCAGCATTACCGCATCCTCGTACTTCTTTCTCATGTATACGGCACCCAGGCCTATGCCCGGTGCGGTATTGCGCCCTACAGGCTCGCAGAGTACGTTGCACTCCGGCACATCCGGCAGCTGCTCACTTACCAGCTTTTTATAATTCTGATTGGTCGAAATAAATATATCTTCCGGCTTGACCAGCGGTAGTATACGCTCAACGGTCTTCTGTATCATGGTCTTGCCGTCGCCTGTCAGGCTTAAGAACTGCTTGGGGCAGTTCTTCCTGCTCCTGGGCCAGAACCTCTCGCCCTTTCCGCCTGCAAGAATAAGTGCTGTGATCTTCATTTCATTTACCTCCGGGTCATTTTATGTTATAATCGCTTTTAATAAATCTGTTAAAGGAGGAGCATCATGATCTCCATCGTCGTACCTACTTATAATGAGAAAGACAATATACGCCCCCTTCTTGACCGCATTCACGGCGCTCTGGGAAAGATCCCCCATGAGGTGATATTCGTGGACGATTCCACCGACGAGACCCCTGATGTGATATCAGGCATTGCCGAAAGCGATCCCACCGTAGTACTGCGCCACCGTGATGATGAAAAGGGACTTGCAACAGCCGTTGTACTGGGCTTTAAACTGGCAAAGGGTGATTACGTAGCCTGCATGGATGCGGATCTCCAGCATCCGCCCGAGGTCTTGGTCGACATGTATGCAGCAATGCGTGCTCATGCCGATATGGCAATACCCAGCCGTTTCATTCCCGGCGGAAGCGACGGCGGATTAGACCTGTTCCGTAAGATCGTATCCGGCAGCGCCAGATACATGGGCAAGATCATGCTTCCCTGCCTGCGCCGCATAAGCGATCCCACCAGCGGATTGTTCATGATACGCCGCG
>JAFZOW010000112.1 GCA_017552715.1 Lachnospiraceae bacterium
ATTTCGTGCACCCCGGATACCTGATAATCCATAGAATAAAGGGCCAAGGGGAATGACATAGACGGAAAGCTCATCTATAACTTTTTGAAAAACTGAGAAAAAGCGAGTTAACAAGAGAAAAATCAAGATAAATATGGGAGGGCCAATGGGCATCATTAAAAAGATACTGACGTCTGTGATCCTTTCGGGGGTGATCATCCTTCTGATCGGTTTTTATTACACTGCCGTGAAGGCCGGCATCCCTTATCAGGATCCCACACCGGAGATGCAGTATCAATATGTCATCAATATGAGGGTCGGAGACAGCCTGCTCCTGATGGGGGCGGCTATGATCGTCGGCGGTGGGATTTTACGGCTTATAGCGGGATTGATCGGCAGAAAGAAGCAGAGCTGAGCGCCCCATACCCGGGACAAAAAATGATCATATACAGGTCGATATTTTTTCTTGCCCCGCGGCGATCTATGGAGTATACTACCTACCGGAGGTGGAGTTATGACTTACATCAAAGAGGGCGAATCCAAAAGCGGGCATAAGGTTACCATAGAACGGGGTATAGTATTCGATAACGAGAATGAGCCCTATGCAAGCCGAGAAGGCTTTATCGTACGCTATGATGAGTACGAGATACTGGATACGGTTGACAGGTATACGATCGACAAGGTATTTAATAACCTGTTGGAACTGTAAGAACTGTCAGATCCCATAGTTTTTGTACAGCCCGAAAACGTCCGGAAAGCCAGCGGACGTTTTTTTGTTGCCACAAGGCGCACTATATATGGTATACCGGCATCTTTGAAAGGGCATGATATTGTACCCGGCTTGTCCGCTTTATTGGACAGCTTCCGAGTACAATGGAAGATAGGGGGCCAAAGACGCGTGCTCCGGCTGGACTAAGCGGCGTAAATAAACCTTGAAGGGAGTGTTGAAGGATGAAGATGCTGGGAAGTGTGAAGCTTTTTTGCGGAAAGAACAGCGTGGCGGATTATACGGAGATCAGTTATTACGATGATGAGGACAGGCTGGTGGAGCCCGATGAGGCAAGCCGTATCCTGATACGGGAGATGCTGGCGGACGGCACGGTGCTGAAAGAGACCTGGGGCTTTTGCGGATACGCCCGTAAGGCAACGGCGTGAGGAGGTGAGTTGGATGAGCTGTCTGGCGTTAGCATCCCTGATGAGCGATCCGGATAAGCGTTTTCTTATTGCGGTGATCGCGTCACTTGCACTATGCCTTTTATTTGTTATATATCTGTATAAAGGACTGAATGGAAGGCTGAGGCGAAAAAAAGAAGAGGAAAAAGAAGTCTGGAGCCGGCGGAGGATCTCCCCCGGGATGAAACGGATGATCCTGGAAAGGGACGAGTATACCTGTCAGATCTGCGGCATTTCCAGGGATTTTGTTGATGAACTCTGCCCGGGACTTGGGGATTATCTGCTCCTGGAGATCGATCATATCGAATCCGTAGCTCAGGGCGGAAGCGGAAGAGACGGGGACAACCTGCAGGTCCTGTGCTGGAGATGCAACCGGAAGAAGGGGGGCAGGAGGACCAACGAGCAGGTGAGGGAGACGATCGATTACGGGATCGATTTTCTGGAGGAATGACAGAGGATATGTAATATGTTACAATGGATACGGATCGAGTCCGAACCATGTAGACAAATATGGCAAAAATCCATATATTAGTATGGAATGATCTAAACGGTAAATAAGAATAAGAGAAATGGAATATATGGAAATGCAAGGAGGTAGAAAGATGAAGTTGGCAACTGCATTATCGGAAAGGGCGGATCTGCAGCGCAGGATCACGGAGCTCAGCGGCCGGCTCAATAACAATGCCAGAGTACAGGACGGAGAAAAGCCCGCAGAGGATCCCAATGAACTGATCAAAGAGCTGAATGAGGCCTTTGAAAGGCTTGAAGAGCTTATTGCACGCATTAATCATACAAACAACGAAACCAGGAGCGGAGATGCGACGATCACCGACCTGATCGCGAAGAGGGATTGCCTTAAGCAGAAGATAAGTATTATGAGAAGCTTTCTGAATGCCGCGAGTGAGAAGGTATCCCGTTATTCCAAGACGGAGATCAGGGTCCTCAGTACTGTGCCTGTTTCCGAACTTCAGAAAGAAGTGGACAGGGTTTCCAGGGAACTGAGAGAAACCGATGAAACGATCCAGGGCTTAAACTGGACAACGGATCTGATCTGATCCTGAAGGTAGTCTGGCAGGGTGGGCATGATCTCTTGCGATTGAGAACGAATCGCACCCCTGGTAGCATGCAGAGCACATGCGGGGTTCGAATCCCTGTTTGTATAATGTACGCTCAGTAATATTACATATGTACATTTACATTGTATGATCACTACCTATTGCCAACTGACAGACGAGGGCGGGTACGGGGATTTTAAGTAAGACTATATTTACAGAAAGAGACAGATATTAGTATGTATTATGTACCGGATGGAACCGAACGATGCGGATTCTACGAATGTGAAGAGTGCGGAAACCGCTTTCTGGATGTCAGGATCGGATCGGCCATAGTCTGCCCGTATTGCGGCGAAGAACCCAATATGGAGATAGGCCCCGATGAAGAGATGCCTAAGATCGTAGAGAACGCCAAACTTATATGTATGCTTGAGGGTGAGGACGTAGAGAAATACGATACACTGTTAAGCCTTGCCGTGACCGGCGGGGACTACAGCTGGATATAAAGAAGCGACTGTTGCTTATGGGAAATCAGAACATGAAAAAGATCTTTATAATCGTTGTCAACGTGATCATTATGGCTGCCATTTTGATCTTCGTTGTTCTCTATTCGGGGATCGCAAGCCGGGAATCATACCAAAGGCAGATAGAACACTTTGAAAATACAACGGTCACCATGGAGCAGGTGACAGAGAATTATCTCGAAGGTGAGCAGAGGATCTGCGATGTATGGGCGCGTTATATCAATAACAAAAATATGACTATGGAAGAGGCAGCCGAGTACATCAGAGCCTCACATGTACTTGCGAACACTTCGGGCCATCTGGTCTTTCTTGATACACTCACAGGACTTTCTACCCGTCCTAAACAGGGGACAGCCGATGACTATGCGGTTTCCTACGAACGGGTGGGGCTTCTGAATAATATGAACTGGGATGATGAGATCGGAAAGGCCATCAACATTACCCGTGCTTACACCAACCCGATGAATGGCGAGCAGTCACTGGCTTTCTGCAATACAGTCAAACTGCTTGATACGGAAAGCCGGACATCCCGGGATGCAGCCCTGCTGCGGGTGATCCCCATCTCGGAGCTTGAGCAGAAATGGGTCTTTCCGCAGACAGAGCTCGTGAACGCCGAGCTGTCCATGATCGACAGCGACGGTGATTATATACTCAAGGGATACAGCTTTAAAAACTCCAGCTTTTTTGAATTCTATAAATCTTATAATCCTACCGATCCCGAATCGGCGAAACAATTGTTTGAAAGGATCACTTCATCCACGGGATCCGTTACCATGCTTGACTCTCACGGAGAGGAGTGCATACTTGCCTTTACTCCCGTGGATGCCACTTCCGGGTGGACATTGCTGGGCTTTGTGCCGGCGAAGGATCTTCAGGTGGATAAGGAAAACTGGCTGCTGTTCGGTGTTGTTTCTGCCGGTCTGCTGATCCTGTTCATCTGTGACATGTGCTATATGCTTTTCCTGAATAAGCGGCTTCAGCTTACGGTCAGGGAAGCCGAATCCGCAAATAAGGCAAAGACCGATTTCCTTTCTACCATGTCCCACGATATCCGCACCCCTATGAATGCCATCATAGGCCTTACGACCATCGCCGAGAAAAACCTCGGGGATGTGGAGTCGACGGAGGAAAGCCTTCGGAAGATCAGTCTTGCCAGCAATCATCTGCTGACCCTGATCAACGACATTCTGGATATATCAAAGGTGGAGAGCGGGAAACTGAAGCTGAGTCCGCTGACGTTTTCGATCGTGGAAACGGTTGAGAACCTTGTAAACATCTCTCAGCCGATGATCAAGGAAAAGAATCTTGAATTCAGTTTCCATATCAATCGTATGGAAAAAGAATATCTGTATACGGACCAGCTTCGTCTCAACCAGATCTACATCAATATCCTCTCCAATGCCATCAAGTACACGGAACCCGGCGGGCGTATCAGTGTAGATATGTGTGAGGAAAAGAGCACCGTATCCGGCTGTGTACGGCTTGTCTATTCGGTGGCGGATACGGGCATCGGCATGAGCAGGGAATTCATAGAGACCATGTATCAGCCTTTCTCGCGACAGATAGACAGCCGTGTCAACAGCATTCAGGGGACCGGCCTCGGGCTGGCCATCACAAAGCAGATGGTGGAGCTGATGGGCGGAAGCATCGAATGCCAGAGCGAGCAGGGAAAGGGAACGACTTTCACTGTCGTGCTGGACATCCCTGTAGCCGACAGGCAGCGGGAAGATATGCAGCTTGACCCGGTTGACGTGCTTATAGTGGATGACGATGAGGTGATGCTGCAGACGGCTGTCGATACCCTTGAGTCTCTTGGGGCTGTAGCTGAACAGGCACGGAGCGGAGAGGAAGCCCTGGGCATGATCGAACACAGGCACCTTTCCGGAAAGGATTACGGTGTAGTCATTATTGACTGGAAAATGCCCGGATCCGACGGTATTGAGACCATCAAACGGATCCGCTCGGAGGTAGAGGCAAAGATCCCTATCCTGCTGATCTCCGCTTATGACTGGTCTGATATAGAGGACAGGGCTAAAGAGGCCGGCGCAAACGGCTTTGTCACCAAGCCTCTTTTCCGCTCTACGCTTTATGACAAGATCAACCATCTGATCGGAAAAGAATCCAGATCTATGGAGCCGGAGGATGATTATTCCGATCTGCAGGGTCTGCACATCCTGGTAGCCGAAGATAATGATATCAACTGGGAGATCATCTCCGCCATGCTCGCCATGTTCGGGATCACTACCGAGCGTGCGGAAAACGGCCGGATCTGTGTGGATATGATGCGTTCGGCAAATGAGGAAAGCTATGAGCTGATCTTCATGGACATACAGATGCCGGAGATGAACGGTCTGGATGCCACCAGGGCGATCCGGAAGCTGGAAGACCCCCGCAAAGCCTCTGTTCCGATTGTTGCCATGACGGCGGATGCATTCTCCGAAAATGTTACGGAATGCCTGAATGCCGGAATGAATGGGCATATAGCGAAACCCGTGGATATAAAACTGGTTATCAAGGAGATCCGAAGGATCCGGGAAGGAAGGGAATGATCATGAAAAAGTTAACAGCTGTGTTTTTGGCACTGATGATGATCCTGGGGGCGGTTGCATGCGGCTCGGTGAAACAGGAGGAGGCTTCGGAGGGTTTTAAGCCGTCTCTGGATACTTCTTTAAGCTGCCATATCAACGTCGCCGGCGGTTACGACAACTTTGAGGCGCTGGAGGCCGAGTTTGACCGTTTCAACGAGTATTATCCCAATGTGGAACTGAAGTTCACGAAGATCGACGATTATAACAACATGATCGGGACGGTATTGAACGGAAATGATGCCCCCGATATCTATGTCAATTATTCCTGGATGTATGGCAGGGATCAGTATAAATCCTCCATCGATCATGCCGAGGATCTGTCGGATCCCGCACTGGGGCTTGATCTGGACTGCATACGCAGCAATATCGTTCTGAAAACAGACGACGGCAAACTACCGATGGTCCCGATGTTTTCAAACACCTACGGTATGCTGGTGAACAACAGTCTCTTTGAAAAAGAAGGCCTGAGTGTTCCTACGACCTATCAGGAACTGGTGGCAGTGTGTGATGCGTTTCGGGAAAAAGGTTATGAAAGCCCGATGATGGGCTTTTCCAAAGAGGAGACTACATCGCTTTTCTCTCTGACGAGCTATCCTTATTTCTGCGGCACCGTGGCCAATGATGCGGAGGCAGTGGAGAAACTCAATGCAATGGACCCGGCAGCCGGGGAGTATATGCGGCCTGCCCTTGAGAAGATCGTGCAATTCTTAAATGACGGCTGCGTGGATCTGGAAGTCTGTGCCGGGATCGAAAACAATTATGATGCCGTGATCCTTCGCTTTTTTGAAGGGGATGTACCCATGATGACCGGCTCCGGAGATACGGTTTCCGGAACGGAAAAACGCGAAAGCCGCTCCGAAGCATTTATCGCGTCACCCTTTACCTACACCTTTGTTCCTATCCCCATGTCGGATGACGGGGCCAACTTTCTTGATATGCCGAATCTGCAGTTCTCGGTCAATAAAGACAGCCGGAATCTGGATATGGCCAACGAGTTCATGCGCTTCCTGATCACGTCAACGGAGCTGAATGAGATGGCCCGGAAAAAGGGACTTATGTCGTCCACCAAAGACCTGTCCTTTAACAGCATGTTTGCCGCATTCGGGGCTGTTCCGGAATCCCGGATCCTGTCGCCGGAGGAATTCGGTCTGACGGATGATGCGGTGATACAGTTCAGGCTGGCTGTTTACGGGGTTGGGACCGGCGCGATGACCGTAGACGAGGCGGTTAGCGGCTATGGAACTTATACAAAATAAGCGCACGCTTTCGGAATGCGCCACGCTTAAGTGTGTTCAGACGCCGCTTGCCCGGAAGGAGACGATAAAATGAAAAAAGAAGAAAGAACAAATGTGATGCGTGTTCTGGACGGGAAGAAGATCTCCTACGAGAGCCATTCCTACAAGCCCGATGCCACCATGAGCGGGAAGGAGATCGCGGAGCTGCTGGGGGAGGATCCCGAGAAGGTCTTTAAAACCCTGGTGACCCAGGGAAAATCCGGCGCATATTATGTTTTTGTGGTGCCGGTGGAGGCGGAGTTGGATCTGAAGAAGGCGGCTAAGGCTTCCGGCGAGAAAGCCATCGCCATGATCAGGCAGAAGGAGCTGCTGCCGCTGACCGGATATGTTCACGGGGGCTGCTCGCCCATAGGCATGAAGAAACAGTTCCCGACCTTCATCCATGAGACCGCGGAAAGCTATGATACGGTGCTTGTAAGTGCCGGAAAAGTGGGATTCCAGATCGAGCTGGCCCCTGCCGACCTGATGGGCGTAGCCGGCTGTATCCCGGCGGATATCATCACGTAAAAGGGCAGATGTTTCAGGGCTGCAGGAGCGGATAAAGGGACTCCGGGCCGTTTAAGAAATAATTAAGGAATACAGAAGAAACAGCTTAAGACTTCCGAAGGGGCTTGTTGTATATTAGCATCAACAACAAGTTCACCGGAAGTTTTTTGATACTGATAAAGAGGAGAAAAGATCATGAAGAAAAATGTGATACTTAAGGCAAAGGATCTGTCCAAGACCTTTTCAAACGAATCGGTACAGCAGCATGTGCTGAAGAACCTGAACCTGGAAATATACAAGGGAGACTTTACCGTGGTGATGGGGAACTCCGGTTCGGGAAAGAGCACACTGCTCTATGCCCTGTCCGGTATGGACCGCCCTACGCTGGGCACCATCACCTATTATGTGGACGAGGATGTGAAAGGGAAGGGAAAGGACGGGATCGAGATCTCGGATTATTCGAACGACAAGCTGGCGCTGTTTCGGAGGAACCATGCAGGCTTCGTATTCCAGCAGAATTATCTGAACGATTCCATGAGTGCACTGGACAACGTGATGGTAAGCGGGCTGCTTAAGAATAAGGATCGCAAAGCCCTGGCGGAGAAGGCTGGAAAGCTGCTGGAGAGAGTGGAGATCAATGAAAGGGACGCGCGTAAGTTCCCGCAACAGCTCTCCGGCGGGCAGCAGCAGAGAGTGGCAGTGGTACGGGGAGTGATCAACAGCCCGGAAGTGCTCTTCGCAGATGAGCCTACGGGAGCTCTTAATTCCCAGAACACCACAAATGTGCTGGACATCTTAAGTGAACTCAATAACGACGGACAGAGCATCGTGATGGTGACCCACACCATTAAAGCTGCGGAACGGGGCAACCGCATCATATATCTGGCGGATGGGGTGATCTCGGACGAATGCGAGCTGGGGGAATATGTCGGAGACTACAAGGATGAAACAAACCCGGAGCGTGATAAAGCGGCGAAGCGTCATGAGAAGCTTAAGGATTTCCTTCAGGATATGGGCTGGTAAAGGAGAAGAGAGATGTATAAATTATTTTTCATAGCAAAAAACAATATGAAGAAGCAGAAGGGGGATATGATCACCTTCTTTGTCCTCACCTTCATCGCGGCTTTCCTGATCTTTGACTGTGCCATGGTGCTGATGGATATGGGAAAGGTTCTGGACGGGAATTTTGATGCGGTCAACGGGGCTCATGTGATGCTGATGAACCGTGATACGGAAGCCGAGAATGACTCGGCGGAGAGAGCCTTTAAGGAGAACATCCATCTGGCGGAATATGAGCGCACCCCCACCATACGTTTCAGGGCTGAGTATAAGAACAAAACGCAGCAGGATTACCTGCAGTACATGTTCTATGCAGAGAGCATAAATCAGAGCAAGACCATGATGACGGTACAGGGAGCGGAGAGGAGCTATCAGAAGAATGATGTACTGCTGCCCCTTAATATGAAGGCAGGATATGCGATAGGAGATACCCTGCAGCTTAAATTCGGTGATCATGTATATGAGCTCAATGTGGCGGATTATCTGGAGGACCCCTATTTCTGCTCTACCGTAAATGTTACCATATACAGCATCTGCCTCTCCCCGGAGATGATCGATGAACTGGCGGAGAAGGAGGAGGCTGTCGAAAGGCGGTATTGCCATAAGGGACGTCTGGCTGCGGTATATGAGAACTACAGCACCAACGAACTTGAGGATGAGATCAACGAGAAGTATAAAGAGTATCTGGGTGAGTATGCGGCAAAAGAGGAAGGCGTCAACATGTCGGATTACCTTCTGGTAAACTGGGATATGATGCGGGGCGGCTCACAGTTCATCCCCATGATCATCATGGCGATCATGCTGGTGTTTGCGGTACTGGTACTGCTCATCGCCCTGGTCATCATCTCCTTCAGCATAAAGAATTTCATCCAGAAGAACATGAAGAATACCGGCATACTGGAAGCCTGCGGTTATACGGTAAAGGAACTGCGCTATTCCCTCATCCTTCAGATCGCTCTGGTGGCCTTTCTGGGGGCTCTGGCCGGAATGATCGTTGCTGCCGTAAGTTTCGGAGCTTTCGGGAATGTGGTATCCCTGATGCTGGGCCTTACCTGGAACCAGCCGGTGGAACTGTCCGTGGCGCTGGCAACCATGCTCTTCCTCATCCTTGTCGTTACAACGGTGGCAGCAGCGGACAGCAGAGCCTATCAGAAGGTCACGGTGCTGGATGCTCTCCGCGGCGGGATCAGTGCGCATAACTTCAGGAAAAACTTCTTCCCCTTTGACAGGACACCCCTGCCCGTACCACTGGTCCTGGCGCTGAAGGATTTTGCGGGCGGACTGGGAAGAAATCTCGTGATGGTGTTCATCAGCATGCTGATGGTGATCTCGGTCCTCATAGGTTTCGGCATGGTGGAGAATTTCGGAGACGATTCCGAAGGACTGATGAAGATCATGGCCATCGAGATGTCGGATGCTTCCGTAAAAGAGAATGTGAAAGGCGGGGATCTGTCGGAAGATCTGCGTGCCCTGCCGGGGGTTGCGAGTGTACTGACATCCATGGGCTTTGAACCGAGCCTGAAGGCCGGAGAGGAGCAGGCTACGATCCACACTTATGCGGTTGATGATATGAAAAACACAAGGTATACCAATCTGCTGGAAGGCAGACTGCCGGAAAAGGCAAATGAGATCCTGGTGACATCCGGAGTGGCCGAGGATATGGGGCTTAAGTGCGGGGATGTGGTAAGTATCGAATATGCCGGCAGCGAGGCGGATTATATCATCACCGGCATCAACCAGAGAGTGGAGAGAATGGGCAGAACGATCTATATGAGGATCGACGGAGCCGAAAGGATCTTGCCCGGAGATCTGAGCCGGATGTATTCCTACGATATAACGGCAAAGGAAGGCGTGACTTATGAGACTCTCAGCCAACAGATCGAAGCCTATAAGAAGGAAAATGATCTGGAGTTCAATATACAGAATGAGAGGCTCTTTGCGGAAAGCACCATGAATACCGTTTCTTCCAGTATGTCGATGATATGTATCGCGATCCTGGTGATCACCGTGCTGATCGTGGTGTTTGTGGAATCCCTGGTGATCCGTGCCAAGATAAGCCGTGAATGGAGAGGCATGGGGATAAGCAAGGCCATAGGGCAGACCTCAGGTGGGCTGATATGCCAGATCATGTTATCCAATATCCCGGCTGTGGCACTGGGGGCACTGATCGGGGTGCTGCTGGCGCAGAATGCGGGAGGCGCGATAGTGAAGGCGGCATTTTCACTCTTTGTGATAAAGAATGTAAGATTCAGCATTTCGGCAGGATGGATGGGGATCTGTTTTGCAGGCATCATCCTGGTGGCGATGAGCGCCGCCGCCGCTGCCGGCCTGAGAGTGAGGTCGCTGAAGCCCGTAGAGATGATCACCGAAGAGTAAGCGCCAAGCTTGATATACGGCTGTTTATTTGGTAAAATCCCATGGAGGGAGCGGTGAGTTTCCGGAGCGATACCCTGAAGATGTGAGGATGAACGGCTATGTATTATGACTGCCTGATCGTGGATGATGAAACAGAACTGGCCAAAATGACGGCAGAGTATTTTGAGATGTTTGATATCAGGACGCAGTACGTTGACAGTGCTGCGTCCTGCTTTGATTTCCTTAAGGAAAACGAAGCGGACATGATCCTTCTGGATATCAATCTGGGAGACGGCTCGGGCTTTGATGTGTGCAAGCGCATCCGGGAGGAGTATCAGCTGCCCATACTCTTTATCAGTGCCAGACAGAGTGATGATGATGTGCTGATCGCCCTCAGCATAGGCGGGGATGATTATATCAAAAAGCCCTACAGCCTGTCGGTGCTGCTGGCCAAGGTAAAGGTCAATCTGAAACGTGTGGAGCAGCTGAAGCAGCTTAACGCCGCGGGGGATAAGAAGAGCGGGCCGGAGGAAGAGGATGCCTTTGTACTGGATGAGCCCACCATGTCCCTGATCCTTAAGGGGGAGCGCATCGCATTAAAGGCCAAGGAGTTTGCACTGCTGAAATGCTTATATGAGCATCGCAATACCATCGTTACCAAGGATAAGCTTTTTGATGAGGTGTGGGGGGATAACTTTTATTCCGACGGAACACTGAATGTACATATACGAAAGCTCCGCGAAAAGCTGGAGGAGGATCCCAATGAGCCGTGTTATATCAAAACGGTCTGGGGGACCGGATATATGCTGGAGCTGAAATAAGGCGGGATGAAGACTTACATACGGATACTTACAGCTTATATCGTTTTAATGCTGCTGTTCCTGGGGCTGATCGCTGCCTGGATCGGCCGTATTTCCCTGGGCGGCGGCAACATCGCCGGCTACAGTGATGAGGAGCTGGGGGTATATAAAAAGATCCGGGAGGGGATGGACAGTTCATTTTTGCTGCAGAGGCAGCAGCTCTTCCGTTATATCCTGATCTTCTGGGCGGCGGTCTTTATACTGGGACTCATCGCCTTTCTTCTGGTCTACCTGCTGGAGCTGCGGCCCATAAAGGAGATGCAGGACTATGCACTGGAGATCGCAAAGGGAAATCTGGATGTGCCTCTGCCTATGCACCGGGGAAATCTCTTCGGCAGTTTTACCGAGAGCTTTGACCTGATGCGCGAGGAACTGAAACGCTCCAAAGAACGTGAACTTGCGGCGGAGCATGCAAAGCGCGAACTGGTGGCGGAGCTGAGCCATGACCTGAAAACCCCCATTGCTACCATCCAGGCCGGCTGTGAAGTGCTGGATATGATATACCGTAAAAAGCTGGAAGCTGGCGGGACGGGGCAGCCCGACAGGGAAACAGAGAGCATACTGGAAAAGATAGGCTATATCCGTTCCAAGGCGGAGACCATCAACAGTCTTGTGCAGAACGTCTTTAAGGCTACGCTGGAAGACATGGAAGAGATAGAGCTGAACGTAAAGGAATGTGATTCCCGACTCATCGAGGGATATTTTTCGGATCTGAAGGATTACGGGAATATCGTGATCGGCGATCATATACCGGAATGCCTGGTCTGCATCGATCCCCTGCGCATGGAGCAGGTGGTTGATAATATCGTGGGCAATTCCTATAAATATGCGGGAACGGATATCTATGTGTCTTTTGAAGAGACAGGCAGGCTCCCCGGGGCAGACGGGAAGCAGAACAGCTATATACGCATCACGGTACGGGATAAGGGGCCCGGGGTGCCGGAAGAGGAACTGCCCCTGATCATAGAAAAATTCTACCGCGGTTCAGGCACGGAAGAAAAGAACGGCTACGGCCTTGGCCTGTATCTTGTGAAGCATTACATGGAAAAACAGGGCGGCGGCATGGAATATTACAATGACCACGGCTTTGTGGTGGAACTGCTGGTAAGGAAGGTGTAACGGCGTTCGCCTGCCGCTTATGTTTCCGGATCTCCGATCAGATCCGCAGGCAGATATTTCTTAAGGATCGTCTCCAGACTGTCTCCGACGATGGGCTTGGCAAGGTAATCGGTAAATCCTGCTTCAATATATTTTTCGCTGTTTACGGCATCTGCCGTAAGACAGATGACGGGGGTTTCCCGGTTGGCTCCGTCTTCCTGTTCGCGGATACGGTGGAGTGCCGTAGTTCCGTCCACCTTCGGCATCATCTGGTCCATCAGGATCACATCGTATTTCACGCTTTTCGCCATTTCTATGGCTTCCTCCCCGCCGGGGGCGGTATCTGCATGTATCTTTGAGGGCTTCAGCAGGGCGGTGGCAACCTTTATGTTCATGGGAGTATCATCCACGATCAGGATATGTGCATCCGGAGCATAGAGCGGGCGCTCGGCTTTCTCGGGCCGTACTTTCTCCGGCACGGCTTTGCTCCGGGCTTCTTTTATGCTTTCACAGGACAGGATCTCCTGCGGGATGATGGCGGTGAACACGGAGCCTTCCCCGTAGACACTCTTTACATCGATATTGCCGTCCATGGCAGCTATCAGACTCTTTGTGATGGCCAGGCCGAGGCCGTTTCCTTCCACGGAGCTGTTGCGTGCCAGATCCATACGCTCGAATTTCTCGAAGAGCTTTTCCATGTCTTCGGGCCGTATCCCTATCCCGGTATCGGATACTGCAAAGCGCAGAGGGATACGCTGCCCTTTTGTGAACTCAGCCTTCTCATCGCAGCTGACCGTCAGCCGGATCTTTCCCTTGTCGGTATATTTCACGGCATTGTTCAGCAGATTTATAACGATCTGCTTTACGCGCTGTTCGTCTCCCGACAGAGTATCGGGGATGGAATCATCCACTTCGACGCTAAAGTCCAGGGCCTTTGCCCGGGCTTTGAAGCCGATCATATTGCTCACATCATCCAGCAGGGAACTCAGGCGGTATTCCGCCTGTACGATCTTCAGTTTTCCGGCTTCTATACCGGAAAGGTCCAGTATATCGTTGATGATGGTCAGCAGGTTTTCGCCGGCTCTTTCTATGTTCCCGGCATGATCGGAGATCTCCCTGAATATTTTATTATCCTCATCCGAGGGCTTATCATTTGCGGCTTTGCTGCTCTCGCGCAGGATGATCTCGTTAAAGCCCATGATGGCATTGATGGGGGTACGGATCTCGTGGGACATGCTCGCAAGGAATTCGCTCTTTGCCCTGTTGGACTGATCCGCGATGATCCGGGCCTCGCGGATCTCGTTATTTTCGATCATCTTTCCCACCAGATTGACGGCGGTCATGATACCGACTACGGATACGGACAGGAACATGGAGATGATGAAAAGTACGGTGGTGATGATATCATAGACCCGGCTGTCAGAGGAGTTTTCGATCCCGATCTCTATGATACTTTTTATCCACATACCCAGTATGAGGCCGCCGCCGCAGCATACGAATACAAGTGCCGCATAGGCGATCTTCAGGGTGTGTCGGTATTTTTTGTTTTTCTGATCCGACAGGGGGGATACTTTTCCCGCTTCCGACCGGATAACGGCCCATACGATAATGATATATACAGCACTGTTTAAGAAGGATAAAGGATAGTAAAGATTATCTACCCAGCCCGTAAAACAGGTGACGACCCACATCCCGGAGGAAGTTATGTACAGAAGGATGGCGGCCAGGGCAACATAAGGGAAGCGGACCCCATTCTGTTTGTTTTTGCTGTACCAGCAAAGGCTCTGGATACTCATGGTGAGTACCACGCCAAAAATGAGCACTTCGTAAACACTGTTAAGGATGCCTCCGTAGGGCAGATAAAGAATGATCTGGCCCGTGACCGGAAGGATGGGGAGCAGCATCAGCGGATGAAAGTATCTCAGCTCCTCCTTGCTTTTATAGAGCAGGATAAGGATCAGCAGGATAAAATAGGCTGTATTCCAGCCGGAATAGTAGAACCAGTCGGAAACGACCGGGGTGTCTCCCGTGATCAGCAGATAGGTCGTCCAGTAATAACTGCTGAGCAGGCCGCAGAGAAAGATGGCGGTCGCACAGACGATATATTTACTTCTGCGGTTGATGAACTGAAAGAAACAGATCGATACGGCGATCAGATTGGCCAACAGTTCAACGATACTTTCGGCATATTCAAAAAACATAAGGCTGTTCCTCCGATCATGTTTTGAGTGAAAAGAGGGAAACGGTCTTTCGAAACTGTATCAGGCCCGGTCCGCGGTGACGGTATTCACCGGGCTGCCGCAGCGGGGACAAAAACGGGAATGGTCGATCATGCGGCTTGTTTCCCAGGAGTAAGAACAATTCGGGCAGTTATGCGTCCGGATCACGGGAGGCGGGCCGTAGATGCAGCCCTCAAAGTTTTCATAAGGGAGGAATTCTCCTTCCCCGCGCTTTGTCCCGCAATATCTGCAGTATTCATCCTCCGGCGTATCAAAGGGAGTATGGCAGTTTCCGCAGCGGCCGTCGTAGTCTTTTGATAAGCGCTTCTTCCCGAATAATCCTCGCTTCATAAAGAACTCCTTTCCGGCATTCCTTCCGATCCGTCAGAAAATACAATTCCATTATAAGGGTTAGGCGGGCTTTATTCAAGAAAATTAAGCCGATCCGTACCGTAAGCTTGAACAAGTTCTTAAGTGGTATTAAAATCATACCGTGTGAAAAAGTCTCCGGGGACAGCTTATCCTGTTTCCGGAGGGGATCGGGAGGAGAAAAAGATGGGATCGATACTCATAAAAGATACAAGCCGTGAAGAGCGGGAGCGGATCGTGGCGGAATCCATAGGCAATATCAACGGTTCCTGCGACGGCTGCATGGCCGGACTGGCGGATATGTATCAGGATTATATCGACGGTAAGAAAGAGATCCGCGACATCAACATGGAATTCCGTGCGCGTTACGAATCCGGTATCGAAGGACCGGAAAAGCAGAGCTGCGGTTACATGATGTGAGCGGAAGAAAAATCGCGAAACGGAGACTTAACGAAAAATGACCATAGAAGCATACATAAATCCTGATTTTACCTGGCGCGAAAAACTGCTGTTTTTTGCCATGGCCTTACTGGGCATACTCTTATGTAATCTGCTGCTCTTCGGATGGACCCGTATCCGGAGGGCTGTGAGCGGCGAAGGAGACGAAGGACCGGAAGCATACCGGGACCGCCTCTTCCGTTTTTACGAACTGATCATTTCCGCAGCCTCGGTGATCACCTTTGCCTGCGCCTATGTGGTGATGAATCATGTGTATACACTTTATGAGGGGACCACGGACAGCGGGCTCATGGGATTCTTTCTGAATATGTGGGGAAACTGGAAGGATTTTGTGCTCCTGCTCATGATCTGCTTATCCTGCCTGATCAACACCCTTCTGGACAGAGTTTTTATTCCCCTTAAGGTGCTTGCAAGAGAACGGATCGCAGTGGTACGGATGCAGGGGATGTTCTACGCCATCATCGTTCTTCTCTACCTGAATGTGATCGGGGATGAAAGTGAATACCATCCCGTTGTGATCTATTATCTGGGGCTGATGATCGGAAGATTTGTGTATTTTGACGCCTCCTTCAGGGACTTTCTCCGGGCCATGAAGAATATGTTCTTCAGCACGCCCATGTTTGTCCTGGCCCTGAGTCTGTCGGGGCTGCTGAGCTTCATCGGTTTTAAGGCGGGATATCTTCTGGAGCGGAATTATTATATCGTGGGTATATTTTATACCCATCTGTTCCTGCTGGCAGCCGTTTTTCTGCTCTATCATATCCAGGGGCTGATCATCCGCTGCCTGACGTCGAGAAAGCCTCCGGAACCCGAAGTGTACTATTATGAGGAAACCTGCTATGAGCCGCAGGAAGAGGAGCGGCAGGATTGAGGGGACTATCAGGCAACAGTTCCCTCCGCGCTTGATATTTCCGGCGGGAAATGCGATAATTAAAGTTGCTTTTGACTAAAAGGAGACGACTGCAATGGACTTTCAGCAACTCATTGATGATTTTACTTCCGTAAGCTGTGTGCTTTCCGTGGAGAAGCTTCCGGACGGAAGCTGCGGAAAGATCCGTATTGTCTGCGGAAATAAGGCCTATGTGGATTCCCTGAAGACGGGGCATGAGACCGGAAGCAAGATGTTTTCCCACGAGCTGATACCCAACAGCGAGTATGAAAACTACTTCCCCAAGGATCTGATCTTTGAAGATTACTGCTATCGGGGAGCTATATTAAAACAACCGATACATACCTATGTGCATCCCGAGTTTTTTGATGCCTGGTTCAATATCTTTATCCTGCCCCTTGCCTCGGACCGGGAGGATGTGGGCTATTGCCTTTATTCCATGGACCTTTCCACGGAACGCAACGCAAGGATCATGGCCAATCTTTCCCAGGAAACTGCTGCAGATGTTCTGAGCACCTGTATCAAGCTGCGGGGGACCGATGATTTTGTAAGCACCGTAAACGATGTGGTGGCGGATATACGCAGGATCTGTGAAGCAAGGCATGTATGCCTGCTTCTGGTGGATTATGCAAGCCGCAGCTGTTCCATGCTTGCCCAGGCCTATGCCGATACGGCAAGAAGAGTTTCCATGAATCACTGGCAGGATGAAGAGCACTTCAATCTGGTGGTGACCTGGGCCTCTATCCTTGGAGGAGACAGCTGCCTCATCGTCAAGAACGAAGAGGACATGGCGTCCATCAAAGAGAAGAACCCGGGCTGGTACGAATCCCTTCACCATGCCAGCGTGGACAGCATCGTGCTCTTTCCCCTTAAAGTGGGAGGGAATCTTCTGGGTTATATCTGGGCTACCAATTTTGAGATAAAGAATACGGTACGGATCAAGGAGACCCTGGAACTCACCACTTTCTTCCTGGCCTCCGAGATCTCCAACTACCAGCTGCTGAACCGCCTGCACCGGCTCAGTACCATAGACGTGCTGACGGGAGTGTTCAACCGCAATGCCATGAACAACCGGGTAGATGGTATGGGGAGCGGAGCCGACAGCGATGAATGCAGCATCGGTGTGGTATTTGCGGATCTGAACGGACTTAAGAGGATCAATGACCGGGATGGGCATCAGGCCGGAGACCTGCTGCTCAAAAATGCTTCCATGGCATTGCAGAATGCTTTTGTCGGTGACGAGATCTACCGGGCCGGCGGCGACGAATTCCTGGTCCTTCTTCCGGGTACAACGAAAGATGAGATGGAGAAAAAGATCGAAAAGCTCCGATCCATCTCGCCTTCTTACGGCAATGTATGTTTCGCCGTAGGCAGCAGCTATCAGGAAGACCGGAGCAATATCCGGCATGCGCTGCATGAAGCCGACGAGGCTATGTACGCGGATAAAGAGCAATTCTATCGTGAACATCCCGAACTGAAGACAAGATCTTTATGACGGTTCGGATCAAGGCGGGAAATCATGATAAGAATACCTAAGAAGAGAAAAAGCATCGGCAACATCCTTATCGCGGTGGTCCTGATCTTTACCGCTTATCTTTCAGTGATCATGATAAGGCGTATCAATTCCGTGGTCCTGAAAGATACCTATGTAAAGATCTTTACATATGAGCTGGTGGCCTGCGGCCTGGCTCTTCTGTTCGCATTGGATGTGAGGTTCACCTTTTGGACGGGGATGAGATCCCGGATACTGAAAGCAGGTGGCTGGGTCCTGCGTATCCTTATCACCCTTCTGACCGCCGTGTTCTTTTTCTTCTTCGTCAAGATCGCGGCCGGCAGCTTCATCCGTACGGAAAAGCCGGCAGATAACGTGCTGGTGCTGGGACTGGCTCTGGAAAACGGCAAGCCTTCGCCGGACCTGATCTCCAGACTGGATACGGCTGTTGCATATCTGGAAAAGAATCCGTCAGCAACGCTGATCCTGACCGGAGGAAATGCCGACGCATCCGGGAAAACGGAAGCTGCCGTCATGCATGACATCCTGGTCGAAAAGAGAGTGCCGGAGGACCGTATGGTCCTGGAGGATCAGGCCCAGACAACGAAAGCCAATTTCCGGAACACGGCAAAGATGATCGACCCGGCGAGCCCTGTGGTGCTGATCAGCAGCAACTACCATATGGACAGGGCGGTACAGACCGCGGTGAGCGCGGGCTTTTCCGACGTGAGCCGTCTGCCGGCGCCTTCCTCGTTCATAAATTTCGGTGCCAATGTCATGTGGGAAGTGATCCTGGAGATCAATGAACTGACCTTTAAACAGGAGTAAAAAATTTACTTGACAGAAAAATACTTCGGGTGTAGAATAAAATTACTTCGAAAGCAGAAGTATATTTCCGAGAGGAGAGAATACCCGTATGAACCTGGAAGAATACGGAGTTTCGAAGGCCACCTTTCAAACGATCATCGAATATATAGATGAGGTAAAGGAACTGCTTTCCTCCGAGATCTGGGAGAACGTTTTCCTGAGCTCATCCAAGAACGAGGTGCTGGTATTCTGGCTGCTCTATCAGAAGGAAGAAGTGAATATGACGGAGATCGCCGCCTATATCCACGTACCCCTCAATACCGCCACCGGGATGGTCGGCAGAATGGAGAAGAAAGGCCTGATCGAACGGACCCGTTCCGGCGAAGATAAGAGAGTGGTCCTGATACGCTTCAGTCCGAAGGGCATACAGCAGTTCAGGAGCCTGGTCCGGGAGATGGTACGCTACGGAACAAGGATATTCAGCGAACTGACGGAGGATGAGATAAAGCTCTTCTTCAAGATGTCGGAGAAGCTGAAGGGAGTGCTGAAAGAGGATAAGCAGAAAGAAGCTGAAGTAAAGAAAGTAAGAAAGATCAATATAGAATGAAACGGCGGGCAGCGGAAAGGCTGCCCAAAAATAAAAGCAAATACTTCGACGGCGGAACTATTCGACAACGGATGTATTAAACGGGAGGGTAAGATGAACAGGATCTTTTTTTTCACAGGTAAAGGCGGAGTGGGAAAGAGCAGTGTGGCAGCAGCCCACGCATTGAAAAGTGCCACGGACGGGCATAAGACTTTACTGATAAGTACGGATATGGCCCACAATCTGGGAGATATATTCGGTGTAAAGCCGGGAAAAGAGATACAGACCATACGGCCGCAGCTGGATATCTATGAGATCGATCCCGAGTATGCGATGGAGAGCGATTTCGCCGAGTATATGGATTACGTTAAGAAACTGCTTCAGATGGGGGATGATACGGAAGCATTGGAGATGATCCCCGGAATGGAAGAGCTGTTCTCGCTTCTGAAGATATCGGATATCTACAAAAGCGATATTTACGAGCGTATCATCGTGGACTGCGCTCCTACAGGGGAAACCCTTTCCCTGCTGAAATTCCCGGAACTGCTTTCCTGGTATATGGAAAAGCTCTTCCCCATCGGAAAAGTGGGTGTGAGACTGCTGGCTCCCTTTTCGAAAAAGCTCTTCCATGTGGAGATGCCCAACCGGGAAGCCATGAACGAGATCGAGAAGATGTTTGTGAAGCTTCAGGAGCTGCAGGAACTGCTGAAGAACCGGGAGATCACCAGTGTGAGGATCGTTACGACTCCCGAGAAGATGGTGGTGGAAGAGACTAAAAGAAACTATATGTATATGAACCTTTACAACTTTAACGTGGACGGGCTGTATATCAACCGCATCCTGCCCCGGGATATCGACAATGCTTTCTTTGACGGCTGGGTCGTGCTACAGAAGGAATACATAAACTGCCTTAAGGAAAGCTTCGCCGCCCTTCCGATCTACGAGATCCCCTGGTATGACGAGGAACTGAAGGGGGAGGAAAATATCCGGAGGATCGTAGATGATGTGCTGAAGGGGAAGGATGTGTTTGAGGCGAAACTGATCACGGAAAGGGAAGGCTTTGCGGAAACGGAGACGGGATACCGGCTGGATGTGCATATCCCGGGGGCGGAAAAAGGAGATGTGGATCTTTATCAGGCGGCAACGGATATCGTGATCAAGACCGGCAACTTTAAGCGCAACATTCCGCTGCCGAACGTGCTTCGGACCTACGCGGTCACGGGGGCAAAACTGGAGGACGGAGTTTTACGTATATCATTTGAGAAGGAGGAAGAGGATGATGAAGAGCAGGGATCTTGAAATGATAAGCAGACTCAGGGAGGCCGCCGGATATCAGATAAAGGCCATACGGGCACTGATCCCGGAAAGGACGCTGAAGCATCTGGATGTGATCGGAAATGAGATAAAGCTGATGTTAACGGAAGCTAAGGAAAAGGACGAAGAGGAAACAAAGAAAAGCTCAAAGAGCAAAAAGGTTGAGATCTCGTAGGGACAGCCTGCAGAGAAGAAAGGATAAGATTATGAGGATCATCATATATACGGGTAAAGGCGGAGTGGGAAAGACCAGTATGGCTGCGGCAACGGCCTGCCGGATCGCGAAGAGCGGGAAGAAGGTGCTTGTCATGAGCACGGATCAGGCCCACAGCCTGGGAGACTCCTTTGATGTGAAAGTCGGCAAAGAGCCCACACAGATCACGGACCGGCTTTATGCGCTGGAGATCGATTCGGTCTATGAAAGCGAAAGATCCTGGGGCAGCATCAAGGGATATTTTAAGGAGCTGCTTACCCTCAAGGGCGGGAGCGGGATCGAAGTGGAAGAGCTGCTGGTCTTTCCGGGGCTGGAGGAGCTGTTTTCCATGTTCAAGATCCTGGATGTATATGAGAGCGGCGAATATGATACGCTGATCGTGGACTGTGCGCCCACAGGGGAGACCCTTCAGCTGCTGAAATATCCGGAGAGGCTCTCCGGACTGATCCGAAAGATCCTTCCCATAAAGAAGAAGGGTGTGAAGACAGTGGGTCCTGTGGTGGAAAAGCTGGCAAAGATCCCCATGCCCGAGGAAGGGGTGTTTGACGATATCGAATATCTTCTGGACAAGATGATGCGCCTGCAGGAGCTGTTGCTGAACAAGGATGTGGTAAGCCTCCGGGTGGTCACCACGCCGGAAAAGATCGTGATCAGCGAGGCCAGGAGGAACTTTACCTGCCTGTATCTGTTCCACTATAACGTGGATGCGGTCATCGTGAACCATATCTATCCGGATGCCGCCATGGAAGGCTATTTCAGCAAATGGATAAAGCTGCAGGAGGATGGCCTGCGGGAGATCAGAGAGAGCTTCAGCGAGGTGCCGAAGTTCTATGTGGAGCTTCAGAAGAAAGAGCTTCGTACCCCGGAGATGCTGAGTGAAATGGGAGAAGTGATCTTCGGAGAGACGGATCCGGATGAGGTCCTTTTCCGGCAGGAGATCTACACCGTCGATAAGGAGAATACCTGCTTACGTATTTATCTGCCTTTTGCGGAAAAGGATGAAATGGAACTTCGGCAGCAGGGGCGGGAAGTGCTGGTGGGAGTGAAGAATGAAAGGAGATGTTTCCCGATCCCGGAGGAATTTGACGAAATGGAGATCGCGGGAGCCGGTTTCGAGGAGGGATATCTGAAGATAAGATTTGCCTGAAACGGAGCGGGGAGAGTCTTCTGTCCGGATTTGACAGCTTGCCTGTGCCGTAGTACGATGTATGAAAACGCGGGTTTTACGGTATCTCGCGGGATCGTATCATGAATCGGTCCTTCCGGAAGCGGGAGGATGAGTACAGGAGGGGGAAAACATGAACGACTATATACCGGATCCGTCTTACGGAGCTAATGCCAATCAGGAGATAGCCATATCCAAGATCGGAGCACCTTTACGGTATAACAATATCATCCTTACCATATTGCTGGTGGCGGTGCTCATCATCGGAGCCGTAACCATCGCCATGATGGCCCGTATCAGTATGGTAACGGAAGAAAACGGTAAAGAGCTGGAGGATCTTGCTTCGGATGTTTCCACCATAGAACTCGAACTGGATCATATTTCCGAAACGCTGGATGATGGCTGCAGCGGAAGTACGGCCAATCCCTATGATCCGTATGATCCGTATCCGTATTCGGAAGACAAGCCCGTGATCTATCTGTACGGAGACGGAGGGCTTACGGAAGCCCATGTGGAGCTTGAGCTGAAGGATGCCGAGATGAACGTGACCTGGCCGGAAGCTTCACGGGAAGATGATATCTTTTGCTGGGATGTGAGCGCCGATACGGACGGGACCCTTTATGACGGGGACGGAAATGAGTATTCCTACCTCTTCTGGGAAGCGGATACATATCTGGAGGAGACCTTTGAAAAAGGATATTGCGTAGCAGGAAGCGATACGGCTGCATTTCTTAAGAGTACCCTGGCCGAGATCGGACTCAGCTCCAGGGAAGCCAATGAGTTCATCGTATACTGGCTGCCCAGGATGCAGGGGAATGCCTATAACCTCATCAGCTTTGAGGGGCTTGATCCCTCCGATGAATATAACAGCAGATTCAGGCTGAGTGTAAGTGACGCGGAGGGAAATGCCGCGGATTCCATGCTCCGTGTGATGATGGTGTGGAAGGCCGTGGATGCGCCTGTTTTGATACAGCCCCAGGAATTTGAAGGTTTTGAACGGAGCGGCTTTACCGTAGTGGAATGGGGCGGTTGCGAACTGACAAAGAACTGAATACCTGAGGCAGCAGAGGACGGAAGGAGAAAGGTGCAGAGCATGAATATCATATACAGAAAACTTACGGCGGATGACCTGGATACTTTTATCGGGATGCGGATACGGCAGCTTCGGGAAGAGGGGGCCACGGAGGACGTGGATCTTGTTCCCGCGCTGAAAGATTATTATGAGCGGCACATGGCAGACGGGACCTTTGTTTCCTGGCTGGCTCTGGACGGAGAGCGCATCATAGGGACCAGTGGTATGTCTTTCGTGGAAAAACCGCCGTATTTCAGCTGCGTGAGCGGCAGGATCGGTCTTCTTTCCAGCATGTTTACCGATCCGGACTACCGCCGCATGGGGATCGCGCGGGAGCTTCTGAACAGAGTGGTGGAGGAAGCCCGGGCCTACGGCTGCGGAACCGTACAGATCACGGCTTCCGATATGGGTGTGCTGCTGTATACGGACTACGGTTTTGTAAAGAACGGAAACTTTATGCAGTATACATTTCTGAGGGAGGGCTGAGGCATGAACCCTATGAACCTGCTCAAGATATGGACCGGCCTGCTCTCATTTTCCTCGGGACACCCTGATTTTGTGCCTTTTTTAAAGGATGTGGCGGCCGCCGGGGCCGGAGAGGGGACCCTTGTGGAAATGAAGGTGACCACCCCGGAAGGAAACAGCCTGAATAAGGAGCTTGAACTTTCTGCAGAGGATGTGGAACTGATCCGCATGATCCGTGAACTGGTCGGTGGGGAGAAGAAGAGTGCGGATCAGGCGGAAACGGAGCAGATCGATAAGGAAAGCGGCTGAAAAGCTTCTTTACAAATCTTTTTTTTTCGGTTATAGTAAATATTATGTAAACCATTTTTATCGTGGGCGTTATGCGTTATCCCTTGAGGAGGAGCATTCTTATGGCACGAAAGATAGAAGTCACGACCCGTATGGGTTGCAAAGTGAACTGCCGATACTGTCCTCAGAAGCTGGCTCTGGAAAAATACTTCGCTGCGGATAAAAAGAGGGAGTCGGTGCTTTCTTTTGAGAAGTTCCGGGAATATCTGGATAAGATCCCCCGGGATGTGCAGATCATCTTCTCCGGGATGTGTGAACCCTGGCTGAACGCGGAATGCACGGATATGGTGGAATATGCGGCCCGGGACGGCCGTGAGGTGGATATATATACGACGCTGGTAGGCATGAACCATGAGGACTACCGGCGGATACGGAATCTGAAGCTTCATTACTTCGTACTGCATGTGGCCGATAAGGATAACAATGCCACGATCCCCGTTACGGAAGAGTATAAGTCGCTCCTTAAAGAGATAGTGGAAGGACATAAGTCGGGACGCCTCCCCATCACTTCCATCTCGGTGCACGGCCAGATGCATCCCGAGATCTGTGACATCATGAAAGAGGCCGAAGGGGTTCCGGTGCTGAGTGAGATCTATGACCGGGCCGGGAATCTTGAGTCGGATGAGGGCGTGACGATCTCCCAGAAGGGTGAAAAGAAAGGAAGTCTCTGCTGCACCAAGTGCAACGGTTTCAGCCTGGACGATAATTATCTGCTTCCCGACGGGACCATGCTGGTCTGCCCCATGGACTGGGGACTGGAATATGAACTGGGCACTCTGGAAACGGAAAGCTACGAGGAGATCTCGGAAGGAAAGGTAAAGCAGGAATTCCGCAAAAGGATGCGTTCTTCAAAGTACGGCCCCGTTCTGTGCAGGCACTGCCATGTTTCCCAGCCGGAACTGGCATACCGTGCTTCCTGTTTCTTCTATGGCCTGAAACAGACGGCCCGGAAGTTACTGAAGGGTGATAAGACGGAAATGAAGCAGGCAGCGGAAGGGGCGGCCCAGAACAGAGCGGAGGAAGTGCCCCAGTATGCAGAAGGAGTCCTTCAGAACTGAGGCGCAGCATATGATCACGGCGGGAGAGAAGATCGACGGACGGGCCTACCGGGAGGATCTGCGGCAGTATACCGCAGAGGTACTGGAGAATTATGGCCTTGCGTCGCAGTCCGCCGAAAGAGAGATCATCCGTCTGGCGGAGTGCGGAAATTCGGTGGCGCTCAAGCTTTATGCGGACATGGTGTTTTACGGAAAGCTGCTCAGGAAAGATCCCTTTTCCACGGCTTTCGGCTTATATCTGAGGTCTGCGGATCTTACCATTCCCGAAGAGGGGGAATGGAGGATCGGAGACAGATCATATCCGCCGGCCCTCTGGGCACTGGCATATTATCTTCTGGATTACCGGCAGGCTTCTGTTCTGCTTCACAGTGATGAGATCCCCTGTATCGAAGGAATGAAGAGGGAAGAGAGGCTTTCGCATGCTCTTTCCCTTGCACTCAGCTGTATCGCTGACACGCCTCTGGCGGGAGCCGTGAACCTGGTGGGGCGCATCCTGAAGGAATGTGCTGCGGAGGAACAGCTCTTTGAGATACTGAAACCCCAACTGAAAAGGCAGCTGGCAGGTCGTGAGTTTTCTTCTTTTTCCTTCCCTTCGGACAGCTTTGAAGACAGGGAAAGCTGCGGGGCAGCGGCGGAGCGTTTCTTCCATGCTGCTGTGGAAGACGGTTATGTATATGCCTGCAATAATCTGGCAGCCCGGGAGGCAGACGAGATCGTACGTCTGCATGAGACTGAGGCGGATGTGACAGAACACGTGAAACAGTATATATCCGCTCTTACCATGGCTGCGGATAAGTATGAGCCCTATGCGGCCAACCGCCTGGGGCTTTTCTACATCACCGGGGAGATCAAAAGTGCAGGGGGAAAAGCGGTCTTCCGGGAATATGTGGATTTTCCCCGGGC
>JAFZOW010000113.1 GCA_017552715.1 Lachnospiraceae bacterium
ATTTCGTGCACCCCGGATACCTGATAATCCATAGAATAAAGGGCCAAGGGGAATGACATAGACGGAAAGCTCATCTATAACTTTTTGAAAAACTGAGAAAAAGCGAGTTAACAAGAGAAAAATCAAGATAAATATGGGAGGAGAAGAAGATGGAAAATGAGGAGATAAAAGAGGAAAAACGGGAAGAAGCGGATATCGGGGAAGAGCTTCAGAGTGAAGAAGAAAAAGAGGCGGAGCTTCGTAAGGAACAGACCAAAGCGGAGCTGATGGCGCAGCTTGCGGCTATGAAAAAGCCCATGGAAAAGATGTACTGGACCTTTCTGGTCGTCATACTGCTGTACGATGTGCTGAGTAATACCGTGGTCATATCGGGTGTGAAAAGCTTCCTGTACGGCTTGATGCCCGGGCTGGAGTATGAGCTTCAGGTCCTTATCGTGGAAAGCCTGTTCGGCCTGCGATATCTGATCGTGATCCCTGCCATCTATACGATACTGATGAAAGTAAAGGATAATAATACCAGATATATCCTTGCCGCACTGCTGTTTGTGGGCTGGTTCTATGCTTTGTACTGGCGGGATATCGGAGATACGGTGGTCTTTGAAGTGCTTTTGATGATGGTTGCTTCCTATGGGAAGGATTTTAAAAAGATCGGACGCTACAGCCTGGTGATCGCTACAGGCGTGCTGATCGTTGCGTTCTTCCTGAGTTTGGTAGGAGTGCTCCCGGATTCCATCATGATGAGAGGGGATCTGGCACGTCATTCCTTTGGAACTTATCATTGTACGGATCTGGCCGCTCACTGGGCGTTCATCATCCTGACTTATGTATTCCTCGCGGACGGGATCATGAAATGGCCGGCCTACCTGATCATGCTCATCCTGACGGTGCTGAACTTCCTGCTGGTGGACGGGCGGACAGCCTATCTCTGCGTTATCCTGGCGGCCGGGGGAAGCCTGATCCATACCTTTGTGAAAAAGAAAGGGATCGCGGTTCCGGAGAAGCTTCTGAAAGCATGGCAGTATCTGCTGCTCTCCGTGTATGTCCTTCTTGCGGCATTGTATATGCTCATGAACTTCACATACGATCCGGACCCGAATGCGTTCTATAACAGGGGACTATTGGATCATCTGGGAACGCGCCTGAATGTAAGCAGTAATGTGACACGGATCTTTCCCTTTTCCTGGTTCGGTAAGTATTGGATTCAGATCGGTGACGGGATGGGAGCGGCGGAAAAGACCGGTATGTATACCTTCCTGGATGATTCCTATATCAGGGTATACGCTATGTACGGCATCGTTGCCTTTGTGCTCATCCTGCTGCTGCTGACAGCCATTCAATGGAAGCTCATGAAAAAAGGCCAGACCTTCCGTATGTTCATCATGGCCATTGTGGCTCTGAGCTGCTTCTTCGAGCACCATATGCTGGAACTGGGCTGCAATATCTTCCTTCTGGTGCTTTTTGCCAAACTGCCGGAGACGGAAGAGGGATCGGTGGAGAGCACGGATAAAGAGGAGAAAAGGCTTGCGGAGGATTTGGATACCGGGGAAGCCCGGGAACAGGAGCCGGTCGCGGCGAAAGCTTAGGAACAAAAAAGAGCCGGCGTAAAGCCGGCTCCTTTTATTCCCTTACATACAACTGCATGTGGCCTTGCTCAGATCTTGGTCACGTTAGCTGCCTGGGGGCCCTTTGCGCCATCAACGATGTCGAACTCCACCGCCTGGCCCTCGTCCAGGGTCTTGTAACCCTCTACGTTCTGGATGGCAGTGTAGTGTACGAATACATCCTTGCCTTCCTCGGTAGAAAGGAAACCATAGCCCTTCTGAGCATTGAACCACTTTACTTTGCCTTGCATCTTACTTACCTCCAAAATAGTTGTTGCGTCAAAAAACGACACTCATACTATAACACAGTGCAAATCGAATGTAAAGAAAAAAGTGTTTTTTTCGGAAAAACATGGTATAATACTCGGCAGTGTGAAAGGGGACGGGAATGACACTCAATACGGATGATCTGATCAATTCCATCATGCAGAGTCTGGGGCGTATCCGCTTTATCAAGCCGGAGGATATCCCCAATATCGATCTGTATATGGATCAGGTGACAGGCTTTATCGACGCGCATCTTAAAAATACGGCGCGCTTTCCCGGAGAGGAACGCATACTCACCAAGACCATGATCAACAATTATGCCAAGAACGATCTGCTGCCCCCGCCCCAGAAGAAAAAATACAACAAGGAGCATATGCTCCTGCTGATCTTTATTTACTATTTCAAGAATGTTCTTTCCATCAATGATATCCAGCGGCTGTTAAAACCGATCACTGAACGTTACTACGGCAAGAGCGGAGAGGTGGACATCGCCGGCATCTATGAGGAGGCCCTGGGGCTGGGAGAAGATCAGGTGGAAGCCCTGAAGGCTGACGTGCTGCAAAAATATGAAAAAGCCAGTGAGAGTTTTTCCGACCTGGAGGAGGGGGAGGAAAAGGAATTCCTGCAGCTGTTTTCCTTCCTGTGTATGCTGATATTGGATGTTTATGTGAAAAAGCTTCTGATCGAAAAGATCATTGACGGATTCGCTTGAGGATCTCGTCGTACTGGCGGTACATCTTCTGTACGCCGTTTTCCAGCAGATAATAATGCATGATATAGGGAACCAGCAGCACCAGCAGCAGAAGGAACAGGATGAGCAGGGCTGTGGGGAAGACTTCCATTGTCAGGCTCAGCACTAAGGTGAGCATGAAGAGTCCGAAGGTGAGCAGGGCGAAGAGTATGGTCACCATCAGATGGATCAGACGTTCGTGGGCGAAAAAGCTGATCTGGGCCAGATGCGTTTCCAGAAGCTTTTCATAATCCTTGCGGGTAGGGGCCTCGTCCTTGGCGGCTTTTTCGGTATATTCTCCGTTGTAATCGAAAGATGCCGTGACCGGAAGCTCATGGGCAAGGATCAGGTCGATGTATTTAAGATAGGCGAGGATGCGTTTTCTCATATCATTTTCCCCGAAGGCGACTTTGGAGGCTTTTTCAGAAAAAAATGCTCCGGGCATGACGGTACCCGGAGCATCCTTTTTGTATTCGTTTTGCTTACGCAAGTTTGTTTACGGCAAGACTTAAGCGGGAGATCTTGCGGGAAGCGTAGTTCTTGTGGTATACACCCTTGCTCGTTGCCTTGTCAATGGTGCTGGTGGCAGCGAGAAGCGCTTCTCCGGCGGCTTTCTTATCTCCGGCTTCGATGGCGGCATAAACCTTTTTAACAGCCGTCTTCACTCCGGAACGGATCGCCTTGTTTCTCTCGGCTCTGGTCTGGCTCACAAGAATCCTTTTCTTAGCGGATTTGATATTTGCCAAGTCCCTGTACCTCCTGACTGATAAAAATACAATGATACACTTCTGCGCCTGACGGAGCCGGACACGGACAGCCTGTACAGACACAACAAGCATTTTACGGGAAGCAGGGGGTATTGTCAAGAGGAATTTGCAACTTTTACTTGTAAAAACGCGCTTTTCCATATATATTATTGTCCGTGGAACGGAGGAGAGACATGAACGGACAGGAGAACATAAGAAATTTCTGCATCGTTGCCCATATCGATCATGGTAAGAGCACCCTAGCGGATCGTATAATCGAAAAGACCGGCCTGCTTACGGAAAGGGAGATGCAGGAACAGGTGCTGGATAATATGGACCTGGAACGGGAACGTGGCATCACCATCAAGGCTCAGGCTGTTCGTACGGTCTATAAAGCCCGGGACGGGAAGGAATATGTGCTGAACCTTATCGATACGCCGGGACATGTGGATTTTAATTATGAGGTGAGCCGAGCTCTGGCCGCCTGTGACGGTGCGGTGCTGGTAGTGGATGCGGCCCAGGGGATAGAAGCCCAGACCCTGGCTAATGTGTATCTGGCGCTGGATCACGACCTGGAGGTCTTTCCGGTGATCAACAAGATCGACCTTCCCAGTGCGGAACCGGAACGGGTGAAGGATGAGATCGAGGATGTGATCGGCCTGGAAGCACAGGATGCTCCCCTGATTAGTGCCAAGAACGGTATAGGGATCGAGGATGTGCTGGAAGCCATCGTAACGAAGATCCCGGCGCCGAAGGGGGATGCGGAGGCACCGCTGAAGGCGCTGATCTTTGATTCCCTTTATGATCCCTATAAGGGAGTTATCGTTTTTATGCGTATCATGGACGGCAAGGTCCGGAAGGGGACGCGTGTAAAGATGATGGCCACCGGAGCCAGTGCGGAGGTGGTGGAGGTGGGCTGTTTCGGTGCGGGACAGTTCATTCCCTGCGAGGAGCTTTCCGCCGGCATGGTAGGCTATCTTACGGCCTCCATCAAGAATGTGAAGGATACTGCCGTAGGCGATACGGTGACAGAGGAAGCACGTCCCTGCGCCGAGGCTCTTCCCGGATATAAAAAGGTACTGAGCATGGTCTATTGCGGGCTCTATCCCGCTGACGGAGCGAAGTATCCGGATCTGAAGGATGCGCTGGAAAAGCTGACCCTGAATGACGCTTCCCTGTACTACGAACCGGAGACCAGTGTGGCGCTGGGCTTCGGCTTCCGCTGCGGCTTCCTGGGACTGCTTCACCTGGAGGTGATACAGGAGCGCTTGGAGAGGGAATACGACCTGGATCTGGTGACTACGGCTCCCGGTGTTGTCTATCGAGTGTATAAGACCAACGGAGAGATGATCGAGCTGACCAATCCTTCCAACCTGCCGGATCCCTCCGAGATCGACCATATGGAGGAACCCATCGTTTCGGCCGAGATCATGGTGACCAAGGATTTTATCGGGCCCATCATGGAGCTCTGTCAGGAAAGGCGCGGCCGTTATCTGTCCATGGAATATATCGAGGCGAACCGGGCTTTGCTTAAGTATGAACTGCCCTTAAACGAGATCATCTATGATTTCTTTGATGCGCTGAAGTCCCGGTCCAAGGGCTACGCTTCTTTTGATTATGAGATGAAGGAATATGAGGAATCGAAGCTGGTGAAGCTGGACATTCTGATCAACAAGGAAGAAGTGGATGCCCTATCCTTTATCGTACATGCCGATTCCGCTTATGAAAGGGGAAGGCGTATGTGTGAGCGCTTAAAGGATGAGATCCCCAGACATCTCTTCGAGATTCCCATCCAGGCGGCGGTGGGAGGCAAGGTCATCGCCCGGGAGACCGTGAAGGCCGTGCGCAAGGATGTGCTGGCCAAGTGTTACGGCGGTGATATCACCCGTAAGAAGAAGCTGCTGG
>JAFZOW010000114.1 GCA_017552715.1 Lachnospiraceae bacterium
CCCCATTTCCACATGGCCGCAAAGATATCTTTCAGATCCTTTGCATTCTCCGTAGCGGAATATTCTACATGAGGCGGTATCTCATTGAACTGTTCTCTTTTTACAAGCCCCTTATCTTCCAGATCTTTTAATGCAGCTGAAGGCACCGGCTTTGAAATCCCAGGTATCGCTTTCTGCAGTTCTCCAAATCTGATTGTCTCATTTCTGCCAAGTTCAAACAGAATCCAGGCGTTCCATTTCCCCTGAAATATCTCCATCGTTTTATAGATAGGACAATTCACTATCTCTTCCGGTGTCATCTCAAAACCTTTATACATCCCGTAATCTCCTTTGGTTAGTTTAACATTACCAAGTAAGTTTAATATTATTACTTGATTACTTTTTCTAACCATAGTATATTAGGCACAGAACAAAAAGTCAATCAAAACCTAAGGAGGTTCATATGGAAACATTAAAAGCTATCACCAACCGCAAAAGTGTCCGCAGCTATAACAATACGCCTGTTGACAAAGATACTATCCGTACCATCGTAGAAGCCGGTAACATGGCCGCCGGAACACCTATGGCCGGGAAGGTCTACTATACCGTGATCAGCAACCAGGACATTCTCACTCAGCTTGTAGCTTCCGCAAAGGGAGTTATGCAGAACTCCGGAAATCCTATGCTTGAAAAGATTTCCTCCAATCCCGCATTTAATCCGATTTATGGAGCACCGGTCGCAGTAGTCATTTCAACTGACAAAGCTGAGGATCCAAACACTCAGGCAATGGCCCGTGCCAACGCTGCATGCGCCGGTGAAAATATGCTGCTTGCCGCTACAGATCTTGGTCTCGGATCCTGCTATCTTGAGTCACCGACTCTTGCATTCTATAATCCAGAAATGCGTCAAGTCGTAAAAATGGCTGAAACTGTACAACCTCAGGCCGTGATCGTGTTCGGGCATACGGATGATACAACACCTCATGCAGACAGACCAGAAAACCCGGATAACATAATCTATATTGACTAAACAATGTAAATGGCGGCAGATTGTCTGCCGCCTACTTATTCCGTTATTTTCAGATTTCATTTACAAAAAATGTTTACTTTGTGCTGCCGCTCTCTTTTTCCACCCAATAGGATTGCTGCCAGCTGTCTGGTGTATTGTTTTTTCAGTTGTTATGCTTTCATCGTATCATTTTCTTTTGTATACTCTATCGTTTGTTTTTCCTTCAGCTATGAGCAATCCCGCTTTGACCGCTTTATTTAACAATCTCCTTGCAGTTCTTACTTCTACACTCAATAGTTCTGCCGCTGTGGAGCTGTTTATCTCTTTTTCACTATCCAGATATTCGTTTACTGAATTCATCCTGTTTCGCTCAAGTTCGGTCATTGATTCGGCCATAAGTTCGGCCATATCTATGGCCGAACTGCCATAATCAACTGAATCCACACTGTTTTTATCGGACATTTCAAACCCATCATGTATCCGAATGGTCGTTTCAAGGTATGTTCGGTCATTATCTGTCTCAAACTTCGGTTTCGGTGATCCATTATTCTTAAGTACTCGCAGAATTTTCGATATACCCGTAGCCTGCTTCTCTGAAAGATCAATTTCCTTAAAGAACTCGCCGATGCGTCGGTTTCTGTATTTACGTGCCCTTGCTTTGCCGGCGACAAATTTTTCCATACTGATATATGCAGGCGGACCGGGATAATTGAGGATCACGATACTATCCACATAGATTCTCACCTCAACCGGTTCCCCGTCACGATACGTCTTGTGAAATACTGCATTCACTATGGCTTCTTCGAGGGCGTTATAGGGGAAGTTGTAAAAACTTACCGACTCTGCCTGACCATCTATCTTTACCGTTTTAGACACTATCACATTGGTTTCGATATAAGAAAGCACATCCCTTATCTGCTTCCATATCGGACCGGTAAATGCCTTCTCTTCAAAGTCATCCCCCGATTCGGCATCTGCGGTCTTAAAATGAACCATATTGATCTGCGTACCGGGAATATACTTCTCGGGATGCTCGGAAAACATAAGAAGCGCTATATTACGAAGCTCAATACCGGTATCCGTTTCATTTGCGACCTCCAGTGAGATCAGCAGGTCCTCAATTGACCTTTCGTTTAGTTCTCCTGCCAGTTCACTGTCACTTTCACGCAGGAAATCTTCCAGATATCCTCTGCGGATTATGCTCACATCCGCCGTCCGGTTAACCCTGTCATCAAACGGCACAGCATTAAATTTTTCAAAAAGCTCAGATATCTCTGCCTGCTTGGCTGATGTTGTAACTGACCCCACTCTGATCCAATACTTATAGACATTCGGCTTTTTCTTACTCTTCTTGTCCTGATTCTCCTCACTAAAGTAAACTGTTTCCGGCGCACGATACGGACCCGCATCACCTGCTGAGCACTTCATATATAGGAGATAGGTATCCTTGTCGGGATAATTTACAATTTCAAAATTCGGTATATACCTCGGTTCGATCTTATTGCAGTACTCAAATAGCTCTTTCTGAACATCGTCCACTTTATTCTTGGGTATGCCAACGGGTGGCAGTTCAGGTATTCCATCCTTTGCCTTTATACCCACAACAAGATAACCGCCGTTCACATTCTCATAATCATTAGCAAAGGCGCAGAGTGCTTGAACGACTTCCTGCGGATTCCATCCTTCTTTATATTCAACTCTGTTAGCTTCCACCACTTTTCCTTCAAGAAGCGTTTCCAATTTCAAAGGTATCAATGTTTCAAGTCCTTTCTATTCCGCAACATCTATATATAGTCTACTATATGATCGCACTCTTGCCACTGTTTATCCACTCATCGATCTCAGAGCGCTTAAACTTCCACATCCGCCCCACCTTATGAGCCGGAACCTCATTGTCGGGATCCTTTATCCAACTACGCAGGGTTGCGGGCTTTATTCCAAGATACACCGCAGCCTCCTCAAGATTTATATAGTTTTCCTGTAAATTCATATCCATACTAAGCACCTTTTCTGATCAAAGCATACACTCCAACAGTGTCAATGATAGCACAAGACTTGCCAATCATCAATCTGTTTATTATAATTAGTTGATATCTATCGTGATTATATCCTAGAAACATAAATTTATTGATATCGCCAATTAAACCATGACTGATTCATAGCTGACTCATGGCTGAAACGAGCTGAAATTGAAACAAATACAGGTATTTGCATGAAGAAAACCGTAAGATTTCCGAAAAAGAAATGTACAGACCATCTGGGAAATGAGTTTCCTTCCATCAAGGAAATGTGTTCTCATTGGGGGATACAGCCCGAGACATATACAAGACGCATCAAGGTATATCATCTGAGCACAGAAGAAGCGCTTACCCGCCCGGTCAAGCCAAACGGCGGACAGGCATGCCGCGATCATGAAGGAACCCGCTTCAGAAGCCGCACTCTTATGTGCGAGCACTGGAATATGGATCGTAAGCTGTTTGAGTATCGCATATTGCACGGCTGGAGTCTTGAAGATGCTCTGACCAAACCCAGACGCGGTGCCTGAACTGTTACCTGTTTTGTTACGTAACTTAAATAGCGTTCTGCCTGCAGAACGCTTGCGCCGAGCGCGGTTGCGTAAGCAACATCTTCTTTTCGTGCGAGTGCGCATTCCCCGGAGGGTTTTCACAGCATCCATGCTGTGAAAAAGCCTGCAACCGTTTCAAACCGGCTGCAGGCTTACTTTTTCGTGTTTGAATCACGTAACACTGACGTAACATTTTTTCGTTGCATTTTGTTAAATTTCGTGAATTATTGTAGTTTCACCTAATGCTCTGGGGTACAGTATTTACAAGGTTTTCAGGCATTTGTAAGGCTCGGATCCGTGAGTGCTGAATCTCCGATTCCCAGTTTCATCTTACTTCTTCTCCTCCTGAAAAACTGTATTATAAGCCTTTTTTAGGCCCGTATTTCTTTTCTCTTCTTATAAAGAAGCCCCAAAACAGCAATATATATATTACTACAAAGGCGCTTATAAATCAATCTCCTTCATTCTTTTTCCCCGAGGTGCGCCGGTCGTTTTCGCCCCGGTAAAAGTTTCTCTTTTCCTCATACATCTTATTGTCCGTTTCCAACCTTCTGGCATTGTAATCGGGATCTCCGCCGTCCGCAAAGGAATAACCGATCGCCATATTAACACCCTTTTCACTTAGTTCAGCCTTAAGCTTCACGATCCGCTGCAAAAAAATCTCCCGGCTGTCTTCGTAGGTATACACGGCAAACTCATCTCCGCCCATACGATAAACGTTTTCAGCACTGAAGACTTTTGTAAGGCACAGAGCCGCCGTCTTTATGAGTTCATCCCCGGCATCATGTCCCTTGTTGTCATTTACGGCCTTTAATCCGTTGATATCGCACATGATAAGCCCATAGGAGCGTGAGGTGTCCAGCTCTTCCTCTTCGAATTCCCGGATCGCGCGCCGGTTCCCAACCCCCGTCAACGGGTCATGGAAGCTGTATTCCACAAGCCGCTTCTGATGGTCTCTCTGCGAGATCATCTCCGACAGAAAGAACATCAGAAGCTTCATGATCTCGGGTATCTCCTTCATCCTCTCGGACGGCGGATTATCCACGCCGAAGAAGCCGATGTACTTCCCCTCCAGTACGAGCGGACCGGTCACCAGCGTCCGTATACCCTGCGGCTTTAAGATCTGATACATATTCTCACTCACGCTGCGGTACGCTTCCAGATCATAGATCAGCACATGCCCGCCTTTTTTATATTCCCTGTACCAGGCATCGATCGTCCCCTCATAGGGTATCCCCTTTAGATGGTCGATCTCCGGCGTAATCCCTTTTGCGCAATACTCATAGGTATTGTCAAAGCTGCCGTCACGATTCTCCTCAAAAATATAAGCACGCTCGGCATTCAGCTCCGTACACAGATACTCGAGCACCTTATTCAGCTTGGATTCAGGATCGTCCATCTCCGTGACATACTGCAAAAGCCGGTTGATGAAGCGGTCCCGCTCAAGCGAGGTCTTTTCTGCCGTCCACCAGGCAAAGATCTGGAGAGCCATAAAAAGGAAGAACAGCGTCAGGCCGAAGCGGAACCAGGTACCGCGCCCTATGGACACTTTTGTACCGACAGCATACCGGATGATATCGATACAAGCAGTCGTGATCAGGATCACCGCTCCGACATAGAAGTGCCGGAGGTTGGACGACAGCTTCTTTTTCCGGCAAACCAGTTCATTATCCACAAGAAGTACGATCAGCAGCACAAGCTCTGAGACAAACGAAAAGTAGATCGCGCCGCTCATCATATGGATTTGCGCATCAAGAAAAAATCTCGAAAAGAGCTGCCAGCCGAAACTCAGAACGGAGACCGCAAATGACAGATACAGATAGATCCTTCGCTTGGATCTGGTAAAATAGTTAACGAAGTAGATCATAGGGAAAACCGTCAGATGCGGCATCATATATACGATCTCCCTGCAGGCGTATGTTGTGCCCGAAACAAGCTGCGGCATACCGGTATCGCACAGACTCCATATACCGAAAAGCACTGCCGAAAGACCGAGCGCCCAGAGAGAACGGAGCATCTTTGTCGTCCGATAGACCATCAGGAAGATTGCTGTAACGGTAAGACCGATGATCACCATGATCACGGAAAGGGCTTCAGCGACAAAATTGTTCCTTTGCAGATAATAACGGAACTGTTTCTCCGGGCCGAAATACACTTCATTAACGCGGCCTCCGCGTTCGTTTGGCAGTACCGTCTGCGCCTCGATGCGGATCGTTTTCCCCTCATCCTTGACGCCGAGTCCGATCATATGATACGTAACACCGTCTCCATTACCCGTAAGGTTTTCCCTTGTGTCATAGGAATAAAGCAGATCATCCTCAACATAGACATCAAACTTAAGATTACTGGTCGACAGACAGACCGAATCCGTCTCAAGCATTTTGCCCGGAAGGGCCTTGGATACAGAGTAACTGCCGCCCATGCCTCCGGCAGAGATATCTTTCAGATCTACGCTTTCCCCGGACTCCATGATCCACTCCGCGGAATAATCATGCGAAGCTTCTTCTCCGACAGCATTGTAAAAGGCAGGTACATCCGTAAAGAAAAGGACACGTCCGATAAAAAGGACAAGAATGACTGCATACAACAGGATACAGATCTTTATCAAAATGGATTTATCTGTTCTCATAATCTATAATTATATCTCATGTTACGATATATTCCAAGCATTGCAGATCATTCCCCGCTGTCTTAGTCTTTCAAGCATGCTATCGGAACGACGCCCCCCAGCATCATGTTATAACCATAGCTGAAAGAATGGCCAACACTGATCCGACTGATTGGACGTTTTTCATCCGAGTATTGGGCCGCATAATGACCGACTATTTGTACTTGTCCGGAAAAACACTTTATCACATATTATGCACCAAAACCCTCCCAATCCCGAAGGACAGGGTATTCGCAAGAAGCGACATCAAAAACAGCCTTTTTTTCTTAAGCTCCGGGAAAGTAAAATGATACATAAGAAATTCCATCACCACGATCAGAGCTTCCAGAACGAGCATCAGGGCGATCCCTTCCAGCTCATCAAAGTCTACCCAGGCGGTAAAATACAGAAAGCTGTCCACTACGTAAACAAGCGCAGCCACAATAACATTGAGGCTGAGATTCGTGATCACGTTGATCAGGATACAGAAGATGATAAAGTCCTTTTTCCCCTTTAGCTGCTTACGCACAAAAAGATAACAGAGCGGCAGTTCCACTGCCAGAGTAAGGAGGACGCCCAATATTACCATTCCGGCAAAGGAGCTTTCATACAGCATTTCCGCCATCGTTCTTTTCCTCCTCCCGGCGCTGCGAGCCCGTCTCTTCCTCCATAAGCTTCTTTCTCCGCTTAAAAGCTCCCCGGATAAAAAGAATGATCAGTACCGCCACGACAATGCATACGGCCAGGATCACCAGCCAAACCCCCGTATCCGCTCCTTCAAGCAAAGCCGGTTCCGCTACATCCCTTAATATCATTCCTGTTCGCATTTTTTCTCCTCCTTATCTATGGTTGTTTGATAAAGCAATAACGCACTTACGAGCGACAGAACGATCACGGCCGCCGTATTGATCACCGCCCCCGGATCCCCGAAACAGAACGGTATCATCAACCCTGCAAAAAGTGCAAAGGTTGTTATCCCGAACGCGACACCCGGTGCATCGGGGAGCACGCTTAAGCACATGGCAAAAGTAATGCTCATCGTCATCGAGAAAAGGAATACCCCGATCACGGAGACCAGCATATGATCTTTTCCGGCCAGCAGAAAGGGGATACACAAGAGCGAGGATAAGACTCCGGTCCTGCGTGCGCCGAAACGGTCCGCAAAATACCCTCCCAGAGCCTTTCCCATGCCCATCAGAAAGAAAAGCACAAAGGACTGCCACACTTCCTTTTTCCAGGAGATCGGGATCGCATATGCGATAAAGGATCTGGCCGTTGTCACAAAAAAGGCCGCCAGCAGCAGGATGGCTCCCGGGTATCTTTCATTGCAGATCTTATAAAGCGGGAATTCCGTCTTCGAACTGAAGCCTTCTTTCCGGATCCAAAAGCAGAGGATCCCGGTCAGGGCAAGAGGGATCAGCAGAAACCACAGGGAAAAGCCGTATGCCGCTATGGTCTTACCGATAACTACACCGAAAGAGCCTCCCCCCACAAATAGTGCACTGTGGAAAAGCTTCCCGTCCCCGGCAGCCACGCAGGCCACCGCTCCGGCTTCATGAAGCAGCGCATTTCCGAAAGCCAGGGATACGATTCCGAGGATATGAAGCGCATAGATCCCCGAAGGAAGAAGAAACAGAGAAAGGGTCATAAAGAGCACCCCCGTACTCCCGATATCAAAACGCGGATGCCGGCGTATGAATTCGCCGATCAGACCCTGGGGAACAAAGGCGACCAGATCATAGACGATCGCCGCCGTCCAGGCCAGCTTAAGGGAATACATGCGAAAGAGCAGCGTAAAACAGACCAGTTCCACCAACAGGTGTATGAAAAAGTATGCCCACGCCACATGCAGATCCTTATATCTCACGCCACCGCTCCCCTTCCCGATTGGGTATGATCCGCCCCTACTGTTGTATTATGATACCGCCAAAATACTCCGGATCACCGTTACTGTCACTGAGGATAAATGCCCTCGTTGTAAGCATCACATATGTTCCGTCGGTCCGGCGGGCACGGTAATAGATCGGCGTGACCATCGCATTCCCGCATATGGCCGTATCAACCGCCTTCCTGTATACCTCCAGATCGTCCGGGTGAATGTAATCCTGCCAGATCCGGTCTGCGTGATACATATATTCCGATTCCATCCCGAAATCATCTATCAGCGGAAGTGCCCACCTTGAAAAATCATATTTCATATCATTTATATATACATATCCTCCACCCGCCACGGTATATAAGGCTCCGAACATTCCGTCAAGCTGCCTCTTTCTTTCATCCGGGATGGGAGTGTTCGCCTTTTCCATGTTGGCAAAGCCGTCACGTTTGCTCATGTTCTTCAATCCGCTCTTGTTTTCATACATCAGCTCATCCGCACGCTTATACACATCATCAAAGCATTTGTCCGTATCGGGATCAAATACTGCCATGCCGCTTGCCACCACCGGACCGGAACGGGATCGTCTGTTGGCTAAAGACTCCTCGCGCAGTTTTAAAAACAGCTGCTCACGCTGCATATAATCATCGCCGACAAGTACCGCAACAAACTCATCTCCTCCGATACGGAATACGGGACTTCGCTTGAAATTATCACAGACCATGCGGCTTGCTCTTTGTATGGCTTCATCTCCGAAACTATGCCCTCTTGTATCATTTATGACTTTCAGATCGTTCACATCACACATGACGATACCAAAAGCCTCAACTTTTTTATCTGATCCAAACATATCATCTATGGATCTTGCATACTCCATGAAGGCATTCTTATTCCTTATTCCCGTCAGTTCATCCAGTCTGGCCATACGTTTAGCCGACTGCAGATCCCTTTCCTGATCTGTCTTTTCACGGATCTCTGCTTCAATATTTTCCAGGCAGCATATGATATGCTTCTTATCCTCACACAGTATCTCTATATGCCTCACATGCTCAACCCGGCCATTCAGAAGCAGCCGGAATACTGCAGAATAAGAACCGTTATGAGACAGATTTTTCAGCATATTGTCTTTATCAAGGAACTGCAGCACCGTCCGAATGTCTTCAGGATGCGCACATTTGACGGCCGTTTCTTTGATATCAGCAAAAAAATCCATCCCCTGTTTTGACGCTCCTATATCTTCTAACGCCTGCATACGAACAAATTCCTTATATTGACCGCTTTCATGATCAACATAGTAGACGCTGTCAAAATGCTTTGCCATCGCCATACCGATCTGACCGTATTCCATCATATTATCATCCATACGCATCACCCCATCATTTTTTCATGCGCCACTTAACAGCTGCCATTGCCGCTTACTTCAGTGCCGTTTTAAAGACGATCGCCTCATCCGCCGGCAGGGGCTTGCTGAAATAATAGCCCTGTATCGAATCCGCTTCAAACTCCTTAAGCCGCTCATACTGCCAGCCTTCCTCAACTCCTTCTACGATCATCTCCTTATTAAGACAGTGGACCAGGTTGATCACATTCAGAATGAAGGCATCTTTCCCCTCGATCAGATAATTATCTACAAGTGATTTATCCAGCTTGACCACATCAACGGGAATATAGGTCAGGTAACCCAAAGAGGAATAGCCCGTACCGAAATCATCCATTAATAGCCGTATCCCCATTTCCCCAAGTTTGCGGAACAGCTCATCAGCCTGTGACGACTGCTCCAGGAAAACTCCTTCGGTGATCTCGATCTCGATATACTTTGCTTCGATCTTGTATTCCTCTAATAGAGACTTAAGGAAGTCCACATATCCGGAATCGCCCATCTGGGCACTGGAAAAATTGACGGACACCGGGTACAGGGTATGCCCGGCGTCTCTCCAGGCGGCAAGCTGCCGGATCACCAGTTCCGTCGTGATCCGGCCGATACGCCAGATCCAGCCGTTCTTCTCGATAACCGGAATGAACTGTCCGGGATACAGGCCCGGTTCCTTCATACGGATCAGTGCTTCATAACCGTTCAGAGCAAGACTTTTCACATCCACCTTCGGCTGATATACCATAAAGAAGCCGTCATTTTCAAAGGCCTCCAGGACCTTTTCACGGATGTGCTTTTCATTCCTTGCCTTTTCCTGCAGTTCCTTTCCGTAAAAGAATACGGAATTCCGACCCAGGGTCTTGGCTACAAACATCGCCTCCTCGGCATTATTGATCTGATCCTCCACCTCCATCATCCCATCCGCATTGGATATGCCTATGCTTACGGACAACTGCAGGCGGTCATTCTTTCCTATCTCTACACGCTTTTCAAAAACATCCAGTATCCTCTTCAAAGCTGGATGGTCTTCCGTCATTTCTTCATTCATCATGAGCAGGAACTCATCCCCTCCGTAACGGGAAAGCAGCCATCTGTTTTCAAGTGCCAGCAGCTTCAGATCCGTTGCGACCTGCTTAAGGATCGTATCTCCGACCGCATGTCCGTAGGTCGCGTTGATCCCCTTGAAGCCGTCGATATCAATCACGATGATACTGAAATTGCTCCATACCGGCTGTATCCTGTTAAGGAAATCCATTGCATAATGCCGGTTAAAGATATCCAGCATCTCATCATGCTGGGCCTGGTAGATCAGCTGCTGCTGTTCATTCTCCACGGTGTTCTTCAGATAATGGACACAGTTCTCCCGGTGATTGAAGCCGTTAAATATCGCGATCGCCATCTCTTCGCAGGTATTATATCCGCAGGAAGCACAGTTGATCCTCCGGGTTTCCCAGGTATCCTTCCCCATGGACTGGTAAACATGCTCAAATTCATTCAGATCCGGGATGCGTATAACGCAGCTTTTTGAAAGATCCCGGTAATGCCGAAGATAATCGGAAAGCTTAAGGGAATCAAACTGTTTATTCAGCGCTTCCAGCCGCTGTGCGGGAGACAGATTCCGTGATACGGCATCTTCCCCCCTATCCTTCTTAACGCTCTCTCTGATATTCAGCAGATTGAACAGCGCCTGATCCGTATCCGAAATCTCCGGATCAGTTGCAGTCCCGCACAGGCAGCCGTCTTCACAGTTCAGCGCATCAATGAAGTAAAAGGGGATCTTCTTTTCGGCGATATCCTTCGCATGCTTCTTCAGATATTCATACATATGCCGTTCGCCCTCAAGCTGACGGATGAAGGCTCCATCGCCCAGCAGCCATCTGACATAGTCTTTAAGACCTCCCGGCATCGGATATATCGTTCCCAGGCCATATTCCACCTCATCACTCACCGGGTCGCCGTAAAGCCCTTCCTCCCTGAACTTCTCCATAAGATGATTGAATGTGACATTATAAGAGACCATTCCCCTGTTCTCCGGATCGTCGATCTCGATCTTTTTAGCGATACACGGGCTGATGAAGGCAAAGCGGTCACTGATGCCCAGTTCCTTTCTTGCATAGATGGCTGCACACATTAAGGGACTCTGGACCGGGAAGAGATTCGGTATCAGTTCCGGAAGATATTTCTCGATATAGGTCACAACAGCCGGGCAGGGCTGCGAGATCCCGCAGGTAAAATCATTTTCCGTACAATATTTGATATATCCCCAGGTACTGATATCCGCCCCGAAGGCAACATTTATAAAACGCCTGACTCCGAGCTTCTTAAGACCGCCCAGCACTTTTTCGTATTCATCGGGATAATTGGCTCTGAATGAGGGTGCGATCAGGACCGAGATCGGCTCGCCTGAAGCAAGATCTTTAAAGAAAACTTCCGTATCATCGTTATACTCCCTGGCAGAATGCTCACAGGCATCAAAGCATGCGCCGCAGGCTACACAACGGTCCGGATCCACGTTGATGCGTGACCTTCCGTTATCATCCGCAGCCGTCGAGATACAGGCCCCCATCGCGCTGCAGACATTTATACATTTATTACATCCCACACAGTTTTCGTTCGTATAGATCAGGCCGCTGTTCATTTCCCTTTTATTTTCCATGGAGATCCCCCGATAAAAACCCGTAATGCCGCCAGCCCCCCGGCAGTATTCCCTGTTATATTATCCGTAACGAATGCAGGCAATGATGACATTTGAATTATCATTCAGTATACAATAATCTCTCCGACAAAACAAGGGAGGCTGCCATAGACAGCCTCCCTCAGTTTAGTATGCTGACAGTTCATTTAATGACATTTTTCTGTCCGCCATCATGCGGTCCAGTCTGATGATTATCGCCATGGTCCGCCTCCTTATGCTATACTGTCAACGTCTTCCTGAAGGGCCAGTCCCTTTTCAAAGATAAAAGCGATCATGACGATAACAAAGGCTATGGCAAAGAGGTACAGGGTACTTATGTCAAAAGAGGAACTGTAATAGTTAAACCTTATGAACGACACTTTCTTTACTCCCTTTCCGACGTACTTACGATATTGTAGTAGGTATGCGCGGTCCCCCGATAGACAAAGATGTAAAAGAGCGCGAATACCAAGAAGCACGCCAGGCTTGAAAGGATCAGGACCAAACGATTGCTGACACCGAAAAGCCGAATCAGCTTCTCCACAAAGGGAAAGGCGAAGCAGAGGTGCAGGCCGGCGAACAGGAGCGGCGCAAAGAATACCGTGAGTATCTGTGTATTGATCGTGCTTTTGATCTCCCCGGGGGTCATCCCCACCTTCTGCATGATCGCAAAACGCGCCCGGTCCTCATAACCTTCGGAAAGCTGTTTGTAGTATATGATCAGCGCGGCCGCCGCGATAAAGATGATGGAAAGCACAATGCCCAGGAAGAAGAAGCTGCCGTTCAGATCATAGTAATAGTTTTTGGTGGAAAGGAAGCTTTCGGTCCTTACAAATACCCAGCCGCAGTCCGGATCCTTTTCGATCTGCTCGTTTCCGGCATCCGAGATCGAATCCATAAGGCGCCGGTCTTCCTCCGCATCGATGCCGGGCAGATCGAAGGCGATGCGCTGTCTTACCATGAAGGAACTGCCCAGTTCATCATCGAGCTTATCCAGCTCATCAACGATGACATCCCAGTCCGGGATCACGACGATCAGGGCCGTGACTATCGTATCTTCCGTCGACACACGGACGGGAGGATCCGACAGCCTGTCCCGAACTTTCATTGTTCGAAGTCCTTCGATGGTAAGCTTGTCAAAAGGATAAGGCTTGCCGCTGGACCAGACCAGGATCTCATCATCGGCCAGCTCGGTCCTGCTTCCCGTCAGCTGCTCATAATCAGCCCGGGGGATCATGATGATGGTACGGATCTGGCTCAGCAGGCTCGGGTTAGTCGTGTTCTCCTCGGCCCCGTCAATGTCGATCTCGCCGTTTTCGAGCAGTCCGAAGGTCTCGATATAGGAATAGGCGGCAATGTTCGTCTCCTTTCCCTGTGTTTTGTCGAAAATGATCCTGCGGAGTGTTTCCGCACTTTCGCTCGTGCAGTATTTGCCGGAATCCATGAACACCGTGGCTGTCATGTCATAGGGCTGCATACCGCGCAGGGCATTCTCACTTCCGAAATAAAGGCAGCCGGTGGAAGATATCATCACCAGGACCATCGTGGCCAGGATGCAGATGGATGCAAGTCCGGCGCCGTTGCGCTTCATACGGAAAGCCATGGACGATACGGAAACAAAATGTGAAGCCTTGTAATAATAGCTCTTGTTCTTTTGCAGTATGCGGCAAAGCACGACCGACCCGGCAATGAAGAGCAGGTAGGTTGCTATGATGACCATGATCACCGCTGCAAAGAAAAGGGCAAGTGCGCTTAAGGGTGTCTCGATGCTTACGGAAAAATAGTAAGCCACAGCCAGGATCACAAATCCTGCCAGAGCCAGCAGCAGATTTCCCTTCGGAGGCTTCTCTCCCGCCGCTTCGCTTTTAAGAAGCGAAAGAGGATTGGAAAGCCGCACTCTTGCCAGCGAAACCAGTAACAGGAGGAAGAAGATCGCGCCGAAAACGATGAACGCCATCAGGATACCCACCGGCGATATACGGATCTGGTAATCCACTTCCGCCCCGGACATGCGCATAAGAAAGAGCTCTGCCAGCTTGGAGAACAGGATCCCCAGCAGCACGCCGGCAGTTATCGTAAAGAGCGCCGTGATCAGGGTTTCCAATAGAATGATGATGCTTATATTCCACTTGTTCATCCCCAGGATGTTATACAGCCCAAATTCCTTATTCCTGCGCCTTATCAGGAAGGAATTGGTATAAGCCAGAAACAGGAGCGAAAATACTCCGATCACAATGGTCCCGAGTATCAGGATCAGGCTGACAGTGTCACCGGAACGCATACTGCGTATCGCCGGAGAAAAGGAAAGGGAAGAAAGGATGTAAAACATCATCACCATCCCGATACAGGTAAGCAGATAGGGCTTGTACAGCTGTTTGTTTTTTTTCATCCCGTCAAGGGCGAGTCTCAGATAGAATCTCATGCTATCTCACCTCCCGTTGTCAGGACAGTCAGTGTATCGGAGATCTTCTGGTATAGCTGTTCGTTGCTGTCGTTCCCGCGATAGAGCTGATGGTATACTTCACCGTCACGGATGAAGAGCACACGTGTCGCATGGCTTGCCGCCTTCACGCTGTGTGTCACCATAACGATGGTCTGGCCTTTGCGGTTGACTTCGGCAAAGAGGGAAAGCAGCTCATCGGTCGAACGGGAATCCAGGGCACCGGTAGGCTCGTCCGCCAGCAGCAGCTTAGGCTCAGTGATGAGGGCCCTTGCAGCGGCGGCACGCTGTTTCTGACCGCCGGAAACTTCATAGGGATACTTTTTCAGGAGCTCCGCGATGCCGAGTTCTTCGGCAAGGGGCTTGAGCCGCTTTTCCATCTCGGCATAGTTCATGCCCGCCAGCACCAGGGGCAGATAGATATTGTCTTCAAGCGTAAAGGTATCAAGCAGGTTGAATTCCTGGAAAACAAAGCCCAGCTGGTCACGCCTGAACGATGCAATGTTCTTTTCCGGAAGTGTGCTTGTATCAACGCCGTCGAGCAGCACCTGTCCGGCCGTAGGTTTATCCAGCGCAGCCAGCAGATTTAAGAGCGTAGTCTTACCGCTCCCGGATTCGCCCATGACTGCGACATATTCACCGCGCTCCACGGAAAAGTTGACGCAGCGCAGCGCTTCCACCTTCTGTGTCCCGAAACGGGATGTGTACACCTTTTTCAGATCTTTAACTTCCAAAATACTCATGCAGTTTTACCTCCTTGGGGATCATCTGCACATATCATAACAGGCCGGATCAGGGAAATCCCTTGATGCGTCTTACAATCCGGCTTTCATTTCTTACATTTTTGTAAGTTATTCATTTTTTCCGGGAAAAACTGATACGCATGACGGTACCCTTTCCGGGTTCGGATTCTACACGGATCACGTGGCCCAGCTGTTTCAGAACACGGCGGCAGAGGTAAAGCCCCAGCCCGCTGGCGTGCTTGTCCCTGCGGCCGTTGTAGCCGGTAAATCCCTGCTCAAAGATCCGGGGAAGGTCTTCAGGCGCGATGCCTATCCCCGTATCGGAGATACAGAGTGTTTCCGGCTCTTCCGCAAAGATCGTGATCCCGCCTTCGGGCGTATACTTTAACGCATTGGAGAGCAGCTGCTCAAGAACGAAGGACAGCCATTTTTCATCACTTAAAATGCGCAGTTTTGTAGGCGTAAAATTCATGGAAAGCTTACGGTCGATGAATTCACCCGAGAAGCGTTTAACACAGGATCGGATCAGCGGATCGAGCTCGAATTCGCGCAATACATAGTCCGTGGAAGAAGAATCCAGGCGCAGATAAGCCAGGACCATATCCACATAGCGTTCCACCCGGCCCAGGTCGGATTTGAGGCGCCGCGAAAGCTGCGTATCCTCGTTCTGCAGGGTCAGGCGCATTGCAGCTATGGGCGTTTTGATCTGGTGCGCCCATAAGGTATAGTATTCGATCATATCGGAATAGCGCTTGACGCCGGCCAGTTCATTTGCCTGTGCGGCTTCACGGATCAAAAGGATGATGCGGCGGTAATCCATGTCATCCGCGTTTTCGGCCGGGGGAAGCATATCTTCGGTCAACGCTTCGCTAAGGGAACGTAATATCCGGTGTTTTCTGTTGAAACGGAAAAAACGCATCACGATGAATGTGATAAGGATAATGAAACATATGATCGCCGGATAGGCCACTGCGGAAAGCGGCAGCCCATACAGCCGGAAGCTAAGCGCAAAAACGGCACAGCAGACTGCGAACAGGATAAAAGCCGGGATATGTTCCTTCAGATATAACTTCAGCAGATCTTTCACCCGACCAGATACCCCATGCCATGTTTCGTGGAAATGAAATCTTTAAGCCCTGCGGAATCCAGCTTTTTCCGCAGCCGTCCGATGTTTACGGTCAGGGTATTGTCATCCACAAACTCATCGGATTCCCAAAGCAGCTCCATCAGCTTCTCCCGGCTGACCGTACGGCCCTTGGACTGCATCAATCCCAGCAGGATACGGTATTCATTCTTGGAAAGATCGATCTTCTGGCCTTCATAGGTCAAAGTTCCGTCTCCCGTGTTCAGGATCGCGCCGCGGTGCTCGATCAGACTCACCGAAGCGGCAAAATCATATGTGCGGCGGAGCATGGCGTTGATCTTGGCCATCAGCACGCTCTGGTCGAAGGGCTTTGCGATAAAATCGTCAGCGCCCATGTTCATCGCCATTACGATATTCATATTATCGGAAGCTGAGGAGATAAAGATGATGGGTACTTTGGAAACCTCACGGATAGCCCGGCACCAATGATAGCCGTCGTAAAACGGAAGAGAGATGTCGAGCAGTACAAGATGAGGCTTAAGAGCAGAAAACTCCGCCATGATATTCCTGAAGTCCGTTGCGCATACGGTCTCGATATCCCACAAGCCGGTCTGCGCCGCGATCGCCTCCGCGATCCCCCGGTCATCTTCCACCAGAAAGATCCGATAAACCATAAAGCATCCCTCATAAAGCAGTGCACTTGGGGATAGTCCTCACTGCACACAAAGCAAGCTACATGCGGGATTATAGCACAGGGAAATGTCAAAATCAACGCGAGCCGGAATACGCAGTTCGCCTTATCTGTCTACCCATCCGGCACCTCTTTTCTATGCCGCGCACAAAACTTTTTCGGCTTAAAAAGCGCCTGCCCGCAGCCTTGGCACGGTCGCGGACAGACGCTGTTTGTTTAGCTGCTTATTCAGCCATTTCCTACGCCCGGAAGATCACTGCCAGTTCAATTTACCCTTGACGATCCTGAACCGGACCACCTTAGTCCCGTAGTATTTCTTCGGACCGGTACCGGCATCCCCGAGGCCGGTGATGATGCAGATCCCCTTGCCCTTGTTCACGTTCATCATGCAGCTCACCGTGTAATCCTGATCCTTTACAAGCGTTTCATTCCCCAGCTTTACCGTCACAGTCGGTACGATGGGCCCGCCGTAAAACTCATATTTCTTCTTCTCAACGCTGACCTTTGCCTTGGAGATATCCTGTGTCTTGTCGGCCTTGCTGAGGAAGAAAGCACCGTTGATCGTCCCGGTATAGTTGCCCTTACCTGTGGCACATACATTTATGCACACTTTTCCGGACTGCATCATATCATCCCTGATCAGGTCGTTTGCCCCAAGTGCCTTACCGTCTACGGAATAGGCCAGTTCCATATCTTTGGCGGAAAGAAGCTTCCCTTCCACTGCCACATACGGTGTCTTGCGGTACCTCCCCGGCTTGGTGTAGATCGTATCTTCCGCATAAAGTTTTACCCCATGGGCATCCAGGTCATAGGGCGTGATCTCAAATTCCTTCGTGACCGCTGCGCAGCCCTTGTAGTTTCCGATAAACTTCAGCGTCACGGAAGCCTTCTTAGCGCCGGTGACCGACTTGTTATTGCTGTATTTCAAAGTATAGTCACACCCGCTGTACAGCTTAATGGCGCCTACCGAAACATCCACCACCGGTCTTGCCCCGCCCGGAGCAAACTCTACGCTGGCTGGCAGACTGATCACGATCTCGGTCACACAGGGCTTGATGGTCATACTCTTGCTCACGCTTCCGCTGTACTCACCGATACCTACGACCGTGAATTTAACTTTCCCCGCATTCGTGATATCCGCCTGATAGCTGATAGCATAATCCTTGTCAGGCTCCAGTACGGTACTCCCGCTCTTCACCGTAAGCTCCGCTGCCGTCAACGGCTTTGCCGTGTGGTCGTATACACGCTCCGCCGGTGTAAAGGAAGTAACACTGATCTTCTTCTTTTCGGCTACCCTGACCGGGATCGTACGCGAGCCACAGTAATTCCCCTTGCCTTCAATGGTGATATTCCCGTCCGCGTCAAATTTTGTCTTTGCATTGGGGTTGCTAAAGTCTTTCTTACCCAGTTTCTTACCACCATAGTAAAGTGCGGGCGCTGCCGTCTTTCCCTTTGCTATCGTAAGCCCCTCCGCGATCACATCCGAATCGTCGATATTCTTGCGGGTGATGGTAAAGGTCTTGCTTCCGCTGGCGGCAAAGGTCTTTCCCGTCACGATGACGGCAGGCTGTTTCCTCGCCCCCTCGGAGGCCTTGATGTTATTCCTGTATTTAACGGTATAGTCCACACCTTCGGTCAGCACCTTGCCGTTATACTTTACCTCCACCTCCGGCGTGATCTTTGAGCCGGTATAAACGAAGCTGCTTCCATTCGTGAAACTCACACTGAGATTGTCCGCGATCATTATGACCTGTATCTCCACCCGGGCGGTCTTTGTCACACTGCCCACGGTATAACTGATGATCACTTCCTTATCCCCGGGTTGCAGACCCGAGGAAGGTTTAATGCTGTAGCCCGTCACCACGCTGCTGCTTCCGTCACTGAATTCCGCCGTCACTTCCATACCTGCGGGATCAAAACTCTCCCCCGGGGCATACATGGTCTTGTCCGGCCCCTTTGTGATCGCTATATTCTCCAGGGTCTTTTCCGTGACCTGTAATTCTGCCCGGAAATAGGCCCAATACTCACCCGTTTTCTGCACCAGTTCAGCTCCCTGGGCACCATTGATCAGCATTTTCACGGTATCGCTTACGGGATAACCGAGATCCGTTTGCACAAATATATATACGACATAGGTCTTCCCTGCTTCATAGACTGCGTCGGTCGGAAAGAGCACTTCATTCCCCCCCTCATCAAAGTAGTTCCAGAGGGTGTCTGTTACCAGCACATGCTCCGTGGTGGCGACAGCTTTCTCCCTTTCGGCACCGGCCACGGGAGATGCGAGAGTCACATTTATCTCGGAGATCGTCGCAGGGGCAGCGGCTGCAAATTCCGCAAACATATCTAACACTGTGTAGCTTCTGTTCATTAAGCCAGCCTGTGTTGATGAATTGACAGTTAATACAGGATTGTTTCCGATCTCAAATCCCGGCTCTGTTTCAACATCAATCTCCGCAGCATAGACTACACCTTCCTCAAAGGTCTCGCCGGCAGCCAGAGCACGATCATCTTTAATGAACCATTTCGTATCGGTCACCGTAACATGCTCCGTCGTCGAGACAGCCGCCGCAGGCTCCGCCCCGGCCACAGGTACTGCAACATCCACATTAATGGCGTCGATCATCACTCCCGACACTCTGAATCCGGCAGAATACTCATATTCTCCCCCACTCACGGAAACGATCGTTCCTTTCGTATCCGTATTAAAACTTCCGGCAGGCTTAGCCGATATCCGGTATCCCTCTTCTGCCGCAACAGTGACACTTGCTTTATAATCCAGGCCGGCCTCAAAAACATCCGTCGGCTGCATCACCGCCCAGTTATTATTCGTATCATCCCAGGCAGACCATTCCGTTTTGGTCACGCTTGTATGATCGGTCGTCGATACCGCATCCGCCGGCGCATTGCCTGCCTTCGGAACTTCCACGATCACGTTTGTGCTTCCGATATATTGGGGAGATGCGATAAAATCGCAGTGTAACTTATAACAGTCCGCAGAACTGCCATCATCTGCCTCCGGTATATCCCGGTTATCGATCCGGACCGGGCAGATCGACGGGAAAGGAAAGGTTCTTCCGCATCCTTCCGAAGGAACAACGGAAAAACCAAGGCGGTATCCCTCCCCTGCGATGAAGGTCTCGTCCGCCCCCATCGGAACATAGCTCCCCCCTTCAGAGCGCTCCCATTTTACACTCCCGCTCTGCAGCGTAAGATCCTGTGTCGTGACCACCGGATCCGTTGCCGTATTCCCGGCACAGGGGAGCACGACCGAAAGATCCAGGGCAGCGATTTTGGGGTTTACGATTCCGACTTCCCCATCCAGTTCCCTCGTTCCAATTCCGGTCTCCGAGCCCGGGTATTTGCATCCCTCTGCAAGACAGCCGGCCAGATCAATTCCTGCCTTCCCGGGAGTTATTTCGATCCCCGTAAATGTCCCTCCGCTCAGCTTGATCTTTGCGTTTTTTCCGATGCTTAAGGCCCGGACGCCCTCTTTACTGCTGTCAAATGTACCTCCGGATATGGTCGTTTCCCCACCGTTCACATAAACAGCAGCCGGAGCAGGATCACTGCCCGTCCGGCCGACACCGCTGAAGCTTCCTCCCCGTATATCCGTTTTTCCGCTGAAGATCGAAACAGCCTTGCATACACCGTCTGCCTCGGTATTCTTCCCCCGGATCTTCACATTTCCCCATATGCTGAGACTGTCACCATCGTTTTCGATAACAACTGCTCCCGCATCTGTGGACTTCCCTGTATATACTATCCCTCCGGTCCCGAATATAAAGAGTTCTCCGGAATTGATGATCAGTATCGCCAGATCTTCGCTATCGGCTTTCAGCTCAATGTCCGTATTCAGTTCAAGATATTTTTTGTACCCATCCGGGATGATTATGCCCCACAGATCCTCATCGTAATCTCTCCCGGGCACCAGCTCATAATAGTTCTGTCCTTCGCTGTTCTCGAACTCATCCACCCGGATGTAAAGATCCTCCTCTGCCTCCAGGGCCTCCTTAAGCTCCGCAAAGTTATGTACCATCACGGGATCATCTTCGCTCCCGCCGCCGTGCCCCGCGCTCATGGCCTGCACCTTCAGCCCTGCCGGCAGCAGTTCAAAGACCATGATGATGGCCAGAACCACGGACAGTATCCTGTTCACACTCCTCTTTTTCTTCATTTTCCGTCTCCTCCTTTGATCTGCCGGTTTTCCCCGGATCATCCCACATTTTAATATAATGCCCGTATCTTCCGCATCACCCGTAAGAACCATTTTTCGTCATTTCCCGCCGGAGCATCCTAAAGATCCGCTATGTAATAAAAAAAGCATGTCGCCTGCGACATGCTCCGTCAGAACGCGGAACGGACTTCAGTTCTTCGTCCTGTCATCATCATGGACTACCAGCCCCAGGGCCTTGGCGTTGACCGCCAGTTCCAGGCGGTTGGAATAGCCTGTCTTGATGAGCATGTTCTGGATATGACGCTTAACGGTATTTACGGAGATGCAGTAACGCTCCGCGATCTCTTCATTGGAACGGTTGGTGGTGAGCTCACGCAGTATCTCCAGTTCCCGTTCGCTCAGCTCGGATTTCTTTGCGTCTCCCAGTTCCGGATCCGGCTTTGTGCCGGGATATACATGCTCCCCCTGCATGGTACGGTCCATCACCTCCAGCAGGGAACGCTCATCATACTCCTTAAACCAGAAGCTCTCTATGCCCGCCTGCTTTGCCTTCTCTATCCATTGGTATTCCGCAGTGGAGGTGGCAAGTATCACCTTTATATCCCTGTCATTGTTCTTTATGATCTCCGCGCAGGTAAGGCCGTCCAGCCCCCTCTTCATCATCACATCCAGTATGACCAGATCCACGCTGTTCTTACGGCAGAATTCCACCGCCTGTTCCGCAGAAGACAAAGAGGCGACCAGTTCATAAGCCGCCGACATCTTTACATACATCTCAAAGAAGCCCCTGGCCACATACTGATCATCCGCTATAACGACCCTGATCTTATCGCTCACCTTCTGTCCCCTTTCATGCTCCGGTACTGTAAGCATAATACGACATCTTACGCCGGAAAACATCACCCGTCGGAACCATTTTCTCCGGCATTTTTGTCAGGCAGAACGATCTTTATGCAAAATCCCTCTTCCGTGCTTATCTCCATGGTGCCTCCGGCGTTCTCCGCCAGCGTGCGCAGCGTCAGCAGTCCGCCGGTCTCGTTCACCTTTTTCTTCGGACTCTTTCCGTTATTGCCAAGCTGGAAGCATATGCCGCCTTCCTCTTCTTCAACCGTCACCTTCAGCACATCCCCGTCCGCGTGCTTTCTGGTATTGGTGGCACACTCATTTACGGCAACCGAGAGTACATTCCTGGCCGGGCCTTCCGCAGGGATCATCCCAGTAATACTTACGCTCACCCCTATGGCCTTTGCCATCTCGATGGCCTCGCTCAAAGGATCCCTCTGCGTATCATCTTCCTCGTATTCGCGCAGCAGATATGTATTGGTGACCTTTAAGGTATTTAAGAGCGCCGCTTCATCAACGGAAGCAGGCCTGTCCATATACCTGCGGCTGGCCAGCAGCACATGCCCCGTTTCGTTGTGCACCTGCATCCTGGCATTTAACAGTTCCTTCGAAATGATGATCTGCTCTGCCTTGCGGTTATAGATCTCCAGACGGGTCCGGATCTGCTTAAGCTTGCTGTTCTTTCCTTTCAGCTCCTCATTTATTGCAGCCTGCTCGCTTATATCCGTAGCGGTCAGCTGCAGATATTCCTCCCCGTTCTCTTCTATGGTCTGCCGGCTGAACTGCCATACCGAGCTTCCGTCCCTGTATACTCCCCGGAGTTTGTCTTCCCCCTCTTCCTCTGTCCTGTCCGCTATTTCCGCCAGGAGACCGATATCCAGCAGGTTCCTTCCGCTCATCTGTCCGTACAGGCCATTCATCGTCAGATTTGCCAGCACTGTCTTCCCGTCTCCCCGGGCAAAGGCCACTCCAGCAGGCAGGAGGTCGATGGTCTCTTTCACCGCCCAGCGGGTCAGGTTCTCCTTGCGGTAACGCCGCAATCTGTAAAAGCCCACTGCCAGATAGACCGCCGAAAGGATCTCAAAGGCCAGGACAATGACTACGGGCAGGCCGGTAAAGGCTGTGGTAAATACCGGCCAGGTCCTGGGCTTGGCGGGATCCTCATAATGGAATATCCCGTCCAGCATCAGAAAGAACATCACAAAAAGCAGCACAAACTGCACAAGGGCCAGCGTGGCAAATAAGCCTTTGCGCTTAAGGCGTCTTAAGGCCAGCAGTATAAAGGCCTGCAGCAGGAGCAGGAGCATAAGACTGATGAGCAGCACTTCCTTTCCGGGGGAGCACAGGGCCTGCATCACGCTCATCATGCCTCACCCCCTTTCGCGAGAGGGAGGGTGATGTACATTATGCCTTCACTCCTTCGGATCTCCGCGTCAAACGGGCAGTCGTGCAGCTCTTCCTTCATATCCGTTGCCAGCTTAAGCGCCTCCTCCCCAAAGGATACCATCAGAAGCGCAGCCTTTCCTATCAGTTGTTCCGCAACTCCTTCAAAGCTGTCATACAGTGCCGTCACACTTTCCGCATCCCGCAGCGTGCCGCCCTCCGTAGCAGCAAAGCCGCTCTCATCCACGGAAGTCTTTACGCCCACATAGGACAGATACCTGCCCGATTCGGATACGGCCAGCATAAGCTCATTCAGATCAGTCTTATCCGCTTCAGATGCCAGCAGCAGAAAATTGGTCTTACGCTTTACGAAAGCATTGAGCACGGAAATATAGGCTATACGCTCCCTGAAAACGGCTTCACCGGGATGTGCTTCCTCCAGCAGCTGCCGTATCCGGGTCTGGCAGGGATACATCTTCTCCGCTATCTCATGGTAGATATGATGACGGGAGCTTAGGTAGGCATTCTCTTCCTTCTGTTTATTCTCATATCCGATCAGGGTGTTTTCGCTCTCCAGCAGCTTATTGGCCTCCAGCAGCCTCTCATTTGCTTTATGCACTTCACTCTCATCTTCTATCCAGAAGGCATAGCCTCCGCGTATCTTCCTGCCCATTAGCTTCCTGTCCGGCTGAACATAGACGGGCTCTTTGAGAGCCGCTTTCAGCTGGCCCTCCTCCGCCTCTATCCGGTTGGCCGAATGGTGCACCGGCGTAAAGCTTACGTCCGTTATCATAACGGGCATGGGCAGCTTGGAAAAAAAGCCGGCATAATTCTCATTATGGGGGATCAGATGCTCCCGGATACAGATCTCAAAGATCGCCACAATGGCAAAGATATTTACCTCCGGGGTTTCATAAGGGGGAATGAACTCGAACAGGCGCTTAAGATTATGGAGCTGCAGAAGTACGATCCACACCACGATCACCAGGATCACGGGCAGCATCTTCTTAAAGCCTTCCCCCCGCCGGCTCTCCTTAAGCAGTATGATCACCCCTGCAAGGACCGTGAGTATGATCCAGGCATAGATCAGGTAAAACAGCGGCGTATAGGTATAGGTACCGCCGCTCCCTATAAAATGTACGGTATCCCCCTTGGGAACAAATACGAAATGATGCAGATCGTTGGTCATCACCGTAGCGGCCAGCAAAATGCCGGGTATCAGCAGAAGCCTCTCATCTGCCCGCTTCTTCCTGCCCCTTCCCATCCGTATGCAGACACAGAGAAAAAGCGTCGGCATCAGCGTCATGGGCACATAATAGGCATACCAGCCGTATCTTAAGCCTATGTCATTTTCCGTGAAACGGTAGCGGAAGGCCCGCAGGCAGAGATAGAGTATCATCAGCACCGCGGTGGCTATCATATATCTCCTGGAGGCGGAAGGCAGAAGCCTGGCATGAACGGACTGGATCCAGAATATCAGCAGTACGGGATAGATGATGAACACCAGGCAGAAGAAAAAAGTAACCAGACTGTAGCTGGAGTTCGGGATATTGTGGCTCGCCACCTCAAGTACATGGATAAAACCGGCAGATACCAGCGCCAGGATAAACAGCTGTGTATATTTTTTCTGCCTCTGCATACTCATTGCACTTACTCCGCAAGGATCATCAACCCGAAATATAATACACCATACCGCAGCACATTTCAAACAGCTGCCGTCCCTCTTTATTCAAAAACATGGTCCAGGATATTATCTTCATCCGCTTTCTGTGATATACGATCAGTTCCGCCATATAGGCTTCCTTGCTTTTCCAGAAATTTTCCACTCCTTTATGGCCTCGGTCATCTTCTCCTCTATATCGATCCTGGTGGCTTTGCATTCCTTCGGGAACTTTTTCCCTGCCGCAAACAGGCCCGACATCAGGTCCCCGCCGATGGGCAGCACACTCTTTATCATCCCTTCGGGAAAAACAAAATGGGTTCCGTGCTCATAGATAAGCGCTTCCGGGATGCACTCATGCTCCCTGGTCCGGAGTCGCTCCATCATCCTTCTGATATAGCGTGTCGTTTCCCACAAAACATCATCATCCGCGCCGATCAGGAGCAGCCTGCCTTTGATCCGCTCCACCTTGATCAGCTCTTCCTCCTGAAGGGGGTGCGCCTTCTCGGAATCGTTAAAGAGCCACGAGGACGCCACCATATCATGGCCGCTCTTTGCCTGTTCCCGTATCTTCATTCCGTACTCGGGATGCCTGTATACAAAGGGCAGGTAGGGTAAGGGCTTCCCTTGCCAGGACAGCGTGGATTCTCCTTCCCCCGGCCATTCCTCAAAGCCATCTCGTTTTCCCCGGTAAAAGCCCTCCATTACAAAATCGCTGGGGGACATGGCTATGGTAAGCGTGATCTCGGGATAGTAAGAAGCTGCCACCAGGGAAAACATGGCGGTTGTGGAAGCTCCCATCACGGCAAAGCTGCTTATCCCACGCTCCTTCATATAATCAATGGCGGCTCCGATGGTCTCGACCGGCTGGTTATGGTGCCCGTAATCTTTCCGTGAGGTGCTCAGTGTTATGACGTTCACGCCGTATTTTTTCTGAAGCCAGCGGACCGCCGACCGCGCAAGATGATCCTCGCAGTCATCCCCGAACATGGCAATAACGCCGTATCTGCTTCCGGTAACAGGCCAGAAACAGCCGTAGAATCCCTTTTCCGTTTCCTTTATCTTTTTCATGATGCGATCCTCCTTTTTTATCTCCGGCGCTTGCGAATATTTTTATTTTTCATTCGCATAAATGTTAGCACTAACTAACTTTATTGTCAATACCGGAGTCGGAAATCATCGCTTTTACTGCTTTAAGCCCCGCCAGGACAGGCGCAGCGCTTCTTCCTCCGCCGATGTTCCCAGACGCCGGAAGAGCTCCTGCCTTGGAAGCTCAGTGCCTATGATAACGCACTGGCTCTTTTCCTCTTCCGCTCCCGTGATGGCATATTGCCGGTCTGCCAGATCAAAACGGAGCATTTCGCCTCCTACGGGCAGCACTCCTTTGGCCCGGACGATATGCCCCAGTTCTCCCCGGAGACAGTCCTCCAGAAACAGGATCAGTTCGGCAGGGCGATCCAGGCGGGCCGTCCGGAGGCTCAGCTGTGAAAACTCCTCCCCGCCCTCCAGCTCATCTTTCATATCCCCTGTTTTGGCGCTCAGCTCCATGCACCGGTGCCACCAGCTGTCCGGCTGCAGGCTGTAATGCTGTGTAAGGATCTCCGCTTCGGGATTGATCTCGCGTATCCTTGCCGCCGTATCCTCCAGGAGGGCCGGATCCTCCCTCTCCCCCTTTGAAAAGACCACGATGCCGGCATGGGCGATCTGGTCCCGGTACAGCTCCGGCCATTCGGCCATATTGCTGCGGTATGTCCGGGGCGAAAGGACCACCACCGGCTGCAAGAGCCGTATGCGATCATGGAGGATGGGCTTTAAGTTTTTAAGGATATTGCTGAGGCGCCCCACCCCGGTGGGCTCTATCACCAGATACTCCGGATCCAGACCGGAAAAGACCGTAAGTACGGAATTGACAAAGCTGTCTTTCTTTGTGCAGCATACACAGCCTTCCATGAACTCCAGGATCTTCATCTCCTTCTGTTCCGAAAGGCTGCGATCCAGTTCCAGCGCGTCCAGATCCGTTTCCCCGTATTCGTTTTCCATGATCACGGGGCGTGTACCGCTGCGGCGGACCAGTTCCTTGATGAATGTTGTTTTTCCGGCTCCCAGAAAGCCGGAAACGATAAGTATCTTCACGCTAATACACTCCCAAACCGCGTTTAAGCCTGCTGCAAAAAAAGGAGCGGCCATGGCCGCCCCTTTCCCTTGATCCTGTTCTATCAGGGCTGATCGTCAAGAATGACCACGGGCTTGATCAGATCCGCGGGCTTATCTTTCATCAGCTGCAGTGCTTCCGGGATGTGCTTCCAGCCGTGGAACACATGGGTGGAGAGCTTGCTCACATCCAGCTTGCCGGAAGAGACCAGCGCCCCCAGCTTCTCCATACGGAGACGTCCTCCGGGCATCAGGCCGCCCTGAAGCTGCTTATGGCCCATACCTACGCCCCATTCCACACGGGGGATATTAATGTAATCACCGCTGCCTAGGTAGTTCACATTGCCGATCTTACCGCCGGCCTTCAGCGACTTGATGGCGGATTCAAAGGTTTCCACTCCGCCGCCGGCCACAACCACCCTGTCGACACCCTTGCCATCGGTCAGGGCAAGAACCTGCTCTTCGATGCTTCCGTTCTTGTAACTGATAAACTCATCGGCGCCATAAAATTTTGCCGCTTCCACGCACCTGGGACGGGTTCCCACCGCGATGATGCGGGAAGCTCCGCGCATACGCGTTCCGGCAACAGACATCAGGCCTACGGGGCCGATACCGATCACAAGAACCGTATCCCCGAACTGTACATCCGCCAGCTCCACACCGTGGAAACCGGTAGGTACCATATCCGAGAGCATGCAGGCATCCTCCAGGCTCATGCCTTCCGGCATATGCGCCAGGTTACCGTCTGCATCATTTACATGGAAAAATTCCGAATCAAGACCGTCCTTGAAGTTGGAGAATTTCCACCCTGCCAGCATGCCGCCGGAGTGCATGGAGTAACCGGCCTGGGCTTCAAGGGAATTCCAGTCGGGAGTGATGGCGGGTACCAGCACCTTATCCCCGGGCTTGAAATCCTTTACCATCTCACCGACTTCCACAACTTCCGCGCAGCCTTCATGCCCCAGGATCATATTGTGTCTTTCACCCACGGCACCTTCCCATACGGTATGCACATCCGATGTGCAGATAGCGATAGCCAGCGGCTTGCAGATGGCATCCATGGGCCCGCATGCAGGTCGTTCCTTCTCGATCCAGCCTACCTCGCCGATCTTGAGCATTGCAAATCCTTTCATCTTGTCTCCTTTCAGCTAGTCTGTTTTTTTAGCTTTATCATTCTATAGGTAACAGCATGGTCCTGTCAATGATCAACTTTTTTGTCGCCATTCCTCTGTGTCTTTCCGAGCGCAAAAACGAAAGAAAAGAATCCTTACGGATTCTATTGAATGACTTCCCTTTGCTTTCCGCCAGTTCTTTTTCTACTTCACCCAGCTTCGCCAGCCTGCGTTTGAACAATTGTTCTCATTTGTCAATATTATAGGCTTTATCACATTCTGTGGAAAGGCGGATTATGGAAGGGTTGCTTTTTTCTCTCCTCTTTGATATGATGATTACAGTTATTTTTTTTTACCCTGGATCCCGGAGTGATCGCTTTGTCAAGCGCTCTCCGGGATCTTTTTGTGATGCACAGCGTGCCGCTTTCGCTTTGGCGCATTGCCCGGCCATGGGGCAGCCTATACAGTGCTGCCCCTTTTTCTTTTCCTTATAGATGTAGTATGACGCGCCTGCGAATAACAATACGATGATCGTGGCCGAGATTAGATTTACCATCATGATCTACCTTTTCGGGATCCTTCGGGCTTAGTTTGTCTTAAGTCTGTACTCCGTAAGCATCTTACGTCTGTTACTTACCATGATAGCTGCGATCACCCCCGCAAAGGCCAGCACCGCGATCAGTCCTCCCACAAAGCCCGCGCCAAAGCTGCCGGTGGTGATGAGGGTTCCGATCTGGTATACCAGGAAACCTACGGTAAAGCCGGTTGCCAGCTGCAGGCCTATGGCGCCCCACAGCCATTTGGCAGACTTCATCTCGGAATTCATGGCTCCCAGTGCCGCAAAGCAGGGCGGCGTATAAAGATTGAACATAAGATATGCAAGTGCCGCCACTTTCGTGATGCCGATGACAGCCGCCACCGTAGTGCCTTCACCTACCAGCTCCAGCTCCTCGGGATCCACCAGATTGGTGATGGCATAGACCGTAGCGATGGTTCCCACCACATTTTCCTTCGCGATAAAGCCCGTGATAGCTGCAGCTGCCAGCTGCCAGGCGGCCACACCCACGATGGGTACCAGCAGTACGGAGAAGGGGCCTGCAACGGATGCCAGTATGGAAGTATCTTCCATCCCCTCTTCCACCTCTTCAAAGTTCCAGTTAAAGGCCTGCATGATCTGAACCACGGTGTTGCATACGAGGATAACGGTCCCTGCCTTTACGATATATGCCTTACCGCGTTCCAGCATGGACTTGAGAGCGAAGAGCAGGCTGGGAGCCTTATACTCGGGAAGCTCGATGATGAAGAAGCTCTTTCTGTATTTCATGCCCGTGACGCCCTTGATCAGCAGTGCCCCCAGAAGGATAAGCACGATACCCAGCATATAGCATACAAAGCTCACCCAGGTGGCCTCCGGGAAGAAGGCTCCCGCAAAGAGGGCTATAACGGGAAGCTTGGCACCGCAGGGCATGAAGGTCGCCAGCATGGCGGTGGCTCTTCTTTCCCTTTCGTTACGGATGGTACGGCAGGCCATGATGGCGGGAATGCCGCAGCCGGTACCGATGACCATGGGGATCACGGATTTTCCGGAAAGACCCACGCGTTTGAATATGGGATCCAGCACCACCGTCGCCCTGGACATGTAACCGCAATCCTCAAGCAGTGCGATAAGGAAGTACATTACCATTACCAGAGGCAGGAATCCGACCACGGCACCCACACC
>JAFZOW010000115.1 GCA_017552715.1 Lachnospiraceae bacterium
CGGCGCTTGGAAGAGGATCCCCGCCATTCCGTCACTGCTTCTGGCAGCGGCTGTAGGCGGCATCTTCGCAATGATCTTCCAGGGAACCACACTTCCTGAGATCATCAATGCTTTCCAGTATGGCTATGAAGCAGACACCGGAAATGCTCTTGCTGACAAGCTTCTCTCCAGAGGAGGCGAGGACAGCATGCTTTGGACCATTTCCCTCATCATGTTCGCTATGTGCTTCGGTGGCATCCTTGAAAAATGCGGCTACGTTGAAGTCCTTCTGGGACCTATCGTAAGACGTGTTAAATCTGTGGGCGGCCTTGTTACCGCTATGATCATCACCGGTATCGTCTGCGATATCGTGCTCACCGACCAGTATCTGGCCATCATGGTTCCTTCCAGAATGTTCCAGAAGAGCTTCGATGAAAGAGGACTTTCCAGAAGCTTCCTTTCCAGAACTTCCGAGGACGCTGCGACTCTCTGGTCTCCCATGATCCCCTGGAACGGATGCGGAGCATATCAGTCAGCTACCCTTGGCGTATCCAATTGGGCATTCGCACCTTATGCATTCATGAACCTGATCAATCCTATCTATGCGATCGTCATTACCTATCTTGGTATCGGCATCAAGTACAAAGAGTATGATAATCTGACAGGAGATGAACTTAAGGCAGCAAAGGAAAAGAAGAAAGCTGAATTCAAGGCTGCCAAAGCAGCAAAAAAGTAATTGTTGAGAAATGACTGCTAATCAATATGAAAACATACAAAGCATCCACGGGCAGGGAATTGTCCCGGACAACTGAAATACTTTGCATGGTCTTCGGCGCAGTGCTGATCGCGTTAGGGATCTTCCAGCGCACGATCTACGGTGCCATGATCGGCATCGTGCTCCTGGCCGCCGGCATCATGACAAAGTCCGTGACTGTCAGTGAAGAGGGGATCGTCACCGAGTACAGATTTCTGGTGCGCACCAAGCGAGAAGTCTGGGGCTGGGACGAGATCAAGGACATATTTTGTGAATATTCCTCAAAACAACCCGGCAAGGTGGGCATCCACTTCACAAAAGAGAGCCTCATGGCGAGACGCCTCTTCTTCCAGCGTAATCTGAAAGACGAGATCATCGAGCTGGCTCTCAGCCAGAACCCAAATATCACCGTGGAAGACGAGTAAATTATCTGTAACCGCAAAAGACCGGCCTCTGATGGCCGGTCTTTTTGTGCGCAGCAAAGGGCTGCATTCTGCCTGATCCGGCCAAATGGTTCCTCCGACAATTAATTATTTTCACTGACCTTTCAGTATGCTAAAATACAAGCAGAAAGCAAGCTGTAAGAGACTGCTAAAAGGAGGCTGACATGAAAGAAGTGTCTTTGAAATATTTTGAGGAGATCCGGGCGCGCTACGCTGAAGCCCGGCCCAATTCGGAAAAAAAGGCCCGGGAGGCAAGAAAATATCTTCCGGGAGGAGACACCAGAACGGCAACGTTTTATCTGCCCTACGCATCCTTTATGGAAGGAGGGAAAGGTGCCTACATGTTCGACGTTGACGGACATAAACTCCTGGATTTCCAGGGTAACTATACCTCACTGATACACGGGCATGCACATCCGGAAACGGTAGAGGCAGTCCGCGATCAAATAGCAAAGGGTTCCGCTTACGCCGCGCCTTTTGAACTGCAGTGGAAACTGGGGCAGCTGCTTTGCGAGCGATACCCTGCTCTGGACATGGTAAGATTCTGTAACTCCGGAACCGAGGCCACCATGCACGCGGTACGGGCTGCCAGAGCATTTACCGGAAAAGAAAAGGTCATAAAGACCGAAGGAGGCTATCACGGTACAACGGACATATTCGAAGCAAGCGTGGATCCGGATCTTAATGAAGCCGGGCCGCTGGATGCGATAAACGTTATCCCCGAAAGCCTGGGAGTTTCAAAGAACGCCCTTAAGGACGTTCTGGTGGTGCCGTTTAACGATATAGTGCGCACCCGGAAGATGGTGGAAGAGCATGCAGATGAAGTTGCCTGCGTTATTATCGAGCCTGTAATGGGATCCGCAGGACAGATAACCCCTGACCCTGAGTGGCTCAGAGCTCTCCGGGAAGTGACAGTCGAAAACGGCGTCCTTCTCATATTCGACGAAGTGGTTACCGGAAGGCTCAGTACCGGTGGTGCGCATAAATTTTACGGTATAACTCCGGACCTGATATCTCTTGGTAAGATCATAGGTGGAGGCATCCCTGTGGGTGCTTTCGGAGGGCGGAAAGACATCATGGATCTTTACGATCCCAGAAAAGGTCAGATGTATCACTCCGGAACCTTCAACGGAAACGCTATAACCATGGCAGCAGGCTATGCCACCATGAAGGCCTATGATGAAAAAAAGGCCGCATACGTGAACGCTTTAGGAAGCAGATTCGCCGAAGGCCTTAAAGGGATCTTCAAAGAACTCTCCATCGACATGCGGGTCAGCGGCGTAGGTTCCATCTACAACACTCTCTTTACCAATAAGGTGGTAAGGAACTACCGCGACGTTGCGACAGCCCATGAGGAGCTGAACAAAATACTTTTCCTGGATCTGATAACCAGAGGGGTGTTCAACGCAGAGAGGGGCATGTTCGCTATGAACACCGCCATGACTGAAGCTGACGTGGATTTCGGTCTTGACATGGTAAAGGCGGCGCTGAAAGATATGCTTCCGATCATTGCAATCGAAGCCCCCGAATTAGTCTGAATATAAGGCCGTCTCGAAAGAGACGGCTTTTTTCGCCCACTCCCGAAGAAAACAAAGACCGGCCCAAGACGGCCGGTCTTTTTATGTGGGCCCGGCGCCCGGTCGGCCCGGCGGCCGGCCGCGGCTCCGCCGGCGGCCCCTTATCCGCCCCGGCAGCAGCCATATGGGCAGCAGCCCTATCCCCAGCAGCCCTACCCGCAGCA
>JAFZOW010000116.1 GCA_017552715.1 Lachnospiraceae bacterium
CCTCTTCTTCCTCGTCCTCATCACCGGGACGGGGCACGCTGTATTTCTTCAAAAGAGGTTCCAGCAGCAGGCTGGATACGTACCAGTAAAAACCGGGCAGTATCAGCAGGCTCGGGGGCAGGGCCAGCACACAGAAGACCGCCGCCAGGAAGAGTACGGTCAGCAGCAGGGAAGCCCATACATGCCGGAAGCAGATAAAGATGGCTGTCCGTATGATGTGGCTGCGGCTGCCCGCAAAACGGGAGGCACAGGGAAAGATCACCACATTGGCCTCCAGGAACAGAAAGAGTATACCATAGCTCAGCGCGGAAAGGATACGGGAAAACTCCGTCCCATAAGCGTAAAAGTAGTATATGTCAAAGAGCAGCCAGGCCAGTACCAGACCCTCCAGTACCGCCACGGGAAGCCAGCGCTTCAGCTGTTTTCCCATATGCAGGAAAAAGACGCTTGTCAGTCCGCTCTCATGCCTGCGTATCACCCGGGATGCGGCATGATAGGCAGCCATGGAGGCCACAGGCAGGGTGATCAGGGTCAGGCTGCATACCAGCCAGAGCACACCCAGCCATAATATACTTCCGATCGTTTTTAATATTCGGGCCAGCTTCTTTTTAGTCATACGATCATGTGGTCGGCAGTAAGTGTAAATTTCCTTCCGCAGGGGCATAACAGGGTGGTGCCGGGCAGTATCGACGAAACGGTACCGCAGGAAGGACAGGCCACCTGCATGGCTCCCCCCGGTGTTACCGCGGAAGCCGTCATCATGCTCCCCGCAATGCTCATGCCCAGGGCATTCTGTACCTGTGCCGCCGGATCCAGCAATTCAGCCTGTCTCGGCACCTGCTGCTGCAGGGCCTTTTTGCTTACCAGGCATACCTCATCTTCCCCGGAAAGCTCCGCCACTTCCACCATTCCCCCTATGGGGAAGGCTTTGCGTGAAGTCTGTCCGGTCTTCAGCTGTTCCTCCCGGATGCGGTCCTGATCATCAAAATAACGGACCACCAGCATGAGCAGGGGCTGGCCGTTCACATAGCCTGTGGTATCCGCATCATGCCCCACGATCACTGCCGGATAATGCTTTCCCGCTTTTATGATCCGGTGAGCCTTTACGGCAGAACGTACCCCCGTATATATGAAAAGACCGCCCACTACCGTAAAGATCAGTCCTACCAAAATCCCGATCCAGACACTCTCGGCTCCCGGCTTGTCCCTCACCATGATGCACAGGATCGTCACAAAGAGCCCCATACCGGCAAAAAATCCGCCAAAGCCAATTTCAAAACGTCCGTTTTTCAAAGCCTCTCCTCCGGATCACTTTACGCTGCCGATGTTCACGGAATAAACTTCCCAGCTGCCGTCGCTTTCCGCCTGCAGGCGGCTGCCCCAGGAAGAGATATCCTCATTTCCCATGGCTTTGACTATCATCTCGTAAGAGATCTGGCAGTTCAGGCCGTTGCATACCGATCCGGAAAGCTTGTTCTCCGGATCCGCCAGACCTACCCGGACCGTACATTTCTCCCCGTCCTTATCCACCGCATCCGGGAAGACCAGCCAGAGGCTGTCCCTTTCGGAGCTGTAACGGATATTGATGAAACTGCCGGGAACCAGGATCTTCGCCAGTTCTTCCGCAGCCGGCAGTGTTGCCACATCCTCTGCCTTTCCGGCTTCCCCGGAAGCGGTTCCGGGAGTCAGGGGATAAAGCATATTGCAGGGGATAAGCTCCGCCGCTTTCCCTATGCGCACGCTGCTCACCTTCCAGGGCCCGCTGGAATCGGCCTGAAGGCGCTTTCCCCAACTTTCCTTCTTCCCCCCCAGGGCTGCGATGCTTTCATACGTTATATAACATTTGCCCTCCTGGCAGACCACATAGTCCAGAGGATCTTCACTGTCTCCCGCACCGATGCGCAGGGTGGGATCGGCAGCTTCCGCATCCGGCAGCTCGATCCACAGATCTCCCGTATCGGAAGTGTAGCTGATCTCGATGACGGAGCCTTTTACCAGGGCTTCACTCACTTCCTCTTTTGTAAGATCGGGGATCACATCCCCGGGAGCCCAGGCATCGCCTTCGGCTTCCTTTCCGAACTCCGCCGCATCCTGCAGTCCGGGAACAGCCTGCGCCTTTCCCAGCTTTACTCCGAAGACTTCCCAGTCTCCGTCGCTCTCTGCCTGTATCACATCACCCCATTTGGCTTTATCCTTCCCCAGTACCGCCTCCAGCTGCTCGTAGCGGATCTGTGCGATACTGTGGGCCTGATTGATATAAGCATACTGGCTTCCGCTGCCGTCGTGCTCTCCCACCCCCACCCGGGCCCATACTTCCGCGCCCTTTTTGATGGCATGGGGGAACATCAGCCAGATATTACCGCTTTCGGAAGTATACTCCAGCTCCAGCACCGTTCCGGGGACCAGCTTTTCCTGCAGGGCCTCATCCAGTGTAAGGATATCGTCCTGTGTCCAGGCCCCGCCGGCTGCCGACACATCAAAGCTTTCCGCTGCTGCCGGGGCATAAAGATCACTGCGGTCTTCCGCTGCCTCAGGCACTTCTTCTGCCGCATCTTCGCTCACGCTTTCCTCTTCCGGTACAGGCGTAGGTGTAGGCGTGGCCGCTGCGGTGGGTGTGGGATCCGCGGGCTGCTGGGCGGGCGGCTCTGTTTTCGACGCGCATCCCGCAAGTAAAAGTATCACTATGGCCGGGATGCATAGGCGCTGTTTCACTTATCTTCCTCCACTGGAATATTGCTTCCTTTACATATCGCGGAAAATCCGCTATAATCGGCTGTGACTAAAAAAGGAGCCGAGGTAAAACTATGAAGATCTTTGCTATCGACAGCCCGCTCATGCGCGTGCTGGGTAAAATATCGGATCTGATGATCTTAAACATCTTAACGCTGCTCTGCTGCATCCCCCTTGTTACGGCGGGTGCCGCTTTTACCGCCATGCACTACGTTTCCCTTAAAATGGTGCGGGGTGAGGAATCGGGCATTACAAAGATGTTCTTCCATTCCTTCAAGGATAACTTAAAGCAGTCCACCGTGATCTGGATCCTCTTTCTGCTGGTGGCCGCGATCTTCGGGCTCAACTTCATGCTGCTCTATGCCAATCCCACGGAAGTCAGCACCTTTGTCTTCGGCGGTTCCATCAGTAGCTGTGCCCTCATACTTTTCATCACTTCGATGGTATGGCCCGTACAGGCCCGCTTTGCAAATACCATTCCCCGTACGCTGAAGACGGCTTTTGTTTTTTCCTTCCGTTATTTTCCGCGTACGCTCCTGATCCTGATCAGCTCCTTCGTTCCCTTTGCCCTTTATCTGGTGGGAAATCTGGGGCTCATGCTCACACCTCTGATCTTCACCTTCGGTTTTTCGGGACCGGCCTATCTGGCAGCCATGCTCTACAGCGGTCCTTTCCGTAAGGCCGAGGAAGCTTACTACGAATCCCATCCCGAAGATGCTCCCGACCGGGGAAGCGATGAGGAACGTATCTTTACCGACGTTGACGGCTCTGACTCCTAGCAGCCATCTCCTTCAGCTTCTGATCGATCCTGCCCCGTATGAACTCCCGGCTGTCTTCCTTCACCAGGTAGTACAGATATGATTCCAGTACCAGCTCTCCGGGCAGTCCGCGGCCTACCAGCTTGAAATTCTCAAAGCCCCTGTCCATATAGGCATCCAGCTCTTCCCTTGAGATGAAAGCCGGACGCTTCATGCAGTCTTCAAAGCTTTTTTTGCTCTGACGGTTGGGGCAGTTAAAAGGCGGTGCGATCTCGAACTGCAGCTGCTTTTCCGCCTCGTCCCGGTAATGATCCAGACGCTTCGGGCAATTGGGGAAACAGATCTCATCCACCAGTATCTCTACCCGGGATGCCTCGGGCTCCAGGGCCTTCAGCACTTCTTCATCATGGTTCAGATCGTAATCCAGCACCACCATGAAGTAATCCTTCTTAAGCTCCTCCTCCAGGGTACCCGTATCCTTGATACGCTTTGTGGTGGAGGAGATGAATTTATAGCCGGGATATTTCTCCCGCAGATAATCTTCCAGTACCGGTGAGTTCACCAGCACCTGGTTCATGCCGTTGTCGGCCAGACGCATGATCAGATTGCAGTAGGTGTCGTGGATCTGTTCTTCTCCGATCAGCGGATTGGTCCAGGTAAAACGCAGGGGTACTTTTCTGGAATTATAGGCTTTCATGGTAAGCTCTGCGTCATTCTTTGATGCAAAGCCCAGCACCGTGCGTCCTCCGTTCCAGATGGCTCCGGGAAAGGTGCCATAGACACTGCCGATGTGGAAATCCTCATAAAAGCAGTTGCGGTATTCCTGCCACAGCTCGATGATGCTCAGGTTCAGGCCTCGGTGGGCACAGATGCCCGGCAGGTGCCAGTATGCTTTTCGTGCCATGCTCTCCTCCTTAAGCTGCGCTCATCAAGGCCATTTTCCGGGTCTGGGGCGGTTTACGGTGATGACCCCGGCATTCTTGAGATTGCCCAGAAGCCTCTGTCTGGCGAAGCCCATATGCTCCGGCTTCAACATGAAGTAGCAATAGGTATCGATGAGGGAGAAGAGGCTTGCGGTACGTCCCTCGATCTTGAAATTGGTGATCCCGTGGGGGATGTATTTCTCCCAGATATCGTCCACCTTGATAAAGGTGGGGTAATCCTGTATGGTATACAGATTGTTCTGCATACCGTATTCGCACTCC
>JAFZOW010000117.1 GCA_017552715.1 Lachnospiraceae bacterium
AACCGCAGGCGGATCCCACGCCTACTCTGGTGCCCAGCGGCAAGAGCAACGGCGAGGAGGAGGAACAGCCGCCTTCACCGGGGATGGAAGGGGATCTGCTGGATGCCTATGATAAGACCCGGCCTCTCAGCTTTAAGCAGACCCACGAGGGCAATGTCTATTACGATCCCGAACGCAAGGATAACACAGCCCGGGCCACCTGCAATACCATGAAGCTGGATGACGATGATGCGGAGAGTTATCCCGATCTGGCTGCTGCGCTGGAGGATTACAACGCGGAGTTTCTGGATGATGTATACGGAAGCGGCTTCGCGGAGCTCAAAGCCCAGTCCATCGCTGCCAATTCCGATGAGAACCAGACGGTTACCGTACACTTTGCTGTGGATTACGAGCATGCCGTAGTACGCAGCGATCCCACCGTCACCAGCATCGTGACCTACAGTTACGGCTATGCGGGGGGTGCCCACGGAAGCTACGCCTATACGCCGGTCAACTTCAGCAGCGCCGACGGTGAGATCCTCGGCATTTATGATGTGCTTCAGACAACGGAAAACCTGCCCCAGATCCTTGAAAAGGAGATCCTGGAGAAGTACGATCCGGCCTTCACTGAGGAGGATGGGCTGGCGGCTATATTTGAAGAACGCATCGAAGAGGGGAAAGACTTCCTGTTTTCCCTTGGTTATGACAACATCACCTTCTACTTCCCCGTTAACGATCTGGGAGCACCTTATGCAGCAGGTACCCAGGAAGTAACGCTACGTTTTGAGAATTATCCGGGGCTGGTGCAGAGGAAGTATACCCAGGCCGCGGATGATTATATCTGCCAGATCCCGGAATGCGGGATGCTGCTGCCGGGATCGGATGACTTCATCTACACTCACTGCGGGAATGCCGGGAACGAGCTCACCTTCGAGGTGAGCCTGAATGGCGAAGAGATACTGAAGGACGGCTTCAGTTCCTACCTGCTGGAGCCCTATCTGGTCCACAGCAACGGAAACAACTACATCTTCCTGGATTCCGCCGGTTATGACTGCAACCTGATCTTTATGTATGAGTTTTATAACGGAGAGATGAAGCTGTACGACAATCCTCTGGGTTACGGCCTGGGGAACCGCCTGCAGGGCGATGTACAGAATGTACGCCTGTACAGGATGATCAACTATCTCACCGGTTACTGGGCATACCGCAGCTGCAATATAGACCGCGGCGGTTTCCTGGCTTACAACAACGACTATTACATGGTGGATCCCGTATACGAGGAGCAGAACCTGATTCTTAAGCAGAACTGGGAAGCGGAAGATCCCAAAGGAAATACGGTACGTCTGCGGGAAGGGGATGTGCTGTCCCTGTTCCGTACCGATGCCGAGACCTGGGTCGACCTGCATACGGAAAGCGGTGATGTGGTCCGCTTCTATGTGGAGGAGGATGAAGACGGCCAGTACATCGACGGTGTGAATGTGGAAGAGATCTTTGATAATATCCGTTTTGTGGATTGGTAAATAAAAAATACGGAGGTACAGCTTATGAAGCTTCTGATGATCAGGGAAAACGAAAGTGTCAAGGAGTACGAGGATACCGTTCTCAAGCTGAAACGCTGCCTGTCCGACAGTGGCCTGATGTCCCGGATCTCTACCCTGGACTATATCCGCCCCGACGGGAAGTTTACCGACGAGTACATCGAAGAGATGATCAGCGAGATGGTGAACCGTGTAGGCGCGGTATATATGATGAAGCAGCCGCTTTTTGATGCGGTGGTGCTGCTCCGCCGTCTGGAGACCAGCCAGGAGACCTGATATCTCCGGATATAAGGAATGAAAACCGAGCTGATCTACAGTAAATGCAGAAGTACGGACATTGAGCGGGCCATCGAAGAGATCGACCGCTTTCGTCAGCGTTACAGCGGGATGCTGGAATGCAGGCCGGGTCTGTTTGCGTCTTTCCGCAGAAGGAAGATACAGCAGCGTTTCGCTCCCCTGATCGAAACGGATAAGATGCTGAAGGTCTTTCAGGAGGAGCTGGAGCAGATCCGGAAATATGTGGAGATATCGAATGTGATACAGGATATCTCCGAACGTTATCAGGGTTCCATAGATATCAAAGTAGACCGAAAGCCCTCGTCCGACGAAACTCCCTCTTACGAACTCTGCGTGATCACGGACGGCTATTCCGATGATATCGGAGATTCCGGAAGTGTAAGGCTTCCCGGGATGCGCAGGTGCTATACGCTTACACAGGATGTCATGGACCGGACCTTCAGCCGGGGCAGGATCGATTTTTCCTGGCTGGACGGGGCTCTGTATGATAATGCGCAGAAGGTATCGGCTCTTTGCGGAGATATCAACACTTACAGTGATGTGAAGCTCCTGGAGAGCAAAACGTAAGCGTCGGAAGCGACGGAAGGGAGAAAATGAAAATGGACTTAGCTCACAGAAAAGTAAAAAAAGGCCTGCGTTTTACGGATGCACAGGGGCAGGCGCTGAAGAACCGTGAGATCCGCATCTGCCAGACGAAGCACGAGTTCCTCTTCGGCTGCGGGGGCTTTGATTTTGTGCCCCATATCATGCGGGGCGACGAGAATACAAAGCAGATCACGGATGCCTGGCTGGAGATCTTCAATTATGCTACTCTTCCTTTTTACTGGGGGATGTATGAGCGTGAAGAAGGAAAGCCGGGGAAAGAGTTTTCCATGAAGGTGGCAAAGTACCTTCAGGACAAGGGAGTGAAGGTCAAAGGCCATCCCCTCTGCTGGCATACGGTCTGCGCCGACTGGCTCATGAAGTATGACAATGCTACGATCCTGAAGAAACAGCTGGAGCGTATCGACCGTGAAGTAACGGACTTTAAGGGCGTCATCGATATGTGGGATGTGATCAACGAAGTGGTGATCATGCCCATCTTTGACAAGTACGACAACGCCATCACCCGCATCTGCAAGGAGAAGGGCCGTGTGGGCCTGATCCGGGAAGTCTTTGAGCAGGCGAAAGAGAGTAATCCCGATGCGGTGCTGCTTCTCAACGATTTCAACACCTCCATCGATTACGAGATCCTCATTGACGGCTGCCTGAATGCCGGGGTTCCCATCAGTGCCATCGGTATCCAGTCCCATCAGCATCAGGGATACTGGGGGAAGGAAAAGCTGGAGGAAGTACTGGAGCGCTTCGCCCATTTCGGTCTGCCCATCCATTTTACCGAGAACACGCTGATCTCCGGGGATCTGATGCCGGCTTATATCGAGGACCTGAACGACTGGCAGGTGGAAAGCTGGCCTTCCACCCCCGAGGGAGAGGAACGGCAGGAGAAGGAGATCGCGGAGATGTATGGCATACTCTTCGCCCATCCTCTGGTGCAGGGCATCACTACCTGGGATTTCAAGGACGGGGCCTGGCTGAAAGCGCCCAGCGGACTGGTGCGCCTGGACGGCTCCCGCAAGCCTTCCTTTGACAGGTTAAAGCAGCTGGTGAAGCAGGAATGGTGGACGGATACCACGGTGAAGACCGATGAAAACGGCTATGCGGAAGTGGATGCCTTCAAGGGCGATTACAGCATAAGCAGCGATGCGCTGAAGGCGGATGTGACACTGAAGGCCGATACGGAAACGGTCACACTGGCATGAAGTTCTGAATTCAGTTATTAGAAGACAGTTATAAGAAAACCCGGGAGATCATCCCGGGTTTTTTCTTTCGTCATGAGCATATCGCAAGCGACAGGTTTATTTCCCCAGCAGTCTTTCGCCTACCCGGTATATGTCCCCGGCTCCCATGGTGAGGATGATATCACCGGCTTCGGCGTGTTCCAGGAGATAAGTCTCTATATCGTCAAAATACGGGAAATAGTGGGCATCACAGCCCTTGTCTTTAAGTGCCTTCTGCAGATCCCGGGAAGAGATGCCTATGGTGTTCTTTTCGCGGGCGGCAAAGATGTCCGCCAGGATCACTTCGTCGGCTGCGGAAAGGGCATCGGCGAATTCCTTCAGGAAAGCCTTGGTGCGGCTGTAGGTGTGGGGCTGGAAGACACAGAAGAGCTTCCGGTGGGCAAGATTAAGCGCGGAAGAAAGGGTGGCGCGGATCTCGGTGGGATGATGGGCATAATCATCTATGATGCTTATCCCGCCCAGTTCTCCCTTGTGCTCGAAGCGGCGGTCACTGCCCGTGAAATCCTTAAGGGTGTCCAGGCTGATCTTCCGGTCTATCCCCAGGTAGTCCGCCAGTGCGATGGCGGAAAGGGAATTGTACACATTATGCTTTCCCACGACCCCCAGCTTTACGGGAACGCTCTCCTCTCCGTGATGCATGATGTACGAGGCGCGGCCCTGTTCGTCAAAGCTTATGTCCGAAGGATGATAATCCCCTCCTTCTCCGAAGCGGATCACGGGGCATTTCAGGCTTCCGGTCAGCTCCTCCAGGGCAGGGATGGAATTGTTCACGATAAGACAGCCGTCCTCCGGCAGCAGTTCCATAAAGCGTTTAAAGGAGGCGCGTATGTCGTTGATATCCTTAAAGAAATCCAGATGGTCTTCTTCGATGTTCAGTACGATGGAGATGCGGGGAAAGAATTCCAGGAAGCTGTTGGTATATTCACAGGCCTCCAGTACGAAATGATCGCCGCGGCCGATCCGCAGGTTGCCGCCGATGCTCTTTAAGATGCCCCCGACGGCCAGGGTGGGATCCGTTCCGGCATTCAGCAGGATCTCGGAGACCATGGAAGTGGTGGTGGTCTTGCCGTGGGTGCCGGCTACGGCGATGGGAGTCCTGTAGTTCTTCATAAGCTGCCCCAGCAGCTGGGCCCGGGAGAGCATGGGGATCTTCCGCTCTGCGGCTGCCGCGTATTCCGGGTTCTCCGGGGAGATGGCGGCGGTATATACTACGAAATCGCACTGATCGGGAATGTTTTCGGCAGCCTGGCCGATGCTCACGACTATGCCTTTTTCACGAAGCTCTTCCGTCAGCGCCGATTCCTTTGCATCGGAGCCGGAGACCTTAAAGCCCCGGGAGAGTAAAAGCCTTGAAAGGCCGCTCATACTGATGCCGCCGATGCCGATAAAATGCACGTTTACGGGTTTGTTCAGGTCGATCTCGTACATGGTCCCTCACCTCCAGCTTCCTTATTATATATCAAATCCTTTTAAAAATATAGCCAAAAATAATTATGGTAAACCGAGCCTTTCTTGTGCAACTGTACAATGTGCGGGGAGTGCTTTTTGTGAAAATGTTTCGAAAAAATAGCTTCCATTTGCAGATTTATCTGTTATAATACACAAAGGGGTTACGAAAAAATACGAGCTAAGAGGTGATCACATGGTTAAAAAAGAAATGATAGCCATGCTTCTGGCCGGGGGGCAAGGGAGCAGGCTGGGTGTGCTGACCCGCAAGGTCGCCAAACCCGCAGTTTCTTTCGGCGGAAAGTACCGTATCATCGACTTTCCCCTGAGTAACTGTATTGATTCCGGCGTGGACACCGTGGGTGTACTGACTCAGTATCAGCCACTGCGCCTGAACACGCACATCGGCATCGGTATCCCCTGGGATCTGGATCGTAACGTGGGCGGTGTGACCGTGCTCCCTCCTTATGAGAAGAGCGCCAACAGCGAATGGTACACCGGCACGGCCAATGCCATCTATCAGAATCTCGATTATATGGAGAGCTTCAATCCGGATTATGTTCTGATCCTCTCCGGCGATCACATCTACAAGATGGATTACGAAGTTATGCTGGACTTCCACAAGAATAACGGGGCTGAGGTCACCCTGGCGGTGATGCCTGTTCCCCTGGAGGAGGCAAAGCGCTTCGGTATCGTGATCACGGACGAGAACCGCAGGATCGTGGACTTTGAAGAAAAGCCCGAGAATCCCCGCAGTAATCTGGCCTCCATGGGTATCTATATCTTCAACTGGAAGACCCTGAAGGAAGCACTTATTGCCAAGGCGGATCAGCCGGCGCTTGATTTCGGCAAGCACGTGATCCCCTATGTGCATCAGAACGATTCGCCCATCTATGCCTACGAGTACAACGGATACTGGAAGGATGTAGGTACCCTGCACTCCTATTGGGAAGCCAATATGGAGCTCATCGACATCGTTCCGGAGTTCAATCTGTACGAAGAGTACTGGAAGATCTACACGAAGAGCGATACGCTCACCCCTCAGTACATCTCCTCCGACGGCGTGGTGGAGCGCAGCCTCATCGGTGAGGGCGCCAGCATTTACGGCGAGGTGTATTCCTCCATCATCGGCTGCAATGTGGAGATCGGCAAGGGCACCGTGGTCCGGGATTCCATCATCATGAACGATACGGTGATCGGCGAGAACTGCGAGATCAACAAGACCATCATTGCCGAGAACACCCTGGTCAAGGATGGTGTTAAGACCGGTATCGGCGAGGAAGCCGAGAACGAAACGGATCCGAAGATCTACAATCACGGCCTGGTCTGCATCGGCGAGCATACCGAAGTGCCGACGGGAGTGACCATAGGCAAGAATACCGTGATCTTCGGTAAGACCGAGCCTTCCGATTATCCCGATAAAGCGCTGGCAAGCGGTAAATCTCTGATAAAGGAGGGCAACTAAATGAGAGCAATGGGTATCATCCTGGCAGGCGGCGGAATGAAGCACAGCAAGATGGGAGAGCTGGCCAGCCGCAGAGCCGTTGCTGCCATGCCCGTGGCAGGGAGCTATCGCAGTATCGATTTTGCCCTTAGTAATATGACCAATTCCCACATCCAGAAGGTGGCGGTGCTCACCCAGGACAACGCCAGGAGCTTAAACGAACATCTGAGCAGCTCCAAGTGGTGGGATTTCGGACGCAAACAGGGCGGAATGTACGTATTTACACCTACCCGTACCATCGAAAACTCCGACTGGTACCGCGGCACGGCGGATTCTATCGCACAGAATCTGGAATTCATCAAAGACAGTCATGAACCCTATGTGGTGATCGCCTCGGGGGATTGCGTCTATAAAATGGATTACAATAAAGTGTTGGAATACCATATTGACAAAAAGGCTGATATTACTGTAGTATGTAAGGAAGTTGGCAATAACGTATCTGTCGAAAGATTCGGCTGTGTGAAGACCGATATGGACGGGCGGATCACCGAATTTGAAGAGAAACCCGTGAAGGCCAATTCCAATACCATCTCCTGCGGTATCTATATCATCCGTCGGCGTCAGCTGGTGGAGATGATCGAGAAAGCCGCCCAGGAGAACCGCTACGATTTCGTTAATGATATCCTGATCCGATACAAGGATATCAAACGGATCTATGCGTATAAGATGACGGATTACTGGAAGAATATATCCACCGTGCAGGACTATTTCGACACGAACATGGACTTCCTGAATCCCGAGATCCGGAAATTCTTCTTTAAGACTTATCCGGATATCTATTCCAAGATCGATGATCTGCCTCCGGCCAAGTATAACGTGGGGGTTAGTGTGAAGAACAGCTTGGTAGCAAGCGGCAGCATCATCAACGGCACTGTGGAAGATTCCGTCATTTTCAAGAAGGTATTTGTGGGGAACAATTGTACGATCAAAAACAGCATCATTCTGAATGATGTTTATATCGGCGATAATACTTACATAGAGAATTGCATCGTGGAAGCCCGCGGAACGATCCGCGCCAATTCTTCGCACAAGGGAGAGGATGGGATAAAGATCGTAGTTGAAAAGAACGAAAGATACGTGATCTAGTCACGATCTTGAGTATAAGCAACTGAATACATTGTATCAGCGACTCTTCGACGAATTGACAACATGGCGGTACGGTAGCAGTTGTAATTCAATTAGGACTCGTCTTGCAGGAAGGCGTTTCCGAAGGAAAGGAGTTGACAGCATGACCATCACAGACGTACGTGTCCGTAAGGTGGACAAAGAGGGCAAGCTGAAGGCTGTTGTTTCCGTCACGATTGAAGACTGCTTTGTGATCCACGACATCAAGGTAATCGAGGGCGATCACGGTCTGTTCATCGCGATGCCGAGCCGTAAGGCTCAGGATGGGACCTACAAAGATATCGCCCACCCTATCAATTCGGCGACGCGCGAAGAGCTGCAGCAACGTATTCTGAAGGCATACGACGAAATGCCGGTGGAATAAACGAGGATGTATTAAGGGGAGGCCCGCCGCCTGCGGCGGGTCTTTTTCTTGAAAGATGAAGCACACCATACACAAAGTCTTACAGCCACATGGGAGGTAACAAAATGAACAGCTACGCAGGGGTACCGGAGATCAAAGACGAAAACAAAAAGATCCGTGAGCGCATCCACTATATCTCGGGAGCGCAGATCATCGAGATCACTTACGGGGCAGTAGGCTACTATCTGGGCATACAGTCCGAGGGCGAGTATAAGCTGCTCGTACACCGTCACACGGCGGAAGAGGGCGGTAATACGGAGTATGGCCCCATCGTGAGTGACGAGCCTTTGAAGGAAATCGAGGAGGGCATACGCAAAAAGCAGGAGATCCTGGCGCAGGCCCGTGCTGCCATGCAGGGGGAGGAGTACGATACCCTGGCGGCCGACGAGATCCTCAAGACCTTCGATGAGATCCCCGACCGCAACACCCCCAAGGAGCAGGAGTTCAAGGCCCTGCAGCGCAGCATGCTGCAGAAGAATAAACGGATCCGCGAACAGGCTGTTTTGAAAGAGGAGCAGAGAAAAGCCCGTGAGGAAGCCCGTGCCGAGCGCGAAGAGGAGAACGGCTACCGCCGTGATGCCAAGCTGGAGCTCATCAAGGAAGCGAAGAGCTTTGCGGATTCCAAGGATTACAGCCGTGTAGCGGCAGACCGTATGCGTGCCATCAACGAGGAGTGGAAGAAGATCGGCCCCGTGGGACGCAAGGAGGAGCAGACCCTCTGGAAGGAGCTGCGTGAGGCCCAGGATGCATACTGGCAGGGCAAGCGAGAGGATGCTTCCGGTCGTCACCAGCAGTGGATCGACAATACCAAGGCCGCCATCGCCCGCCGTCTGACCCGTATCACGGGCATCAGCGCGAACCTGGAGAAGCTGCGCCGCCGCCTGGAGACCGCTCAGGAGGATGAGAAGAAGGAGCAGATCCTTCAGTGGATCGAAGAGGACGAAAAACAGCTGAAGGTCCTTGTGGAAGAGAAGGAGCGCATGGAGCGCGAGATCGAAAAAGGCGGACGCAGGGAAGCAAGAAATGCGGAAGCCGCAGCCAAAGAAGAAAAGCCTGCGGAGCCGGAAGTGAAGGCGGAAGCGCCTGCGGAGCCCGAGGCAAAGGAAGCCCCCGCAGAGGAAGAAAAGCCTGCTAAGGAAGCGGCTGCGGAAGAGAAGGCCGAAGAAGCTCCCGCTGCGGAAGCGGAAAAGAGCGAAGAGGCTGCGGAGTAAACGATGTACATCATAGCAGGCCTGGGGAATCCCGGCAGGCAGTACGCATTTACAAAGCATAACTGCGGATTTATGGCGCTGGACCTTCTGGGCCGGCGCCATGATATAGGCTATCCCGAAGACGGCCACAAGGGCATGTTCGGGAAGGGCCGCATCGCAGGGGAGCGGGTGGTACTCGTAAAACCCCTGACCTATATGAATCTCAGCGGCGAATGTCTGCAGAGCATCTGTGCGTATTACAAGATCGACGTGAGCAGCGAGCTCATCGTGATCTATGACGATATCGACCTGGATCCGGGAGTGCTGCGCATACGCAAATCCGGAAGTGCCGGCGGCCACAACGGTATGAAGAACATCGTCCGGCTGCTGGGGACCCAGGATTTTATACGGGTGCGCATAGGAGTAGGCGCCAAGCCTGCAGGTTGGGATCTGGCGGATTATGTATTAAGCGGCTTTTCCGACGAAGAGTGGCCGCTGATGCAGACAGCCTTCGGAAACGCGGCGGATGCCGTGGAGCTCATCCTCAAGGAGGGGCCCGATGCGGCAATGAATAAATTCAATTAAGTATGAAGATCTTAAACGGCGCATTGCGCACGCTGCCGGCATTCTATGAAGCGGCGCTGGCACTGAAAAAGAAGGAAGCGGCTCTGGTGTGTGCCTGCGGGGATTCCGCAAAACCGCACCTGATCCGGGCATTGAGCGAGGGGGTTGGCAATCCCCTCATTTTGACTTATTCGGAACGGCGTGCAAGGCAGCTGGCCGAGGAATACCTGTTCTATGACAGGGATTGTCTGGTCTATCCGGCCAAGGACCTGATCTTCTATCAGGCGGATATCAACGGAAGGGAAACGGCTACGGAGCGTATCCGTGTGCTGGAGCGTATCTGCTCCGGGAAGCACTGTGCCGTCTTTACCACCATAGATGCCCTTTTCGGGGACTGTCTCCCTGCAGGTCTTCTGCAGGACAGCGTGGTCTATATCCGAAAGGGCGGCATACTGGACGAGAACGCCATCGCCCGGAAGCTCACGGATATGGGCTACGAAAAGAGCTACCAGGCGGAACAGCCGGGACAGTTCTCCGTCCGGGGCGGCATACTGGATGTCTTTGACCTCATCGCCGAAAACCCGTACCGTATAGAGCTCTGGGGAGACGAGGTGGAGAGCCTGCGTTCCTTTGATGCGGAAAGCCAGCGCTCCATAGAAGAGCTGGAGGAAGTGGAGATCCATCCCGCGGCGGAGCTTTTCCTAAGCGAGACAAAGCGTTATGAAGGCTTCAAGCGCATGAAGGCCGAGGCAGAGGAGCAGATCCGTACCCTGCGGGAGCGGAACGAAAACGAGGCGGCCTCCCGCTTAAAGCAGAGCCTGGAGGATATGGAGCAGTATCTCTATTACGGGCTGGGAAATGTCAATCTGGAGAGCTGCCTGCATTATTTCTATCCCAAGGAGGAATGCTCTTCTTTCCTGGGGCTGTATAAGGAAGCCCCGGCTATCTTCCTGGATGAGCCCGCCCGCCTGAAAGAGCATGCGGATGCGGTCTATATGGAATTCGCCGAGAGCATGAGCCACCGTCTGGAGAAGGGCTATGTACTGCCCGGCCAGACCACGCTGCTGCGTTCCTACGAGGAAGTGCTCCACGAGCTGAGTCACTACGGCAGCCTGGGCCTCATCGGCATGGATGCGGGGACAGGGCTTTTCGGCGGCGAAAAGAGCTTTACCATACGGGCCCGAACCCTTTCTTCCTATAACGGAAGCTTCTCCTCCCTGGTGGATCAGCTGAAGAAGCTGAAAAAGAATAACGAAAAGGTGCTGATCCTTTCCGCTTCCCGCACCCGGGCACAGCGCCTGGCGGAGGACCTTACGGATCAGGGTGTGGTGGCGGCCTATACCGAAAATCCCGACCGGAACCTTTCTCCCGGCGAGATCCTTACCTTCTACGGCCGCATAAGGAAGGGCTATGCCTACGACGACATAGGCCTTACGGTCATTGCCGAGACCGACATCTTCGGCTCCGAGAGCAAAAACCGCCGTAAGCGCCCGAAGTACAGCGGAGGGAAAAAACTCTCTTCCATCGACGGCCTCCATGTGGGGGACTACGTGATCCACGAGGATTACGGCGTGGGCGTCTACCGCGGCATCGAAAAGGTGGAAGTGGAGCACGTTCAGAAGGACTATATGAAGATCGAGTACCGGGACGGCGGGAATCTCTATGTTCTGGCCACGGGGCTCGACAAGATACAGCTGTACGCGGATAAGGATTCCAAGAAGCCGAAGCTGAACCGCCTGGGGGGCCAGGAATGGACCAAGACCAAAGCGAAGGTCCGCACCGCCGTTGCCGGAGTGGCAAAGGAGCTGGTGGAACTCTATGCCGCCCGCAGCCGCAGGGCCGGTTACTGCTTCAAGCCCGATACCGTTTGGCAGAAGGAATTTGAGGAGCTCTTCCCCTACGAGGAGACGGAAGACCAGATGCTGGCCATCAACGCCACCAAGGAGGATATGGAAAGCAGCAAGATCATGGACCGCCTGATCTGCGGGGATGTGGGCTTCGGCAAGACGGAGGTGGCCATACGTGCCGCTTTCAAGGCCGTGCAGGAAGGGAAGCAGGTGGCCTATCTGGTACCCACCACCATCCTGGCGGAGCAGCATTACAATACCTTCCGGGAGCGCATGGCGGCCTATCCCGTGCGGGTGGAGATGCTCTCCCGGTTCCGTTCTCCCGCCGCCATTAAAAAGACCCTAAAAGACCTGAAAGCAGGCTTGGTGGATATCGTGATCGGAACCCACCGCCTGCTCTCAAAGGACGTGGAATATTCGGATCTGGGGCTGCTGGTCATCGACGAGGAGCAGCGCTTCGGCGTGGCACATAAGGAGCGAATCAAGCAGATCCGGGAAAACGTGGACGTGCTGACCCTTACCGCCACGCCCATCCCCCGTACCCTGCACATGAGTCTGGTGGGTATTCGGGATATGAGCCTTCTGGAGGAGGCTCCCAGGGACCGTCTGCCCATACAGACCTTTGTCTGCGAATATAACGAAGAGATGGTCCGTGAGGCGGTACAGCGCGAACTGAGCCGCGGCGGACAGGTATACTATGTCTACAACCGGGTGGACAGCATACAGGAGATCACGGGGCAGCTGGCGGCCCTGGTACCGGAGGCCCGTGTGGCCTTTGCCCACGGCCAGATGCACGAGAGGGAGCTGGAGGATATCATGATGGCCTTCATCCACCGCGAGATCGATGTGCTGGTGTCCACCACCATCATAGAGACCGGCCTGGATATCCCCAATGTCAATACCATGATCATCCACGATTCGGACCGTATGGGCCTGGCTCAGCTGTACCAGCTGCGGGGCCGCGTGGGCCGTTCCGACCGTTCCAGCTATGCCTTCCTGATGTATAAGCGGGACAAGGTGCTGAAGGAAGTGGCGGAGAAGCGTCTTACCGCCATAAGGGAGTTTACGGAGCTGGGCAGCGGCTACAAGATCGCCATGCGGGATCTGGAGATCCGCGGGGCCGGTACCCTTCTGGGAAAGCAGCAACACGGCCATATCGAGAGCGTGGGCTACGACCTGTACTGCAGCATGCTGGAAGAGGCCGTACGGGAGGAAAAGGGCCTGGAGGTGCGGAAAGACGAAGGCTGCTCCATCGATCTGGATGTGGATGCCTACCTGCCTGCGGAATACGTGGTGAACGAGCTGCAGAAGCTGGATCTGTATAAGCGCATTGCCCTCATCACGGACGTGGCGGATGCCGATGCCATGCGGGATGAGCTGAAGGACCGTTTCGGCAGCCTGCCGAAGCAGGCCGAGGATCTGCTGCGCATCGCCCTGGTGAAGGCGCTGGCATCGAAGCTTTATATCACGGATATACGGGGCCGCACCGGCCGCATCCGTCTGAAGATGGACCGCAGGGCTCCGCTGGATACCGTAAAGATCCCCCTGCTCATCAACGAGTATGCAGGCTCCCTGCGCCTTGCCACGGGGCCGGAGCCGGAGTTTGACTATATCTACGATATAGAAGGCATAGCGGAGGTGGATGCGGAGAAGCTGCTGAAAAAGACCGAAGAGGTGGTTCAAAGCTTCCAAAGCCTCTTCCCTGAGGAGTGTGCATGAAGGGCGCTTCCGATAAGAGCATATGGATCGCTGCCGTGCTCCTTGCGCTGGTGGCTGATGCCCTGCTTTTCTGGATCTGGCTGGGCGGAGCGCCTGTCTTTGCCCGGGCCGACACAAGGGGCAGCATCTCCATGGACGGTATTGCCGCAAGCAAGGGCCAACAGAATGCGGAAGCGAAGGAAGCCGGCTTCCGTCCCGAGGGCAGCGGCTGGCAGACGGGGGAAGGCAGTTATTATTTTACGAAAGACGGCGCTTTTTATTTCCTCGGGAAAAAGACCGAGAATTACATCCGGGGCACGGCTCTTATCACGGAGCTGACAACGGAGCAGCTTTCCGTCACGGCGGGAGACGAGCTTCTAGGTGCCGTGGAGGATGCGCATTACTACCGCATTGAGGTACAGGTAAACGCCGAACTTTACTTCGGGCGCCTGAGGGAGAGCGGCAGCTATGTGCTGTATATCGCCATGAACCCGGAGAAGGCTTACATATTTGATTCCGGCTGGGGCGAGAGTGAGGCCGCAAGCCGGGTGGAGATCCCGCTGCAGGCGGTGCTGGACGATCCTTTCCGGGAGGAAGTGGTGGCGGAAGCCCGTCCCTGGGGAGCTGCGGGGGATCCCTCGGTCTTTGCCAGGGAGGGTGTGGACTTCACATATCCTCCCAATGAGCGCGCTTACTGGAACGCCGCATATATCGGGGACCGCATGTATTACAAGCTGGAGGGGGAGCTGTGCATGACCATTCCCTCTTCGGGTTATGCGCCCCGGCCCATGGTCACACCGGAGGAAGGCTGGTGCGTGACCCTTCTGGGACGTGACGGGCAGGAGCTGATCTACGGCCTGGGCCTGGAGGGGGAAGGAAGCCTGACCCGCCGACTCTTCCGTATGGATCCGAAGACAGAGCTAAGCGAGCTGCTGGTGGAGGATACGCTGCAGGATTTTTCCGCCTGTAACGGCCTGATCTATTATACCGATTACAATACACTGAAGCGCATTGAAGCGGACGGCAGCGTGACCACCCTCTGGGAGAACGGCGTTTACAGCTACGAGGTGACGGAGGACAGGATCTACGTTTTTGACGGGGACCGCTGGGAGTTGCTGGATGCGGAGAGCGGGGAGGATCTGGGCTATATCTGCGAGGGCAAAGCCTACAGCATGGAGTGCGACCGCAGCATCTATGCGGATGATTACCTTTATTATGTGGCCTATGATTATGCCCGGGAGAGCATATCCCTGAGGGCCCTGAGCATCTGGACCGGCGAGGAACGCATCGTGGGAGAGGAGTACGCCGGGAAAAAGAGCGATACCTATAACGTACTCTTTATCCGGAGCTATGCATTCTTTACGGCGGAAAACGGAGAACGCCTGGTGCGTATCAATGTGGCCGACGGAACGTCCGCAGACCGTTACATTAAGGATGCGGGCTACGATTTTGCCACCGAGATCTTAAACATCGAAGGGCAGCCGGTGCTGCACGGCTATAACGAAGTCGGGCGTGAGCTCTTCCTGTGGGTGGAAGATTCGCTGGATCTGGCAGAGGTAGGCGTATATACGGAACCCTTGACGCCGTAACCAACATACAGTATAATACCGGTTAGTCATGTAGAACCATATTGGAGGAAAGAGTAACATGGCAGCAGAACTGCTTAAGATAAAAGGATTGAACGCCGGTATCGGGGAGGAAGGAATACTCCACGATATCGACCTTACGCTGAACGCCGGCGAGACCCATGTGCTGATGGGACCAAACGGAGCGGGCAAGAGCACCCTTGGTAATGTGATCATGGGCAGCCCGGTCTACGGGGTCAGCAGCGGCACCATCCTCTTTGACGGCGAGGACATCACTAAAGCCCGTGTGGACGAGAGGGCCAAGAAGGGTATATTCCTTTCCTTCCAGAATCCCCTGGAAGTGCCCGGGCTTACCATGGACGCCTTCCTGCGCAGCGTTGTGCGGGAACGTACCAACGGCCCCCTGAAGATCTTAAAGTTCAAAAAGCGCCTGGAGGAGATCTGCGGGCTGCTGGATCTGGATCCGGCTTTCCTGGAGCGTGATCTGAACGTGGGCTTTTCCGGCGGTGAAAAGAAGAAGGCCGAGATCTTCCAGCTCCTTCTGCTGGAGCCGAAGCTGGCCATCCTGGACGAGACGGATTCCGGCCTGGACGTGGATGCGGTGCGTACGGTTTCGAAGGGCATCAGCATCTTCAAGGAGCAGGGCGGAAGCCTGCTGATCATCACCCACTCCACACGCATCCTGGATGCACTCACGGTGGACCGCACCCATGTGCTGGTGAACGGCCGTATCGTGAAGGAAGGCGGCGGAGAGCTGGTGGACGATATCAATCGCGGAGGCTATGCGCAGTATGCCTGAGATGCGAAAAGACAGCCCCATCGATACCCTGAACGCTGCGGAAGAAGAGCGGGCGCTGTACGATTTTAAAGATGAAGAGCGGGACGAGGATTTCTATAAGGTCGATGAAGGCCTTACGGAGGATATCGTGCGGCAGATCAGCCGGGAGAAGAACGATCCCGACTGGATGCTGGAATTCCGTTTAAATGCACTGAAGGTATATAAAAGCCTTGAGGTGCCGGACTGGGGGCCTCCCATCGACGGTCTGGACATGGATCATATCGTGACCTATGTAAAGCCAAAGACGAAGATGCAGGCCAGCTGGGACGAGGTGCCGGAGGATATCAAGAACGCCTTCGAAAAGCTGGGCATACCCCAGGCCGAGCGGGAAGCCCTGGCGGGCGTGGGCGCGCAGTACGATTCCGAACTGGTCTACCACAATGTGCGTAAAGACGTGGAAGCCCAGGGCGTGGTCTATACCGATATGGAAAGTGCCCTTACGGGCAAGTATGAGGATATGGTGCGGGAACACTTCATGAAGCTGGTTCCCGTGAACGATCATAAATTTGCGGCCCTTCACGGTGCGGTGTGGAGTGGCGGCAGCTTTGTCTATGCTCCTCCGGGCTCCAAGGTGGAGATCCCCCTGCAGTCCTATTTCCGTCTGAACGCTCCCGGTGCGGGGCAGTTTGAGCATACCCTCATCATCGTGGACGAGGGTGCGGACGTGCATTTCATCGAGGGCTGTTCGGCACCGAAATACAATATCGCCAATCTCCATGCAGGCTGTGTGGAGCTCTTTGTGGGAAAGAACGCCCATCTGCGTTATTCCACCATCGAAAACTGGTCCAAGAACATGTACAATCTGAACACCAAGCGGGCCATATGCGAAGAGGGCGGTACCATCGAATGGATCTCGGGTTCCTTCGGTTCCCATGTTTCCTATTTATATCCTACTTCGGTGCTGAAGGGTGACGGCTCCCATGCGGAGTTCACCGGCATCACCTTCGCCGGCCGCGGCCAGAACCTGGACACCGGTGCCAAGATGATACATCTGGGAAAGAACACTTCCTCTTTCATCGATTCCAAGAGTGTATGCAAGAGCGGCGGCATCAGTACCTACCGCAGCTCGGTGGAGATACGGAAGAGCGCGGAGGGGGCCAAAGCCTCCGTGAACTGCGGTTCCCTGATGGTGGACTCCATCTCCCGTTCCGATACGGTACCGGCCATGGATATACGCACCGACAAGGCGGATGTGGGGCATGAGGCCAAGATAGGCCGTATCAGTGACGACGCGGTATTTTACCTTATGAGCCGCGGTATGCCCGAGGCGGCGGCCCGGGCCATGATCGTAAGCGGCTTTGCCAGCCCCGTGAGCAAGGAGCTGCCGCTGGAATATGCTGCCGAGATGAACAATCTGATCAAACTGGAAATGGAGACGGGCTGATGGAGAAAGTGACAAAGGTCAATCCCCTTCCGGTACTGACCTGGAATAAACTGAAGCTGAATGATGCACAGCTGGCCGTAGATGGGCTTACGGCTTATGATGCACCTGCTCTGGAGCCCATAAAGCTTTTAGGCGAATGGGATGCCGAAGAGCTGGCTGTATGGTATAAAAAGGAAGGGATCGAGTATATCCCGGAAGCTATCGTGGCCGGCAAGTACCCTATGGCGGGCGGACAGATCTTCCCCGGCGGCAGCGGTGCAGGAGTAGAGGAGCTGCTTAAGTCTGCAGGAGCGAAGACCCGTGTGTACGAGCTTAAGGGGAACGGCCTTAAAGTGCGCCTTGACAGCATTCATGATGAGGGCGCTTCGGTGATCGAATCCGTTCTGTTTGTGCTTCGTGCCGGCAGCGATGCGGAGCTGATCCGCTATGTCAGCGGCAGCGGCAGCAGCGGCTTTGAGGGCCTTCACCTGCGCCTGGTGCTGGAAAAGGGCGCGAAGCTGCATTATACACTGCTCCAGATGCTTAAGAAGGATGTGACCTTCCTCTTTGATGCCGGGGCACGGCTGGACGAAGGGGCTGAGCTTACTTACAGCTGCCTGCAGCTGGGCAGCCGGAAGGTTTATGAAGGCGCGTATTTCGACCAGATCGGGGACGGCTGCCGCCTTCGCAGCGACCTGGCCTACCTGGGCCTGAAGGACAGTTTCTTCGATTATAATTATGTAGATTGTTTCCGGGGGAAGAAGACGGAAGGCGTGATGCGCTTTCACGGTGTGCTCTGTGACAATGCGCAGAAGGTCTCCCGTGAGACCCTGGATTTCCGCCAGCATTGCGGCGAAGCCATCGGCGACGAAGAGGAGGATGTGCTGGTGATGGGTCCGGATATCGTGAACAAAGCCATGCCTATGATCCTCGGGGAAGAGGAAGATGTGAGCGGCCGCCATGCCGTGACCATCGGACGCCTGTCCTCCGATCTTCTATTCTATATGCAGAGCCGCGGCATCAGCGAAGCCCTGGCCTGCGAGCTCCTGCTCCGCTCCCGCATCCTCCGGGTGGCCGCCCGCATTCCCGACGAGGACCTGCGGGGCGCCGTCGAGGCTTATCTCGAGCAGATAACATTCTGATCCTTCAAAGGGGCGGCACCACCGCCCCTTCTTTTTTTGCCCTTAAGTTTTTTCTTGCAGCCCTCCCTGCTTTTATCACACTATTTGTTTAAAGCGGGAGAGGAAGATTTCTTTGATCCTTTACTTCTGAAACCATCAAAAATTGTATTGACAATGTTTAGTTCCCGAAGTAAAATAGACTACGTTGGAGTAGGTGGGCCCCTATTGCCTGTTTTTGTGTGGAAAGGACGAAAAGCCCGGCGATCCCGGGAAAGCCCTTCCTCTTATATAACGGGCGCAAGCCGTTCATCCTG
>JAFZOW010000118.1 GCA_017552715.1 Lachnospiraceae bacterium
AGGTTCGCCCCCAGAAAGGGGATACGGCTTCCCTCCTCTGCTGTGACCAGAGCCGCCCGGCCGGCAGACTGCCTGTTTTTGGCCTGCTTTTCCGCGATCCATTTCTGCTTTTCGGCTACAAAGGCGTCGATCTCGGCCCGGGAGGCGTGGTGGGGAGCACGCACCACGAGTTCACCCCCCGGGCGTATCTCCAGGGCGATGCTCCTCCTTCGGCTTCGGATGATCTGTTCTTCCTTTATCATGGGGCTATTATAGCAGATATTTCGCCAAACTCATATAGACGGAAGGCTGTGATTATGAGATAATATACATCAAATGGGGCGCAGATGCCCCGGTACATACTTTTTTCAAGGAAGGAGAAGAGTCATGAAAAAAAGCGGTAAGGTAATGAGACGTCTGGTGGCGTGGCTGTTGACTGCATTCCTGCTGGCCGGAGAGTTCGGCGGCAGCGGACTGCGGGTCTATGCAGGCGACACGGACGAAGCCGAAGTCGCGGCGGAAGAAGCAGCTGTGGCAGCAGGAACGGAAGCTGAAGAGGGAACGGAGGCTGAGGTACCTGGGACGGAGGAAGATGAGGCAGTCGGTGCCGACCCGACGGAACTGTGGCTGTATATCAATGGGGAAAAGATAGATGTTCTTACGAACCCCACCAATATGCCTCCTGGACCCAACCCAAGCGGCTATTCCTATAGTGACGGTGTCCTCAAGCTGGTCGGGATCGACATCAAAGCCGGGGGCGATAATATCGGCATTTACAGTAAGGGGGATCTGACCATCGAAGTGGAAAGAGAATGCACGATATCTCTTGAGGGTGATCCCAACAAGGAATTCTATGGGATCAAGGTGGAAGGAAATCTGACGATAAAGGGACAGGCCGGGAACGGTCTTCCCGGTTCCCGGACAAAGCTGACGATCGCGGCCGGGAAGGATGCGAAAGCCGGCGGTTCCGGTATCTATGCCACCGGGAATCTTACGATCACTGCTGCGGATATGCGGCGCAGTTTTCAGCTGGAGAGCAACGGCAGTGTGTTTGCCAAAGAGGCTATTGTTGATTCCGCAAGCTGCGGGCTCCGTGCAGACGGCTCGGTCCGTATCGAGAAGGCCGAGCTCACAGCCCAAGGGGCAGAGAGCTCCTCTTCCAGCATAGGGGTATTCTCCGGTACCGGAAATATCGATATCGTTTCCGGAGAGCTCAGCGCAAGCGGCGGCAAGGTTTCGAACAATGTGGATCGCGGCTATACCTTCGGTATCTGGTCCATGAACGGGAACATCAGTATAGGGGCGGAAGCAAGCGTTGAAGCCTCCTGTGATAATACGGGGACAGGCAAGGAAGGAGCGCCCATCGAAGGGGCTGCCATCAGTGCGGCGGAGATCATCACCATCAGCGGGACCGTCACCGCCTCCTGCAAAGGAAACGGATGCGCGATCGAGAGCTATAAGAAGAATGGGATCGTCTTGAACGGTGTGAACATTGAAAAACCCGAAGGCGGTACCGTTTCGGAAGAAGATGGTGGCTGCTTTATCCTGGATAGGTATGGGGATCCTGCCCTGGATGTCGAGATCAAGCCCGGCCCGAAAGCCTACTGGCTTTGGATCGGGAATACCCGTATCACCGATGAAAACTGCGGGGAACTGCCTCTGGAGAGCGGCAGCGGAAGCTATGATCCGGCAACGGGAGTGCTGACGCTGAACGGAGAGATCGGGATCAGTGACAGGAAACAGATGAAAACGGATAACGGCGTCCTGATCACAGCTATGGGCATGCCGGTCACGCTGAGTGGTGATGCCATTCTGAAGAATGATCGCGGCGGTGCTTTTTATGGCATTAACGCGGACCTGAATATAGAGGGTAAGTTTGATATCCAGTCCACTTATGAAGGGATCCAGCTTTATCAGTTCGGAAATGATGAGGCGAAAGACGGTATAGCACTGAAAGTTGACGGAGCGGGCAGCTCTCTGAAGGTGGAGACGACAAAGAGCCATGCCGTCAATCTTACGGGTGACTATGCCGACTATATCCAGAAGAACGGTGACGTGGAGCTGCACGGAGCAAGGGACGTCACGAATATCTGGGGTCTTTCCGTGGGTGGGAAAGCCCGGATCGAAGCGGGCACTCTGATCGCGGATTCCATGGACTGGGCATTCAGCGCTAAAAAAGGTATCACGATCGTGGATCCTCTCAAGATCCTGGATCCGGAAGAGGGTCAGGTGAAAGACGGATATATCGCGGATAAGGAAGGCAATATCGCAAAGAGCACAAAGATCGGTGTGCCTTTGAAGCCTCTGACCGTTTCCGTTTCCGCCGTGGACCGTTTATACGAGAAAGGTAATAAGGAAGTAGAGCTCAAGGTGGTGCTCACCGGCAGTCCGGCGGCAGGGGATGATGTGAGCCTGGATGCCAGTCAGGCCAAAGGCCTTATGGATGATGATAAGGCCGGTGAAGGGAAAACGGTCCATCCCATGAACATCAAGCTTACCGGGGCGGATGCGCAGAAGTATGAGATAAAGTATAACGATGTAAAGGTCAACATCGGAAAGATCGCCTGGGAGAATAATAACCTGATCTATGTAGTAAAGAACATCCCCATACAGGTGGTGGCACTGGGGGACTATATCGCCGAGGGCGGCGAACTGGGAGATAAGCTGGTACAGGATCCCCAGAGCCAGCTGGACGGGGAGGTCAATATCCTGCCCATGACGAAGACCATCGAGTTTAAGGTCAAGTCTTCGGTTGCCATGGACGATATCAATGCCCTGATCATGGTGGAAGTAAAGAATGCGACCAATTATGAGGATTACAAGATCCTGGTCAAGCTGGTCGGGGAACATGAGCACAACGAGAGCAATCTGACGGCGGTAGCTGAGGAGCCTGCCGGCTGCGAGACCGAAGGCTGCAAGGAACACTTTGTCTGCTCGAAATGTAATAAGCTCTTTGTAAAAGTGGGACATCATTATGAGGAGAGAACGAAGGAAGAGCTGAAGACCGCTCCTCTCGGACATAAGTGGGAAAGATGGCAGGACGGGGAAGGCGAACTGGCCGAAGAATATGATCCTACGAAACCCTGCCTCTGGGTCGGCCACTGCAAGCGCTGCTGGAAGGAGATAACAGAGACCATCCCTGCGGGAAGTCCTGTTCCTTCCAAACTGACGGAAGCAGGCATCCATATCTATTTTGAGGATGATATGCTCGGGGAAAGGGTACTGGAGGACGGCAGCAAGCGCTACGAGACCGTCTATACCGGAGCCGCCATCCGGCCGAATGTGGTGGTAAAGAACAATGGGAAATCCCTGGTGGAAGGCCGGGATTATATCCTGAAATACAGCAACAACGTGAAAGTGAGCGATAAGAAGGCGGCCACTGTTACGGTAAAGGGTAAAGGAAACTATAATAAGAAAACGATCCTCTCGTTCTATATCACGCAGAAGGATATCTCGGCTCCGGATGTGCTGGAGGGGACTGCGCAGACCGTAGAAGGAAAGAAAGCAGGCGGACCGATACTGGCCTTTAACGGACAGCTTCTGAAGAACAAGAAAGATTACAGCTTCGAACTGAAGGACGGTTTCTACGTAGTCACAGGTAAAGGCGGCTTTACGGGGACGCGGAATGTGACGATCGATAAGGTGACTGCCGCAGTTGCCCGGGAAAGTGCTATGAAGGTCACGCTGGCAAATGGTGTCTCAAAAACCTATAACGGAAAGTCCCAGATGCTGAGCGCGGAGGAACTTAAGGTAAGCAATGCCAGGGGCGATTCACTTAGCTATATGCTGGACTACATTGTAACTTATTCTGCCAATGTGAATGCCGGTACGGTGAAGCTGGCGGTGGTGGGTATCAGTGACAGGTGCTGCGGCAAGGCCTCCAAGAGCTTTAAGATCAATCCGCTGAAGAGCTCCGACATCACGGAAAAGCTGGACAAGGAAAGCTATGTTTACAAGAAGAGCGGCGTAAAGCCGACCGTCAGCGTAAAGACCAAGCTGGACGGAGTGACGGTCACCCTCAAGGAAGGAAGGGATTTCAAGGTGACCTATACTTCCAATAAGAAGGTCGGTACCGGAAAAGCCAAGGTGAGCTACATCGGTAACTATAAAGCATCGGAATCGAAGACTCTGAACTTTACCATCACGGCAGCCCCGGCCAATGTGAGCGATGTGCGTATCATCGTGGGAGACATCTTCTTTAAGAAAGCCAATAAGACCTACAGACCCAAGGCCTGGGTGCTGGTGAACAACAGCCTCTTAAAGAGCAGTGAGGTAAAGCTGACCTATGATGATGCCAGTAAGAAGATGGCTGCACCGCTGAACAATGTTTCCCTGAATGCCGCTTCCAAGGGCAAGAACTACAAGTTTGAGAATGTGAAAACGACTTACGATGTGCTGCCCTACAATGATCCTTCCAAGGTGGATGTGAGCAAGGCGAAAGTGGTCCTGGTGCAGGGCGGTAAGACCGTGAAGAAGGTGCCCTATACCGGCAAGTCGATCCGCTTTACCAGTCTGGCGGAGGATGCCGTGCAGCTTACGGTGAAGATCGACAAGAACACGACCCTGTCGGCGGCTGATGTGAAGGCGAACTTCGACATCTACTATGCGGACAATACCGAAAGGGGCCGGGCTACCGTGATCCTGAAGGGGAAGGCCGGTTCTGTCTACGTCGGTGCGATAGCCGGAAGCTTTACCATCACGGCGGAGCCTATGGAGAAGAAGTAAGTCTTCAGATCGGAGATGATCGATACCTATGAACAGAAAAGTGCTTATCCTGTTTCTGTGTACATTAATAAGCGTCTTAAGCCTCACGGGCTGTATGCCTCCCGGATACAGCAGCTCTCAGGTGCAGTCTGTGACGGAGGAGCATTCCGATGAAGCGAAAACCTGGTTTGCCGATAATATGCCGGACGCGGACGTGGAATCTGCCAGGGCATATAAGGACGGGATCCATCTCTATGCCCTGATCGGCGGCACATACCGCAGGAACGGGGCGGTGCACGATTACTTCTATGATTACGAGAGCGGGCAGATGTATACGGATGAACCCTACCAAAAGGCCCTGAACTATGCAAGACGGGAGCTGGCGGACACGTTGGGGGTGGACGAGGCGCAGATCGAGCTGTATCCTGCCGACTGGCATATCGCTACCCAATCCCTGGATGACCGGGATCCGGATGAGTATGTGAACTCGGCTGCCGGCAGCATATTTACCAACGGCCTGGAGGTACTGCCCTGGGATGCGGATCCGAAGGAATGGGGAAAGAGGATGGTCTATGAGGGACTGGATGACGGGCAGGCGGACCATCCCCAGACCAGCTTTGCCATGATCTACGTGGAGACGATCCCGGCTTACGATGCGTCGGTCTTTGAAACATTGAAGGGTATTTCCTCTCTGGATTACATTCAGCCGATCACGGAGGTCTATGACGGGATCTGCAGGGAAGATCACGCGGCGGATTCACGTAAGATGCGATATGTGCATCTGGAGGAATGGGAGAGCGGGGTGAACATCGGATACAGCTATGAAGTGAAGGAGAGTTTTGACGAAAACGGGAATACCACGGAGATCAGCGATCCCCTTGAAGGCAAGGATAAGGATATGCATGCCGCTGACCTCGGCGGCGGCCGTATCGGCTTTACTCTGCCAAACGGCGCGGAAGCCCTGCTGCTGGCTCCGGAGGCAAAAAAGGGTAAGGAGTATACGGATGAGTATACTCTCACCAACGGCGAGGTAAAGCATCCCGTCTGGGAGGAAAGTCTTTATTTTGACTGCGAATACATGCCCGGCAGTAATCTTGTTTATTTCAGCCGTTACAGTATCCTGCTGCCCCGGGGGGACGCACGGCTTTACTATCGTTATGAATGGGGCCAGAATGAGTATTATGATTTCAGTGTGAACATCCGTTAAGGCATTATAATACCTACCTTTGGCGGGTATACAAGGGTAAGAAAGTATGAGATAATGCATCCTGTGGGGCGCAGATGCCCCCGGGGTGCATTTTTTGTAACAGAATAGCAGGAGGAGTTTATGAAGAAAAGAAGTTTGATCTGCAGACGTATCGCGGCATTTCTGCTGGTATTGCTTCTGGCCGGAGGGGAGCTTTGCGGCAGCGGTTTTTCCGTGCAGGCGGCGGATCCGGAAGACGCGGAGCTTACGGAGGAAGACCCTGAGGAGGCAGAGCAGCTCGAAGGGACAGAAGAGCCGGATGCCGGGGAGGAGTTATATGACGGGAGCGGTGAGGTAAACCCCAGCGGGATTCCCACCATGCTTTATGTGGGGAATACAAACCTGGTCACTGCAAGGAGCATGAAAGTAGGGGACGGGGAGCTGATCTACGATGCTTCTTCCTGTACCCTTACCATGAAGAATGTCTCCATTTCTCAGTTATATAAAAAGGGACAGTCTGAATATTACGGGATCTTCTGTGACGGCAAGCTCAATATCGTCGTAGACGGAGATTGCAGTATCGGGGGATCGGCTCCCGGCGGTGCTACGGTCATTGAAGGGATACATGTGGATCAGCTGCTGAGCATCAAGCCGGCAAGTACATCCCTAAGTACACTGACAGTATCTGTGGGCGGTACTTCGGACGGGACGGCTACGGGGATCTCCGGCGGCTATGCGGTTACGATCGCCGACAGTGCCACCGGGATGATCAGTGTCATCACAACGGCGGCTTCGGCTAAGCAGGACAGCTACGGTCTTCGTGCCGGCCGGGGGCTCAATATGAGTTCCGGTACGCTGGTGGCGAACGGCGGGTCGGTCCTGTCCAGGGGCCGCAACAGCTACGGTATCTATTCCAAGGACGGGATCTTTTCCGTGACCGGGGGCTCCATCACAGCGGTCGGAGGCTCGGTGAAGGATTCCACGGCAAAGAGCTGCGGGCTTTATGTGGCCGGAGACCTGAAGGTGAGTAACGGTACCCTGACCCTGGAGACCGCCTCCGTATCCGGAGATTATTTCACGGAAAGCTGTGCGCTCTATGTCACGAAGTCCACCACCATAAGCGGCGGTACCGTGAATGCCACCGCGGGGAATGCCGGCAGCAGCGCCCAGAGCCACGGGGTATACAGTACGGGCCTGCTCACCATAAGCGGCGGAAAGCTCAATGCAAAGAGCGGAAAAGCATCCGGTGAAAGCAGCGTGGCTGTGGATGCGGGAACCTTCAGTATGAGCGGCGGGACCCTCAGTGCCGTGGCGGGAGACGCTTCAAAGGAGAGCTACGGTCTGCGCCTTGCGGATAAGGACAGCCGGGAGACAAAGATCACCGGGGGCACCATTACGGCTACCGGCGGAAATGCTGCCACCAGCTACGGCATCAAGGTGAATACCTATCTGACGCTGACGGGCGGGAAATGCACGGCCAGCGGAAAGACCGAATCCATCAGCGCGGCCAAGCCCAGGACCGGGACCCAGGAAGTGACCATCAAGGCGCCGGTATTCAAGTGCGGGGACAGTGCCTCAAACGCTGTGACGGTTAAGGATTATGTATACGGTTCAAAATATGCGGTGCTGGATGCCACCATAGCCGTGGTACTGCTTAACAACTGGACCTACGGAGATACGCCGAACAGTCCTTCCGTTATGAACCTGGAGCGCTACGGAAACGGGAGCGTGACGGCTTCCTACGCATACAAAAAGAGCGGCGCGGAGGACAGCACCTATAGCAGCAGCGTGCCTTCCAATGCAGGGGATTATGTGGTGAGAGCATCCCTTTCCAACGGAATCAAAGCCACGAAGTCTTTCAGGATCCTGCAAAGAGATCTGTCGGAGGTAAAGGCTACGGTCACGGGCGGTACCTATAACGGCAGTGAACAGACGGCTTCCTGCAAGCTTGTGTATAAGGAAAGGCAGCTGGTCGCGGGCACGGATTACGATGTGACGGGAAATAAGGCCACCAATGTGGAGAACGTCACGGCGAAATTTACCGGGAAAGGGAATTTCAAGGGGACGAAGCAGCAGAAATGGAGTCTTTCCAAGGCGGAGCTGAAGGCGGAGTATTTTAATCTTCCGGGCAGCGTTTCCCTGACCTATGACGGAAGCGGCAGATCCGTGGCAAGACCGACCCTGAAAGGGACATACTCGGGCTGCGGAAATATCACGCTGTATTATGACGGTAATACGGATAATCCCGTGAACGCCGGAAGTTATGCAGTGACTTTTGATGTGGCAGAGGGAAAGAACTTCAAGGCGGCTGCAGGACTGAACTACGGAACCATGGTCGTTAATAAGGCGGATAATCCCCTCGTGGTACGGAATCTCACTACCGTAAACGGCGGCAGGGAGCTGGATCTGAACAGTGCCGTGCAGAATGCGCAGGGGGCCGTGAGCTTCCGCATTGACGGTCCGCAGCTGGGCTGCAGCCTGAACGGGAGCATCCTTAAAACAGGCAGTGCCACGGGAAGCATCACGGTGAAGGCAACCGCTGCCGGGGACGCGAATCATAAAGCTTCGGAAGAACTGCCCATCACGGTCACCATACGGCAGCTGAAGTATGCGAGCCTGACGGTGACTATGCCTTCTTCCGTTACATACGGAGATGCCCTGCCCGATCCGGTCTATACTACACCCTCCGGAGGCTGGGTGGAAGGACCGGTGATCCGGTATACCGGAAGACGTGCCAACGGGGAAGAATACAATGAGAGTGACGACAAACCCCGGGATGCGGGGACTTATACCGTGACTGTGGAAGGGCTGACAGCGGATACAGTATACAGCGGCAGTGCGGAGTTCACTATCGTACAGCGGCCCATCACAGGAGTGAAGGATTTTACGGTGAAGAACCGTCCTTATACCGGGGATACCTGGGCGGAAGCGGATTATTCCGGTGCAAGGCTGGAGGGCGTACTTCCGGTCGACAATGACTTGTGGTTCATCGTGGACGCGGCCTTTGAAGATCCTGCTGTGGGAACGGGGAAAAAGGTTGTCATCACAAATGTGGATCTGGATGCACCGTCGGCTTCCTATGCATTGAATAACTATGTGCTGGCGGATTCCTGCTACACCACGGAAGTCACGGCGGATATCCTGCCTTACCCCCTGAAGATCACGGCAGAGGATCAGATCGTCGAGGCGGGAACAGCGGTGATCTCCTCTGCGGATAAGGTGAGCGTAGAGGAGCTGGACGGATTTTATCATATGCCTGCGGATCACCGGCTGACGGCTGTAAGCCTTTCCGCTGATACCTCGGCAGCCGGCGTAAGCGTGCCGCTGACTCCTTCGGCGGCGAAGATCACGGACGCCGAAGGCAATGACATGACGGCAAACTACAGCTTTACCTATGTGGCCGGAGAAGTCAGCGTGGTGGCGCGGAGCCTGGAGTCGGCTGTCGTTTCGGTGGAGGGTGCATATACCTTCGGAGATAAGACCGAACCCGAAAACTCCGAGGTGAAGGTCACCCTGGACGACGTGCTGCTGGCTTACGGCAGCGATTATACCCTCTCCTTCAGCGGGAATGACCATGCCGGCACCGCGACGGTCACGGTAAACGGAAAGGGCCAATACTCCGGGCAGGCCATAGGGAACTATACCATCGCTCCGAAGGAACTGAGTGACCCGGTGATCAGCGTGGCGAAGGCCGCATGGACCGGTTCCGCCCTGGAACCGAATGTGGAGCTTCGTGATACGGATGACCGGCTGATCAATCCCATGGAGTACACTCTGATTTACAGCAATAACGTAAATGTGGGGACGGATACCGCTGTTGTGACGGTACTGGACCGTGAAGGCGGGGATTATACCGTAAGCGGCAGCAAGCACTTCACCATCGAGAAGGGGGCGATGCGCACGCTGGATACCATTACCCGCTATATCAGCGCCTCTGACAGATCACCGCGTGTGTCCATCGCATCCATGCTCCCGCTTGACGCCGGAAACGCGACGGGTTTTGACCTTTGGGAAGAGGCCATCGCGAACGGTGTGCATCTGACGGACTATCTGGTTAATGCCGGCGGCGAGATCGAACTGGAGATCGCCTCGGGAGTGGTCAGTGACTGGGTCATGGTCTCGGTCTGGATCAAGGGAGAAAACTATGATGTGAACTTCTGGGTGAAGCTCATCATGAGCAATCTGAAAAATCCTGAGTATACCGCACCGAAGGCGGCGGCCTTAAGTTATACGGGAGAGGAACAGGCCCTGCTGATCCCCGGGTCGGTGACGAAGGGCGGCAAGCTGGAATACAGTGAGGATATGTATGAGTGGAGTGAGACCATCCCCGTGGGGATCGAGGTGGGAGAGTATACGGTATACTACCATATCACATCCACGGATGAGTATAACAGCGTTGAGGCCACACCTGTTTACGTTCGTATACGGAATGCTGCCTATAAGCTTACGGTGGAGAAGGGCGAAGGCAGCGGGGAGTACGAGGCCAGTGAGAGGGTGACCATCAGGGCGGAGGCCGCTCCGGCAGGACAGGTCTTTGACAGCTGGGTCAGTGAGGAGGAGCTGCTCTTTGCGGACCAGGGTGCGAGCATCACTACTCTTACGATGCCTGCGCAGGCGGTGACGGTGACAGCGACTTATAAAAACGATGAAAAGCCCCAGCCGGTGCTTAAGAAGGAGCCGGTGGCGAAGGATCTGAAATACAACTGGCTCAGCCAGGTGCTGATCGAGCCCGGTGTTGCTGAGGGGGGAACCCTGCACTATGCCCTGGGAAGCAGTGAGACAAAGGTTCCGAGGGAGACGGAATTCAGCTCGCAGCTGCCGAAGGGAAAGGAGCCGGCATACTACTTTGTGTGGTATTATATCAAAGGGGATTCCACTCATGGGAATACGGCTCCGGCCTGCATCACGGTGATCATGAAGGATAAGGACGGAAACATGCCCGAGAGACCCTCCCAGGGCGGCGGCGGAGAGGATTCGCCCCTGGATCCCGTGGTGGTGGTAGACAATCTGACGACAGAGCTGCATCTGGTGAAGGGGCAGAAGTTCACGATACCGAAGAGCCTTTGGAGCAGCAAGAAGAGCTGCGGCTGGAAGAGCAGTAATAAGAAGATCCTCTCGATCTCGAAAAAGGGATCGGCAGCGGCGAAGAAGGCGACAAGCGAGGGCAGCTGCGTATATCTGATGAATGAGAGCCTCGGAAAGAGTATACCGGTCTATATCGATGTTCCGGCATATTCGTCGAAAAAAGCCCTGAGCCTGGAGGCCGGCGCTGAGGACAGTATAGGCTTCAGCTGCAGGGATACGGAACTTGCGGTCTTCTATGCCTCTTCCGCACCGGATGTGGCGTGCGTGGACCAGAGCGGAAGGGTACATGCCATCTCCAGAGGTACGGCCACCGTTACGGCCTATGTAAACGGCAAGGCCTACAATCGAAAGGTGAAGGTGACGGAGAAGAGCGTGGCGCTGACACGTACCCTGCATATCACCAGGGGCGAAAGCAAAAAGCTCAGCGTAAAGGGCCTTAAGAAGGTGCAGTGGGAAGTGGAGAGCGGTACGGCGGTGAGCTTTGTGAAGAAGAACAAGCTGAAGGCCGATAGCGTCGGTACGGCAGTGGTGTATACCACATATAAGGACACGGTATACCGGATCAGGGTGATCGTGGAGGATCCCGCCATCACAACGGAGGGGATCGCGGCAGCCAGAGGGAAGAACAAGTATACGGCCGCTCTGAAGGTCGGTGATAAAAAGAAGATCGCATTTGCGGGAATTTCCTTTGAGGATCCGGAGCGTCAGATCGTGTTTAAGAGCAACAAGCCGTCGGTGGCCTTTGTGGATACCGACGGGACCCTGGTGGTCCGGGGGAAGGGCAAGGCAAGACTTACGGCCAAGCTGAACGGTAAGACCATAACCATCAATGTGAAAGCAGACTGAACGGGGGAAGCTTGAAATGAAAACTGGCATTTTACTGGCGGGATCCGCGATCCTCTTCACAACACTGAGTGCACTGGCACTGGGGGGCTGCGGAAATGACGGAGAGAGCGGAAACGGAAAGAAAAGTTCCGGGGGCATGACCGGCACCTGGTACGAGCAGTCAGCGGACGGAGGGATCCTTACCGTTACGGAGGATGAGTTTACCTATTCGTACAACGATCATTCGGTGAGTTGTACTTACAGCACAAAGAGGAACAAGGAAGGGCTGGAGATCATCCCCGATGACGAAGACTGGTGGTATCCGGATATCCAGTATTACAAGAAAGAGGATAAGATCACCATGCATACCATGCCCCATACGGACGGGGATGGCGGTTATCATCTGATGACCTTCCTGCGTACCGAATATGTGGCTCCGCCCCCCGTGACTTACGGCGAACGTATCGATAAGTCGGATGCTTCCGCACCGAAGAGCTTTTCGGAGCATGGGGTGCAGGAACTGAGCCTGGCGGTCTGTGAACCCAGCCGGGTGTACGGGGATATGGCCCCGGAAGAACCCCGGGAAGGTTCTTACGCTTACCGGATCAGCCGGAAGGAAGACGGGGGCGGTATCATCGATTATGAGCCCTGCCCGGAGCGTGTGGAGCTTTCGGCGGAAGAGATGGAGGAACTGGCGGAGCTGCTTGCTGACAGCCGCCTGGATAGCTTAAACGGCGTGGATATCTGGACCGAGGATACGCCGGAGGATACGACACGCTACGAACTGAATATTACTTTTACCGACGGGGCGAGCTACCATTCCCGGGCCAACTGGAAGGATGTGAGCGATGTATGGCTGGAGGACGGCTATGTCCTGCACCAGTTTATCTATGAAAAGCTTACCGCGGCAGGCTATAGCTACTGGGACAACAGTTTTCATTCCACGAAGCCCATGCTGCGCCTGGGACCGGAGGAGGATGCAAAGCCGGATTACAGGATCCTGACCGAGGATAAGCCCCAGGAGAAGAAGGGAACGGCTTACGATTACACTGTTTCCACCCAGTATACGGTCTTTACGGCAGAGGGGATGGTACCGAAGGCGCTCATGGATACGTTGGAGGACTTCTCGGAGCGTTACAGGAAGATCTCGGAGCAGACTCTTGCGGAGGATGATGCACTGATGGCAGCTGTGCCGAAGAAGACCTGGCAGAAGGAGGACCGCTGTTCCGCCCGCTCCCTTTATGTGTCGGATCAGGAAAACTTGAATGAGATGTTCTACAGTTTTTACTTTAATACCGGACGGGCAAATTCCTTCGGCCTCCCGCCTGCGGGTTACGGGCTCTATATCGATTTTCATGTCTATATCGATGTGAATAATGGGAAGATACTGTCCGCGGCGGATCTTTTCACCGATGCCTCGGAGATCAAAAAGCAGCTTAAGGAAAGAGTGGAGAGCTGGTATAAGGATCCGAAATACGGCATAGATTTTAACAGTTTCGAAGCGGATTTCGAGAAGGCCTTCAACACACCGGCCTGCGACGGAGGCGTGGATATACGGATTGAAGATGACTGCGTGAACCTGAGCTGGTGGAAGCCGGAAGATGAGGATCATGAAAAGGTCTGGTGCAATATGGAGTTTTACTATGACGAACTGCAGTCTGTACTGAACCCGGATTACGCAGTGATGCGCTGAAGGGGGAGCGCAGGGACGGCCCGTTGTCAGGATCCGTTTAAATACCTGAAAAAAAGACGGGCATATGTATTCAATGCGGCGACCGTATTTTGCCGTCGGCGCTTAGCGAGCAGGCCGGATGCCGTTCTATCTAACATCCGGCCGTTTTGCGAGCTTAGCGTCCGCTACTGGCAAAATCCGAGCGGAAGCGTGTCGCAGCATGAATACATATCCCGTCCTTCCTTTATGAAAAGTTAACGGATTCTGACAAAAGGGCCTTCCCTGTGGCTTGCAAAAGAACAGGATATTGTGGTAGAATGGCTTCATGAGCGCAAAAATCAGGAAAATCTTGTGTATATCACTCTGTGCATTATCTCTCGCGGCCTGTGGGGCGGATCAGGAAGAACTGACAAAGCAGGGCATGGAAGCCGTGGCGAGACAGGAATACCGCAGCGCCAGGGACAGCTTTGACCGGGCCTTAAATGCCGGCGGGGATAAGGAGCAGATCTACCGCGGCATCGGCCTGTCCTATATGGGGCAGCAGGATTATGCAAAAGCCCTCAGCAGTTTTTCGAAAGCCCTGAAGGAAGCGGGCCCGTCCCCCGGAGAGATGGAATTCGATATCAATTACTATATGGCCATCTGCCACTATAAACTGGGGGAATACGATGCGGCCATCGGCTGTTACGATGCCATCACCGAGCTGAAGCGCAAGGAAACACGGGCCTGGTATCTGAAAGGGAGCATGAAGCTCTATCTGAATGATGTAAAGGGAGCCGTGGAGGATTTTGATACGGCCGTGTCCGTGAAGAAGGGCGATTATTCCCTGTATATCGATATCTACGACAGCATGCTGCAGCACGGTTATAATGCCGAGGCGCAGAAATATCTGGATGTGGTGCTGGCAGCGGATGTCAAGGATATAGGGGATTACGATAAGGGCCGTCTGTGCTATTTCCGCGGGGAATACGGCCAGGCCTGCAATTATCTGGAGCGTGCGCGTTCGGAGGGAAAGGTGGATTCCGGCCTGATCACCCTTCTGGGAGAATGCTACAAGCGGCAGGACCAGTATGATTATGCTGCGGTGGTCTACGGCGGTTATGTGGATGATTTCGGTGATGCCGCCATCTGTAACCAGCTGGGGCTCTGCTATGTGGAGCAGGGGGATTACGAGAACGGACTTGCGGCCTTCCGCAGGGGGCGGGAGATACGCGAGAACAATACCTGCCTGCAGGCCCTGCGGCTCAACGAGATCGTGTGCCTGGAACATCTGGGACAGTACAAGGAAGCGGCGAAAGAGCTCTCGGACTACATGGAAACCTACGGGGACAGCGAGCTGCTGAACAAGGAATACGCCTTCCTCATCACAAGGTAAAAAATTACCAAAAAAATAAAAAAATTTCGGTAAGCTTGTATAAAAGCCCCTACAAGATATAGTGGAACGGGCTTTGAGATGACATAATATCTTGTGTGCGCGACTTGACTTTTCATTTTTCCTTTGTTATGATATGCGTGCACGGTCTGAAAGAGACTTATGTAAACATCCTTTCCGGCGGCCCCCAGGGCGCCGGGCAAACACAAAACGAAGCTGATACGGGAATTTAACATACACAGGCTTTTATGGCTTCGCTCTCCAAAATGGTTTACATAACTTGGCAGGACCGGGTGGAAACAAGAGGGAGAATAGTGAATCTTAGGTAAGAGAGGTAAACTTAAATCTATGTTCAGTGTGATCAAGAGAGACGGGGAAAGGACAGATTTCATCTTAAGCAAGATCAGTGATGCGATCCGCAAGGCCTTTGATGCCATGGAGATGCAGTACAATAACGACATCATCGACATGCTCAGCCTTCGGGTGACCGCGGATTTCCAGCCTAAGGTAAAGAACGGCGAGATCCACGTGGAAGAGATCCAGGACAGCGTAGAGAAGGTCCTGGAGACGGCGGGCTACACCGAGGTGGCCAAGGCCTACATCCTTTACCGCAAACAGCGGGAAAAGATGCGTACCATGAAGAGCACCATCCTGGATTACAAGGATGTGGTGAACAGCTATGTGAAAGTGGAAGACTGGCGTGTGAAAGAGAATTCCACGGTGACCTACTCCGTAGGCGGTCTGATCCTCTCCAACTCCGGTGCCGTTACGGCCAACTACTGGCTCTCTGAGATCTACGATAACGAGATCGCCGAAGCACACCGCAACGCAGATATCCATATTCATGATCTGGCCATGCTCACGGGCTACTGTGCAGGCTGGTCCTTAAAGCAGCTGATCCAGGAAGGCCTGGGCGGCATCACCGGCAAGATCACTTCCGCCCCTGCGGCACATCTTTCCGTTCTCTGCAACCAGATGGTCAATTTCCTGGGCATCATGCAGAACGAATGGGCCGGCGCGCAGGCATTTTCCTCTTTCGATACCTATCTTGCACCTTTCGTAAAGGTGGATAATTTAAGCTATCCCGAAGTGAAGAAGTGCATCGAGACTTTCATCTACGGTGTGAACACTCCTTCCCGCTGGGGCACTCAGGCACCCTTCTCCAATATCACCCTGGACTGGACCGTTCCCAATGATCTGGCGGAGCTTCCGGCCATCGTGGGCGGCAAGGAGATGGATTTCTGCTATAAGGATTGCAAGGCAGAGATGGACATGGTGAACAAGGCCTTCATCGAAGTGATGATCGAAGGGGATGCCAACGGCCGCGGCTTCCAGTATCCCATTCCCACCTACTCCATCACCAACGATTTTGACTGGTCCGATACCGAGAACAACCGCCTGCTCTTCGAGATGACGAGCAAGTACGGTACTCCGTATTTCTCCAACTATATCAATTCCGACATGGAGCCCAGCGACGTACGCAGCATGTGCTGCCGTCTGCGCCTGGATCTCCGTGAGCTCCGTAAAAAGACCGGCGGCTTCTTCGGTTCCGGTGAGAGCACCGGCAGCGTGGGGGTTGTTACTATTAATATGCCCCGTATCGCATATCTTTCCGCCAATGAGGACGAGTTCTTCAAGCGCCTGAACCGTATGATGGATATCGCGGCCCGCAGCCTTAAGGTGAAGCGCGGCGTGATCACGAAGCTGATGGAGGAAGGCCTTTATCCTTACACCAAGCGTTATCTGGGCAGCTTCGATAATCACTTCTCCACCATCGGTCTGGTGGGTATGAACGAAGTGGGCCTGAATGCCAACTGGCTGCGTGAGGATATGACTTCCCCGAAGACCCAGGCCTTTACCAAGAAGGTTCTGAACCATATGCGTGAGCGTCTCTCCGATTACCAGGAGCAGTACGGCGATCTTTACAATCTGGAAGCCACTCCGGCTGAGAGTACCTCCTACCGTCTGGCCAAGCATGACAAGGCAAAATGGCCCGGGATCCGTACCGCAGGTCATGACGGGGATACGCCTTACTATACAAATTCCTCTCATCTGCCGGTGGATTATACCAGCGATATCTTCGATGCACTGGATATCCAGGACGAGCTGCAGACCCTCTACACTTCCGGAACGGTCTTCCACGCCTTCCTGGGCGAGAAGCTTCCGGACTGGAGAGCGGCGGCCAAGCTGGTACGTACCATCGCCGAGAATTACAAGCTTCCGTATTACACCCTGTCCCCGACCTATTCCATCTGCCGGGAGCACGGTTACATCGCCGGCGAGGTCAAGAGCTGCCCGCACTGCGGAAAGAAGACGGAAGTCTACTCCAGGATCACCGGTTACTATCGTCCCGTACAGAACTGGAACGACGGAAAGCTTCAGGAATACGAGAACCGCGTGGAATACGATATCGAGAAATCCTGCCTGAAACGGCCTACCACAGCCATCATGACCATGAGCGGTCTTGGGGACGGAGAGGCAACGGTGGAATTCTCACAGCCGGAGGAAGTGATCTACCTCTTTACTACCAAGAAATGTCCCAACTGCAGACAGGCGAAGGAGCTGCTTAACGGTATTCCCTACATCCTGATGGATGCGGAGGAGAATCCGGAACTGGCATATAAATACAAGATAAGACAGGCACCGACTCTGGTGATCGTGACCAGGGATCAGGTATTGAAATTCGCCAATCTATCCAACATCAAAAAATATGTTGAGGAAACGGCGTTAGTTGGAGCGTAAGGCAGGGGCCCGATAAGGGCCCCTTTTCTTTAGGCATAAATATTATGTAAATCAGAAAGAAAGGAGCAGCTATGATCGACAGACTGATCGAAGGGATAAAAAAGACCGGGGCCCCCATCGTGGTGGGACTGGATCCTACCCTGAAGCTCATTCCGGAGCAGATCACGAAAAAGTATTTTGAAGAAATGGGGGAGACACCGGAGGCGGTGGCGGAAGCCATTACGGAGTATAACCGGGGACTCATCGATGCGGTATATGAGCTGGTGCCGGCAGTAAAACCCCAGATCGCCATGTATGAAGCCTTTGGCATCCCGGGGCTGGTGGCTTTCCAAAAGACCGTGGACTATGCCCATGAAAAAGGCCTGCTGGTCATCGGCGACATCAAGCGCGGGGACATCGGTTCCACTTCGGAAGCCTATGCCAGAGCCCATCTGGGAAAGATCAAAGTGGGGAGTAAGGAGTTCCCGGGTTTCTCGGAGGATTTTGCCACGGTGAACCCCTATCTGGGGACCGACGGGGTAAAGCCCTTCACGGATGTGTGCCGGGAGGAAGGCAAGGGGATCTTTGTGCTGGTCAAGACCTCAAATCCCTCCAGCGGGGAATTCCAGGACAGGGAGATTGACGGAACGCCTCTTTCAAAGCTGGTGGCGGAGAAAGTGGTGGAATGGGGCAGCGAGCTCATCGGAAAGAACGGCTACAGCGCCGTAGGTGCCGTGGTGGGCGCCACTTACCCCGAGCAGGGCAGGCTCCTGCGCAGTGTGATGCCGAAGAGCTTTATCCTTGTACCCGGTTACGGAGCCCAGGGCGGAAAGGGCAAGGATCTGGCTTACTTCTTTAATAAGGACGGTCTGGGAGCCATCGTTAATTCCTCCAGAGGGATCATCGGGGCATACCAGCAGGAAAAATACGCAGAGTACGGCGCGGAGGGCTATGCGGATGCGGCCCGGGCTGCTGTTCTGGATATGAAGGAAGATATAGCGCAGGCACTTGCCTGAGCAGAAGAGGAGGAGATCATGGGAAAAAGTAAAAAAGAAACGGAACAGAAAAAAGAGCAGGCCATCTATGATGCCAAAAGCCTGGGGCTGCCCAGGCAGCTGATCCTGGGTCTGCAGCACATGTTTGCCATGTTCGGCGCCACCATTCTGGTGCCTATCCTGGTGAACAGCTATTTCCACGGGGAGGGCCTGTCCGTGCAGGTCACGCTCTTCTTTGCGGGTATAGGTACACTGTTCTTCCATCTGTGCACAAAGCTGAAGGTCCCGGCCTTTCTGGGTTCTTCCTTCGCCTTTCTGGGCGGCTTTGCCACGGTGGCGGAACTGAATGTGGGTAAATTCGCGGATATGAGCTACGGGGAAAAGCTTCCCTACGCCTGCGGCGGTATCGTGGTGGCAGGCCTGCTCTATCTGGTGCTGGCGGGGATCATCCGCCTGGTGGGAGTGAAGCGGGTCATGCGCTTCCTGCCCCCTGTGGTAACGGGACCCATCATCATCTGTATCGGCTTAAGCCTTGCACCTTCGGCGGTAAGCAATGCTTCGGCCTGCTGGCCCCTGGCCCTCATCGCCCTGGTGGTGGTGGTGTGCTTCAACATCTGGGGCAAAGGGATGTTCCGCATCATCCCCATCCTTATGGGTGTGGTGATCAGCTACGTGGCTGCGCTGATCTTCAACGCCTGCGGCATGACCAATGCCGACGGCAGCGCGATCCTGAACTTCCAGCCCATCAGCGATGCGGCCTGGGTAGGCCTGCCGCCTTTCCTTATCGCTAAATTCGACATCACCGCCATCCTGGTGATGGCTCCCATTGCCCTGGCTACCATGATGGAGCATATCGGTGATATCTCCGCCATCTCCGCTACTACCGGCCGGAACTTCATCGAGGATCCCGGCCTGCACCGCACGCTCCTGGGCGACGGCCTGGCAACCTCCATCGCGGCCCTCTTCGGCGGCCCGGCCAACACCACCTACGGTGAGAATACCGGTGTGCTGGAGCTCTCCCATGTATACGATCCCTCCGTGGTACGTCTTGCGGCCATCTACGCGGTGGTCCTGGGCTTCATCCCCAAGATGGCACAGGTCTTCGGTACCATGCCCACCGCCATCATCGGCGGCATCAGCTTCGTGCTTTACGGAATGATCAGCGCCATCGGCGTGCGCAACGTGGTGGAGAACAAGGTGGACTTCACCAAGTCCCGGAACCTGATCATCGCAGCCGTGATCCTGGTATGCGGCCTGGGCTTCTCCGACGGCCTGACCTTCACCATCGGGAGCACTTCCGTTACCCTTACAGCCCTGGCCATCGCAGCCATCGCCGGGATCCTGCTCAATGCGATCCTTCCGGGAAATGATTATCACTTCGGCGAGAATCCCAGAGGGGATATCAACCGCGGTGTGAGCTTCAACGAGATGACAAAGGAGGACTGAGGCTATGGATTTTTCAAAAGAGCAGAACATCTTCATTCTGGATCATCCCCTGATCCAGCACAAGATCACCCGCCTGCGGGATAAGAATACCGGTACGGCGGAATTCCGTCAGGTGGCGGGAGAGATCGCCATGCTCATGGGTTACGAGGCCCTGCGGGATCTGGAAACGGAGCTCATCGAGGTGGAGACTCCCATCGAAAAGACCATGGCTCCCGTGATCGCGGGCCGTAAGCAGGCGGTGGTGCCGATCCTGCGAGCAGGCCTGGGGATGACCGAAGGGATCTTAAGCCTGCTTCCCACAGCCAAGGTGGGGCATATCGGAATGTACCGGGATGAGGAGACCCATCTGCCTCATTCCTATTACTGCAAACTGCCCAACCCCATCAATGAGCGTATCATCATCGTGACGGATCCCATGCTGGCCACCGGCGGCTCGGCGGTGGATGCGGTGAACTTCATCAAGGAAAAGGGAGGAAAGATGATCAAGTTCATGTGTATCATCGCGGCTCCCGAAGGACTGGAGAAGCTTCATACGGTGCATCCGGATGTACAGATCTATGTGGGGCATCTGGACAGGGAACTGAATGCCAATGCATATATCTGTCCCGGTCTGGGAGATGCCGGCGACCGTATATTCGGAACGAAGTAAGATTTCAGGGCCCGGAGCGAAAGCTCCGGGCTTATTTACGGCGCTTGAAATATCCGGCCGCTTATGGTAAACTGGTTCTGGTCTGCGGGCGGGACCCGGGACCCAAAGGAGAGTTTATGGAAAGCTACAAACAGGAGTTTATAGAGTTCATGGTAGGGGCCGGGGTGCTGACCTTCGGTGACTTCACCTTAAAGAGCGGCCGTAAGTCCCCTTTCTTTATGAATGCAGGGAAATATGTGACGGGTACGCAGCTCAGAAAGCTGGGCGAGTATTATGCCCGGGCCATAGAGCAGAACTTTGGGCTGGATTTTGACGTACTCTTCGGGCCTGCCTACAAGGGTATCCCCTTAAGCGTGGCTACGGCCATGGCGATCTCGGAGCTGTACGGGAAGGATGTGCGCTACTGTTCCAACCGTAAAGAGATCAAGGACCACGGTGATACCGGGATACTGCTGGGTAGCAGCTTAAAGGACGGCGACAGGGTGGTCATGATCGAGGATGTGACCACTTCGGGAAAATCCATCGCCGAGACCTATCCGATCCTAAAGGCTGCGGCGGATGTTGACATACGAGGGCTGGTGGTCTCCTTAAACCGTATGGAAAAGGGAAAGGGCGAAAAGAGTGCCTTGAGCGAGATCAGTGAGGAATACGGCTTCCCCACCACAGCCATCGTTACCATGGCAGAGGTGACGGAATATCTGTACGGCCGCGAGATCGGCGGTACGGTGGTCATCGATGACGAAAGAAAGAAAGCCATTGACGCGTATTATCAGGAATACGGAGTCAGATAAAGGAGGCAGTATGGAAGAGAGAACCTATACGATCATGAGCCGCACGGGCGGCTGGAACATCGCCATCGGTATCGCTACCATGGTGATCGGGATCACGGCCGGTGTGCTGCTGATCATCAGCGGAGCAAAGCTCCTGATCGGCAGAAGAAAAATAATGTTCTGAATGTCTTTCTTAAGTAAGTATAAATTTACAAACAAGCGGCATCCGCTGAAAGCCATACTTTCGGTGAATCTGGCCCTGATCGGGATCGTGGCGTTGTTTTTATCGATCTATCTCAGCTACCGGAGCGGAGGCGAAGGGAATGCGCGTTACGCTGCTGCACTTTCCCTGAGCTTTCTGATGTCACTGGCGGGGCTGGTACTGGCACTGATCTCGCGTACGGAACCGGACCGCTATTACCTTTTCCCCAATCTGGGGATCATACTGAATACGCTTGTGATTCTGGCCTGCGGCTGGATCTTTGCTCTGGGCCTGGGGTGGATAGGATGAAAGAACGTATGGAACTGGCGCTTTCGCGCCTGGCGGAGATAAAAACAGAGAAGGAACTGCCGGGGGACTGGCAGGATTTTTTTGTGCGTGGAGCACGATTCCTGCTTTTCTTAAATGAGATACTGGAAAGCAGCGGGGAGCCGGATCCCGAATGGAACGGACGGCTCTACGAGGATATACTGCCCGATAACTACGGGAAGAGCTGGTGCAATCCCGATGCGGCCTGTGAAAGGCTGGGGGCTGAATACGGGCCTCTCTTTGCCTGCGTGGCAGCGGAGCTCAGAAGTGCCATCCGGGCCGTTTACGAAAAAGAAACGGAAGAGCTGCTCATACGTATGGAGCTTTTGCTGCAGTTCTACCATATGACGGAAAGGGGCTTTGCCGAGGAAGGGGCGGCACCGGAATATGCCGCATACCGCAGTGTGTTCTATGATTTTGTCAGCGATTATTTCGAGACGGAGTATGCGCTGCGCTGTTCCCAGCTGGTGGATCCGGAAAGGGATTTTGCGGCACGCATCATAAGGGAAGCGGATCTTTCCGATCCTTCCTATCTGTACCGTTTCGGAGAATACATCACGGATAACGAGCTGAAGCTGGCGGAATATATCGCTTCGCTTCCGCAGGAGCGTATCGATCAGATGGCCGATACCTATACGGAAGGCTATCGCATGGGCTTTGTAAATACCGGTAAGGATCTGGGAAAGAAGCTCAGTGTGAACATCCGTTATCCTCTGGGCTTTGAACGCATCATACGTAAGGCCATGGACAATTTCGAAAAGATGGGTTTAAAGAATGTGATATGCAGTTCTACCGGCTCGATCTTTACCGGACGCAGTGTGTTAAAGAACGGCTTTTTCGGCGCCAATCCCAATCCCCAGTTCGATTATGACCATCGGGAGGATCTGGCCCTCATCCTGGACGGGCAGCTGGTGAGCCGCAGACTGGAATGCATCGAGCAGGGCTTTAAGAATGTGGAAGCACTGGCCAAAGGGCATGCGGGCCCTGCAGTGGTGGAAGAATTCGGGCGTGCCCCCTTTGTGCCGGAAGATAAAAAGACGGCACCCCGTTATGATGAAAAGCAGCGGGCACTGGATGTGCGCTTCCGCAGTGAAAATGTACGTATCACCTACCATTACATCCCCGGCGAAGAGAGGAGCTTCACCATCATCGCCTTTCCGGTGCCGGCTATCGGGGAACGCTTTCCCGAGATCTTTGATGCGGTGGTACGCATCAATACGCTGGATTATAACAGCTATCAGCGCATGCAGGGCTGCATGATCGACGCACTGAACGACTGCAGCTTCATGCATATCAGGGGCTGCGGGAAGAACCGCACGGAGCTTACGGTGGCTCTGCAGCAGCCGGAGGATAAGTCAAAGCAGGCTATTTTCGAAAACTGCGTGGCGGATGTGAACATCCCCGTGGGAGAGATCTTCACCACGCCGCAGCTTAAAGGGACCAACGGACTCTTACATGTGAGCCGGGTGTTCCTGAATAATCTGGAGTATAAGGATCTTTCCCTGCGCTTTACGGACGGAATGGTGACGGAGTATGACTGCGCTAATTTCGACGATACGGAAAAGAACAGGCATTATGTAGAGGATAACGTGCTCTTCCATCATAAGAGCCTGCCCATGGGAGAGGCAGCCATCGGTACCAACACTTTGGCCTATGTGATGGCCGGAAAGTTCGGTATAGCATCCCTGCTGCCCATACTCATTGCGGAAAAGACGGGACCTCATTTTGCCGTGGGAGATACCTGCTATTCCCATGCGGAGGATGTGCCGCAGTACAATCCCGACGGGAAGGAGATTTTTGCAAGGGATAACGAATGCTCCATCCGCAGAAAGACGGATCCCGCGGCAGCGTATTTCGGCTGCCATACGGATGTTACCATTCCCTATGATGAACTTGGGCTCATAGAAGGGATAAGAGCAGACGGCAGCAGTATACGTATCATAGAAAACGGACGTTTTGTGCTGCCGGGTACGGAAGAACTGAACAAGGCGTTTGACGAAGAATAGACGGAGGATGAAAAGATGCCACAGGTAAGTATCGTAATGGGCAGTGATTCGGATATGCCCGTGATGAAGAAAGCAGCAGAGGTGCTGGAGAAGCTGGGTGTCAGCTTTGAGATGCGCATCATCTCGGCACACCGCGAGCCGGAGGAATTCTTCGACTATGCAAAGAGTGCGGAGGACAGAGGGATCAAGGTCGTGATCGCCGGTGCGGGCATGGCGGCCCATCTGCCGGGGATGTGTGCGGCGATCTTTCCCCTGCCGGTGATCGGCATTCCCATGCATACCACTTCTCTGGGGGGCAGGGATTCCCTGTATTCCATCGTACAGATGCCTTCCGGGATACCGGTGGCTACGGTGGCCATCGGAGGCGGTGCCAATGCGGGACTGCTGGCGGCAAAGATCCTGGCGGTGAGTGACGGGGAGCTGCTTAAGAAGCTGAAGGCTTACAGTACGGAAATGAAGGAAGCAGTAATTGCAAAGGATGCGAAGCTTACGGAAACAGGCTACGCGGCATATTAGCAGAAAAGGAAGATTTGCCATGCGGCAAATCTTTGAAGCGCCTCAAAGCCGGCGCGGGCTCCCCCGTCGCACGGCTCCGGGGGCAGAAAAGGAGAGACGATATGGATTACAAGAAAGCGGGAGTGGATATCGAAGCGGGTTACCGTTCGGTGGAGCTCATGAAGCAGTATGTGAACCGGACCATGCGGCCCGAAGTGCTGGGCGGCATCGGCGGTTTCTCCGGGGCATTTTCCCTGGAGGCCATCAAAAAGATGGAAAAGCCTGTTCTGGTGTCGGGTACCGACGGCGTGGGCACCAAGCTCAAGCTGGCTTTCCTGCTGGATAAGCACGATACCATAGGCATCGACTGCGTGGCCATGTGTGTGAACGACATCGCCTGCGCCGGGGCCGAGCCCCTTTATTTCCTGGATTATATCGCCTGCGGGAAGAACATCCCCGAGAAGATCGCGGCCATCGTCAAGGGTGTGGCGGAAGGCTGCGAACAGGCCGGCTGCGCGCTGATCGGCGGTGAGACGGCGGAGCATCCCGGTATGATGCCCGAGGAGGAATACGATCTGGCCGGCTTTGCCGTGGGTCTGGCAGACGAGACAGAAATGATCAACGGCCGCGATATCAAGGCCGGGGATACGCTGGTTGGTATTGCTTCCAGCGGCGTGCATTCCAACGGCTTTTCCCTGGTGCGTAAGGTCTTCCCCATGACCACGGATGCGCTGATCCGCTACAATAATGAACTGGGTCAGTCCCTGGGAGATGCCCTGCTTACCCCTACAAAGATCTATGTGAAGGCCCTGCGTGCCCTGAAGGATAAAGGGATAAAGATCAAGGGCTGCAGCCATATCACCGGCGGCGGCTTTTACGAGAATATCCCCCGCATGCTGCCGGAGGGTATCGGCGCCCGCATCGAAAAGTCGAGTTATGAACTGCCGGTGATCTTCTCCCTGCTGCAGAAGAGCGGAGATATTGACTGGCATGTGATGTATAACACGTATAATATGGGCATAGGAATGGTGCTGGCAGTGGATCCGGCGGATGCGGATGCCTGTGTGAACACCCTGAAGGAAGCCGGCGAGACGGCCTATATCATAGGTGAGACCGTCGCCGGAGAAAAGGAAGCGGTGGTATGCTGAAGATAGCGGTACTGGTCTCGGGGGGCGGAACAAACCTTCAGGCCATAATGGATGCCATTGACAGCGGGAAGATCAGGGATACGCAGATCGTTTCCGTGATCTCCAACAAGGCGGATGCCTATGCGCTGGAGAGGGCCAGGCTGCACGGGATAGCGGCGAGAGCGGTGGTCAAAAAGGATTACCCTTCCCCGGAGGAGTTCCATGCTGCCCTGACGGAGGCCATCGATGAGGCGGCTCCCGATCTCATCGTGCTGGCAGGTTTTCTGCTGGTGCTGCCGGAAGCTCTGGTAAAGAAGTATTCCGGACGTATCATCAATATCCATCCGTCCCTGATCCCTTCCTTCTGCGGGAACGGCTTTTACGGGCTCAGGGTGCATGAGGCGGTGCTTAAGCGCGGTGTGAAGGTCACCGGCGCTACAGTGCATTTTGTGGATGAAGGAACGGATACCGGACCCATCATCGCGCAGAAGGCAGTGGAAGTTAAGGAAGGAGACACGCCGGAGGTACTGCAGCGGCGTGTTATGGAAGAAGCAGAGTGGATCATCCTGCCCCAGGTGATCGATGGGATCGCCGCGGGCCGGATCAAAATGGGAGGTGCGGAATGAAGGTACTGATCGTTGGCGGCGGAGGCAGGGAACATGCCATCGCTGCGGCAGTGGCAAAAAGCGAGAAGTGTGAAAAGCTTTACTGCGCGCCCGGAAATGCCGGCATCGCGCAGCTGGCGGAATGCGTACCCATCGGAGTAATGGATTTCGGCAAGCTGGTGGGCTTTGCCCAGGAGAAGCGCATCGACTTTGTCATCGTGGCGCCGGACGATCCTCTGGCAGCCGGCCTGGTGGATGCCTTCGAGGCGGCGGGGGTGAAAGCCTTCGGCCCCCGGAAGGATGCGGCCATCCTGGAAGGAAGCAAGGCCTTTTCCAAGGATCTGATGAAGAAATACGGCATTCCCACGGCGGAATATGAGAATTTCGATGAAGCCGAGGCAGCGCTGAAATATCTTGAGAGTGCGGCCTATCCCGTGGTACTTAAGGCCGACGGCCTGGCGCTGGGCAAGGGAGTGCTGATCTGCAAGGACCATGAGGAAGCTGTGGCCGGCGTGAAGGAGATCATGCAGGATAAGAAGTTCGGCTCCGCTGGAAACCGTATGGTCATCGAGCGCTTTATGACGGGCCGGGAAGTGTCGGTGCTGACCTTTACCGACGGGAAGACCATAAGGGTCATGGCCAGTGCCCAGGATCACAAGAGAGCCGGTGACGGGGATACGGGCCTGAATACCGGCGGCATGGGAACCTTTTCTCCCAGTCCCTTCTATACGGAAGAGATCCATAAATACTGCTGCGAGCACATCTATCAGCCTACCGTGGATGCCATGCGTTCGGAGGGACGGACCTTCAAAGGCGTTATCTTCTTCGGACTGATGCTCACAGAGGAAGGACCGAAGGTGCTGGAATACAATGCCCGCTTCGGAGATCCGGAAGCCCAGGTGGTGCTGCCCCGTATGGAGAACGACCTGCTCTCGGTCATGGAGGCCTGTGTGGACGGCAAGCTGGAAGGCGTGGAGCTGAATTTCCGCAAAGAGGCAGCGGTGTGCGTGGTGCTGGCTTCCGACGGCTATCCCGTAAGCTACGAAAAGGGAAAGGCCATTCACGGCCTGGAGCGCTTTGACGGGCAGAGTGAGTATTTCTGCTTCCATGCCGGCACAAAGGCGGAGGACGGCGAGGTCCTTACCAACGGCGGAAGAGTACTTGGGATCACCGCTCTCGGCACGGACCTGAAGGATGCCCGAAAGAAGGCTTACGAGGCGGTGGAATGGGTTGATTTCTCCAATAAATACTACCGCCACGACATCGGAAAAGCCATAGACGAGGCTTAAGAAAAAAGGACTGGAAATTTTTAAAGGCTTAGGGTATAATAAGTATTTGGTGTTATGTTTACTTCAACGGAAAGGAAAGAAGAGATGAAAGAAAAAAGGCAAAGCTATGGCAGATACGTGATCGCTCTTCTGCTGGCGGCGGTGCTCTTTGTGAGTATGCAGCTTTTTGCGCACGCCACCTCGGAGGAGGGAACCGGACAGGTCGCAACGGTCAAGGCCGGTAAGACGGACATCAATGTGCGTGCTACTGCGGTAGACGGTGGTGTCGTGGCAACTGTGGACGGCGGAGACAGCTTCGACGTACTGGGACAGACCACCGGCAGTGACGGTAAGGTCTGGTATGAGATCAGCGGAAAGAAAGGCGATAAGAATATCCGCGGCTATATCCGCAGCGATATGGTGGATATCAGTGAGAAAGAAACGGCACCCGAAGAGCCCGAAGAGGGAAAAGAGGGTGACGGAGATACGGCGGCTCCCGCAGAAGAGAGCGGCGGGGATGAGACCCCGGTGACCACCACCATGGGCAGCATCCTGGCCATGGATCCTCCTGCAGGGGAAGACGGCAGCGCAGCCGAGCCTCCTTACCTGCCCAAGGGCTTCAGTGATACACGCATCCGTGTAGGCGAGCGTGAGGTGCAGGCCTGGACCAACGAGACCTTCTACATCTTTTATGCTACCTCGCCTTCGGGCAATGTTGGCTGGTTTTTGTATGATTCCGCAGAAGGCCGCTGGGTACGTTATATCGATTTCCTGATCGACGGCTCCGGTTCGGGCAGCGTTTCCTCCAACGGAGGAAAGGGCGGTGCGAACAAAGGCCTTGTGATCATTCTGATCGTGGTGATCATCCTGCTGGCAGGCGGCTGTGCCTTCCTTGCCTTCAAGCTCTTCTCCGGCGGCAGGGATGACGACTACTATGATGATGACGACGATGATGATTATCGTCCCGCAAGACGTCAGCAGGCACCGAAGCAGCCCGCTGCACGTTCCGTACAGCCTGCAGGCATGCAGCAGCGCAGCAGCCAGCAGATCCGTCCCCAGGGCCCTGCGACTTCGGGTCCCCGTCCTCAGGCTCAGCGTCCGGCCGGACAGAGACCTGCAGGAGGTCCCGCACCCCAGCAGAGACCGGCAGGAACACGCCCCGCAGGTGGCCCTCAGGCTCCCATGCAGCGTCAGTCCCAGCCTGCGGCTCCGGTACATCGCCAGAGTCAGCCCGGTGCTCCCGTGACCAGACGCAGTTCCCAGGGCGCTCCGGTCCAGAGACAGCAGCCTGTACGTCAGAGCCGCCCGCAGAATCCGGACGATGAAGAGTAAAATCACTTGACAAATAATCCCTGATGTTATATTATAGATATAACATCAGGGATTTTTTTTGTCCCTAAAACTTTCAATATCTTATGGAGGTTAATATGACGATCGAGATCAATTTTAACAGTGAAGAAGCGTACTACATGCAGATCCGCAATCAGGTGATCAGCCAGATCGCATACGGCGAGCTGAAAAAGGGAGAGTCCCTTCCCTCCGTGCGCCAGCTGGCAGAGGAGATCGGGATCAATATGCATACGGTGAACAAGGCATATTCCCTGCTTCGCCAGGAAGGCTATGTTAAGATCGACCGTCGCCGCGGAGCAATGGTGGATGTGGAATATCGCCAGGATGCCGACTTAAAGGAGATCAGCGACGAGATGTATCTGCTTGTGGCCAAGGCACGCTGCAAGGGGATCGACAAGGATCGCGTTCACAAGATGGTAGACGAGCACTACGCTAAAGGAAATTGATGGACAACTCTGGCTTTACAGCAAAAGCGCAGAGAGCGCTGACGCTTGCCGCCCAGTTTTCCCGGGAGATGCACAGCGGCTATATCGGTACCGAACATATACTCATCGGACTGATACGCGAGGGCACCGGGGTGGCGGCAGCGATACTCCGTGAGAGCCAGATCTACGAGAACCGTCTGATCGAGCTGATGCGGGAGACCATCACACCGGCAGGGGATACGCTGATCAAAGAACGCCGGGAATACTCCGCCAAGGCTTCGGAGGTGATCAGCCGTTCCCAGCAGATCGCCAGGGAGACCAAAGCGAGCCGCGCGGGTACGGAGCATCTTCTGCTGGGTATATTTGCGATGCAGGATTGTGTAGCCCTGCGTCTTCTTTCTGCGTGCAGTCTCGACATGACCCGCTTTTATAAAGACGTGGTGCGCTTCATGGGAAACGATGCCACGGACTATGTGCGCAGGGCCGTGAAGAGCAGAAATATGAAAAAAGGCCGCGGGGAAGGCACCCCGATGCTGGAACAGTTCGGTAAGGATCTTACCGCACAGGCCCGGGACGGGCGTCTGGATCCCGTCATAGGCCGGGAAGCGGAGCTCCGCCGGGTGATACAGATATTAAGCCGCCGCACCAAGAACAATCCCTGCCTCGTGGGGGAACCCGGTGTAGGCAAGACCGCCATAGTGGAAGGGATAGCCTCAGCCATAGCTTCCGGAAATGTTCCGGATACGGTGAAAGATAAGCGGCTGATCAGTATGGACCTGTCGGGCATGGTGGCAGGCAGCCGTTACCGCGGTGAGTTTGAGGAACGCTTAAAACGCCTGATGGGCGAAGTGACGGAATGCGGGGATGTGATCCTCTTTCTGGACGAGATCCATACCGTGATCGGCGCCGGCGGTGCCGAAGGTTCCATAGATGCCTCCAATATCTTAAAACCGGCCCTGGCCCGAGGAGAGATCCATCTCATCGGAGCCACCACCGTCGGGGAATACCGGAAGTATTTTTCCAGGGATGCCGCCCTGGAGAGGCGTTTTCAGCCGGTGGATGTTGCCGAACCTACCATAGAGGAAGCCATAGCCATCTTAAACGGCGTGGCTCCCAAGTATGAAGAACATCACGGGATACGTATCCTGCCGGAGGCCATCGAGGCCGCCGTCCGTCTTTCCGAGCGTTATATCAACGACCGTTTCCTTCCCGACAAGGCCATAGACCTTATCGATGAGGCGGCTTCCGCCCGGCGTCTTTCCGGGAACGGATCTTCGGAAAAGCTGCAGAGCCTGAAGGAAGAGATCGCCAGGAAGGAAGACCAGATCGAACGATCCATCCGCATTGAGGCCTATGCCCAGGCGGGTGAACTGCGTCAGCAGCAGGAGCTTCTGAAGGAACGGCTTAAACGGCTGGAGGGCGGAAAGGGTCGGAAGACCCAGGAGCCTGTGGTGGATGAGAATGCCATAGCCGAGGCCGTCAGCCTCTGGACCCATATCCCTCTGAAAAAACTGGCGGAAAAGGAAAGCCAGCGGCTTCTGAAGCTGGAGGAAGAGCTGCACAAGCGCGTGGTGGGACAGGAAGAGGCCGTAAGTGCCGTTTCCCGGGCCATACGGCGCGGCCGTGTGGGTCTGCAGGATCCCAAACGCCCCATAGGTTCTTTCCTGTTCCTGGGGCCTACGGGCGTGGGTAAGACGGAGCTTTCCAAGGCCTTGTCGGAGCTGGTCTTCGGTTCCGAGAATGCCCTGATCCGTGTGGATATGTCGGAATATATGGAACAGCATTCCGTTTCCAAGATGATCGGTTCCCCTCCGGGCTATGTGGGCTTTGAAGAGGGCGGACAGCTTTCCGAAAAGGTACGCCGGAATCCTTATTCCGTCGTTCTCTTCGACGAGATCGAGAAGGCTCATCCGGATGTGTTCAACATCCTTCTGCAGGTACTGGATGACGGCCATATCACCGATGCCCAGGGCCGGAAGGTTTCGTTTAAGAATACCATACTGATCATGACCAGTAATGCCGGGGCCCAGCGTATAATGTCCCCGAAGAATCTGGGTTTTACGGCCCGCAACGATGAACAGCGGGATTATGAGCATATGCGGGAATCCGTGCTGGACGAGCTGAAGAAGATCTTCAAGCCGGAATTCTTAAACCGTATCGATGAGACCATAGTGTTCCATCCGCTGAACAAAGCGGATCTTAAGCGTATCATCACGATCCTCACGAAAAAGCTGATCAGCCGCAGCCGGGAACAGCTGGGGATAAAGCTTACCATCAGCCAGGCACTGAAGGATCATCTGATAGAGAAATATGCGGATATCAAGATGGGGGCGCGTCCGCTGAAACGTGCCATCCAGACACAGCTGGAGGATCCCCTGGCCGAAGAACTGCTGGCGGGGACGATCCTTCCCGGAGACAGCATCACGGCCGTATACCGGGGCGGAAAGATCGTATTCAGCAAAAAAGCAGAGAAAGAGAGGGAATAAAGAATGGCAGTCATCAAGGAATTGTTACGTGCGGAGAAAGACAGCTTGAGTTTCGGGGATTACAGCCTGGAGAGCAAATCCAAGCTGGAGGATTTCAAGTGGGGCAGTGATGTGCTCAAGGTCAAGACCTTTAAGGAGATCACCCGCCTGGAAAAGAACGGCAGCGTGGTGTACGAGTCCGTTCCCGGGACCAGCGTGATCGATTTTAAGGAGACGGAAGAGGGCCTGAGCTTTACCGTGGAAGGCCCCGAGGATGCCATGATCACCGTGGGTCTTGCGGAAGACGCAGACTATGAGGTGAAGGTAGGCGACGGAGATGCCTGGCGCATGAAGACCAATCTGGGCGGCAAGCTGGCTGTAAGCGTGGAACTGGCCGGTGCCGGCGGAGTGGATGTGGTGATCCGCAAAGTCTGATGGCAAAGCAGAAGTCCGTATTTTTCTGCAGTGAATGCGGCGCCGAGAGTGCCAAATGGATGGGGCAGTGCCCGGCCTGCCACGCCTGGAACACAATGGTGGAGCAGGAGCTGGCTGTTTCGGAACGGGGAAAGAGCGTCCGCCGAAGCGATCGTGCGGTCAAGCCCCAGCTTTTAAGCGAGATCAGCTTAAGTGAGGAAGACCGGGTGCAGACCGGTATCGCCGAGCTGGACCGTGTGCTGGGAGGCGGCGTGGTCCCGGGATCCATGATCCTGGTAGGAGGGGATCCGGGCATAGGCAAATCCACCCTGCTCTTACAGGCCTGCAGGGAACTGGCCGCCAGAGGGCAGAAGCTGCTCTATATCTCGGGGGAGGAATCCTTAAAGCAGATCCGCATGCGGGCCGACCGTCTTGGGAATTTCCCGGAGGGAGTAAGCCTTCTGTGCGAGACGGATCTGTCCCTGATCGCCGAACTGCTGCGAAGCAATAAGCCGGATATCGTGGTCATCGATTCCATACAGACCATGTATAACGAGGAAGCCAGCGGTACACCGGGCAGTGTATCCCAGGTGAGGGAGAGTACGGCGGTGCTCCTGCAGCTTTCCAAGAGCCTGGGGATCTCCGTCTTTATCGTCGGCCATGTTACCAAAGAGGGGACTGTGGCCGGGCCGCGTATCCTGGAGCATATGGTGGATACGGTGCTGTACTTTGAAGGTGACCGCCATGCCTCTTACCGCATACTGCGTGGAGTCAAGAACCGTTTCGGCTCCACCAACGAGATCGGGGTCTTTGAGATGGGCTCCGAAGGTCTCAGGGAAGTGAGCAACCCTTCGGAATATCTGCTTTCCGGCAGACCCGAGGGAGAGAGCGGTACCGTTACGGCCTGCAGCATCGAGGGGACCCGTCCCATACTTCTGGAGGTACAGGCCCTGGTCTGCAAGAGCGGTTTCGGTATTCCCAGACGGCAGGCATCCGGTGCGGATCTGAACCGTATCAATCTGCTGATGGCGGTATTGGAAAAACGCCTGGGGCTGCAGCTGGGACAGTGCGATGCCTATGTGAATATCGCCGGCGGTATGCGTATCGTGGAACCGGCAGTGGATCTGGCCATCGCCATGGCGCTGGTTTCCAGTTTTCTGAACCTTCCCGTAGGAGACAGGCTGCTGGCCTTCGGGGAAGTGGGGCTTTCCGGCGAGGTCCGCGGAGTGAACGCGGCGGAACAGAGAGTGAGCGAAGCAGCCAAGCTGGGTTATGAGATCTGTGTGCTGCCCCGTGTATGTGCACAGCGGGCCGGACAGATCAAAGGGATCAAGCTGATCGCGGTGGATTCCGTCAGGGATGCCATCGAAGTCATAAAGAAACATGGAGGAAAAGAGAAATGACGCTTTTGGAACAATGGCACAAAATGGCCTATGACACCAACAAAAAGGAACGCAACAATGTGCGGAAGCTTTGGGATCAGTATTTCCCCGAGGAGAAGCGCATCTATGCGGAGCTTCTGAAGAACCCGGATGAAGCCGTAAAGGGAACGGTAAAGGAACTGGCCGAGAAGTACGGTCTTTCCATCATGTTCATGACCGCATTCCTGGACGGCATCAACGAGAGCCTGAAAGAGCCCAATCCCATTGAGGAGATGGACGAGGATACGGAAGTAAGCCTTGATTTCGATAACGAGCTCCTGTATAAGAATATGGTGGATGCCGGTGCAGACTGGCTCTATGGCCTTCCCGAGTGGGATGACATCTTCTCCGAGGAGAAGCGCGCCGAGCTTTATCATGAGGCAAAGATCGCCAATACGGTACATCGCGATACCCCCAAGATCTATCCCAACGATCCCTGCCCCTGCGGAAGCGGAAAAAAATACAAAAAGTGCTGTGGAAAACCGGCATAAACGCGAGGGCCGGCGAAGCGATGCCCGACACATTTTTGTTTCGGAAACCTGCATGGTTTTGTAAAGGAGGATCGGAAAAGTGACTAAGATCGATGTGATCAGCGGCTTTCTGGGTGCAGGAAAGACGACGCTGATCCAGAAGCTTTTAAAGGAAGCCTGGACAGGCGAACAGGTAGTGCTCATTGAAAATGAGTTTGGTGAGATCGGTATCGACGGCGGCTTTTTGAAAGAGGCCGGCATTGAGATCACCGAGATGAACAGCGGCTGCATCTGCTGCTCCCTTGTGGGAGATTTCGGCACCGCTCTTAAAGATGTGATGAAGCAGTTTACTCCGGACCGTATCGTGATCGAGCCCTCCGGCGTCGGGAAACTTTCCGATGTGGTGCGGGCCATTCAGAGTGCGGAGCTGGGGGACGATGTGGTACTCAATTCCGCCATCGTGGTGGTGGATGCCACAAAATGCAAGCTTTATCTTAAGAATTTCGGCGAGTTCTACGTGAACCAGCTGGAGCATGCGGGCACCATCATCTTAAGCCGTACAGGAAAGATCAGCGATGAGAAGCTGCAGGCGGCCATTGCCCTGATCCGTGAGCATAATGCGAAAGCCACCATCATCACTACCCCCTGGGAGGAGATAACGGGACAGTCCATCAAAGAGACCATGGAAGGTGTGGATCTGCTGGATGAGCTTCTGAAGGAAGTGATGGAGCATCATCACGACGAGGAAGAATGTGACGATCCCGAGTGTGAATGCCATCATCATCACCATCATCACGATGAGGATGAGGAGCATGAGTGCTGTCACCACCATCACCATGACGAGGATGAGGAACACGAGTGCTGCCACCATCATCATGATGAGGATGAAGAGCATGAATGCGGCCATCACCATGATCATGACCATGAGGATCACGATCATCATGAGCATCATCACGAACACGGGCATCATCACCATCACCATGCGGACGAGGTCTTCGGAAGCTGGGGAATGGAGACGGCCTCAAAATATACGAAGGACGAGATCGAAGAGTGCCTGAAGGCTCTCAGTGATGCCGTAACTTACGGGGTGGTGCTTCGCGCCAAGGGCATGGTCCCTGCGGTGGAAGGCGGCTGGATCTACTTCGATTATGTGCCCGGCGAAAGTAATGTGAGAGAGGGGACGGCGCAGCCCACCGGCAAATTCTGCGTCATCGGTTCGAAGCTTAACGAAGAGGAACTGGAGGAGCTGTTTAAGAAATGAAACCGGTATATTTCATCAACGGCTTTTTGGAGAGCGGCAAGAGCAGCTTTATCCGTTTTACGATACAGCAGCCCTATTTCCAGATCAAAGGGCTTACGCTCCTGCTGCTCTGTGAAGAAGGGGAAGAAGAGTACGACGAGAAGATCCTTCGCATGTCCAAAACGGAAGTGCATGTGATCGAGAACGAGGAGGACTTCAATCCTTCGAATCTCATCGCCATCGAAAAGGAATACAATCCGGAGCGTATCATCGTCGAGTTCAACGGAATGTGGAACATGAAGGACCTGAAGCTGCCCTTCCACTGGAATCTGGAGCAGCAGATCACCTGCATCGACGCATCCACCTTCCCCACATACTACAACAATATGCGTTCCCTGGTGGCGGAGATGGTGCGGCATTCCGAACTGATCATCTTCAATCGCTGTGATACGGTGATGGAATCCCTGGGAAGCTATAAGAGAAATGTAAAGGCAGTGAATGCCAATGCGGAAGTGATCTTCGAAAATGCGGAGGGCGAGATCAACGAGATCTTTGAAGAGGATCTGCCTTATGACCTGAAGTCCGATCGCATAGATCTGGATGATTCCACTTTCGGAATCTGGTATATGGATATGATGGATCATATCGAGCGTTATACCGATAAGACTATCAGCTTTGTGGGTATGGTCATGCATCCCCGCAGTTTTCCGAAGGATGCATTCGTGCCCGGACGTATGGCCATGACCTGCTGTGCCGAGGATATGGCTTTCCTGGGGTATGTCTGCAAGTTTGACAAAGCGGCTTCCTTCCCCGAGCGCAGCTGGGTGCGGGTGGAATGCCGGCCGAAAAAGGAATTTTTTGCCGATTACAAGGGGGAGGGGCCGGTGCTCTATGCCTCCAGTGTGGAGCCCTGCGGGAAACCCGCCAATGAAGTCATAGGTTTCGGCTGAGGAAGGCAGATGCAAAGGGCGCAACTTAAGAATCTGTTACTGCCCCTTTTTTTCACACTGGCCTTTCTGGGCTGTGTGGTACTGTGGTATAAGTATTTTACCCTTGAGAATTACGGCGGAGACGGCTATCCCTTATCCGAGGCGGAGGTTTATGTTCCCGCCCTGGGAGAGCCGGCCTTTCCGGAAGCGGACTGCCGTGTACGATGCTGGTGCAGCCGCTGGTCGGATGTGCTCATCGAAAATGACGGCGAGCAGCCGCTCACGATCACGGTACGCACTTTTGCTGAAGCGGATAAAGCTTCCGTGTATACGACAGATGCACATGGATCCTGCACGTTCTATAACGAGAACGGGCAGGAGCTTTTTTTGGATCTTTCCGGCAGTTCCGATATGGATCTTTCGCAGCTGCGTTACAGTTACAGCTCTGCCCGTGCCATGGACAGGCTGAAGATATTTGTGCTCCTGCTTCTGGGCTGTGCTTTTTTATCCGGAGCATTTTTATGTATCCTGCCCCTTATCCCTGCGGCATACAGCCGCCGGAAAGGGATCGCCCATGGGCTTCTGGGGCTATCATTCGTACTCGCGCTGATCTCGCTGTTCTTTCGCCTGCCGGCTGAAATGCGCTGGGAAACATACTTCCTGGATCTGCTGGGGATCTTTTTACTGCCTCATGCCCTTTTTCTGTGCATGGAAGCAGCAGAAGGTGACGGAGCAGGGAAGGAAAGAGCCCCGGTCTTTGCGGGACTCATTGGTACGGGAATATCCCTCTTCTTTTATTTTCTTGTGCTGAACGCCCGCCCCGGCAGTCTGCTCTATCATCTTACGGGACGGGAGAGCAGCTTAAACCGTGTGCTGGGCTACATCGCGGCCTTCTTCCTTTTCCTGGTACTTTTCCTGCTGTTGGGAAATCTGCTCCCTGCCGGAAGTGTCATGAAACGTCTCACGGAACTGTCGGCCCTTAAGGAAAGTCTTTTTGCCCTGATCATCCTTATGTTTATCCTTGGCGGCAGGAATATCGCACAGTATCTTGAACTTAAGCCGGGGCTTTTCTGGCTGCTGCTTTCGGCTGTGCTCTGTGGCCTTCTGTTCCTTGCAAAGAAGCGCGATCTGCTCAGCTTCAAGCTTCCGAGTTTTATTGTTCCTGCTGTTTTCGGACTGCTGCTTGTGATCGTCTTTCTGGATCATACGGCCATATACTATCTGGAGCAGTATTCGGATGCGGTACACACCACGCTTTTTTACCGTCCCCTGTACTATATCGGGAAGGGGCTGCCCTTTACACCGGGGCTTGACAGTGCCTATGGTCATTATGCCCTGTTTTATCTGCCCTTCTTCCTGATCTTCGGGGCGGATATTTATTCGGTGGGAGTGCTGACGGGCCTGTTCTCTGCCCTGACATTTTTCTTCCTGCTCTTGTGTATATGCAGGATCTTCAAGCAGGATCTTTATCGTATCCTTGCGGGAATCCTGTTGCTGAATGCTGTAACACTGAGCTGGCTTTATCTTCAGAATTACCCCTGCCGTTTTCTCTTCCCTGCCATACTCTTTTATCATATGCTGCGGGAAGGAGAGAAGGAGAGCACAGACCTGAAGGGACGCCTGGCAGGCTATCTCATTGCCGCACTTGGGGTGATCTGGAATACGGAGAGCGGTATGGTATGTGCGGGAGCCTGGGTGGTATTTATGGTCTTTTCCCGGGAAGATTCCTTCTTCCGTATCGTTTTGGGGATGATACGGGAGCTTTTTATCATGGCGCTGGAAGCGGGAGCGGCCTTCGCCTGTATCGCGGCTTATGACCTGCTGGCGGCAGCACGGCATCCCGGAGCAGCTTCCGAGCTGGTCTCCACCGCTGCCGACAATTATGTGGGAGAGCATATGAGTTCGGGCTCCAACGGAGTACTGCTCTGGGGGAGTGAGCCCTGGCTTTACATCATGATCCTTCTGTTCTTGATCTTTATCCGGCTTTTATCGGGAACGGCCCTTTTCGGGAAAAAGCGTCCTACGCGAAGCAGTGCAGCGGATCTGGGGGCAGCGGTCCTTTTCCTGGGCTATTTCCTGTACTGGATGATACGCCCGGAGGAATATGCCATCGTGGCCGTGGCGCTGCTCTTCGCCGCCTTCATGCTCTATGCAAAAGGCGGGCCGAAGACGGCACTGGCGGCTTCCCTGGTGATGGCGGTCTATCTCTGTTCCGGAGTGAATACGGTGAAAAACCTTACGGAGGCGCAGTTTGAAGACAGGCGCTGCGATGCCGCCTATGTGCGTTCGGAGATCGAACGCTTTGCAGCCCGGGTACCCGAAGACTGTTACGGTCTGTCACCCGGACTGCCGATGATCTATCTGACGCTGGGCTGGGATCTGCGTTTTGATGAGTTCAAGAGTCTCGACGCCGAAGACTGTTTCATCAGCGACCGGGATTATCTTCAGAAGCCCGGTTTTGAACGCAGTGAAACAGTGGATTTTGCCGGCTATCGATATTACCTCTACAGAAGAACCCAATAGCTTTTTCAGAAGCGCTCCGAGTTCTTTTCGTCGCAGTAGCGGCAGCGGTACAGTTCCCGCACCGGATCCGCCAGATAAAAGATGTGGGGCAGCTCCTGCTCGATGGAAGTGATGCAGCGAGGGTTCTTGCATTTCATGATCCCTGTGAGCTCCTTCGGCAGCTCCAGCACCCGTTTCTCCACGATCTCGCCGTCCTTGATCACGTTCACTGTGATGGTATGGTCGATGACCGCCAGCACATCCAGGTCCAGGGTGTTGATATCACATTCCACCTTGATGATGTCCTTTTTGCCCATGATGTTGGAACGGGCATTCTTGATGATGGCCACGGTGCAGTCCAGCTTGTCCAGTCCCAGATGGTAATAGATGGACATGCTCTTTCCTGCGGGAATGTGGTCCAGTACAAAACCTTCTTCGATCTTGCCTACGTTTAACATTATGTTTCCTCCGTTTTGATCAGATAATCGAATACGTGGATGCGGCCGGGCATCATGTATTCAATGCGAGGACCGTATCGAGCCGTCGGCGCTTAGCGAGCAGGTCTGTCGCCGTATCATCCGGCGGGCAGACCGTATTGCGAGCTTAGCGTCCGCTACGAGCGAGATCCGTGCGAGAGCTGAGTCCTCGCATGAATACATGTGCACGGACGCCACAGTATGAGTTATACCAGTTCCAAAA
>JAFZOW010000119.1 GCA_017552715.1 Lachnospiraceae bacterium
GTTTGGAATCACGGAAAGCTATCTGAATAAGATGACAAAAGGGGTTAACAAGAGATTTTAGTTATAAGAATTTGGAGAAGTTAAGGTAAAATACAAACAAACGTTCGATGCGCATTGAAAAAAAGCCCGAAAAATGGTATACTGTTCGTAGTGTGCCATTTTCTGTTTTCCGGGTTGTATAAGGGAAATAATAGTATCAAACATAGGAATTTTGTGAGAAATGGACTTTAAACTTCATTCAGAATATCAACCTACCGGCGACCAGCCGCAGGCTATAAAAGAACTTGTTGAAGGATTCAAGCAGGGCAATCAATTCCAGACTTTGCTGGGTGTTACGGGCTCCGGTAAGACCTTCACCATGGCCAACGTGATCGCTGCCCTGAACAAGCCGACCCTGGTACTGGCACACAATAAAACCCTGGCGGCACAGCTGTATAGTGAGTTTAAAGAATTCTTCCCGGAGAATGCAGTAGAATATTTCGTATCCTACTACGACTATTACCAGCCGGAAGCCTATGTGCCTTCCACGGATACTTATATCGAGAAGGATTCCGATGTGAACGACGAGATCGACAAGCTCCGGCTGTCGGCCACCGCCTCCCTGGCGGAGCGTCGGGATGTGATCGTGGTGTCCAGTGTTTCCTGCATCTACGGCCTGGGTATGCCGGAGGAATACATGAACCTGATCGTGAACCTGCGGCCCGGGCAGCAGAAGGACCGGGACGATGTGATACGCGAACTGGTGGGCATACAGTACGACCGGAATGATATGGACTTGAACCGCGGCTGTTTTCGTGTGCACGGGGATGTGCTGGAGATCAATCCCGCGGAGCAGGGAGATGTGATCTACCGTGTGGAGTTCTTCGGGGACGAGATCGACCGCATCACGCAGCTGGACCCGGTGACGTACCGGCCCAAGTGCACGCTGGAGCATGTGAGCATCTTTCCCGCCTCCCATTACGTGGTGGGGCAGGAGCGGCTGCTGAAGGCCTGTGACGCCATCGAAGCCGAAGCGAAGGAGCGGGTGGCCTTTTTCAAGAGCGAGGATAAGCTGCTGGAGGCGCAGCGCATCGGCGAGCGCACGGCCTTTGATGTGGAGATGCTGCGGGAGACCGGAGTCTGCTCCGGTATAGAGAATTATTCCAGGCATCTCACCGGCATGCCGGCAGGGCAGCATCCATACTGTCTGCTGGATTTCTTCCCGGATGACTATCTGATGATCGTGGACGAATCCCACATGACCATCCCTCAGGTGCGGGGCATGTACAACGGCGACCGTTCCAGAAAGACCACGCTGGTGGACTACGGCTTCCGTCTGCCCTCCGCCCTGGATAACCGGCCGCTGAACTTCAGTGAGTTCGAAGGCTATATCGACCAGATGCTCTTTGTGTCCGCCACCCCTGCGGAATATGAAGAGGAGCATGAGCTCTTACGGGCCGAGCAGATCATCCGCCCCACCGGCCTGCTGGATCCCGAGATCAGCGTGCGTCCCGTGGAAGGCCAGATCGACGACCTGCTGGGAGAGATAAGAAAGGAAACAAAAAAGAAGAACAAGGTGATGATCACCACCCTTACCAAGCGCATGGCGGAGGATCTGACGGACTATCTCCATGATGTGGGGGTGCGGGTGAAATACCTGCATTCCGATATCGATACCCTGGAGCGGGCCGAGATCATCCGGGACCTGCGGCTGGATATCTTTGACGTGATCGTGGGGATCAACCTGCTGCGGGAAGGCCTGGACATCCCGGAGGTCACCCTGGTGGCCATACTGGATGCGGATAAGGAAGGGTTCCTCAGAAGTGCCACCTCCCTGATCCAGACCGTGGGCCGCGCGGCCCGGAATTCCGACGGGCACGTGATCATGTATGCGGATACCATGACGGATTCCATGCGTATATGTATAGAAGAAACGCAGCGTCGCCGGGATATACAGAAGAAATATAACGAGGAGCACAATATCACACCCACCACCATTAAGAAGGCGGTGCGGGATGTGATCGCTATCAGTAAGAGTATCGCGGATACGGAGGCGAAGCTGGATAAGGATCCGGAATCCATGGACGAGGCGGAGCTTAAGAAGGTGATCGCGGATACGGAGAAGCAGATGCGCAAGGCGGCAGCGGAGCTGAACTTTGAGGTGGCGGCAGAGCTGCGGGACAAGATGGTGGAGCTGAAAAAATATCTGAATGATGCCGGCTGAGACGGTTGACATTTAATAAGGTATTCATTATCATTTCAGATACTGTTGTCGGATAATATCCCTGCGGGAGCGGGGATCGAAATACGGAGGAAGAAAGATGAAACATACGGACATCAAGGAACTGTTTGCGGCGCCCTCTTTCGGGACGGATGTTACGGTCTGCGGCTGGGTCCGCACCTCCCGGGATTCCAAGAATGTGGCATTCCTGGAGCTGAATGACGGGACGAGCTTAAAGCATCTGCAGATCGTGCTGGATAAGGCGGAAGGAAAGGACTTCCCCGCGGATGCGTTAAAACTGGGTACTTCCCTGAAGGTACAGGGCAAGCTGGTGGAAGGCCGTGAAGGTGTGCCCGAGATCAATGCGGAGGAGATCACGGTGCTGGGGAGCTGCCCTGCGGAATATCCTCTTCAGAAGAAGCGCCACACCCTGGAATTCCTGCGTACCATGCCCCATCTGCGCGGCCGCACCAATACCTTCAATGCAGTGCTGCGCGTGCGTTCCGTACTGGCGGCTGCGATCCATCAGTATTTCCAGGAGCGGAATTATGTATATGTCAACACTCCGCTCATCACCGGCAGCGACTGCGAAGGCGCCGGCGAGATGTTCCAGGTGACCACCATCGGTTATTCCGATGAATAGAAGAATGCGGAAGAATACTATGCCGACGACTTCTTCGGCAAGAAGGCCGGCCTGAGCGTATCCGGCCAGCTGGAGGGCGAGATGGCCGCCATGGCCATGGGAAAGATCTACACCTTCGGTCCCAGCTTCCGGGCGGAGAATTCCAACACCCCCAAGCATCTGGCCGAGTTCTGGCATATGGAGCCCGAGATCGCTTTTGCCGAGCTTCCCGATGTGATCGAGGTGGCGGAGGACATGCTCAAGCATGTGATCGGTACCGTGCTGGAGAAGTGCCCGAAGGAAATGGCTTTCTTTGACCAGCATTTCGAGAACGGCCTGATCGATCGTCTGAAGGAGCTGATCTCCCACGATTTTGCCACGGTGACCTATACCGAGGCCATCAAGCTTCTGGAAGAGAGTGGCGAGGAATTCGTATATCCCGTGAGCTGGGGCTGCGATCTGCAGACCGAGCATGAGCGTTATATCTCCGAAAAGGTATTCAAGAGGGCTGTGTTCGTGACGGATTACCCGAAGGAGATCAAGAGCTTTTACATGAAGCAGAATCCCGACGGAAAGACCGTGGCCGCGGTGGATCTGCTGGTACCCGGCGTGGGCGAGATCATCGGCGGCAGCGAGAGAGAAGCGGATTACGACAAGCTAGTGGCGGCCATGCAGGAACGCGGCATGGATATGGAAGCCTATGCGGATTATCTGGATCTGCGCCGTTTCGGTTCCGTACCTCACGGCGGCTTCGGTCTTGGTTTTGAGCGTCTGGTGATGTATGTGACCGGCGTGCAGAACATCCGCGACGTGACCCTCTTCCCTAGAACCGTGGGCAGCATCCGCTAAAGGAAAAAGAGTCATGCCTTCAAATAAGAACGTTAAGATGCTCCCGGCCTCGGAGTGCATACGCATTCGCGGAGCCCGGGAGCATAATCTGAAAAATATCGACCTTACCATCCCCAGGAATCAGTTTGTGGTCTTTACCGGGCTTTCGGGCTCGGGTAAATCCTCTCTGGCTTTTGATACCATCTATGCGGAAGGGCAGCGGCGCTATATGGAGTCGCTTTCTTCCTATGCAAGGCAGTTCCTGGGCCAGATGGAAAAGCCGGATGTGGACAAGATCGAGGGCCTGAGTCCCGCCATATCCATTGACCAGAAATCCACCAACAAGAATCCCAGATCCACCGTAGGTACCGTGACGGAGATCTATGATTATTTCCGTCTGCTCTTTGCAAGAGCCGGCATCCCCCACTGCCCGAACTGCGGCCGGGAGATCGCCCGTCAGACCGTGGACCAGATGTGCGATCAGGTGATGATGCTTCCGGAAGGAACAAAGCTGCAGCTGCTGGCACCGGTGGTACGGGGCAAAAAGGGGCGGCACGAAAAAGTGCTGGAGCGCATGAAGCGCAGCGGCTACGTGCGGGCAGAGATCGACGGAAACCTGTACGAGCTGGAAGAGGATATCCAGCTGGATAAGAATATAAAGCATACCATCGAAGTGGTGGTGGACCGCCTGGTGGTGAAGCCGGGGATGGAAAAGCGCCTGACGGATTCCATCGAGAACGTGCTGGCGCTTACGGAAGGCCTGCTGGTGGTGGATGTGATCGGAAGCGAACGCATGAACTTCAGCCAGAGCTTTTCCTGCCCGGACTGCGGTATCAGTATCGACGAGATCGAACCCCGTTGCTTTTCCTTCAACAATCCCTTCGGTGCCTGCCCGGAATGTGCGGGGCTGGGCATACGGATGGAGTTTACCGAAGGTTCCATGATACCGGATCCCACCCGCTCCCTGAACGACGGCTGCATCGCCGTGCTGGGCTGGCAGAGCGCGGGTTCGGAGGGCAGCTTTTCCAACGCCCTGCTGCAGGCGCTTTCGAAACGTTTCAAGTTCAGCCTGGATACACCCTGGGCGGACTTAAGCGACAAGGTCCGGGACATACTGATCAACGGTACGGATATCGAAGTGGATGTGCATTACCAGGGCCAGCGGGGCTACGGAGTTTATCCCATCGCCTTTGAAGGCCTGATAAAGAATGTGGAACGGCGTTACCGGGAGACGGGCTCGGAATCCAGCAAGGCGGAATACGAGCGCTTCATGTCCATCTCGCCCTGCGAAGCCTGCGGGGGCCGGCGCCTTAAAAAGGAATCCCTGGCGGTGACCCTGGCAGATAAGAATATCTACGAGATCACCTCTCTTTCCATAGGAGCCCTGCGGGACTTTCTGGAAGAGATGAAGCTTTCCGAGCGGCAGCTTAAGATAGCCGCAATGCTGCTTAAGGAGATAAAAGCGAGAGTGGGCTTCCTTGTGGAGGTGGGACTGGATTATCTTTCCCTTTCCCGTGCAACTTCCACACTGTCCGGCGGCGAGGCCCAGCGTATACGTCTGGCCACCCAGATCGGTTCCGGCCTGGTGGGGGTCTGCTATATCCTGGACGAGCCTTCCATAGGCCTGCACCAGAGGGACAACGCAAAGCTGCTGGGTGCCCTGCGGGGTCTGCAGAGCCTGGGCAATACCCTCATCGTGGTGGAGCACGACGAGGATACCATGCGGGAAGCGGACTTTATCGTGGATGTGGGACCCCTGGCCGGAGAACACGGCGGCGAGATCGTGGCCACCGGCACGGTGGAGGATATCATAAAAGAAAAGCGTTCCATAACCGGGCAGTACTTAAGCGGAAAGAAGAGCATCACCGTTCCGGATATCCGGAGAAAGCCCACAGCCTATCTGAAGATACAGGGAGCGGCAGAGAATAATCTGAAGAACATCGATGTGGACATCCCTCTGGGAGTGTTCACCTGCGTGACGGGTGTCTCCGGTTCGGGAAAATCCTCTCTGATCAACGAGATCCTTTATAAGGTGCTGGCGAGAAAGCTGAACCGGGCCTTTACGGTACCCGGGAAGCATAAGAAGGTGACGGGGATGCAGGCACTGGATAAGGTGATCGCCATCGATCAGTCTCCTATAGGACGCACGCCCCGTTCCAACCCGGCTACCTATACCGGAGTCTTTGACCTGATCCGTGACCTGTTTGCCTCCACCCAGGATGCAAAAGCACGGGGCTACAAGAAAGGGCGCTTTTCCTTTAATGTAAAGGGCGGGCGCTGCGAGGCCTGCAGCGGCGACGGTATCGTGAAGATCGAGATGCATTTCCTGCCGGATGTGTATGTGCCCTGCGAGGTCTGCGGCGGCAAGCGCTACAACAGGGACACGCTGGATATAAAGTATAAGGGAAAGAGCATTTCCGATGTGCTGGAGATGACAGTGGAAGAGGCCCTGGACTTCTTTGCACCGGTGAAGGCCATCAGTACGAAGATCCAGACTCTCTTTGATGTGGGCCTGGGCTATATCCGTCTGGGGCAGCCTTCTACGGAGCTTTCCGGCGGCGAGGCACAGCGGATCAAGCTGGCGGCGGAGCTTTCCAGACGCAGCACCGGCCGCACCATCTATATCCTGGACGAACCCACCACCGGCCTGCACTTCGAGGATGTGAACAAGCTGATCACGATACTGCAGAAGCTGGCGGACGGAGGCAATTCCGTGGTGGTGATCGAGCATAACCTGGATGTGATCAAGAACGCGGACTATATCATCGATATGGGCCCCGAAGGCGGGGACAGAGGCGGAACGGTCATTGCCCGGGGCACGCCGGAGCAGGTGGCAAAGGAAAAACAGAGTTATACGGGGCAGTTTTTAAAACGTATACTGTAAAGTAAAGAGGCAGCTTGCAAGGCTGCCTCTTCCGATGTATAATAGCCCCGTTTGTGCCAAATAACGAGACGGGAAGGTAAGACAGAATGAATAAAGACCGATTGAAACCGATGCTCTTCAGTAATCTGAAGCATTATGACGGGAAACAGTTTATCACGGATGTGATCAGCGGCGTGATCGTAGCCATCATCGCCCTGCCCCTGTCCATCGCCCTGGCGCTGGCCAGCGGAGTGGGACCGGAGGAAGGCCTGTATACGGCTATCGTGGCAGGCTTTATCATATCTTTCCTGGGCGGGAGCCGGGTGCAGATCGCGGGACCTACGGCGGCCTTTGCCACCATCGTGGCTGGGATCGTGGCAAAGAACGGCATGGACGGCCTGATGCTTGCCACCATCGTGGCGGGCGTACTGCTGATCCTCATGGGCCTTTTGCGCCTGGGAGGGCTGATCCGCTTTATCCCCTATACCATCACCACGGGCTTTACCTCCGGTATCGCCGTTACGATACTCATCGGGCAGATCAAGGATTTCCTGGGGCTGAGCTATCCTGCGGGAACGGAGACCATCGAGACCGTGGATAAAGTGAAGGCCATCGCCGCCAATATCGGCAGCTTTAATCCCTATGCGCTACTGGTAGGGGCTGTGAGCCTGCTGATCCTGATCCTCTGGCCGAAGGTGAGCGAGAAGATACCCGGATCCCTCATCGCAGTGATCGTGGGTATCCTTATGGTGAATCTCTTAAAGCTTCCGGTGAACACCATCCGGAATCTGTATACGATCAACGGCCATCTGCCGGTATTCCATCTGCCGGTATTTTCCTTTAAGGCCCTGCGGGAGGTACTGGGAGACGGCTTTACCATCGCGGTGCTGGCGGCCATCGAGTCTCTCTTGTCCTGCGTAGTGGCCGACAGTATGATCAATTCCCATCACCGTCCCAATATGGAGCTCATTGCCCAGGGCTGCGGCAATATCGGCTCGGCCCTCTTCGGGGGAATTCCGGCTACGGGAGCCATTGCCCGTACCGCTGCCAATATCAAGAACGGCGGAAGAACGCCGGTGGCAGGCATCGTACATGCCCTGGTGCTGGTACTGGTGCTGGTGGTGCTCATGCCCTATGCGGAGCTGATCCCCATGCCCACCATCGCCGCCATCCTCTTTATGGTGGCCTATAATATGTGCCAGTGGCGCACCTTTACCCATCTGTGCAAGACCGCGCCCAAGAGTGATATCCTGGTGCTGGTCACCACCTTTGTGCTCACCGTGGTCTTTGACCTGGTGATCGCCATCGAGATCGGCATGGGCATGGCCGTGATCCTCTTCATGAAGCGGATGAGCGAGGAGAGCAGCATCACCGGCTGGAAGCGCTACGATACGGACGATGATCCCGACGGGCCGAAGTTGAAGCCCCTGCCGAAGCATGTACGTGTATACGAGATCTCGGGACCCATGTTCTTCGGGGATGCGGACCGCATCGCCACCATCAGCTTCCGGGAGACCACAAAGGTGATCATCCTGCGTATGCGCGGGGTTCCGGCGCTGGATGCCACGGCCATGCACTCCCTGCGTGAACTGTACGAGCGCTGCAAACAGGCCGGGATCACCCTGGTCTTCTCCCATGTGAACGAGCAGCCCATGAACACCATGAAAAAGGACGGCTTTGTGAAGCTGGTAGGCCGCGAGAATTTCCGCCCCCATATCGATGACGCCATTGAATGGGCAGGGAAGCTTTGATCCCCGGACTTTGTTTTTGCTGATATGTCGCCCACCGGATAGCGGTGGGCGCTTTTGTATGTATACGAAAGTAAGAACAGTTAACTTGCCCACAGAGGGGAAAGGTGGTATAATAAAGCGGTTGATGATTACAACACGGAGGGTTACTTAAATGGCAGTAAAAAAGCAGGAAAAGGCCGCACTCAGCCTTCAGGAGGAAACTGTTTTCATCTCCGAGGCAGATCAGTACGTGTTCGGCCAGGGTTCACACTACGATATCTATAAGAAGCTTGGCGCTCACCCGTGTACGAAGAACGGGAAGAAGGGCGTCTTTTTTGCGGTCTGGGCCCCCCATGCCAGAGCGGTACATGTAGTGGGCGATTTCAATAACTGGGATGTGAACGCTCATCCCCTGGATCGTCTGGGCGAGGGCGGCATCTATGCGACCTTTGTTCCCGATGTAAAAGAGGGAGCACTGTATAAGTTCTTTATCACCACGGCCGGTGGGGAGGGCATCTACAAGGCGGATCCCTTTGCCAACTTCTCCGAGCTGCGGCCCGGGACCGCCTCCAAGGTGGTGGATCTGCGGAGGATCAAATGGAATGACGAAAAATGGATGACGGAAAGAGCCGGGAAGAATTACTTCGCCGAGCCCATCGCCATCTATGAATGCCATATCGGTTCCTGGATGAAGCATCCCGACGGGACCGAGGACGGCTTCTATAATTACCGTGAATTTGCCGACCGCATCACGGATTATCTTAAGGAAGTGCACTTTACCCATGTGGAGCTTATGGGCATAGCCGAGCATCCCTTCGACGGCAGCTGGGGCTATCAGGTGACGGGCTACTATTCTCCCACCTCCCGCTACGGGACCCCGGAGGATTTTGCCTATCTGATAAACAAGCTGCACAACGCCGGCATCGGCGTGATCCTGGACTGGGTACCGGCCCACTTCCCGAGAGATGCCTTCGGTCTGGCGGATTTCGACGGTGAGCCTCTTTACGAGCATCCCGACAGCCGTCTGGGAGAGCATCCCGACTGGGGGACCAAGATCTTCAACTATTCCAAGAACGAGATCCGTAACTTCCTGATCGCCAATGCGCTGTACTGGATCCGGGAGTTCCATGTGGACGGCCTGCGTGTGGACGCGGTGGCCAGCATGCTCTATCTGGATTACGGCAAGCGGGACGGCCAGTGGGTCGCCAATAAGTACGGCGGGAACGAGAATCTGGATGCCATCGAGTTCTTCAAGCATCTGAATTCCGTCATCAGAGGCCTGAACAACGGTGCCATGACCATAGCCGAGGAAAGCACGGCCTGGCCGAAAGTGACGGCCCGTCCCGAGGATGACGGTCTGGGCTTCACCTTCAAGTGGAACATGGGCTGGATGCATGACTTCTGCGATTACATGAAGCTGGATCCCTATTTCCGCAAGGATAACCATAACAAGATGACCTTCGCCATGAGCTACAACTGTGCGGAGAAGTATATCATGCCTCTTTCCCACGATGAGGTGGTGCATCTGAAGTGTTCCATGGTGAACAAGATGCCCGGTTACCAGGTGGACAAGTATGCCAACCTGCGTGTGGGTTATACCTTCATGTTCGGCCATGCGGGCAAGAAGCTGCTCTTCATGGGGCAGGAATTCGGCCAGGAGCGTGAGTGGAGCGAGAAGCGGGAACTTGACTGGTACCTGCTGGACAATGACTTAAACCGCGGCATGCTGGAATTTGTGAAGGAGCTTTTGAAGGTCTACCGGGAGAACCGCTGCCTGTATGAGCTGGATGATTCCTGGGACGGCTTTGAGTGGATCAATGCCAATGATGCTTACCGTTCCACCTACAGCTTCATCCGTAAGAGCCGGGACGGCAAGAACAATATGGTATTTGTGCTGAACATGACACCCATAGCGCTGAATGACTATGCGGTGGGCGTTCCCCGGAAAGGGAAATACAAGCTGGTGCTGAATTCCGACGAGAAGCGTTTTGCCGGCAACGGCGGCGAGCTTCCTGCCGAGATCAAGGCTCAGGAATTCGAATGCGACGGGCGGCCTTATGCCATCAAGTTCAATCTTCCGCCTTACGGCGCCGTAGCCTATTCCTTCTCGTACTAAAGAATTGTATTCTTTTTGTCGAAATACAGACCGGATGTAGTTTTACATCCGGTCTTATAATTTGGAGGAAATCGGATGAGGATAGGAAATATCGATAACGAGCCGATGCAGCCCCAGCAGGCGGCAGTGCAGTCCGCCGACAGGGCAAAGGAAGCGGTCCGGTCCGGAAATATCAAAGCCGTGGCGTTTCAGCCGGGAAACAACGAGAATACCATCCTGGGCGAGAAAAAGAAGAGTGCCTTTCCCTTGGAGGAAGGCAGTGCCGGGGATGTAAAGAATAAACAGGACATGATGACCCTCATGGCCCATACCGTGAGCCCTGAGGCCTATAAGCGCATGCAGGAGGAAGGCTTCGATCCCGCGGAGCTGGACCCCGAGGATGCGGTAAATATCGTGGACGGAATCAAGGCCACCATGGCGAAGAGCGGCGTGGTGATAGCCGGCTATAATGATGACCTTAGCCCGGAGCAGCTGGAGGCCGTTACCGGCAGTGCAGCTTATGCCCAGGAGATCGTCCGCAGTTTCCGTGAACAGGGCGTGCCCGTGAACGAGGAGAATGCCGCAGAGGCGACGGAAACCATGAGCCGGCTTACGGGGCTGGCGGAACTCAGCGACGGTACAAAGGATTATCTGATCGAGAACGATCTGAGCCCGACTCTTTCGAATATCTATCTGGCGGCCCACAGCGGAGCCGCAGCCCACAGGCCCGGGGGAGCAGGCTATGTACAGACCGGCCAGTATGTGGGACGGACCGCATCTTCCGCGGAAAGCAGCATACCGGAGGAACAGCTGGAGGCCGTGATCGGACGTGCTTCCGAGGAGCTCAGCGAAGAAAATATCGCCCTGGCAAAAGCCATGACGGAACGGGGACTGCCCCTGACGGAGGAGAGCTTCCGCCTGGCGAAGGAGCTGGAGGAGCTGAAGCTCCCCTTAAGCGTGGAAGAGGCTGCGGATCATTGTGCCCGTGCCCTTTCCGACGGCATGCATCCTTCCGAGACCCTTCTTACAAAGAAAGAAAGCCTGCTGGAGGAGGCTGTCCGCATAAGCGAAGCCCTGCAGGATATCCCGGATGAAGCCGTGGATGCGGTACTTGCAAAGGAACAGCCCCTGAACCTGAAGAACTTAAGCGCTGCGGCAAAGCAGGGGGCGGTATCCGCTTCCTATACACAGCTCAGCGTATCTGTGGAGCTTTCCATGGAATCCCGCATACTCACGGGACGCCGTCAGCTGCAGGAAGTGCGCCTGTCCATGACGGTACAGGTGAGCTACCGGATGCTGAAGACCGGAGTGAACGTGGATACAACGGAGCTTTCCGAGCTGGTGGAGCAGATGAAGGCCGCCGAGGAAGAGCTGCTGAAGTCCCGCTATAATACACAGGATGGCGAAACGGCCTTAAAGCGGGCCGGTCTCTTTGAAGATACACTGGGTACCCTGCGGCAGCTGCCGGGACTTCCCGTATCCATCCTGGGAGAATTCCTTAAAGCCGACAGTTACGAGAGCAGCTTAAGCTTAAAGAGCAGTTTTTCCGTGACCATGGAGGAATATTCCGCTGCGGGGCGCAGCATGGCCCTGCGTTATGAGGCGGCCGGAGAGCGTTACGAGACCATGCAGACCACGGTACGTACGGATCTGGGAGATTCCCTTTCCAAGGCCTTTTCCCGGGCTGACAGCCTGCTGAAGGAGCTGGGGATCAGCGCCGATGAGGAGAATCTGCGGGCTACCCGTATTCTGGGTTATAACAGCATGGAGATCAGCGAGGAGAATATCGACCGGGTGAAGGAAGCGGTGAAGCTTGTGGATGATATCACCCGGCGCATGACGCCTCCCGCCACGCTGCAGATGATAAGGGAGGGCATGAACCCCCTGAAGATGAGCATGGAGGAACTGGACCGCTATCTGCAGGATGCGGCACCCACGGGAGAGAACTACAGCCAGTTCCTGGTGCGCATGGAGACGAAGAACCGCATCACCGCCGAGGAGCGGGAGAGCTATATCGGCATCTATCGTATGCTGAATACGGTGAATAAGAGGGACGGAGCCGCTGTGGGACAGGTGCTTTCCCAGGACAGGGAGCTTTCCTTCGAGAATCTTTTACAGGCAGTGCGCAGCCGACGGGATGCCGGCATGGATGTGACGGTGGATGACAGTCTGCAGGGCATGAAGGGAACTGTTGCAGATGATATAGAAGAGCAGATACAGACCGCCATGTACCGGGAAGCGCAGCGGGATCTGAGGGAAGCGGCAGATCTGCCGGCAGCCTTATATGAAGAGCTGCTGGAGAACCGTATACTTCCCGATGCGGACACGCTGCTTGGTTTAAAGGGCCTGCGGGAGAAGCGGGGAGAGGCCTTTGATCTGGCCCGCCGCGCGGCAGGCATACCCCATCGCCGTCAGCACACCGCTGCCGACGGACGTGTAGTTACAGCAGACGCAGCCGGCGTCAGCGACCCTCTGGATGTGACCCGGGATATACTGGAGGCGAAGATCAGCGACACGCTGGAGAATTTCAGCTCCCGGGAAGAGGCACAGGAAGCCTACGGGAGCATGGCGGATGTGGCGGAGCGTGTGCTGGCCGATGCTGCTGTGAATGACGACGGTTCCATCGACCTGAAGGCCATGGCCGCAGCAATGAAGCAGTTCGGGGCCGCCAGAAAGCTGGCAAGGGAAGAGAGCTACGAGATCCCCATGCGTATCGGCGGGCAGGAGACCTCCGTTACGGTGAGCATACGGCATGCGGAAGAGCAGCGGGGTACGGCAGATATAAGGCTGAGCCATGTGACTTACGGTGAGGTGCATGCGCGCTTTACGGCAGCCGGTGAGAGCCTGAAGGGCTATGTTTTAAGCGACAGTGCGGCCGGAAGGGATGCCCTGGCTTCCATGGAAGGGGAGCTTAATGAGCGTTTCCTGCAGGAAGGGATAATGCTTTCGGGTATGGATTTTGTATATTCTTCCCGCGCAAATCTAAATTTTTCGGCCCGAACGGTCGATGAAGATAATGAGAGTTTTGACACAGCCACTCTTTATCGCAGCGCAAAGATATTCCTGACGCTGCTGGGAGAGGGATAAAAATCAAAAAGAGCCACGGAGGGCGCGAAAGGGCAAAGGGATTCGCCCGGATCGGAGAAGAGTATGAGGATCAATTATAATGCGTCCGCCGTTATTTCCAACAAGGCTTTGAATCAGAGTGATTCCAAGCTCAGCCAGTCCCTGCAGCGTCTGTCTTCGGGACTGAAGCTGAACCGTGCCCAGGATAATCCCGCGGGTCTGGCCATAGCCAATCGTATGGATTCTCAGATCCGTGGCCTGACGATGGGCAAGAATAATACCAACGACGGTATCTCCGTAGTGAATACCGCAGAAGGCGCCCTTTCCGAGATGAGCGCCATCATTCAGCGTATGAACCAGCTGGCGGTGCAGTCCGGCACCGACACCAATACCGACGCAGACCGGGTCCTTCTGGATCAGGAATTTCAGCAGCTCAAATCAGAACTTACCCGTATCGCTAAGGATACGGAATTCAACGGCATGCCCCTGCTGGACGGCAGCTTTGACCTCAAGGGCTATACCGATAACGAGAAGGTGAAGGTGGAGTATTATACCCAGGATGTTCCTGTGAGCAACAAGTACAAGATCGATTTTTCCGCACTTACGGATGATCCCAAGACCTGCGCCGATGCCTTCAATCCCCTGCCCGGCGTGTCGGGACTTCCTTCCGCCAACGGATATACCGCGGAATTCGGCCCGAACGGCGATAAGGTGACGCTTTACGGCCCCGGGGACTTTAAACTGACCGTTGCCGTGGACAAGAGCGTCTTTGATGAAGATGACACCGTGGAAGAAAGAAAGACCAAGGTAAAGGCACAGACCGCCACGAACATCGAGATCACCGGCATGGGTGCCATGAAGATACAGATCGGTGCCAACGAGGGGCAGGAACTGGCCATGCAGATCCCCCAGGTTTCCCTGCAGCGCATGAATCTGGATGAAAGCCATCTCAAGACCATGGATGCTTCCCAGAAAGCCATCAGCGAAGTAAAATCCGCGCTGGATTATATCAACGATATCCGCTCCCGGCTGGGTGCTTACCAGAACCGTATGGAGCACAATGTGGACAGCCTGGATGTTTCCAACGAGAATCTGACTTCGGCATACTCCCGCATCATGGATGTGGATATGGCCGAGGAGATGACCGAATATTCCACCCAGCAGGTGCTGGTGCAGGCAGGAACGAGCATGCTCGCTCAGGCAAATGAGCGGCCGCAGCAGGTATTGCAGCTCTTGCAATAAATCGCAGAAACAGCGATTTATTGCAAGCGACACGGCAATTGAGTTGCGCTGCGCGCAAGGCCGTGTCGCCGCAAAACTCGCGACTCGCAAGCTCGCGCTCGCGGGATATTCTCTGTGCCAGATGCTGGTAGAATACGCTGCGCGGCCTGAATGGGAAAATGAGTTGCGCTGCGCGCAAGGCCGTGTCGCCGCAAAACCCGGGATTCGCAAGCTCACCCTCGCGGGATATTCTCTGTGCCAGATGCTGGTAGAATACGCTGCGCGGCCTGAATGGGAAAATGAGTTGCGCTGCGCGCAAGGCCGTGTCGCCGCAAAACCCGGGATTCGCAAGCTCA
>JAFZOW010000120.1 GCA_017552715.1 Lachnospiraceae bacterium
CTGCAGTATATAGCACCTTATTCAGGATGTGCTATCGGTGAGGAATGGATGGAGGCAGGCCAGGACGTACTGGTCATCTACGATGACTTAAGTAAGCACGCAACCGCTTACCGTACACTCTCCCTGCTGCTGAGACGTCCCCCGGGGCGTGAAGCTTATCCCGGTGACGTGTTCTATCTGCACAGCCGTCTTCTGGAGCGTGCGGCCCGCATGAATAAGGACTACGGCGGCGGATCCCTTACGGCTCTGCCCATCATCGAGACTCAGGCCGGCGACGTGTCGGCTTACATCCCGACCAACGTGATCTCCATCACCGACGGTCAGATCTATCTGGAGACCGAAATGTTCAACTCCGGTTTCCGTCCGGCTATCAACGCGGGTCTTTCCGTCAGCCGTGTGGGCGGCAGCGCCCAGATCAAGGCCATGAAGAAGATCGCCGGTCCCATCCGTCTGGAGCTGGCCCAGTACCGTGAGCTGGCGGCATTCTCCCAGTTCGGCAGTGAACTGGATGCCGATACCAAGGAGCGTCTGGCACAGGGTGAACGTATCCGTGAGATGCTCAAGCAGCCCCAGTACAAGCCCATGCCCGTAGAGTACCAGATCATCATCATCTACGCCGCCACGCAGAAGTATCTGCTGGATATCCCCGTAGAGGATGTGCTGCGCTACGAGAGCGAGCTCTTCGAGTACATCGATACCAAGTATCCCGAGATCCCCGAAAAGATCCGTACGGAGAAGGAGATGAAGGGCGACGTAGAAGAGAAGCTCAAGAAGGCCATTGCGGACTTCACAAAGGATTTCGAGAAATAGGAGTTAGTCCATGGCGTCCATCAGAGACATCAAGCGCCGCCGCAGCAGTATCGAGAGTACCCAGCAGATCACCAAGGCGATGAAGCTGGTTTCCACCGTAAAGCTGCAGCGTGCGAAACAAAGGGCGGAAAAGAATAAGAACTATTTCCACACCGTATACGATACGGTTACCAGCATACTGGCCAAGGCAGGCGGGGTGGAGCACCCCTTCCTGAAGGTTTCCGAGGGGAAGAAGAAGGCCGTGATCATGATCAGTTCCAACAAGGGACTGGCCGGCGGCTACAATTCCAACCTCATCAAGCTGGTAACAAGGGATCCGCGCTTTACCAAAGATAATACAAAGATCTATGCCATCGGTAAGAAGGGCAAGGATGCCTGCGTGCGTATGGGCTATCCCATCATGAAGGACTATTCCGAGGCCATCGAGGAACCCGCCTATCAGGACGGCATGCAGATCACCAAAGAGCTGCTGACCGCTTTCAAGGCAGGCGAGATCGATGAGATCTGGCTGGCTTACACCTTCTTTAAGAATACCGTGAGCCACATCCCCACCCTCTTAAAGCTCCTGCCCGTGGATATGGAAGCCACGAAGCCGGAAGAGGAAGAGGGCGAGGTCGAAGAGAAGAAGGCGCCGGAAGCGCCTATGAACTTCGAGCCCGAGGATGAAGAAGCGCTGAACCTGATCATTCCCAAGTACCTGGCCAGCCTGATCTACGGTGCGCTGGTAAGTGCACAGGCTTCCGAGAACGGAGCCCGTATGCAGGCCATGGACAATGCGACCAACAACGCATCGGAAATGATCGAGCATCTGTCGCTTTTGTATAACCGCGCCCGCCAGGGTAAGATCACGACGGAACTGACAGAGATTATCGCAGGTGCTGATGCGATAAGCTGACAGGTGAATTATTTTGCTGCTGCCTGAGGGGCAGCATGTATCCGGCACGAGGACCGTATCGAGCCGTCGGCGCTTAGCGAGCAGGGATGACGCTTCTTTTCAGGCGGCAGACCGTATGCGAGCTTAGCGTCCGCTACGAGCGATCCGTGCCAGCCACGAGGAGGGACCTGCTGACTGGAGCACGGAAGGGGCCCCATGAATATGGGGAGGCGTGCGACCGCTCAGTCAGCGGGAAGTACCTGTGGCGCGAGCTGAGTCCGAGTGCGGATACATGTGAACTGAAGGCATCGGGATAAGAGAAAGGATAAATAACATGGCAGAGGAAAAGAAAGGCAGACTGACACAGATCGTCGGCGCTGTGCTGGATGTGAAGTTTGACGGCGAGCTGCCCGAGATCAACGAGGCCATCCGCATCAAACGTTCCGACGACACGAACCTCGTGGTGGAAGTGGCCCAGCATCTGGGTGACGACACCGTGCGTTGCGTGGCTATGGGACCTACAGACGGTCAGGTGCGCGGAATGGATGCCATCGCTACCGGCGCTCCCATCCGGGTGCCCGTAGGTGAGAAGACCCTGGGACGTATCTTCAACGTGCTGGGCGAGCCCATCGACAATAAGCCCGCTCCCGAGGATGTTGAATATGAGCCCATCCATCGTCCGGCGCCTGCGTTTAAGGAGCAGAGCACCGAGCAGCAGATGCTGGAGACCGGCATCAAGGTGGTGGATCTGCTTTGTCCTTATCAGAAGGGCGGAAAGATCGGACTTTTCGGCGGCGCCGGCGTAGGTAAGACGGTGCTGATCCAGGAGCTGATCCGTAATATCGCTACCGAGCACGACGGCTTCTCCGTGTTCACCGGCGTGGGCGAGCGTACCCGTGAGGGTAACGACCTCTATCACGAGATGAGCGAGAGCGGTGTTATCGATAAGACGGCCATGATCTTCGGTCAGATGAACGAGCCCCCCGGGGCACGTATGAGAGTGGGCCTGACGGGTCTTACCATGGCGGAGTATTTCCGTGATAAGGGTGGTAAGGACGTGCTGCTCTTCATCGACAACATCTTCCGTTTTACACAGGCAGGTTCCGAGGTGTCGGCTCTGCTGGGCCGTATGCCTTCCGCCGTGGGTTACCAGCCCACGCTGCAGACCGAGATGGGCGCCCTGCAGGAGCGCATCACCTCCACCAAGAACGGTTCCATCACCTCCGTGCAGGCGGTATACGTGCCGGCCGATGACCTGACTGACCCGGCTCCGGCGACAACCTTCGCACATCTGGATGCGACCACGACCCTGAGCCGTGCGATCTCCGAGCAGGGTATCTACCCCGCCGTGGATCCCCTGGATTCCACTTCACGTATCCTGGATCCCCGTATCGTGGGTGAGGAGCACTACGAAGTAGCCCGCGGTGTACAGGCCATCCTTCAGAGATATAAGGAACTGCAGGATATCATCGCCATCCTGGGTATGGACGAACTTTCCGAGGAAGATAAGCAGGTGGTGAGCCGTGCCCGTAAGGTACAGCGTTTCCTGTCGCAGCCTTTCTTCGTGGCTACCCAGTTCACCGGTATGGAAGGAAAGTATGTACCCATTTCCGAGACCATCCGCGGATTCAAGGAGATCCTGGCCGGCAAGCACGACGAGATCCCCGAGAGTGCCTTCCTGAATGCGGGTTCCATCGACGAAGTTGTGGCAAGAGCCAATAAATAACGCGAGGGCAGAGCAGTAATGGCGGATACATTCCATTTCAAAGTCATCACCCCGGAAAGAGTCTTCTTTGAAGGCGAGGCGGAGATGGTCGAATTTAATACCACCGAGGGCGAGATCGGTGTCTATAAGAACCATGTGCCCATGACGGTGATCGTAAGCCCCGGAGTGCTGAACATCACGCTGCCGGAAGGCGATAAGCGTGCAGCCCTGCATTCCGGCTTCGCCGAGATCCTGCAGGATCAGGTAACGATCCTGGCCGAGCTGGTAGAATGGCCGGACGAGATCGACGAATCCAGGGCAGAGAGCGCCGGACAGAGGGCGAGGGAGCGCATAGCCGCAAGAGGCGATGATCTGGATATGGATCGGGCCGAGGCAGCATTGAAGCGTTCCATTGCGAGGATCAATGCCATAAGGTGAAGATATCTATTCAGAAACGCTTTGCGATTCTGAATAGATGAGCGATTTGTCCATGCATAATCGGCTTCGCCGATGGACAAATCGCCGTAAAACTCGGGATTCGCAAGCTCACCCTCGCGGTGCTCTGAATGGAAATAGGTGAAGATACTACATATAAGTAAAAACATATTGAGAGTGATTTATTGCGGGGGGATCTTCTTGATCTCCCTTGTTTTGCTTTCACGCATAATGAACCGGGGCAATACGGATATGACGGTGGACATGGCGGCTCCCACCATGCCCCGTATGGTACTGCTCTGCGACGAGATCGAGTTTAACGAGATGCATCCTTATGCGGAGGAGATGGACATACTCCGCGTGAATGAGCATATCACGCCCCTGGATGACAGCCGCAGTCTGCGCTTCCGGCTGGACATGTACGGGAACGGTCTGGAACGCCTGACCCTGCAGCTGAGGTCCCTGCAGGATGGGCGGCTTATCGAGGAGAGTCCCGTCTTTGACTATGCCAAGGACAAGGACAGTATCAGCGGGAGCATCAGCTTAAAGGATCTGATCAAAGAGGGAAGCACCTATTCCCTGTGCTTCCTTGCGGAATGCACGGACGGCAGGCTGCTGCGCTATTATACCCGTCTGGTGCGCATGCCCGGAGTTTCCCTGAAGGAAAAACTGGCTTATGCTCTTTATTTTCACGAGACCAGCTTTGATAAGGTAAAGGCGAAGCTGGAACTTCCCACCTATCTTGAAAGCAATTCCAAAGGCGATAATTCAAGTTTTATGCATGTGGATATCCATTCCAGTGTGGATCAGGTGAGCTGGGGAAAGCTGGAACCGGAACGGGTAGGCACACCTTCCATACGGGTGAAGGATATAGACAACGACATGGCGCAGCTACGGGTAAACTATCTGCTGCGTGTGGATGAGGGAGAGCATCAGCAGTACTGTTTTGCGGAGGAGTATTACCGCATACGTATAGGACGGGAACGTATCCATCTGCTGGAATACGAGCGCACCCTGGAGGAAGTCTTTGACGAAGACCGGGCTGTGATCGTGGGAAACAAGATCCAGCTGGGCATGGTAAGCGAAAAGCTTCAGAAGGAGGAGAGCAGCGACGGCCATATCCTGGCTTTTGTGAGCTGCGGCCGCCTTTTCACTTATAACGAAGATGCCAACCGCTTTTCCTATGTCTTCGGCTTTTATGACGAGAACATGGCCGATCCCAGAGCCACGCTCCGGGATAATGATATACGCATTTTCTCGGTAAAAGAGACCGGGGATGTGAGCTTTGCGGTATGGGGTTACATGAACTGCGGCATCCACGAAGGCATGAGCGGTGTGGTGATCTATCATTACGACTGCATGCTCAATACCGTGGAGGAGCAGCTCTTCATACCCTTCTACGGGGATTACGAGCATCTGAAGCGGAATACGGACCGGCTCTGTTACGCGGGGGAAAGAGGCCTGTATCTGCTGATGGATGATGACATCTACGAGTTCGGCCTGCAGGATCACAGCGTTCATCTTCTGGCGGAGGACATCCCTCTGGATTCCGTCATATCTTCGGAAAAACAGGAGATGCTGGCCTGGGGCAACGGCAGCAGCATTTCCGATTCCGATACCATCTTTATCCGCAATCTGGCCCGGGGAAGCTCCGGCAGCATCCTGTCCGAAGCAGGGGAGAAGCTCATGCCCATCACCTTCTTCGGCAGCGATCTGGTCTACGGTACGGCCAGGGATGAGGATATCACAACGGATAAGAGCGGACACGTGATCCTTCCCATGTATTCCATAAGCATACGCAGCCAGGGCGGCAGCACCCTGAAGGAGTACAGCATACCCGATGTGTATGTTACGTCGGTGGAGCTGGGCAAGGATATGATCAGCCTGGAGCGCATGCGCAGCACGGAAAGCGGTTTAAGCCCCATCGATGATGACCAGATCATGAACACGGCAGTCAGGAGCAGCGGAAGGAATACGCTGGAGAGTGTTGTGACGGATCGTTTTGAGACCATACGCCAGCTTTGTCTGCGGGGGGATGTGAATCTGGAGACCCTGCAGTTTATGAAGCCGAAGCAGGTGCTCTTTGAAGGGGAGAGGCGGCAGAAGCTTACGGAAGCGGGGGCCATGCCGGAAAGCTGGGAGGTATTGCTTAAGGGACGCAGCGAGACCTGCTACAGCGAATGTTACGAGGCGGTGCAGAAAGCCTTTGAGAACGGCGGTACCGTGCAGGATAAGCGCTCCACCGTGGTCTATCGTAAAACGGCACTGCCTGCCAAAAACCAGATCATGGCCATACGGGGTCCCGTTACGGAAGTGGGGGAAGATGCAAGGCAGACCCAGCTGCTGGGAGCCTGCGTGGATACCTGGATGGATTATCTGGGTGTGGAGGTCCACAGCTTCGGCCGTCTGTATAAGGGAGAGAGCGTAAAAGAGGTGATCACGGACCAGCTGCCCCAGGCGGAAGTGCTGGATCTGTCCGGCGTATCTTTGGATGCCATACTTTACTTTATAGCCAATGAGATGCCCGTTCTGGTAGAGCTGGAAGACGGCAGCGGCATGCTGCTGGTGGGCTATAATGAGCTGAACGTGGTGGTGATGAACCCGGCGCGGGAGGATTCCGTTTACAAGATTGGGAAGAAGGATGCCACCGCACTCTTCGAGGCCGGCGGGAACCGCTTTACGGCCTGCATCCTGCGGGAGGACTGATATGGGAAAGCTGCGGGAAGCACTGGAAGCATATGCCGCACGGGGACTCCGTTCCTTCCATACCCCGGGGCATAAGGGGAAGTTTGATCCCATCGACCTGACGGAGCTGCCGGGCCTGGACGACCTGCATGCTCCCACGGGGATACTTAAAGAAGCACAGGAGCGGGCAGCAGCCCTGTACGGGGCGGACCGGGCCTGGTATCTGGTAAATGGCAGCACCGTGGGTGTGCTCACGGCTCTGTCCGCGGCCCTGCCTGCGGGAGGAAAGCTTTTGATGCAGCGGGAAAGTCATCGCTGTGCCTATAATACCGCCATGCTCCGGGGCTTTGAAAAGTATTATCTGGAAACGGAGCGGGAGGCCGGATGCGGAGCCGGCCTGGGAGTCACTCTGGCGGAAGTCCGCCGGGGCCTTTCGGAATATCCCGATATTCAGGCGGTATTTCTTACTTCTCCCAATTATGAAGGCTTTTCCGCGGAGCTTAAGGAGATCGCGGAGCTGGTCCACAGCCGGGAGCTGCCCCTGATCGTGGATGCGGCCCATGGAGCCCACTTCGGTTTTGACAGCCTGCACCCGGCGTCTGCCCTGCAGTGCGGAGCGGATCTGGCGGTGGTGAGCCTGCACAAGACCCTGCCTTCTCCCACCCAGACGGCCCTGCTTCTGCAGAAGGGGGATCGCATCGAAGCCGCAGCGGTACAGGAATGGCTTTCGGTCTACCAGAGCACTTCGCCTTCCTATCTGCTGATGGCAGCCATGGACGACTGTATCGAATATGTTTCGAAGCTCACTGAGGAGGACTGGGAGGCATACCGGCGCTGGCGCCTTGCCTTCCGTAAGGAACTGGAGGCCCTTCCCGGGCTGCGCATCCTGGATGCCTTTTCGGAAGGGGAGGGACCGAAGCCTGAGCCGGGGAAGATCCTTTTGTGTCCCACGGACGGACGGAGCGGAGAGGAACTGGCGGAGGAACTGCGCCGCCGGGGCATGGAGCCGGAGCTGGTCCTGCCCGCATATGTACTGCTCATCACCACTGTCGCGGACCGCTGAAGCGGTCCTTTTTATTCTCGTGAACACATTTTTTTCAATTTTTCTACAAATTTTCTTCAGCTTTCTCCGTTAAAATCGGCTTAATAAAAAAATTGAAGGAGGTTTGGAATGGAGAGGGAAAAGCATTACCGACATGAGCTGAAATACGATATAGCCTATGCCGATTACCTTGCCATGCGCACCCGCCTGCGGAGCCTGATGAAGCCGGATCCGCATACGGGAAGTGACGGGCGCTACCTCATCCGGAGCGTCTATTTCGACAACAGTGACGACAAGGCCCTGCGGGAAAAGATCGACGGCATCGCAAAACGGGAAAAGTTCCGGATGCGTTATTACAATGACGATCTGTCTTTCATCACTCTGGAGAAAAAGATGAAGATCAACGATCTGTGCCTGAAATACGATGCGCGGATCACGGAAGAGGAGGGAAGGAGGATCTTAAGCGGGGACATCGCCTTCATGAAGGAACATGAGGATGAGCTGCTGAGAGAGTTCTACGCCAAGATGGTGTACCAGAGGTTAAGGCCCAGAGTGCTGGTATCCTACGTAAGGGAGCCCTATATATACGCCCCGGGCAATGTACGGGTCACCTTTGATTCGGGTATACGCACCAGCCTGTACCGTCAGGAGTTCCTGACAGAGAAAACGGAAGACATCAGCGCGACGGAGCGGCCGCAGGATATGATCCTGGAAGTAAAATACGACCGTTTCCTGCCGGAGGTCATACAGGATTTTGTACAGGTACGGAGCATAAGACAGGAAGCTTTTTCAAAATACGGCGCATGCCGCAGATACGGATGATAAGGAGAAAATAAAAATGACATTCAGCGATATTTTTAAATCAAGTTTTCTGGAGAACGTAACGGAGTTTTCGGCCATCGACACCCTCATCGGTATGGTCTTTGCACTGGTGATCGGTCTTTTCATCTTTGTGATCTATAAAAAGACCTTCAGCGGCATCATGTATTCCACCGGCTTCGCCATGTCCCTGATCGGGCTTTCCCTGGTGACCACGCTGGTGATCATGGCAGTCACCTCTAACGTAGTCCTTTCCCTGGGCATGGTCGGTGCTCTTTCCATCGTGCGTTTCCGTGCCGCCATCAAAGAGCCCATGGAGATCGTCTTCCTCTTCTGGTCTCTGGCCGTAGGTATAGTCATCGGTGCGGGCATGATCCCTCTGGCCGTTATCGGTTCCCTCATCATCGGCGGCATCCTGGTACTCTTTGCCAACCGCAAGATCCACAACACCCCTTATATCCTGATCGTGAACTGTGAGGATGAAAAGGCCGAGGAAAGCACACTTAAGCTCATCGGCGAAGCCGTGGACCGTTTCCTTGTAAAGTCCAAGAGCGTGAACGCTTCCGGGATCGAGCTTACGGCAGAGATCCGCGTGAAGGATGCAGCCACTTCCTTTGTGAACCGTATCAATGAACTGAAGGGCGTTTCGGGCGCTACCCTCGTAAGCTATAACGGGGAGTACATGTCATAAAAGAAGGAGACGATGTACATGGTCGCGAATAAGCATATCGGAAAGATCATTGTTGCCGTAATGGCAGCAGCGGCCCTGCTCTGTCTGGCTGCCGTCGCCTGTTCCGGAAAGCTTACGGAGGCAATGGGCGGAAAAGGCGTGACGATGGAATACGAATCGAAGCTCTTTAACACCGACGAGATCATCGATATCGATATACAGATGGATGCGGATGAATGGGAAAAGATGCTCGCCGGTGCCATGAGTGAGGAATATTATGCCTGTGATGTGGTGATCAACGGTCAGAAGTTTTACAACGTGGCCATACGGCCCAAGGGAAATACCAGCCTGTCGGCCATCGTTTCGGATCCGGACAGCGACCGCTACAGCCTGAAGCTGGAATTCGGGCACTATGTGGACGGCCAGACCTGCTGGGGGCTGGACAAGCTGATCCTGAACAATAACTATGCCGATGCCACCAATATGAAGGAAGCCGTCATCTATGATATGTATCAGTATATCGGTGCGGATGCTTCCCTGTACAATTACGCGAAGATCTCCTTAAACGGTGATTATATGGGCGTATACCTGGCACTGGAGGCGGTGGAGCAGAGCTTTATGCTGCGTAACTTCGGCACCCAGGACGGTGAGCTCTACAAGCCCGACAGCATGGAGATGGGCGGCGGCGACAGGAAGACTTCCTCCGGAGGTGGTTTTGGAGGCGGAATGCCTGATATGGGCGGTTTTGATTTCGGGAACATGCCGGACATGGGTGGATCCGCATCCGGGAACAGACCCGGAAGAGGGAACTCCGGATCCGGGAACAGACCGGGAAGGGGCGATTCCGAAAGCGGGAATACGCCGGATATGGGAGGCTTTGATCCCGGAAGCATGCCTGACATGGGTGGTTTCGGAGGCGGAATGCCCGATATGGGGGGCTTTGATCCCGGAAGCATGCCGGACATGGGAGATTTCGATCCCGAAAACATGCCGGACATGGGTGGTTTCGGAGGCGGAATGCCCGATATGGGAAGCTTTGATCCCGATTCCCTGCCCGCAGGGGGCGAGACGCCTGCAGCGGAGGAAGGATCTGACACGGAAGGCTCCGATACGGAGAGTTCTGAAAGGCAGCGTCCCTCCGGCGGCGGACCGGGCGGCGGTTTCTCCATGGGGGGCAACGGCGGTGCCAACTTAAACTACAGCGATGATGATCTGGACAGCTATTCCACCATATGGGAAGGCTCCATCACCGATACTTCCAAGGGGGATCACCGCAGAGTGGTGACGGCCCTTAAGAACATCAGCGAGGGCACGGATCTGGAAACCTACCTGGACGTGGACAATATCCTGAAATACATGGCGGTACATACCTTCGCCGTGAACCAGGACAGCCTTTCGGGTTCCATGTCGCACAATTACTACTTATATGAATATAACGGGCAGCTGAACATGTTCCCCTGGGACTACAACCTTTCCTTCGGCGGCATGTCCATGGGTCAGAGTGCGGATGCTACCGAGATGGTGAACGATGCCATCGACACACCCTTCTCCGGTACGCAGTTCTTCAACGCTCTGCTGGAAAACGAGGAGTACCTGGAACGCTATCATGCCTACCTGCAGCAGCTGGTGGATGAATATGTGAACGGCGGACGTTTTGATGAAGTCTACAGCCGCATCCGTTCCCAGATCGATGAACTGGTGGAGACGGATCCCACGGCTTTCTACAGCGGCGATGAGTACGATGTGGCGGCGGAGCTGCTTTACGAGACCGTAAAGCTCCGGGCCGAGAGCATCGACGGGCAGCTGGCCGGCACCATCCCTTCCACGGATGAAGGACAGCGTGCCGACAGCTCGGCTCTGGTGGATGCTTCCCATATCGATGTGCATGACATGGGACAGTTCAACATGGGCGGCTTTGTGAGCAGGGATTCCGATGAAGAGGCTTCCGGCGAGGAGGGGGAAAAGACGGACGCACAGGCTGCCTCCGGGAACCGGCGCCGCGGAAAGATGGGCTTTGTTCAGAGAAGCTCCGACAGCACAGACAGTACAGGCTCCGAAAACGGCCGGCCGGACTTCGGCGGCTTCAGTGGAGGAATGCCGGATATGGGAAACTTTGACTTTGGCAATATGCCCGATATGGGCGGCTTTACCCCCGGAGGCATTTCCTCACAGGCATGGGGAAAGAACCTGCTGATCTTCGGGATCTGTCTCGGAGGCATGCTGCTGGCTCTGCTGGGGGCGGTGCTGTACCGAAGGCGTCCTTTCGGGAAAAAAGCAAAGTCCTGAAAAAAAGGGCTTGCATTTTAAGAACGGACTTGCTAGAATGATTTTCGTTCATAAGGATACCAAAGGCGGTGTGTTATGGCGTTATTTAGTGCGCCCATAAACACCGCCTTTTAGCAACCAAACCAAGGAGGAAGGAAAAAATGTCTTACGTTGATGAAGTACTGGAGAAGGTAAAGGCCAAGAATGCAGACCAGCCGGAATTCATTCAGGCCGTGACCGAGGTGCTGAACTCCCTGCGTCCCGTGGTGGATGCCAATGAGGAGCAGTATCGCAAGCTGGCTATCCTGGAGCGTATCACCGAGCCGGATCGTCAGATCATGTTCCGTGTGCCCTGGGTGGATGACAAGGGCCAGGTGCAGGTGAACCGCGGATTCCGTGTGCAGTTCAACAATGCGATCGGGCCTTACAAGGGGGGCTTACGTCTGCATCCTTCGGTAAACCTTTCCATTATCAAGTTCCTGGGCTTCGAGCAGGTGTTCAAGAACAGCCTTACCACACTGCCTATCGGCGGCGGCAAGGGCGGTTCCGATTTCGATCCCAAGGGCAAGAGCGATAACGAGATCATGCACTTCTGCCAGAGCTTCATGACAGAGCTGTATAAGTATATCGGCGCGGATACCGATGTACCTGCCGGCGATATCGGTACCGGCGCAAGAGAGATCGGCTTCATGTTCGGTCAGTACAAGCGCATCCGCGACCTCTACGAGGGCGTTCTCACCGGTAAGGGCCTGACCTACGGCGGTTCCCTGGCTCGTACCGAGGCTACCGGTTACGGTCTGCTTTACCTCACCCAGGAGCTGATGAAGTGCCATGGCGAGAGCATGGAGGGCAAGGTGGTTGCCATCTCCGGTTCCGGTAACGTGGCTACCTATGCTGCCCAGAAGGCTCAGCAGATGGGCGCCAAGGTGGTTACCCTTTCCGATTCCACCGGCTGGATCTACGATCCCGAAGGCATCGACATCGAGCTGCTCAAGGAAGTAAAGGAAGTGAAGCGTGCACGTCTGACCGAGTATGCTGCTGCCCGTAAGAGCGCCGAGTATCACGAGAAGAAGAGCGCCGACGATCACGGCGTATGGAACATCAAGGTTGACATTGCTCTGCCCTGCGCTACGCAGAACGAGCTGAACCTGGAAGATGCCAAGGCTCTGGTGGCCAACGGCGTAAAGGCTGTCTGCGAAGGCGCCAACATGCCTACCACCATCGAAGCTACCGAGTATCTGCAGAAGAACGGCGTATGGTTCGTTGGCGGCAAGGCTGCCAATGCCGGCGGTGTGGCTACCTCCGCTCTGGAGATGAGCCAGAACTCCGAGCGCCTGTCCTGGAGCTTCGACGAAGTGGACAGCAAGCTCAAGGGCATCATGGTAGGTATCTATCATGCCATCGATGATGCTGCCAAGAAGTACGGCAAGGAAGGCGACTATGTGGCCGGCGCCAACATCGCAGGCTTCGAGAAGGTCGTAAATGCCATGATCGCACAGGGTGTGGTATAAAGAAGCCGATTTTTCTTAAACGACAGGAGAGGACAGGGCCAGCCCCTGTCCTCTTTGTTTTATGCTTTCCGAAATATAACCATTAAAATGATGGCTTGCTAATAGATGAAAACCATCAAAATGATTACTTGCGGCCAGATAGTTAACTAACTCGGAATGTGTCAAAGGGGACGGTTCTCTTTGACACATTCCCCACGCTCTGTTTTTTTTCGGGTAAGAATATCGAATTTATCATCTTTTTTTTTCTGTTTTCACATGTTATAATCGAGAACAGTAAAAAATCTATTCGGAGGTTGAGCTCATGGATAATCAGGAACTGAAGAAGCACGCAATTGAAGTGCGCAAAGGCGTGATCATCGGCACCCATGCAGCGGGGGCCGGCCATCCCGGCGGATCCCTTTCCGCAGCGGATATCTTTACCTATCTCTATTTTGAGGAGATGAACGTAGATCCGAAGAATCCCAAGGATCCGAAGCGTGACCGCTTCGTGCTCAGTAAGGGGCACACTGCTCCCGGACTTTACGGCGTTCTTGCGGAGAAAGGCTATTTCCCGAAGGAGGAACTGACCACCCTTCGTAAGCTGGGTTCCCATCTGCAGGGTCATCCCAGTCTGAAGTGCACTCCCGGCGTGGATATGAGCACCGGTTCCCTGGGACAGGGCATCAGTACCGCAGCCGGCATGGCCATGGCCGGCAAGCTGGACGGTGCGGATTACCGTGTATACACCCTTCTGGGCGACGGTGAGATCGAGGAAGGCGAAGTATGGGAAGCTTCCATGTTTGCCGGAGCCAAGAAGCTGGATAATCTTGTGGTGATCGTGGACAACAACGGCCTGCAGATCGACGGTCCCATCGAGGAGGTCAACGATCCCAACCCCATCGATAAGAAGTTTGAAGCATTCAAATTCCATGTGATCAATGTGGATGCCCATGATTTTGACGCACTGCGCGCTGCTTTCAAGGAAGCACGCGAGACCAAGGGCTGCCCTACGGCCATCATCGCCCACAGCTTAAAGGGTAAGGGCGTGAGCTTTATGGAAGGTCAGGTGGGCTGGCACGGCAAGGCGCCGAATGATGACGAATATGCCAAGGCCATGGCGGAGCTGGATGCAGCCGCCGCGGCATTGAATTAAGGAGGGCTGAAGCAATGGCAGATGTTAAAAAGATTGCAACGAGAGAGAGCTACGGGAACGCGCTGGCCGAGGTAGGAGCGGAGTATCCCAATATCGTAGTGCTGGATGCGGATCTGGCGGCAGCCACCAAGACCGGCGTTTTCAAGAAGGCTTTTCCGGACCGTTTCATTGACTGCGGTATCGCCGAAGGCAATATGATGGCTGTGGCAGCGGGTATGGCTACCTGCGGCAAGCTGGTCTGGGCTTCCACCTTTGCCATGTTTGCCAGCGGCCGTGCTTACGAGCAGGTCCGCAATTCCATCGCATATCCCCATCTGAACGTGAAGATCGGCGCTACCCATGCCGGTATCACCGTGGGTGAAGACGGTGCCTCCCATCAGTGCCTGGAGGATATCGCCCTGATGCGCGTGATCCCCGGCATGACGGTGATCAGCCCCGCAGACGATGTGGAGACCAAGGCAGCCGTTCGTGCCGCCTGCGAGCTGGACGGGCCGGTGTATCTGCGTACGGGCCGTGCCGGTGTACCGGTGATCAACGACAGGCCCGAGTATAAGTTCGGGATCGGCAAGGGTGTACAGCTGAGAGAAGGCGGGGATCTGTCCATCGTCGCTACCGGAGTGATGGTAAATTCCGCACTGGAAGCCGCAGAGCTGCTGGCAGCCGACGGGATCCAGGCAGATGTGATCAACATCCACACCATCAAGCCCATCGATAAGGACATCCTGGTGAAGACAGCCCAGAAGACGAAGAAGGTCTTCACCGCCGAAGAGCACAGCGTGATCGGCGGCCTGGGTGCAGCCGTTGCGGAAGTGCTGAGTGAGGAGTGCCCCACAAAGATGAAGCGCATCGGCGTTTACGATGTGTTCGGTGAGAGCGGCAGCGCCGCAGCCCTGATGGAGAAGTACCGTCTGGACGGCAAGGGCCTCTATGCACAGATAAAAGAATCACTGTAATGTGTCAGAGGGGACGGTTCTCTTTGACACATCAGCGGAAGGCCGGGATCAGTTCCCGGCCTTTTCCTGTTTAGCCCTTATGGCAGCAATGACATCGTTCACATTATCGCGGTTAAGGAAGCCCCTGTAATCGGAATCGGCCTGTTTGAGGATCTCAAAGCCTTTTATTTCTCCCTTACGATACTTTTTATAAAGTGAATCTTTGTCATCGGAAGCGTATATTTCATCCAGAAGCAGTGCTGCTATCTGAGAGCGTTCTAGTTTATCGAATGATCCGTAAAGATCACATACTGCGCGTTCTATCTGATCCCGTGTTATATTGGATTCCTTTATTACGCCTATTACATCTGACTGGTCATATTTGTATTTCCTCAGAGATGCCAGTTTCATAGCGGTTATGTATTCCGCAGGTAATATACGGACATGCATTATATTTGAAAACGTTTTGTATGGTATTGAATAACGTACTATTTCGGGAGAGTAGGAAGAAGTCTTTTTAAAATCCTGATTGATCCAATCGCGTGAAAAGCCGTATTTATCACCGATCTTTCTGATAGCGTCTTTCATGGCGGAGGATGCCTGTATAAGAGCATCTATATCTGTAGTTGAATCGCGAAACCCGTAACGGGCAACTATAGCAGCCCCGCCGATCAGTATTATTTCCGCCGGGGTCTTTGTTCCGTTCATTTTACGAAACACTTTTCCCAATTCGCGTAACACTTCATCGAGATTTTCTTTGGTAAAGGAATCTTTTGTGATATCTGTATTTTTATCGCTCATCGTCAAAAATCTCCCCCTCTATTATGTTAAATCTGAGGAATTCTGGTATAGCGCCTTTTTCGGCGTTCTCATAGGCGTTATCTTTACGTAACAGATTTTTTGTGATTTCTACATCGATCGGATACGCCTTATGATCCAGCTTGTAAGTCCGCATTTCATTATAGTTTTCACACTTCGGGATGTCGTTCCTGCGGCAGATATAATCTATCATCGCCAGTTCATAAAGTGCCTCCGCATACATTGACAGATGCCAGTAATGATCGATCTCTTTCCGCTCAAGTATGTCTACGACATATTCCAGTTCGCCTTTTCTGTGTACCTGATGGCACTGTTCGCTCTTGAAGAGTGTATAGCTGTAATTACGCTTACATAAGAGCATCAGATCCTCTATGGATATCTGCAGGGCATCGGCCATCCTTGCGGCTGTATCCAGTTTACATTGTCTGATATCCGATCTTCCGTTTATGATATTGTGTACGACCGAATAGTTCAGCCCGCTTTTCTCAGCCAGCGCATACAAAGAGATCTTTTTATCCTTTAGAAATTGCTCTATCCTCATGCCGCTGCACCTCCATAAACCATATCTGTCAACTAATATATCATTCAACAGATATATCTGTCAACAGATATACACAGATATAACAATGGGAAAGGGAATGTTGAACAATATATAGCAGAAAAGAGAGATCTGTGGTATAATACCCCCCATGAAATATATATCATGGAATGTGAACGGTCTGCGGGCCGTTTTGGGAAAAAACTTCACAGAAGTCTTCGATTCGCTGGATGCGGATGCCTTCTGCCTGCAGGAGACGAAGCTTTCCGCCGGGCAGCTTGAGCTGGAGCTGCCGGGCTATAAGCAGTACTGGAATTATGCCGAAAAGAAGGGATATTCCGGGACGGCGGTGTTTACGAAGCATGAACCTCTCGATGTCACATACGGCATCGGGGTGGAGGAACACGACCATGAAGGCCGTGTCATAACGCTGGAATATGCCGACCACTACCTCATCACGGTCTATGTGCCGAATTCCCAGGACGGACTCAAGCGCCTGGATTACCGTATGGAGTGGGAGGATGCTTTTTTAAGCTATATCAAAGGGCTGGATAAAAAGAAGCCCGTGATCTACTGCGGGGATCTGAATGTGGCCCACGAGGAGATCGACTTAAAGAACCCGAAGACCAATCATATGAATGCCGGCTTTACGGATGAGGAGCGGGCGAAGTTCGGTGCGGTCTTAAACGCCGGC
>JAFZOW010000121.1 GCA_017552715.1 Lachnospiraceae bacterium
ATGATACCGTTGTCGTCCAGATCCTTAAGGGCATCCTCACCAACGCCGGGGATATCACGGGTGATATCCTCTGCGCCCAGCTTGGTATCCCGGGCTTCGGTTTCGTATTCTTCAATATGTACGGAGGTGTATACATCCTCCTTCACAAGACGCTCGCTCAGAAGAACGGCATCCTCGTAGTTGTAACCTTCCCAGGTCATGAATCCGATCAGCGGGTTCTTGCCCAGTCCCAGTTCTCCGCCTGCAGTGGAAGGCCCGTCGGCGATCACCTGCCCTGCGGCAATATGGTCACCCTTGAACACGATGGGCTTCTGGTTATAGCAGTTGGACTGGTTGGAGCGCATGAACTTCTGCAGCTCGTAGGTCATCTTCTCGCCGTCGTCCGCCTTCACCTGGATGCTGTCGGCATCCACATAGGTCACGGTACCGGGCTTGGTAGCCACTACGCACACGCCGGAGTCCACAGCAGCCTTGGTCTCCATACCGGTACCGATAACGGGTGCTTCGGTAAAGAGCAGAGGCACGGCCTGACGCTGCATGTTGGAACCCATCAGGGCTCGGTTGGCGTCGTCGTTCTCCAGGAAGGGGATCAGGGCCGTAGCCACCGAGAACACCATCTTGGGCGACACATCCATATAGTCGAACATGGCCTTGGGATACTGCTGCGTTTCGGTCTTGAAACGACCGGCCACGCTGCGGTGTACAAAGTGTCCCTTTTCATCCAGCTTTTCGTTAGCCTGGGCCACATGATAATTATCTTCCTCGTCCGCCGTCATGTATACCACTTCGTCGGTAACAATTGGATCCGCGGGATCCGTCTTGTCGATCTTACGGTAAGGCGCCTCGATGAAGCCGTATTCATTGATCCTGGCGTAGCTGGCCAGGGAGTTGATCAGACCGATGTTGGGACCTTCGGGGGTCTCAATGGGGCACATACGTCCGTAATGGGTATAGTGTACGTCACGGACCTCGAATCCGGCACGGTCACGGGACAGACCGCCGGGTCCCAGAGCGGAAAGCCTTCTCTTATGAGTCAGCTCACCCAGAGGGTTGTTCTGATCCATGAACTGGGACAGCTGGGAGCTTCCGAAGAACTCCTTGATGGCTGCCTGTACGGGCTTGATGTTGATCAGAGCCTGCGGGCTGATCTCTTCATTTTCATGGGTGTCGTGAGCCGTCATACGCTCGCGCACCACACGCTCCATACGGGTCAGACCGATACGGTACTGATTCTGCAGCAGCTCGCCCACCGCACGGATACGGCGGTTCCCCAGATGGTCGATATCGTCATCGTTTCCGATACCGTATTCCAGGGCGATATTGTAGTTCACGGAAGCGATGATATCGCTCTTCGTGATGTGCTTCGGCACCAGCTCGTGGATATTCTGCTTAATAGCCTCGGGATACTTCTCCGGAGTGGAGCTGTACTCCCGCAGGATACGCTTCAGGGCGGGCCAGTAAACCTTCTCGGTCACGCCCAGGGCTCTGGCATCCACATCCAGCCAGCTCTCCAGATCCACGCAAAGGTTGGAGAGCACCTTGACATTGCGCTCTTCCGTACGGATCAGCACGCTCTCCACGGCGCTGTTCTGGATCAGATCCGCAAGATCGGCATCCACAACGGTCCCGGCAGCGGCGATCACTTCCCCGGTGAAGGGATTGAGCACATCCTCTGCCAGCACATGACCGCGGATACGGTTGCGGAAAGCCAGCTTCTTATTAAACTTGTAACGGCCCACTCTGGCCAGATCATATCTTCTTGCATCAAAGAAGGTAGAGGTCACATAGCCTTCGGCGCTCTCCACACTGGGGGGCTCGCCCGGACGTACCTTGTCGTAGAGGGCTTTTAAGCCTTCCTCATAGGTCTTTGCCACATCCTTGGTAAAGGACTGCAGGATCTTGGGCTCGTCGCCGAAGAGATTCAGGATCTCCTCATCGGTACCCAGGCCGATGGCACGTAAAAACACGGTAATGGGCACCTTACGGGTGCGGTCCACACGCACATAGAACACGTCATTGGAATCCGTCTCGTATTCCAGCCAGGCACCGCGGTTGGGGATCACCTGGGAGGAGAAGAGCTGCTTACCGCTCTTATCCCGGGTAATACTATAGTAGATACCGGGGGAACGGACCAGCTGGCTGACAATGACACGCTCCGCGCCATTGATCACAAATGTGCCCGTTTCTGTCATCAGCGGGAAATTGCCCATGAAGATCTCATGTTCACGGATCTGATCCTTATCCTGGTTGTACAGGCGCACCTTTACCTTTAAAGGAGCTTCGTAGGTCAGATCCCTTTCCTTACATTCGTTGATGTTGTGCTTGATCTCGGACTTGTCCAGTTTAAAGTCGACGAAGTCGAGCTTCAGACGCCCGCCGTAGTCGGTGATCGGCGAGATATCGTCGAACGCCTCACGGAGCCCCTCGCTCAGAAACCACTGATAGGAGTTCTTCTGGACCTCGATAAGGTTGGGCATATCCAGAACTTCTTTACGTCTGGAGTAGCTCATACGCATACCGTTGCCGGTGATCATGGGACGGATCCTGTTCTTTTCCATACTTGCACTCACCCCGTTATATTGTTTATGGTTGGTTATAAGAAGATACAGCCGCTATCCGTATGCGCGCAAAAAAGCATAGCATGCCCACTACGCATAACGACACGGATAAAATAATACCACGCAAGAGCGTGGTAGTCAAGAAAAATTTTAATAAATTTCAGAAGTCAAAAAATCCCCCGCCATAAGGCGGGGGAAGAAGTTTTATTACTTCAGGGTAACGGTAGCTCCTACTTCCTCGAGCTTGGCCTTGATGTCGTTGGCCTCGTCCTTGGATGCGCCTTCCTTTACCATCTTGGGAGCGCCCTCAACGAGCTCCTTGCTCTCCTTCAGGCCCAGGCCGGTGATGGTGCGGATGACCTTGATGACATCCATCTTCTTCTCGCCGAAGCTGGTGAGCTCTACATCGAACTCAGTCTTCTCTTCAGCTGCACCTGCGGCATCTCCGCCGGCTGCTGCTGCAACTACAACACCTGCGGCAGCGCTAACGCCGAACTCTTCCTCGCAGGCCTTTACCAGATCGTTGAGCTCCAGAACGGACAGCTCTTTGATCGCCTCAATGATCTCTTCCTTGCTTAACTTAGCCATTTTAATAATCCTCCATTCTCAATAAAAACGATTACTCTGCTGCTGCGGGTGCTTCTTCTGCTGCAGGTGCTTCCTCGGCTGCTGCCGCGGGTGCTTCCGCTGCTGCCGCTTCGCCGCCGCCCTTTTCCGCGATCTGCTTGATCACGCGGGCAAAATTGGTGATCGGGCTCTGCAGGCTTCCAAGCAGCTTGGAAAGGAGCTCTTCCCTGGAAGGAACCTTTGCCACATCCTGCAGACCGTTCGCATCATAAAGAGTACCTTCCACGATACCGCCCTTGACTTCCAGAGCCGGTGCGGTCTTGGCGAACTTTACGATCTCGCGGGCCGGAGCCGTTGCATCCGTCTTGGAAACTACCAGAGCGCTGGGGCCTTCCAGATACTGATCCAGCTGTTCGCAGTCTGTACCCTTGAAAGCAAAGCGCATCATGGTGTTCTTGTAGACCTTGTAGCTCAGGTTTGCTTCACGGAGCTGCTTACGGAGCGCCGTATCCTGGGCAACGGTCAGACCTCTGTGGTCTACCAGCAGAACGGACTGTGCATCCTGGATCGCCTCGGAAATCTCTTTCACGATCGGCTGCTTCAGTTCTACTTTTGCCATCTTGCTACCTCCTTTAAGATTTTTCGGAGATAAAAAATCTCCGGATATGCCGGAGAACAGAAAATCAAAGCATTCAACTTCTCACTCCTCGGCAGGTAGTTTCCGTTACGCCTTACGGCACCTGCTGTCTTCGGCATGGTCTCTTTCGAAACCTTGGGTAGTTTAGCATATACGGCATGGAAATGTCAAGAGAAAAATCAGCTGTCTTCCGCTTTATCTAATCCTTCCGTATATAAAAGCCATCCGCCGCCGTTTCCCCCAGGGCATGCAGGCCTTCCTGCAGACAGGGGGTGGAGGGGAAATCGTAGCAGGAACGGCGGTTATCATCCAGGGGCACATAGACCGTGATCCCGTCCACATCCGCCGCTTCACACTCATATTCGCCATAGTCCTGCTGGCAGATATAATAAGGCTGGGGCAGCTCCCTTACAACGGTCCGCACCACCCCAAAAGCCTTGTATGCCAGGATAAGCACAAAGAGGCCGGCGCACAGCGGGACCATACGGCTTTTCTTTTTCTCCCCCCCGCCATTTACGCACATAACGAACTCCCCGGCCATCAGGAAGGGGAACAGGAGCAGAAAGCCCCGGCCATAACGGATCAGGGGTGCGGAAAAGAACCAGAATAACAGGGTGGCCAGCACCGTTCCTTCCACCAGATGCTCTTTCAGCGCCTTCCTCCTTATAACAAGGGCCGCCGCCAGGAAGAAGGCTCCGGCAATACTCGCCAGGAAGAAAAGCTTTTCCGTGCCTCCCAGCTGCCCCCACCAATGGGGAAACCATACATTCATCGGATAGTCCGCCGCTTCGGATGTGATATAACCCTTTCCGTAGCCTATGATATAAGCACTGTCCCCCCGGGTCAGCCCCTCCGGGACCTTCCACACAGGATCGAAGATATCCAGGGCCGTCGAAGGATAGAAGAGCCGCCCGGAAAGGATATAATTACGTATCAGCCAGGGCAGGACGATCAGCACACAGGAGACGCCGCAGCCAAAGATCACCCCGTACTTTTTCTCCCGGATATAGTACACAAGCGGCAGTATAGTTACCAGCACCAGCGGTGCAGCCGAAAGCTTGAGCGTCACCGCAAAGAACGCAAGCAATGCCAGGGACGCACCGATGCCGGCTGTCTTTTCTTCCTCCGCGCCGGCTTCCGAAAGTTCCAAAGCCCTTATCACGATATAATAGAAGTAAAGGAGCACAAAGAAATCCGATGCCGGTGAGAGCATCTCCACATAAATGTCACTGATATAATACAGGGCGGCGATACGGGCAAAGTCGGAAAGGCGTATCTCTTTATCCTTCACGATATGAAAGATACGCAGGGCGGATATCCCCACCAGCAGCGCCATATAGCCGGCCACCGCATGAAAGGACTGGCCTCCGAGAAAAGCGAAGCTGTATAAGGCGCTTAAGGAAAAGGACGCCGAGTTATAGGCCACCCGTCCGTCCAGATTGCCGACTCCGCGCACCACACCGTATTCCTCGATCCAGCGGATCGCATGGGAATGGTACAGATCCGAATCATAACAGAGATAGCCGCGGGATGCCCCGAAAGCCATAAGCAGGGTAAGGAAGGCATAAAGCGCAACTCGTGCCGGCGAAGAAAAAGCCCCCCTGAAGAACGTGCCCAGATCTTTTCGCAGAACGAAGATGATCAGCAGACTGATACAGAGCAGGAGAAGCACCGCACCGCAGCCCACTCCCGAAAAGAGGCTGAAGACCTGCGTATATACACAGACACACATGAGCCCGCTCATGGAAAGATCCTCGGGATGACAAAAAAACAGGCCTTCTTTTCTTCCCATGAGTCTGAGAAGCAGAAAGCCTGCCGGTATGGTCGTTATGAATATGAATGCCCAGATCAGTATAACTGAGAGCATAGCTTACATGTATCCGTTGAACAGCATGCCGCTGTATGCGCTGGTCACATAAGGATTGGCGTAATGAGGCTGCGTGGGATCCTTATAGGCAACGATGCGTTTATCCACATAGTCCATGGGATTCAGCTGAACCTTCTGGGCCTTACGCATGGCAAATTTGGAAAAGTCCTTGATGGTGTCCAGTTCTTCCTCGGCCTCTCCGCCCTTAAGCACCTCGGAGAGCTTCTCCTCATCCACCGAGATGGTGCCGTCCTCCGCCTGCTTCACCCCGATGCGTTCCAGCGAGCGGGTGTAATAGGCGCTGTTGTTCTTCATCTCGTTCACCAGGAGATTCGTACGCGGCTGACGGTCCGCGAACTCCGCCGTAGCCCGGATGAAGTTGTTATAGGAGCCGGCAAGGGAGATGATATTATCTTTCATGCTTTCCAGATCCGGCTTGAAGCCCACCTGGAAATCCCTGCCGGGTGCCGCCGCTTTCAGCTTCACATTAAAGCCGCCCGGAAGCTTTACATCATTCGTATGGGCTGTATGGTATTCTCCGTTAACGGAATAGACCGCATCCGTTCCCTGACTGTCCGCCTTACGTATCCCGAGGTAATCCACTATACCGGACAGCTGGCTGGTCTCCTCATCCGAGATGGAGAAGTGTCCGCCCCTGTCACTCTTATCGCCTACAGCTTTGGATCGGATCACCAAAGCCGAAGATCCCCGGCCGTCCTCCTCCACACCGGCGGACAGGCCAAGCTTAAAGTTATTGATCAGACGCGCAAGACGATCCTGGATATTCCTGTTCGTATCCCCTTCGGAGATTGTGAACTGAAGCTCATAATTGGAGCCCTGGGTCGCCACATCAAAGGAGTATGCCCCCGGCTCGATGCCCAGCTCTTCCTCAGGAAGATAAGCGCCAATATTTTCCTGCGGAGTAGCCAGCTGCCGGACCTGCATCGTCAGCGGTTCCATTTCGGCATTCCCGCTCTCCTGCCCGCGGCTTCCGGTCACTTCGGCCAGATCGGGGGCGGAGGAATAAGCAACCTTCTGATCAAAGAGCTTGTCTTCCAGGCCGCCGATGGATCCGAGCTCATTACGGAAACGCAGGGCGCTCTCTTTCATATGGATCGTATACTCCTCCACTTCCTTGGAGCGATCCATAAGAAATACAGGCTCATCCTTGCTGAGCTTTACGATAGTCTTGTAAATATCCTGGAGATCTTTCTTTTTATGGGAATCAAAACGATTCGAGGAAGACCTGGGTAACAGATCGGCCTGATAATAATTATATACGTTGCTCAGAACAGCATTATTGATCGTAGCCATTGTACCCTCCTTTCTTCCCTGATCGTTTACCGCAGCCTTCTCCGCTTCCGATGCGAAGGCCTGTATAACTGCGGTAGGGTACACTATACCTTTTTATAGTTAAGTAGAATATATCACATATTTGTCAAAAAAGCAAGGATTATTCGAAAGAAATCTTCAGTTTTCAACAAAGTTTTCCACCAGCAGAGCTTCCGTTTCTTCCGCCATTTCCTTCCAGCGTTCCGCCTCGGCGCTGTTATCTTCTTTCCGGTAATATGCCTCCATTTCCAGGCACAGTTCGGAACACATGCAAACCGTGCTCCCATCCAGGACGTTTTTGAAGAGCCCCGCCGCATCCCCTCTCATGCCGGCCTCCCGGGCCAGCACACAGCAGGCTTCGGCACAGGCCTCCGGAGACATGGCCTCTTCTTTTCTCTGTTCAAAATACGGAGCCGCAGCCGTAAGATCCGCCGTTTCCCCGGCGATGAACAGTTCCTGCGCATACATATGCCAGAGGCGTTCCGAAAGCCCTCTCCCGGCCCCAAGCTCCCGCAGGAAAACAGAGAAATCCCTGCCGGCATGCTGACCTTCCGGCATATGAAGGATCTCGATATCCGAATCAAAGACCAGGGGATCCAGTCGCACCGTCTCATGCACCGGATCGATCCAGACAAATTCCCTCAGCCTCCGAAAAAGCTTGGGACGCAGGTCTTTTTCATAGTTCTCCGTAGTACGGAAGGGGTGCCGGTTCACATACCACATCTGCACCAGTTCCACCTGCGGATCCATGACCTCCTTAAGGATGCGGAACTGTGCCGCATTCTCCTCATCGATCATCTCATCCGCATCCGCAGAATAGATATACTCACAGCTGCATTTGGAAAAAGCAAAATTCCTGGCCTCGGAAAAATTTCCGGTCCAGGAAAAATCATAAAGCTTATCCGTATATCTGGCAGCGATCGCTTTCGTGGAATCCGAGGAGCCCGTATCCACGATCACGATCTCGTCCACCAGAGGAGCAAAGCTGTTCAGGCAGCGTTCCAGAACACGCTCCTCATCCTTTACGATCATGCATAAACTTACGCTTATCATACGTTTCCTTCACCGCCGCGCAGCCGATAGTCCCGCAGATACCGCCCTGCGATCCCGATAAAGATAAAGACGACCGGCGTGCAGATGCACTGCTGATAGCAGAACATGTTATGTCCCATATATGCCAGGATCGCACACATATAAGGGATGTAGCGCTTGTCCTCCACGGCACGCTTCGAGGCTCCGATCATCGCCGTAACGAAAACCGCGATATAGGCAGCCACCCCCAGGATACCCTCTGTCACCAGCATGTTCAGCCATTCGTTATGTGCGCAGGCCAGCTGCAGGCCATGCCAGTATTCCGCCACTTCCTGCATATAATATTTGTCCATGGCCATGGCGAAGCAATCCGGCCCTACTCCCACCAGCATATCCTTCAGATTCGCGCGGGAAAGAGCTTCCACAGCCGCTCTCCAGTTAAAGCCACGATGATTTCCCCAGGCCAGGTCAAAATTGAAAAAGTTTACATTGTAAAGAGCCGAACCTTCCGGGAGCTTATGACCCGAAACCAGGATAACGCAGAGGATCACTGCCCAGATCACCAGTATCGCCGCAACAACGGTAACGGTCCATACCGGCTTCGCAATGCTCTTTATCTCGAAACGCTCTTTTTTATTCTCCGTTTTCATCAGATAAACACGGACAGCACCGGTGATCAGCAGCATCAGGATCAGCAGGATCAGCATCACAGGCGAATCTGTAACAAATTTCGAGATCGCCTCTTCTCCGGTGATATAGGTACGCTGCCGTTCCGGAAACAGCCGGTGCATCCAGCCGATGACCCGGAGAGAAAAGAGCCCGATGGTGATCATCTCCAGGAAACGGGCCATACGCTCGTTTTCTTCCAGGGAGTAGCGGAAAAAGACCATGCAGATCAGCACCATGGCCACGTAGGCACTGTCACTGTTGGTGGTACAGAGCATACCGAAGCTCAGGGCCACAAAAAAGCCCGAGGCGATGCGCATCGCCTTCTTTTCCGCTTTCCAATAGGCATACATCCCAAAGGGCACGATCAGGATCGCATAGGATGAATACCAGGAAGTCTGGCCCAGGGTGGAAAGGAATTTTTCGATATCCTCTTCCCCCACTCCGTCGTACATTCCCATGGGATTGAAGCCAAAGCGCTGAAGTATGCCGATCTGATAGCACCACGCAGCCGCAAGAACCATAAGGAACAGAGTAGCATAGCTGCGACGCCAGAAACGGGATGTATATATATACAGGAGCACGAAGAAGAGCTGGCTCATGATCCCCATGAACCATCCGTCATAGCCCCACAGTGCCATGACCTTGTCCTCAGCCAGCATGAAGGAAAGCAGGGAGATGAGCAGGAAGGCCAGCACGGCGATATCCGTACCGCTCAAGTGTTTCAGCTCCTCCATCGGCTTCACGCGGTCGCGGTATGCGAAGGCCCACCAGGCCCAGAGCACGGTGATGATGGAAAAGCCCACCAGGCAGGCCCATTTGAAGATGGCCCATTTGGAGGCGCCCATATCAAAATATTTATCATGGTATAATAAAGGATAAAGACATAAAAGAAAGGCCACAAAAACCATGACCGCTCCGTGCAGGAAATAATCCGCAAGGCTTTGGGAAGTATTCAGTCCCCCGTTTTTCTTTTTGGTCTTATTCTTCGTACTCATTTCCCAGTTTTCTCCCGTTATTCTTCTGATAACTTATTTTTTGAAAAAAAAGCCCCCGTGTCTCCACAGGGGCCATAAAAGCTTTAAATGATCAATACTTAGCGGTATTGATACGCACGCCGGGGCCCATGGTGGTCGCCAGGGTCACGCTGCGCAGATACTGACCTTTCAAGGTGCTGGGCTTAGCCTTCACAATAGCTTCCATCAGCGCCGTCAGGTTCTCGTTCAGCTGCTCCTCGGAAAAGCTTGCCTTTCCGATAGGGCAGTGGATGATGTTGCTCTTGTCCAGACGATACTCGATCTTACCGGCTTTGATATCGTTGATAGCCTTGGTAACATCCATGGTAACGGTACCGGCCTTGGGGTTGGGCATCAGGCCCTTGGGGCCCAGAACCTTACCTAAACGACCGACCACACCCATCATGTCCGGAGTGGCAACAACAACATCGAAATCCAGCCAGCCTTCGTTCTGGATCTTGGGGATCAGCTCCTCGCCGCCCACGTGATCGGCACCCGCCGCCTCTGCCTCGGAGATCTTATCGCCCTTGGCAAATACCAGCACGCGCACCGTCTTACCCGTTCCGTTGGGGAGTACCACAGCGCCGCGGATCTGCTGCTCTGCATGACGTCCGTCACAACCGGTACGGATGTGCACCTCCACGGTCTCATCAAACTTAGCCGTGGCGGTCTTCTTTACAAGGGAAACAGCCTCACTCGGGTCGTAAGCCGTAGCCCGGTCGAACTGCTTCATCGCCTCATTATACTTCTTTCCATGCTTCATCGTCAGTCCCCTCCTTACTCTTCCACGGTAACGCCCATGCTGCGGCAGGTGCCGGCGATCATGGACATGGCTGCCTCCAGGGAAGCGGCGTTCAGATCCGGCATCTTCTGCTCGGCGATCTCTTTCACCTTCTCCTTGGAAATGGTAGCAACCTTGGTCTTGTTAGGGGTTGCGGACGCACTCTTTAAGTTGCACGCCTTCTTGATAAGAACGGGTGCGGGAGGCGTCTTGGTGATGAAGCTGAAGCTCCGGTCTGCGTAAACGGTGATCACCACGGGGATGATCAGGTCGCCCTTGTCGGCGGTCTGTGCGTTGAACTGCTTGGTGAATTCAACGATGTTCACGCCGTGCTGACCGAGAGCAGGACCCACGGGAGGCGCAGGTGTTGCCTTGCCGGCCGGGATCTGTAACTTGATGTAGCCTTCTACTTTCTTTGCCATTTTGGCTTCCTCCTTATATGATAGTGGTAGTATCGCAGTTCACCCTTTCGCGAACTGCTCCCACGAAGGGACGTATTAATCTATCTTCTTGACCTGGTAGAATGCGATCTCTACCGGAGTCTCGCGGCTGAACATCTCCACAAGGATGGTGACGGTCTGCTTGTTCTCGTCAATGCGGGCCACGTTACCGATGGTGTCGCGCCATGCGCCGTCGATGACCATGATGGTATCGCCCACAGCATATTCGGCACGGGAGATCTTCTCCTGGTCGATCTTGCTGATCTCCAGCTCATCCAGGGGTACCGGTTTGCTTCCGGGCCCAACGAAGCCGGTAACACCGCGGGTATTCCGCACCACATACCAGGCATCGTTATCGTCTGCATCCATATGGATCAGCACATAACCGGGAAGGACCTTCTTCTGAACGTTCTTCTTACCGGTGGAACGGATCTCCGTTACTTCCTGCATCGGTACCTTCACCTCGAGGATCTTGTTCTCCAGATGACGGTTCTCGATGGCCTTTTCGATATTGACCTTGACCTTTTTCTCATAGCCGGAATAGGTGTGTACCACATACCAGCCCATACCGCGCCCCGACTTATTGTCGCTGGCACCGATATCGTATTCTTCAGCAGGGGCAGCCGAACCTTCCTCCGCTGCAGCCCGGACAGGCTTAAAGAGCTCCTTTTCCTCCTCCGGACCCGCCAGGATGGCAGCCAGCTCACCCGTGCGCTTTACCTTTGCGCCCTTTGTCTCTGCCATATGAACCTCCGTCAGAACTTAACGTTCGTAAGCCAGTCCACACCATACTTGATCACAAAGTCAAATACCGCGATCAGTACGGAAAGGATAGCCGTGATGACTACCACTGCCACCGTCTGCTTGGTCAGATCCACCTTATCGGGCCAGCTGATCTTCTTGAACTCTGTTCTGACGCCTTTGAAAAAGGCAGGCTTTTTTGCCTTTTTTGCATCTGCCATTATCTTACCCTCCGCCTTACTTGGTTTCCTTGTGTAAGGTGTGCGCTTTGCAGAACTTGCAATATTTCTTGGTCTCCATGCGATCGGGATGAGTCTTCTTATCCTTTGTCAGGTTGTAGTTCCTGCGCTTGCAGCTCTCGCATGCCAATGTGATCCTGGTACGCATTTTTCTTTCCTCCTAATCCATAACACACAAAAAAAAGAGTTCTTTGCTCTCGCCTAGGTACTATAGCACGAAGGGGGAGCAAATGTCAATAGTTTTTTAAGATCATACGGTGCCACCGTTCATGTAGGCGCTGATAAACTGCCGCCGGTCCCTGTCGTAGGTCCAGAGGTTCAGTATGCTCTCTTCATGGGCAACCCAGGGCAGACGCTGCCCGGGGACCACCACCCGATAGCCGGCTACGCGGAATTCAATACTCTGCGCCACATCCCAGAAATTCCAGCCGTCAAAGATATCGTCACGCCAGCGAAGATCCCTGTTGGTCGCAAGAAGCATCCCATCCAGCGCCTCACAGTCGGTCAAGCCGTCCTCCGGAGTATATACGTAGTTTTTATAATCTTCTTTCCCCTGGGACTCCTCGTAGATCTTCCCCACATAGGGTGTGTTCCACTCCACCGCATCCGGCGAGATCTTCTCACTGCCGAGCATCCCCACCATGCCGATCTTTTCATCCATAGAAAAAACAGTCAGCAGATCGTTCAGGAAATTGGGATTCAGTATGAAGACATCCTGATGCAGATATACCTTATATTTTGCATCCGTTGCGCCCATGGCGATGTTGTAGCCTTCCGCCATCCCCTTAGAGCCCCTGATGGGAAGCATCTCCGCCGTAAAGCCCTCGGGGATCCTCAGCTGGCCGATATAGAAGGAGCACTCCCGGAAATATTCCTCATCATCTACACAGATGATGAAGCAGAATTTCTTCTCATCCATTGCTTTCCTCCGTTACCTTGCAGAGGTAATCCGCCTCCTTCATACGCCCCGTCTGCCGATAGTGTTCCGCCAGCACGGAAGCGATCACATCCTTCCCTCCGATAGGGACATCCTTCAGCATCCCCTCCACGGCAAAGACCGAGATCTCCGTCTGATCGATCCAGGCCAGGTATTCCTCATGGGGAAGCCCCTGCAGTATCCTTCGGAACATGAACATCATGCGGGTATAGATGGGCATGAAATCTTCTATATATTCTATCAGATCGTAGATGCACTTCCCGTCCCCGGCGCTTTCAAAGCGGTAGATATCCGCCGTACAGGCGAAACGGGTCAGTTCATCATCGTAACGGGCCGTGCTGGCATAGGCACTCTCTTTGATCAGCCGTACAATGTCCTCATAAGCCCTCGGATCCCGTTCCTGCAGCTTCTCATTGATCCTGCCCTTGTATGCGCACACCCCGGCATGAACCGACCTGCGAAGCTCGGAGAGCTCCTCAAACCAGGCATCGGATTCCGCCCGCAGCTTTGCGGCATCCTCCGCACTCAGCACGCCATTCTCACCCTGATATTTTGTTATATCCGTAATGGGCTCCATTAACATAGCAAATTATCTCCGCCCTTACATTATAAACATTTTTCGGGGAATGGCAAGTTTCAATCCCTGTTCCCTTGCCGGCCGCAGTCTGCTGAATACTCCTCCGGAATCACAGATCAGATTCATATCATCCCTCGCAAAAACAAGTCATCCATACAAACTTCCTTACCAACAAAGTTACTGTACATATTTTTCTTTATGCCATATGTCGTGATCATTGTCATAATGATCGTCTTTTTGGACTTTGTAACATCCCGGAAAACAGCAGCTTTATTCTTTAAGCTCCTATCGTAGTCCTTATCAATTTCATATTCGTGCTCCGAAAACTTGATCTCACACAGATTTATCACTCTATCCCGTCTGTCGATCACCAGATCGATCTGTGCTCCGTTCTCCTGATCATTCCCCGGGTTACTCCATGCCGATATTTCTGTCAGCACTCCTGTTATTCCCAGTTTCTGTTTGATCTGGTCAATATGATCTTTGCACACCTGTTCAAAAGTAAGCCCGGCCCAGGCTCGTCTTGCCGGATTATCATTTGTATTACTCCAGAAATGTTCATCCTTCCCATAGTTTTCCTTAATGAATCGGAAATAAAACAACGAATAATAATCCGAAAGCTGGTACTGCATCTCACGCTTCCGGTTCCCATACTTCGGATTAATGCGTACAAATCCGGACTTTTCCATGTTTGACAGCATTTTTGACAGATTACCATTTGCCGGAAGTCCTGTTTTTTTCACGATCTCCGCCCTGTTCAGTCCACTCCTCTTTTCGCTTAAAGCAGCCGCAATCTTAATATATTGCTCACTATTGGAAAACAGCGTGTGATACAAGTGTTCAAATTCATTCCATAATTCCGCTCTTTTCCTGAAGAAAATACGGTCGATATTTTCATTCAGACTCAACTCGCTGTCTAAAAGCCGCAGATAGAACGGTATCCCGCCCATGATCATATAAACCTGCACAATATCATATCGCGACCAAAAGATATTCCGGGAATGCAGGTACAATTCAGTATTATTCAGATCAAACGGTTCTAAATACAAACGACAAGTCTGCCGGTTGAACAGACCACCCTTGTTCTCATCCAGCTTCTCTACCATCCAGGATGTTGCTGAACCACACACAATGAATATCAGATCTTTCTGTGAAGCCCCCCACGAATTCCAAAACCACTCAAATGCATTCAGGAAACCGGAGTTCTGTTTATCCATCCAGGGCAGTTCGTCCAGAAAAACAACCCGTTTGGATTCCCCCTTCAAAGATTCCAGATACCCTCGAAGAGCAAAAAAAGCCTCCGTCCAATCACCCGGGACATCCAATTCCGTATATGCTGCTGCACTTAATTCCAAAATAAAGTTCTTCAGCTGTTCCCGGTTCTTTTGCTTTTCAGAACCGGTAAATTTGAATGCAAAATCCCCGCTGAAATACTCATCGATCAGGAAGGTCTTTCCTACTCTTCTCCGACCATACACCACGATCAACTGGGCCTCTTTTTCTGCCATAGCCCGATCCAGTCGCCTTATCTCGTTTTCCCGCCCGATGATATTCTTCATGTTCTCTCCGATTTGTTTTTGTCTTTATCTCGCATTTTACCATAGTTAAAGACATCTTTCAATGCATTTTTGTCTTTATCGCATGTTTTGATGTACTTATAGACAATTTTGTGTGCCATTTTCATCTTTTTCTGCGCATGAATAATACATTAATTCCCACCATAGCCGTAAAAACATCATCTCATCAAATGCATGAGTTTTTCTTCAAAAAATGTCGATTTTTCGGGCTTTCCATGGCTTTTTTCTAGTTCTTTCTCAACCCAGATTTTGTTTAGTGAATCTTTCTACAGGAAGTTCACGTAAAAAAGCCCATATTTTCGACTATTTCCACCTCGGTCTTTGAAGCCTAAAGACGTTGAGGGTTAATTATCAATGAAGTTCAGATTGACCGGAAAGATAAGCCATGTTATGCTTGATAAGTTTAATAGGCAACTCAAGCAAGGGGCTTCAGAGGTAAGCAATGACTACACTCGATCTTTTGAACAAACTGAATACCGTTGCCGTTTCAAACCTGCAGGCTCTGGCCGGTTTTGAATGGAATAATGTATACGAATGCCTGATGGCCGAATTCAACTGTTTACGAGAATACTATCCGGACAACAGATACGAAGAACTCTCCGGGTTGGTCAGCAGCATCTGCCTGGATGCAGCCGCTGCCGTAAGTCGTTCCGACCGGAATGCTCTGCTATGTGCTCTTTCCGAATTGAAAGGGATGATCAGCGCTCTTCCTCCGGATGCGGAGCAAAACCCCACCCTTCTGGATGCTGCTTTCGAACACGCTGCATTGACGCATTACAGAAATGATACCGGCATAGTCATAGGTGATTCGCACGTAAACTTCTTCAGCGGCAATGAAACCCTGAACTACCATTCTATAGGTCACGGGATCAGCCTTTGCCCCTGTATTAATGATCTAAACCTTACCGTACTTTATCTCGGCCCCTGTCTGGCCTATACCTGCCTGAAACCCGGCTCAAAAGCCGGTTTCTCTGTCAAACTCGACTACCTGAAACACTGTTTTTTCCGACCTCACGCCCGGATCATACTCTCTCTGGGTGAGATCGATCTGCGCCTGCATGTTCTTAAGCAGGCTGAGCAGCAAAATTGCTCCGTTGACGAGATCATCGACGGTATATTGAATAATTACCGTCAGCTTATCCTGTCCCTTGGCTCGGAAGGATATGAGGTCTGCTGTTGGGGTCCCATAGCCTCACAGAAAGACTCTTTCCCCGTGGACCCTGCCTTCCCCAGATATGGCAGTGAACAGGCCCGCAACCGGGCAACAGCCGTCTTTAATCAAAAGCTGAGATCCGTCTGCGATGAGACCGGCTCAGCTTTCCTCAGCATCTTTGAAAAGCTGGCTGATGCCGAAATGATGACCAAAGCCGAATACCTCTCCGAGGACCATTTCCACTTAAGCCAGCGTGCCATGCCCCTGGCCCTGCCTCTTCTCAAAAAAGCCGGGATCAGATAGCCTCCTTAAAGTCGTACTCTGTACTCGATCAACTCCAGACAGCCCATAGCATTCACAAAACACCCCGGCAACCTGCCTGATGTCACATACTCATTCCAGCAACATCCTGATCTCTTCCGGGATCACATCCACAATCCGTTTCCTATTTCTATCTTCAAGATAATAATCTGGAAGCTTTGTTTTCGAATAACGCATATATCTTTCTTTTTGAGACTTTTCGATCAGCAAAGCGGTAAAGAAACGTTCCCAGCTGATATACTCCTGACTGTCTATATAATTTTCCGGTTCCGCTAAAACTCTGTCAATTTCATTGTCCTCGAGCACCCCGGACTTCAAAACCATCCACTCAAATGATTCCGGGAAGTACAGGCCAACCTTTCCGTTCTTTTTTGCATACTTTACCACGGTCTCTGCGTATGCCCCAAATGCAGCTCCATCCGCTACCACCAGCACTCTTTCGTCGGATGGTATCTCCAGCATTTTCGGAAATATACCGGCATTTCCCTCTGCACTTACGGTCTTACAGGCATCCGATACTTTTGTGAAAAACTCATAACCCGACTCTTTATCCTCGACCAGTATCATCAGTCTGGCCTTAGGCTCAATCAAATTACACTTATCCTCATAGATCGGATAAAACTCGTGATACACCTGTTCAGGAAAGTGATATTTCCCTGTTGTTCGGATCCCATATATCTCATTGATACTGTATGGCAGATTCTTTAACGGTTTTCTGGTGATAAAAACAAAATAATTATCTGCTTTTCCTGCATATTCAGCGAACTCTTTTGTATATATAAACCTGTAATCCTCATCAAAAAATACGATCTTTCCGCTCAGTCCTTTTAATTCGTATTCCCAGTTATCTTCACCTGCTACATAAACAGCACAGGATACATCCGATTGCATTCGGATCCCGCCGGCACCTCTTCTGCGTAAATGCTCATTCAAAAGATCTATAAGCGTAGTTTTCCCGCTTGCGCTCTCTCCCTGTATTACGGTTATATTTCTTTTTATATCAAATTCGTATTTCAGGTTTTCGGATTCGATTACGATATGATGGTTTCCCCTCATGGTCGGTCCCTGTTCAGATATACTTTGCCGCTGTTAGGAATAAATCCTCAGCATTGTTTAACACGTGTCCTTCATTGGTAACAAATATTTCAAAGGGTGCATATTCATCAAACATCATCATATATTCAAGATTGACCGTGACATCCTTTTTCTTTCCGATCTCAAGCAGCCATTTGGCGCAATTCTGACCGCAGCTTGTAGCATCAAAAACAAGCTCCGGCTTTTCATATATCATGATCAGCGTTTTTACCCCGCCGGATAATCTTTCGGGAGGTATAGGCCCCAAAACCGGGCTGTCGATCACCAGGCCATCTATATATGTCGAATCATCAACAGCCTTTACCATCTCTTGTACAAAAGGATCCTTGAACCATTCCGGTTTATAGTTATACTTAAACCATGAAGGCCCATATTCAACATTCTCTGCTTCCCCAAAATGTATTCTTAACATGTTTTAATCCATTCTACCAAAATAGCTTTTATTTGTTGTCGTGCATCAATTCTCCGGATCCCTTCGATCTGAAAGACCTTACTCCAGCTCTTTGAAGATTTAGCATATGCAAAGCAAAAAACGCAAATCTCATCATAACCATCGTCTTTATGAAAATCTTTTCATAACTTTCGTATAAGATGGCACTTCATCTCCCTGTTATCCGTACCGGATCAATCCACCTTCACCACCCGGTCCGCATACAGCTGTATCGGCACTCTGGAAAATTTCGGATCTTTACCTGTCGATGGGATAGAACACGTTTATTTACACATGAGCCGCTACATGCTCTCCCGTATTCAGCTCTTCTTTCTTCCGAAGATAACTCCCCTTCGCAGCTGCGCCTTTAAGAGCCCTGTATTGCACCAGTCCGGGCACATGTATCCCCTTGAATGTGCCGTCTCCATCCCCATCCGGCCCAAAAGCTCCGGGATCTCCTTCTCGTCCTCCTCACAATGATAGGCACAGATCGCACACCGAAGGTCATCGGAGCGCTCAAGGAGGGCTTTTGCACCGTTCAGAGCTTCCTTCTCATATCCCTCGATATCCATCTTGATATAATTCACCTTCACTCCGGCCAGCACTTCGTCCAGCGTGATGTTCTGTCCTCCATCGGCCACACCTCCCACATAGCCAAAGTGCAGCTCCACCTTATCCGCATACGGCGCAAAGGTTTTTTCCATAGCCCGGAACCAGTCCGGATCGGCATCAAATACATAAGCCTTAGTAATGATATCAATATTGTACAGCGTAAAGAAGCCTTCCGCGCCGCCCACATCGACCAGCACATCCCCCTTCTTCACATTGTAGCCGTCCATCCGATAACAATGGGGCGAGCGTTCATCCTGCTCCGCAAGTATAACGTTATAGTAATCCGCTATCTCCCGTTCATTCATCTTCGCCGGGAAATACATACGCTTCCCTTTATGTATCACATAGGACATGCCACAGTCCTCATCAAGGCTGACAACGCATCCCAGACTCAGATAGTCCTCTACAAAATCGTATGGCAGAAGGCGGACCTGTTTTCTTCTTTCTACAAAATCAATGATCTCTTCTATCTCCGGATCAGGCAGTTTATCTGCATGAACCATAGTCCAGTATTCCCGTCCAACCAAGCTCAGCACAGCATCCGAGATCGTGTTCAGGCACTGCTCCAGCCCAAGAAGAAAGAGGAGCATCTTCTGGCTGTCCGTTTCGCCTTTATTGACCATCCCGCACAGATCACGATAGATTCCCATGACACTATCAAACTGCGGATCCAGAAATGTCAGCTTATTCGTCTCCAACTCCAGTTCAACACAGCTCTTCAGATCCTCCACAGGAACTTCCCCGGGCGGAAGCGCCCCGGAAATCACGGCTTGTCTGAGTTTTTTAATGATCGCCATCGAGTGATTCACTGCTTTCCTCCGAGAAGATATAATCTTTCACATTATATAATACATATCTTCCGATACAGTTCGAAAATATCTTCTTTGTTCAGACGGACCGGGTGATTGGCCAGGCGTGTTACATTTACAGTAGAAGCAAGCAGTTCCAATTCTTTTATGTCCCCAAGCTTCGGCCGTTCCATTCGAAGCTGCTTAAGCATGTCAGCAAAATCCTCTACCCCGATCCTGCTTTCCAGTTCATCCAGCACTCCGGCAAGATATTCTTCCCCCCGCGGATCCAATACATCCTTAATATGTTCACGCATATGCTTCCAGACAGCAGCCGTACACAGCGCCGCCGCATGTCCGTGAGCCAGACCGTAGTTTGTTGTCAGCTTATAGCTCATTGCATGTCCGGCTGTCGTCTGCGTGATGTTGATCGCTTTCCCCGCCAGATTTGCCGCATAAAGCATATTACGGTTTCCACCCTCTTCATTGTCGAGATAAGCTTCCCTGTTTTCATAGATCAAACGTAGCGCCTCCCGGGCATATTCACGGCTTTCCTCATTTGAGTGAACTGACCACATCGACTCGACCGCATGGCAAAGAGCATCCAGCATCGTAGATTTTCTTTGATAGTCCGGGATGGTTCGTAAGAGTTCCGGTGCAGTTAATACTGCCGCAGGAATACAGCTTGTATGGGTTATGGATTGTTTTTCTCCGTTTTTATAGATCACCGCATAACGAGTCGCCTCGCTGCCGCTCCCTGCCGTTGTAGGCACCGCAAGAAACGGGATCGTGTTGGGTACGATCTCCTTTTTCAACAGATCGGTATCGGGATCCGCATCCGCATACAGCTTGATGCACTTGGCAACATCCATCGCGCTCCCGCCGCCTACCGCAACGATCATATCACAACCTTCGTTCTGATATACTCTTATCCCCTCGACCACAGAAGTAAAGTCCGGATTGGGTTTGAAGGAACTGAAAACGACCTCATCGATCCCAAGTCTTTCCCGAACCTCATCAAAGATCGATTCCAGTTTAAACCCCCGCACGTTTTCTCCGCATACCAAAAGTATCTTTGAAGGAGAACAACCTTTTAAATATTCCTCCAATTCCGGCTGTCCCTCCATGCTGTGCAATAAGTGCTGACTGTGGACCGGTCCCTGTTCGATCCGTTTATATCTGGCGGCAGACGCATGCGGATATTCGATCAGCTCTCCGTCCCACCCCTTTAACAGTTCAATAACTTCATTACGCACATCTTTTTGAACACCTTCTCTCCAGTCATCGCCATGTACAACGTAATCCGGTCGATATTTTTCCAGATTCTCCCTGTAACTGAGGCTGTTCTGCTCCACAACACGGTATACTCCCGCGAACGCACCAAACATTGCCTTTCTCTCTTCGATCGGAAGCCAGGGAATCTGTTTATATCCGGCAATGACCTCATCCGTGAGCAATCCGATGATCAGACGCCCCAGCCTCGCGGCACGGCGGATCATCCGGATGTGTCCGCTGTGAAGGACATCCACAGAAAATGCCATATATACGATCTTTTGCTCTACCTGCCTTAAACGCTCCGAAACATTTTCCAGATCCGCAGGATCATCGATCTCGTTACATAGCATCTCCGCAACATCCAGCGGACGGATATTACATTTCCCGGCTATCTCATTCAAAGCATTCTCCGCATAGCAGTGTACTTCTCCCCTTTCACAGAAATTGCAGATATTCTCAAGCCACGCTGCCCAATCCTCACTACTCAGATGATATAACGGCTGCGCCGCCATCACATGATCAAAAAACTCGATCCCGACAGAGATTATCTTCCCATCTTTGATGACAGCTTTAAAATCTTTCTGCGGGATCTCTGCCGTGGAACTAACGGCCATGCAGCTCCCTTCATGCCCCAGAACACGATCCAGTACTCTGTTTTCAAAAACAAGATCCCCGTGCATCAGGAGGATATCCGTCCCCGTCAGGTATTCCCTTGCCTGATAAATCGAAAAAATATAGTTTGTCTCCCGGTATCGCTCATTTTTGACAAAGCGGATCTCCAGCGGGAGATCCAACCCTCTGCAGTATTCCTCCAGGACACCGTCAAACAGTCCCGTTGTGATCACAACCTCATGTATCCCAAAATCCACCAGCTGTCGCAGTTGCCGGCTGATAATGGTCTCCGTACTGGAGATATCCGTCATACATTTCGGATGCTCGGCCGTAAGGCCTCCCATACGGGTTCCGAGACCGGAGTTTAAGATCAGTGCTTTCATATTTCTCCTTGTAATAATATCTGCGATGACCACGCGCATCGTACTGCTTTTAATCAGTCTATTTGTTGAGGTAATCCTAATAGCTTATATCAGAAACACTTTTCACGCTTATCCGAAACACCGCTTTATCACATCGATAACCTTATCCTGTTCTGCATCGCTCATTCCGATATCAGAGGGAAGGCATAGACCGCGTTGGAAGATATCCGTATCATTCTCATTTCCAGTCTCAGATGAAATGAATTTATTTGAGTGGTATATAGGCTGAAGATGCATGGGTTTCCAGATCGGACGGCTTTCAACGTGAAATGCCTTAAGCACAGTCATCATCTCGTCCGGACAGCTTTTCCCGCCAGAAGATTCCCAGCGGCTATCTGTGTCTGTCCGTTCCTGCGGGCACATGCCGTCCGGATCTATCTGTATACAGCTTAACCAGAAATTCGGTTCACAATTTTCTGCGTCATACGGATTCATCCGAACAGGAAGCCCTTGAAAAGCTTTTTTATATCGGGTGTATATCTCCTTCTTCCTGGATATATGCTCTTCGATATGCTCCCACTGTCCACGTATAATACCGGCAACAATATTGCTCATGCGGTAGTTATAGCCGATCTCGGTATGCTGATACCAGGCTGCAGTATCTCTGGCCTGAGTACTCCATTTGCGTACCCGGTCCGCTGCTTCGCAGTTATTTGTCAGAAACATACCTCCGGTGCTTCCTGTAATGATCTTGTTTCCGTTAAAAGACACCGCGGTGTAGTCACCAAAACTTCCGGTCTGCCTTCCTTTATAGAGAGCGCCGAGAGATTCAGCAGCATCTTCTACCAGAAGGGCGCCATGAGCATTGCAAATACTGCGTATCTCATCCAGTTTTGCCGGGATCCCGTAGAGGTGCACCAGCACAACAAGCTTTACATCCGGATAAACGGAAAAAGCTTTTTCCAATGCAGCAGGATCCATGTTCCAGGTTTCATATTCGCTATCTATAAAAACCGGTTCGCCACCTTCATAGACAATGGGGTTTACGGTGGCGGCAAAGGTCATATCCGAACAGAACACTTTATGCCCCCTCAACGAGCCATCCCCCAGATCAGAATGGTAGATATTATCTGCAGCCAGACGGATCGCAAGGTGTAATGCCGCTGTGCCGGAACTTAATGCCACACCATAATGTAATCCAACGTATTCAGCGGTCATATGCTCAACTTCATTGATATTTTCTCCAACAGTCGTCACCCAATCGGTTTCGTAAGCATCCTGAACATATCGGATCTCATCACCGTGCATATGAGGGATAGCAAGCGGGATCCGTTCCGTGAACTGTTTCAGATCGCTGAATCGTTTGTCTTTTGTGATATCTTTATCCATAGCTGTTTACATCCTGTTATCCAGAAATTTACCGGTCTCTTTATGACTGAACTCAGGCAGCATTTCCCTGAAGAGTGAGACCAACTCGTCACGACTCCAACAGCCGCGCCGGCAAAGCATGTTTATCTGTTTTGTGAAGTATTCCAGCTTATCATTGTCATAATCTGCTTCTTTTTTTATGATGCCGACGGAAGAAAACCGATCCATATCCAGTATCTCACCTGCCATGAAGAATTCCTCATAGTCCTTTTCGCCGGTGGTATCGCTCGTAAAGAAATATACCGGATATCTGTGTTCCGCCTTCAGTTCAGCTACACATTCTCGGGCTTCCTGTTCTGTAGAACAACGGTACGGTTCGTATCCGAGATTCCTCAGATATTTTTCGGCAATTTCGGAAAAGGTGATCAGATTCAGTTTTTCATCCAGTTTCGGGAAATAGATATCACGATTTTCACCGGTCAGACATGACAACAGGCATAACTCCCCTGCTTCTTTCGGGGTAACAAAATAGCGCCGCACATCCTCAGGTGCTGCAAGAGGCTGCCCCTTTTCCATGCGTCGGTTAAAACCGTAGAGGAGGCTGCCATCAGAAAAAGCCACATTGGCAAAGCGGGCAGTAGATACAGGAAGTTCCAGACTGCGACGGTTAAGAAAAAGTTCCATGATACGTTTGGATGCGCCCATCATATTAACCGGGTTTGCAGCCTTGTCCGTGGATACACAAAAGTATTTCTTTGCACCGCTTTTTTTTGCCAGGATCATGGTGGAATCGGTATTAAAGATATTGGTCTGTATCATGCGCATCAAGGTGAAAGGATCTTTTTCGGAACGCACATGTTTAAGAGCCGAGGTATTAAATACATAATCATAGCCACCTATGCGGCGTTTCTGTTCCTGCATAAAAGACTCAAAAATGTCACTTCCGCAATCAATGGCAAAGGTGGCAAATTCTCCGCTTCCATAACCCGAAGAAGAGCGTATATCACGCACCAGCTCAACCATATTGTTTTCGCTGATATCTACCACATGAAGGACTTTGGGGTCACGGATGAAGAGTTCTCTGCATATGGCAGATCCGATCGTCCCGGCCCCTCCTATAACGAGGAAACGGCTTTCCTTTATAATCTTTGACAGATAATCCTCGTTATTCCTGATATCATCCCCAAAAAGCGGCTGCGACCGTCCGATCAGGGAGAGTATGTTGTCTTTTTCGGCTGTATTAATCATAATAATATATTATATCTTATTACGGAAAAAAATGCCAATGACCGTGGATCTTCAGTATCATGCTTTTGAAAGTATCACCTGAAAAAACAACACGCCTCAATTTTGTGGAGAATTATAGTTATAATATACTCACACTCTCTTTCCATTTTATTATCCGTAAGATTATTGAAAATATCTATATTTTCATCTGTACCATATAGATTATCGTAAATATCCTCCTTCTCGTACCGCGCCAAGAAGAGTTCCCTAATCAACAATATACTGTTATCCATGATACTTAATTTATCAAGCTAGAAAAGCCTCTGGAATCGGCAAGCCCCTTTTTTTATACTCTCCAAAAAGATAAGCTTCCTGAAATCTATAATTCGGGTACCCGTGGTTAGCTGTCCCCCGAACCGGTGTCCTGTAATCACCATACCATTCCTTTAATATCTCATCATATCCCTTAGGGACAGGAATCTGAGTATATTCAAAATTCATGTATTCGATTTCAGATATCCACTCTCTGCGATAAATCCCTTTATCTTTTGAAGATAGGTATCCCAACTTTGCCACACATTCTGTTTCTGTATCATAATACATAGCAGAGATATAATCCAACAGATCATAAAGCTGCGGTCGTATCGGGTTACTCCGGTCAAATCTATATGCCGTTAATTCCTCTATCTGCATTAGATTCCTATGCATTTCGTCTGGGCAATTCTCATAGCATTCACTCCCCTCTACCAGTAATGCGGACAGCAAAACAACCTTATGAAGATCTAAAAATGTCTGCCGTTCATTATCATCATCAGGTATATTATCCCAAACGAAAATGTCAATCGTAACAGTATAAGGGCATCCATGATGTTGGGCGAGATATTCTTTATCAGTACGAATACTCCTTCCATCCGTCAGATGTACAACCACATTATTTGCTCCTTTTTTGTCGGAACTTGATCGTTCATTTTTCAACCACCAACTCTGCGGAAATTCTTTTATCGCCAGCGATTTGAATCTTTCAAAATCCAGCCGCGTCATACCGATATCAATATCATCATCCCATGCAATATATCCCCCCTCCCTAACAGCCCCCAGCATAGTCCCAAAATCAGCAAAATAGTGGATTCCATACTTTCGGCATGCCTTATCTATTATATCCAACATATCCAACTGGCATGCCCATACCCTTTTCATCATGGATTTGATACGAAATCCATCCCTTATCTCTGTATTATAATATCCTTCGTCCATGTTAACCTTTCAATTCAGAATGTATAGTTCACAGGTTTATTCACTTATTGGGGGTAGCTGAATCTTTCGATCATATGATCGCTTTTTCCAAAAGATCCAGTTCTCCCATATCCATCCATGCATTCTCTCCGATCGGATAGATCCCGACCCGTTCACCTGCAACCCTGTATTGTTCGATAACGTCGGGGAAACCGATCGCAGTATCCGGCGGGATACGGTCGATCACATCCGGCTCAACAATATAGCATCCTGTGTTTACCAGAAATGAAAGCTGGGGCTTCTCTTCCATCGAAAGGATACTCCCTGCTTCTCCTGTATGGATAACACCGTACGGTAGCGTATAGTCTTTCATCGAGCAGATCATCGTGATCTTATTCCCCGTCTCTTTGTGATGCTTAAATATCTTTCCTATATCTTCGCGGATCAGAATATCGCAATTCGTCAAAATAAAAGTTTCATTGATCATCCCGTGTAAAAGGGCAACTCCGCCCCCGGTTCCAAGCGCTTTCTCCTCTTCTATATAAGTGAGCTCATAATCATGTGGCATTTCACTGAAATATGCTTTTATCATGTTTTTTTTGTGATTCAGGATAAAATAGTAATCTCTGCATCCGAAAAAAAGAAATGACTCTATGATATGTTCTGAGATCGTTTTTTCACGGATCGGGATCAAAGCTTTCGGCAGGATCTTCGTATACGGATACAGCCTTGTCCCCTGCCCTCCGGCCATGATCACGACGGGAACTCCTTTAAGAGCCGTTCTGTCCGCCTCACGCCACTGTTGCTCTTCCTGAAATATAATATCCACGATCCTTCCATGTGCATCAAGTACCGGCAGGGCATGGATCATCTCCCTTTCCATATACTGATATGGATCTTCCTCGGAATTCACCGTGATATATCGGGTTCTCGACAGCATAGCTTCTGAGGCTTTTTGTTGCAGATTCCCGTTACGGATGATACAGCGTCGTATATCTCCGTCAGTAAGACTGCCCAGGAGATGATGGTCTTCGTCCGTGATAAAAAGAATCCCTCTTACATTTTTGTCGATCTTTCGCATTGCCTCGACCAATGTAATGTTCGGTAATGCCAGAAAAACACTCAGATCTCCGGTCACTTTTTTATCCTCCTGTTATCATTTCCGGTCTTTTTTCATGAGCAGCTCGGCAAATTCAAAATCCAGTTCTGTATCGATATCCACACTATTCCTCTCATCCATCCGGTATGCGTAACTTCCCTTCCGATACAGATAGCGATCCTCCGAAAAGCTCGTCGTATTAACGATATAAATAGCTCCGTTCAAGCGATAAAACACCCCACAGCTCTGTCTCTGCTGCGTTTTCTCCGCATCGATAAAGCCATCCAGAGACTGATCCTCCGGCAAGTGAGCACACCATAAGGGCGAATGCTCTGCCCTGCAGACGGAAACCACTGCAACTTCCGCTTTTTCCCGATACAAGCGATATGCCGCCCGGATGTCCTCCGCACTTCGAAGCGGCGATGTGGGCTGTAACAGACAGAAGGTTTCAAACTCTCTACCGTATTCCCCGTAGTTTTGCAGCACCTCCGCAACCATATCCCATGAGCTTGCCGTATCCGTAGCATTTTCAACACTTCTCATAAAAGGCACTTCGGCGCCGAAAGATCTTGCAATATCAGCATAGTGCTCGCTGTCGGTAGATACCATCACCTCTTCAAACTCACCGCTGATCAAAGCAGCTTCTATGGTATACGCCATCAGTGGCTTTCCGCAAAGCTCCCTGATATTTTTATCTGTCACCCCTTTGGAGCCGCTTCTGGCTGGAATGATCGCCAAATTTTTCACTATGTTCACCTCACAGATCAAAGAAGACTTTTTTCAGATCGATCTTTTCTTCCAGGACAGTCGCTATGGATCTTCCGGCAATCTTTTCCGCAGCATGACCGTCCCCGTACGGGTTCTCCGTATGCGAACAGGATTCACGGAACCCCCTGCTTAAAGCCTGCCTGATAGCCGAAACAATATTTCCGCTTCCGGTTCCGCTGTCTATAACGCTCTCAGCCCTCAGGCGTCCGCGCTGACGTTCCCCGATGTTCACTGTGGGAACATGAAATACCGGTGCCTCAATGATCCCGCTTGACGAATTCCCCAGAACAAACAGAGAATGTTTTACCAGGGAAAGATACCTCTTCGCCCCCAGTGATGAATACAGGCGCATATTCCGCATCTTCGGTTCAGCTTCTCGCAGCAGCTCATTGATACGCTTACCTCCGTGATCCGCATTCGCCATTGTCACGATAAACATGATCTCCGGGAAAGCCTTCAGCGCTTCCAGGAATTCTTCGATCAACTCATCGGGGTTCTCATCCCCCAGGGTAACGGGATGATAGGTGCATATCGCATAATCCGAATCCGGCAGGCCGATGCTTTCCAACGCCTCCTTCTTTGAAAGATCCGCAAGATAAAGAGCATTGTCAACGCCTGTCGATCCATAGTTAAAGACCCGCTCCGGATCTTCTCCCATCTGTATGACACGTTTTCTGCTGTCTTCATTCATTACGAAATGAAGGTAACTCATCTTCGTAACAGAATGCCGGATCCACTCATCCATAGCTCCCTCTGTGGTATCCCCTCCACAAAGATGAAAGATCGGTGTGCGTGTATTACCGGCTGCGATCGCGATCGCCAGCAGTTCATAACGATCCCCAAGGAGCATTACAGCGTCATACTTCTCCTTATCAAAGAGCTCTGTAAAACGGATCAGGGTTTCTGCCTGGTCCCCGGAAATGTCTGCCGCGCAGCCGGACGCTGTCGGGATCCCGATCCGTTTTTCGATACGCACTCCGCTCTCCTCGATCTCGCGAACCGTCATCCCATAATCTTCACTCAGATGCGTTCCGGTAACGATCAGTTCCGTCCGGACAGCGCTCTCATCTTTCCTCATAGCCCGGATAACCGGATATAGTAACCAGTATTCGGCTCTAGTTGCAGTCACTACCGCTATCCGTTTCATGTTTCTATCAGTTCATCCTCATCAAAATCCCGCACAGCCGCTGTTCCAAGCACTTCATACCAACGCATGGGACTGATTCCCGTCCCTGGTCGTTTTGCTGTCAGATTATCTTCTGTAAGCAATTCTCCTGCCCTGATGGGGCATTTTGCAACAATGCTTTTTCTGGCAACCGTCCTGTTCTTATACTCCGAATCCGACGGCCTTTTCTTTCCGTCCCCCATCGCCTGCTCAATATTTCGAATACTTCGTACCATTCGTTCCAGCTCGTCCGGTTCCAGACTGGCTTTATGATCCGGCCCCTCCAGAGAACGATCCAGCGTAAAATGCTTTTCGATGACCGTTGCTCCCATCGCTACCGCCGCAATCGGAACTTCGATCCCTTTCGTATGATCGGAATATCCGATCTCGCAGGAAAACTCTTTTTGCATCGTCAGCATAGCCTGTAAGTTTACATCTTCAAACGGCGTCGGATACTCCGTATTACAATGCAGCAGACGGATATCGGTGCTTCCGTTCTTTTTCAGCGTCTCCAGCGCAGCCCGTATCTCTGCAATATCACACATCCCCGTTGACATCACTACAGGCCTTCCTGTCCTTGCTATCTTTTCCAGATAGGGCAGATCCGTCACTTCGCCGGATGGTATCTTCCAGAACGGTACACCTAACTCATCCAGGAATACTATACTCTCAAGATCAAACGGGGTCGATAAAAATGTTATTCCGATATGATCACAGTATTCCTTCAGTTTCCTGAAAGACTCCCCGTCCAATTCCAGACGTTGCAGCATCTCTTCCTGGGAACGATCAGCCACATTCCGCCGTTGATACTCTGCCAGCCCCGCATTGCGGGATACCAGTGACTCAGCCCTAAATGTCTGGTATTTTACACAGTCCGCACCTGCCGCCTTTGCAGCAGCAGCCATTCTGCAGGCCATTTCAAAACTACCGTTATGATTTACCCCAGCTTCTGCGATGATATAGACACTCATTTTTCCATCACCCTGCATGGATTCCCATATGCGGTCACAAAATCGGGAATATCTTTAACTACTGCACTTCCGATCCCTATCAGCGTTCCGTCCCCAACACGGATCTGCTGACGAACAACGCTTCCGGCTCCGATATGTGCGCCTTCCCCTATCGAAACCTCCCCGCTCAGAACAGCTCCGGAACTGATATGTGCATAATCACCGACCATGCAGCCATGTTCTATAACAGCTCCCGTATTGATGATCACACAACTTCCTATCCCTGCCCCTGCATTAACAACTGCCCTTTTCGCAATATAACACCCCTCGCCCAGTCGTGCATCCGATGCTATGACTGCTGTCGGGTCTACGATCACCGGAAGCAAAAAGCCAAGCTGCTTTGCCGTATGAAACAGACGCCGCCGGATTGTCACATCGCCAACACTTCCTACGGTCACTACTGCAAATCCCCAGCCCTTTTCCCTCAGAGCGGGAAGATCCGCATCCGTACCAACCACCTCAGGCGATGATACCGACGCTCCATTCTCAAGTACTATACCGATCTCATCATATTCCTTCATGGCCAGGACACTGTCATATACCGACCTGCAATGTCCCCCGCCGCCCAGGAGGAGTATTTTCTTTCCCGTTTTACCCATACAGCCTTTCCGTCTTTCGCTATATATCAACTTATCCTTTCCGAATCAGACACTTCTCTCCCTCAAAAGCAAACCCGTACCTCAGGATCCGTTCTGCAGGGATAAATACCCCGTTGTAACAGATCAGTATCATATCCATTTACAAGGAAACCATTTCTTAACAAAAATCAAAACAAATCCGTATATACTGAAAATATATCACACTCACAATTCGAGAGCAACATTGCAAGTTCATCCATTATCTGCGCATTATGTTCCGCATCCATTACCAAAATACACTTCACATCTGTTACTGAGCACACATATTCAGCAATCTCCGCTGGGGATTTTTGATCCGAATAGAAAAAACCTTTTATCGGCACTAACTCCGTAATTTTCTGAACAAAAGCATCAAGTTCCAACGCAGTTCCATACAATAACACCTCTTTAGTTCCATATCGCCCTAAAATTTCATTCAACCTGTTTTGTAAGAGAATCTCCTTGTCCCCGGCGGCCAATTCAACCTCCCGCAAATAATTCATTGTTTCTAAATAACTATTGCCATTGATTTCTTCACTTTTTCCAGACTTAAAAATCCCATATACCCCCTCATTACAAAATACAGTGTCAAATCCATATTTTCTCATCACACGGCATAGCGTATCCCTGGTAAAATTGTAAACATGCGCATTCTGCAACATAAGCAAAAAATCCCCATGATATGCGCCAAATGACAATGCCCTTACCCCCGGAACACCTATGTATAGTCTTCCTTCCTGCTTAAGTAATCCTTTAATGGTTCCAAGTTCCCGTTCAAGATCCGTAAAATGCTCCAAAACATGGTTCAGCACGATTATGTCAAATTTCTGCCCCCGTTCTTTATACTCGGATGCGTCACAACAAAAGAGATTTAACCCCCTTCTTCTCCCAAATTCCACATAAGCACTGGAAAGATCAATCCCAACAACATTATACCCCTTTTCTGCAAAAGCTATGACATTTCTACCATCAGCGCAGCCTATTTCGAGCACATCACCCTGCAATATATTGGTGTGTTTTCGAATAAACTGCACAATAATATCCGCAGTACTTCTTTCCTGAAAGAATTTCTCCTCTGACGGCTTTACCTCTGCTCTATATATAAACGGATAATCCTCCACATAAAACCGTTTATTGCTTCCATCATCCAAAAAAGGACTGGTCCTTATCAATCCACAGTTTTTGCATATTACAGTATCAACAGCAATACCGTATCTGTCTTTCTGCGCAATAATCTCACAATCCATGCTTCCGCATTCACATTTTCTTTTAACGAACATGTATTCGCCGCTTCTGCACTTATCCTGAAATATCGCTATATGTTTCCTTTGCAGTTCTGAAAGCTTCAAAGACGGCTTTCCATCATTTATAAATCTGTCACTGATCATGTGAACGTCTATCCTTGTCTCTCTATACAATTATAGGTATTCCATGCTTTTATGGCAAGTCCGGCTCTCACCGTATCTTAACCAACATTTCCTCGATCTTCTTCCTATATGTATGTTTTTCCTTAACCTTTCTGTAACCTCGAAGTGCGATCTGTTTGCGTTCATCTTCGTGGCCCAGAAAATATCCCACCTTTTCTTTAGCATCTGCTATACTTTCATAATACACAAAGTCCTGTCCTGCCACAAATTCATCACACATATCTGCCTGGTAATTTGACAGAACAAAACCTCCGCATCCCATGATATCCATTACGCGTTGCGGAATTCCCGTGTGTATACTCCGCAGCGTTACATTCAGATTGATCCTGGCACATTTGATAGCCTTAGGCGCCTCTTTGTAGTATTCTACACTTCCCATATTATGTACCCTTGGCAACTGTGGGGTCTCCGATGTAGTATATAACACAACATCATATTGTTCGGAGAGTTTCTGCAACAGGTGTTCACGTTCATTTGCCGTCACCCTCATGGCCAGATAGTAGTTAGCAAAATTCCATGCTGCAGTGTCATAACTATCCCCCGTATTATCTGCTATGGGAACCGTCCTTTGTATCTTTTCCATCACTTTCGGTGTAAGCATTGATTCTAAAATATCAAGACCATACAGTTGCTCCTGAACCCGAACCATTCCGTCCAGGTATCCTCTTAGGTAATCATCAAAATCTGTATATTTGGAAAAATACGCATACTTTTCACGATACATAGATCCTATCATCGCAACATCTGCCCGATATTTTGCCTGTTCATCTTCTGACGGACACAATTCATCATATTTCTCGGTATCCGCCGCCATCGGAAGATACCATACATGTTCAACACCATCCCTCCGAAGACGTTCCACTTCCGAAGAGTCGAAATGAAAAATATAGTTTCCGGGCAAAAAAACTGTCATAGAGAATAACAAGACCGCAGGACTGTCATAAACCCAGCATATGTATTTTTTCCTGCACGCATGGACAGCCGTCGCAATAATGGGAAAAAAGTTAAATGAAAAAACTATATCTGCATTTGCAGAAAGGATAGATTCAGCAATTTTTATTCCCAATTCTTCTCCCCGGCTTGTCTGGTATGACTTTTGTGGGAATTCAAAAACAGTAACCACATGCCCCAAAGCCATGAATTCTCTTTTTATACTCTCTCCACCGAACGCCGGCCAATCCATGATCAGAATTCTGCTCATATCCCGCTAATCTTTCTGTAATATGCTTACGCTATTTTGCTTCTTTACCGCCAGGATTTCCCTCTATGATCCACACTTTAGCTCATTTGCTGAATGCGGTATTATTACGATCTTATTACGCCAAAGGATCGACTTTCAAAGCATTATCTCCCCACTGCTCTATGTAACCACCCTTCGCTTCCTCCTGCGCAATTTCCAGCATTTTCCGTGGTGACAGCTTCTCCTGATATCGAGGATTATCAAAAAGATTTCCATTACCTTCTTTTATCGTATGGTTCTTTTCAAATGAAATCGCATCAAAATCCTGCGCAAGCCATTTGTAATCTCTCTCGCAAATATTGTTCGGATCAAAGAATTCACCACCCAGACGAAATGAATGCCATTCACGTATACGATACAACTCAGGTCTATGTATAGCCACATATGTTCCATAGGTTTCAAACTCACTAAATGCACTCTGATGTATCTGTATGGGCTCTATCGCTCGCAGGATTTTCTCCCAAAACTTCCCGCCTTTCAGCAAGCGATTTTCTTCAATCTCTGATACCAATTCTATGACTGTCTGTACATGAAACATCATATGTTCGGATATAAAAGAACCTCGGATCGTTTTTCGCATTCCGGGGATCAGCTTTTCCATTGTAGTAAAATACAGTTCATGATATTCATTTTTGTTGTCCAAATATGGTCTGCCATCTGCAGCAAACATCTCTATCGGTTTGCACGGGATCGTATCTCCATCCCACATCATATAATATTCATTCTCACACCGAAAAGCTATCTGAAGTTTTAAAAACTGCTGATAGTACCATCCTACCGCTCCCCTCGGTACCGTATCTCCCGCCAGCAATGAACACATATGATCATTTAATACATCCCACACAATATCAATAGGCAGTACATCATTCTCATCAATAAAACTCACCCTTGAGCCCAGATGCGCATCCTTAACAAGCATTCCAACTTCTTCACTACCAACGAATAACAATCTCCCGCTTGGCAGATTATCCACCAGCCACCCATATTGCCTGCCTATCCTCTTAAAATCCTGCGCTGTGGTCACTATATAAGTATCATAATGAGCTGCCATTTTTGCTCCTTTCAAGAAAAGTAAACACCTCTAATCTTCCGATTGTGATCAGTATCGGTTCAGAAATTCAACAAACTGTGTTGTATCCTGAACAAATTTATCTTTTTCCTTGGCGATCCAATCTCTGTATGGTTCAAAATCTTTTATATGATATGAATAATCCTTCATAATGCTCCGGATCTGAACATCTATCTCCGGCAACTGTTTCTCCGGTTCTGCATATTTATACTTCTCCGGTATGGGTACATCTTCCTGATACGCCGCACTGCCTTTACGATTTGTAATTACACAGCATCCATTTGCTGCCGCCTCCCTTGGAATCCTATCCTTTCCGGGATGATTACCGAAATCTACATATAACTTTGCACACTGCATCATAAATATCGTTTGTTCCAGATCAAGTCCGGAAAGCGGTATCCACTCAAGCCAATCCACATACTCTTTTACCAATTGTAATGTTTCATAACCCTTGGCCGGATTATACAAAACGATATCCCGACGATACGCTGCCGGCAAAATGAAAGTACCATGAGCTGAATTAATGTAATCCGAAAGATACATGATCTTATCCCGATCAAAATGCTCTTCACAAAAAACGTTTGCATAGTGTGATTGCACCAAATGCAGCATAGCACGACACTTTAACTCATCCAGATCTGCTCCACCGGTACAAACATAATAGTTATCTACACTCATCCACCACAGTACGATCTTCGCATTATGAAAGCACTCAAGTGCCAATGTCAAACCTTCCGGTATAACAACCGTGTTGCACTCCAGATCGATTTCATCAACTGTTTTTGCATGTTCTGTCTCATACTCTTCATATCTTTTTTGACATGGGACATCGGCAGGAAGGCAGGATGATAACGGCGCCTGCAAATCAACATAACACATTTTTGCCTCTACACATTCAAACAGATTAAGCGTATAACATAGTTGATGGGCCAACTCTGCACCACCGGATCGCGCTCCTGCTCCGCATAATATATATACTCTATGTTTCAGAATACCCTTTTCCATCGCTTCCGCCCATGTCTGATAACCGGAATCCCCAGCTTCATATTGAAAGCCCTACAATCCTTCTGCTATTTCTACAATATCCTTTGCACGATTCTTCCAGGTTTGCTCCCTTGCCGCCTTGAATCCCTGCATCGCAATCTCCTTTGCTTGATCTTCGTTATCGAACAGCTCTTTCAATATATGCGTCAACTGGTCCAATCGATCAGTATCATAGAAAACCACTTCGTTCATATTCATATATAGTTCATCAAACAAACTGCTGCTGTCAGTTACGCATACTGCTCCGCATTGCATAGCAGCAAAGACCCGATCATGCGTACCATCATGAAAAAAAGGCATATCATTTAAAACATATCGACTATCTCCCATGATCCTCCCAATCTTATCATGATCTATACTACCCATAAGTGTATGAACGGACTTCGTCTTATCTGAAAGACCATCCCAGCCGTTTCCAAATATACTGACACTGATTCCATTATCCGCCAAAGTATCCAGAAGCTTTTTTCTCTTTAAGAACCGTCTGTAAATATCGAGAACAGAAAAATCACTCATAACATCCGCATAAACACTCCTGTTCTTTAGATCATCATTTTGTACGATCAATTGTTCTATATAATCCTCTATATCCAAGCTTTCGTTGCAGAGTATCGTTTCAATCAAACTATCTATCTCAGATCCATATTTATTCTTAAGCATGTTCACTGCTGATAAAATATCATCTTCTTTCCCCAGGCTCCCAATAAAAACAACATCATACTTTCTCTCCGAGAATGGTTTGTTTTCAGCTTCTCCAACGATCCCTCCGTGCGGCATAAAGCAGGTCCAGGGGATATGTGGATAATTTTTCTCTATATACATCACATGGTGCCTGTCACAGCAGGAAAGCAACACCTTTCCTTCTGCCATACTGATCCTGGAGTGGTGATGATAAGGATGATCCTCTAAAAAGGACCAGAAGATCGCTTTTTCTGCACAAATCGAATCCCGATACAAATCTATCCCAACCAGATTCATACTAAAGATCAGATCATAATCCTTAGCAAAATCCAGTTTTAATCGGATATGCTCATCCTCATCATGTATCAGATCGAGGATTGTTACCAGACATCCTTTACTCAAAAAACCTTTGATCATTTCATCCATAGCGCAACGCATTTGTCCATATTGAGATTTCCCTTTTATCACCAGGATTTTATTCACCTGACTCATTCGATCATCCTCCGGCGAACCAATAAACTGTATTAATGGATGCAAAGTTTCATTTTATAGATTTACTCCGTTGCCATATGGCATGCAACCTTTGATCAAAGCGCCATGCCTTGACAAATTGATAAACGAAATATCCGGATGCCTGGATATCTGACTCTCCAATCCCTGCCTAAACCAATTAAATGCATTACTTGTAGCTACCAGTCCTCCATCTACCGAAGGAACCCGCATCGTACATCTTGCCTTTGCGTCCACAAAATACGGCATTCCTCCCGCATATGCCTTTTCTTCCGGATACGCTAAATCCTGTCCGACCAGATAGACCTTCTCTGCTCCCAGACGTATTGCGGCTTCCAGCGCCAATGCCGCCACACTCCCGCTCACTTCCCAAAATTCTTCATTTGTATTCTTGTCAGAGTTCTTCTCTATACTCACAAAACATATAGGTCCGCGATACTGATCCGCGAAATGCCAGTTCACGCGCCTCTCTGCTATCATCGGGATCCCTTCCGTAAACTCTCCGATCTCCGCGATATGCTCCCGTAGTTGAATGTACTGGTCAGCCGCCACCACCAGATCCGGCAGGACATTCTCTTTAACAAGCCTTTTCAGAACAGTATTTACCGCGATTATCCCTCGAACACCTTTACTCTGCCTCAGAAACTCTATCTGTTCATCCAGGGACGGCCCGGCCGACACTATGACCCACTCTTTCCACGAAAACGAATCCCTGATCTGCATAAAGCTCACTTGTAAATGCTTTTTGTTCTTACGAAGGTTTTCAACCGTACGATTCTGCATACTTCTCTCTAGTGCTGCATTCGCCTCCATGATAAGTAGTTCGCCATTCATCACTTCCTTATACTCTTGTTTCTTCCAGGGAGATATGTAATACTTTCCTACGTGCCAGCTTATCCCCCGCCGAAAAGCCTTTACTAATTCAGCTTTATCCGCCATACAGATTATCTCTATAGCTTCTTTGTCAATCCAATCCAGGACCCCATACGCATGAGCATAAGACAGCATCGTTTCATCTTCTTCGTAAATCACGATCGTAACAGATTCTTCTGACAGCCGCCATAACTGATACGGTAAGTATCCCAGTCCCACCCCGAAAATATGATAACACTCCAACATCGGATCATATATGGATCGTGCTATCCGATACGATTCCCAAAGCGGATCATGTTCACTATGCAATGTAAGCTCTGATTCCATATCTCGTATCGTAAGGAATGCACTATTTGCGCTATATAGCTTATACTTTCCTTCTTCCACATCGATGTCCGCAAAATAAGCTGTCAATCTAAATATACTGGGGATCAGAGTCCCTTCAACCACAGCCATTGCGTGGCCCAAATCATCATAATGGTCACGTATTTCCTCTGCCGCACAAACTATATCCTCTGCCAACTGAGGATCCTCTTTTCCAAGTTCCGGCAGGAGTTTTTCTAATTTAGCCGTGGCAAGATTATACTCTCTTCGCGCATCCCTTTCCCGTCCCATACAGGTATACTCGACATATTCTCGCAGACTTTGTAGAATAAACGCCTTGCTATAAATGTCTTCCAAAAAGCTTTCAGCCATACTGTATCCTCTTACACAACCTGTACATATCAAACCTGCTTATTTGACATTTCAGCATACTTCTTTGCAATAACTTCCGCATTATCACACAAATTCCGTATCAGGTTTATCTCATTCAGATCCGTATATCGATTCTCAAAACACTTTTCAGGAAGACAGATCGGTTTTCGAATAATATTCAGATGATCCGTATCATTCGGGTATTGTCTGTATAAAGTACACATCATCTGCATTTGATCCACGCTCGGTAAGCCTCCGTTTTTCACTTCGTCATACATGATCTCCCAATGATAGTTGAGACCCGTCTTGCGATTCGGCATAGTTAGATTATTCAGCCATCCGACCAGTGCCTTGGATGCAATCTGCTCCGCGCTTCTCACCGGATAATGAGCAAGACGCAACTGGTTTAGACGTACCCTGTTGCGTATCCGATCGCTGTCCGCATAGTGGCAGCCATAAGCGATCGTAAAACTGTCATCCACCAGTTTTGCAGGTATTATCACTTTTGTGGTCATTTCGGGCTCATCATCAAAACAAAAAGACTGTCTGGACATTACACAGACTTCATTCGGATCATCCTCTTCCGAGGGGATATAGTTTCTCCAATTTACATAATACAGATCATCCTGTTCAAGTGACTCTATACATCCCTTAATTTCCTCCGGTGCGATCTCATCCGAGTTCGTACAGATGATCTCGTCATCATCCACCGGCATTACCCAGTCCGCATTATACTGTTCCACTGCATAATGGACTAAAAACAAATATCTCTCCTGAAGTTTATGCTGGGGATCATCATCATGCAATACTTCAATTTGAAAACCTTCCCCCTGCAGCATTTCGAGTATCTCCAATGTTCTGTCTGTACTGCCGTTATCAAGCACTACAAAATTATCAGCCACGACCGCATTGCCTCGTACCATAGATTCGATCACATCCGCACTGTTCTTTACCACACTGATCGCAGTTATCATTTTTCCCTCCATCGTCAATATTATTAGTATCTTGGTGTGTACCCTTATCTTATCTGTTCCTCATTCCTCTTAGTGCCTTCGATAAATGCTCCGCAATCAGAACAATTATATACCGGCGTGTTTTTATACCTTGCTAACTCTTTTTCGATCCACCTTCGCTGCGTATCCAGTTGAATCGTTGTATAGACCGTTTCCCCCGTCACGGACAGTACGGAAAGCATATCTTCCTTCTCCTCGTCTCTGTTTATAGCCAATGTGCCGGTAGCATGAGAAAACCCATTTTTATATGCCAGATCAACTCCTACAAGATAAACAGTCCCGGCACCTAAACGTAAAGCAATATCCATCGCAAGTGTCGTAACCGATCCTCCGGTATCAAACAGGATCCTCCCATCCTGTTCTGACAGTTTTTCAGCTTGATCATATCCCCGCTGCAATGCAAGATATTTCTTTCCGTTATAGTTTTCGGCACACTTCCAGTTCGCTACCGAATCAACGATCAACGGAACTCTCTCCGTCCCCTCCACCTCGGATATCTGCTTGTATATATGCTCCGAAGAATCCATTATAACAGCATAATCCGGAATAACCCCTTCGGTCATTAGTCTTCGTAAAATAGTTCCTACCGAAATGATCAGACGTTTTCTATCCACACTCTCCCTGATGAATCCAAATCTGCTATCTACCGATGGTCCTCCTCCAACGATCACAACCTCCCTGCCCTGAAAAGATCCTTTCAAACTATCAACATAGTCCTCACAGTTTTTAACGTTTTTTCTGAAATTGATCCGGAATTGTTTATGTAATTGTACAGTTCCGCTCCAAGACATAGAAAAACGCAACAATGCATTTTTCAACACGCTATCTTTTATCTTTTTGATACTGGGATAATGCATTAGTATCCCATGTTTTCCGGAGGAAATATCTCTTGTAAACTCTTCTCCGAACGGATCGTGTATCAACGATATAGTATCCGGTATCAGTTTAATTGCCCCATACTCATCGGCTAACTGTATCAATGTTTCGTCCTCTTCGTATATCCGTATCCGAATCGAATGCTCCGATATCTCCCATAACATAGCCACATGGTAAAGCAGACCACAGCCCCATACTACATACTCTTCCCTTTCGGGATCATATATCTGCTCAACCAGCTGTCTTGCCTCATCCATCGGATCCACAGATGAATGGATTCTGATCCCACTTTCTTCATCTCGAAGCGTGGGAACCCCCGATAAACTCTTTTCTATACAATACCGCCCTGTATCTGTTAATATCTGCTCCCTTTCCAGTCGTTCCAAAGCCGGAACCACTACTTGCAAAAGATGATCTGCCAGATATATCATATCTCCTAATTCAAAAAGCATCAGCAGACAGCGTAGTTCTTCCCGGAACCTCTCTCCATACATCTCCGCCAACTGTTCGACCCACTTCTCATTATTCAGGCATTCAGCTGTCAGATTCTTGATCTCCAGCTTTGCTCCCGTATAATCCTGTCGAAATATCTGTGCACTTATACTTCTGAGTTTCGATACTAATCCCTGCATACTCCGCTCCCCACGCAGCCCCTTAGACCTCTCGGTATATCTCCGGGCAGTTAATTCCCGCACTGTCAAAATCCTGCATCATTTTCTTATGGATTTTTCGATAATACGGATATCCGTGTTCCCCCGGGATCCTCCTCGGGATCATATAGTCTTCGCCAAATTCGGCCATTAACACTTCATGGTATTCTGCAGGGCATGGCAGGCTTAATCCCTCAAACTCCAGTTTTACAGTACGCGCAAACCATTCTTTCTTAAAACTACGGGGTCTGGGGCCAAAAAGATCAGGCAAATGTGCCACAGAATCTGCCTCTTCCGCCTGATACATGGAACCAATATGATGAGTCAGTTTCCACAGATGGTTTGGAATCCTTGCTTCCTCTACAGGAGCAACCCCTAACAGTTCTGTCAGTTGCTGATATGTCTCCATTTTCTCCGTATAAGAAATCGTTGGATCACGCCATTTCTGCCCTAATACATTTGCCGAGATCATCAGTATACGCATCTCGTTCAAAGCATTTGCATCTCTTGGTACATAATTCAGCGGAAAAATATCCAACCCCGCCATAAAAGGGAACATCCAGTATTTCATCAGAAATGGTTCATCCAAACGGTATAAACGTGTATTGATCAGACGATAGGCCAGATTATTATATGTATCATCTGAAAAAGGTGTGACCAATTCCAGCCCTTCCGCTTTTATTTCTTCCCCCAGATCGCGGATCATACGGTTCAGATCCTCCGGTAACATCCATATATCAATATCATCATCCCAAGGTATAAATCCCTTCCCTCTTACCGCACCCAACAGTGTTCCGCACCCCAGAAAATAACGTACAGAATGCTTTTTGCACAAAAGGTCAAACTGCTCTAATACTTCCATCTGTGCTGCCCAGCACCGCTTCATCATAGGAGATATCTCAAACCCGTTTCGTATCTCTTTCTGAAAGTATTCCTGTGTATACATCATAGTTTCTACCTCTGAGTTCTCTCACACGCTCTCACCATGAATAACATATTACCGGTGCAATATGATCCAGAATGATCTGCAGTCCCCGTTTCTGCAGTTCAGCATCCTGTACTATATCACCAGTACTGTTTTCGATGTAACAACGATACTCCCCCAGCGCAATTCTTCCATCATCTTTCACCGGATCCGGATTAACAAAATAAACAACATTATCATTATCGTTAAAATGTACTGCAGCCTGGTAGGAATCTCCCGGATGAATACTCTCTGTAATCGCATATTCTCTACCGATTCCGCCAAAACATCTGGGTGTATATCCATCAGTTTTTCCTTCGTCCATATGTATTCCGGCAAGTCTTCCCATAATACTGCAATAATCCAGATTGGATACCAGTTCATCGCATTCCCCAACACCGTCAGCGATATCCCCCCGGAACATCATCGCAATCCCGGCCCGTTCCGGTGCAAGAAAATGTGCATCACTTCGTTGAATGAGGTATCCCTGTCCATGATCCGAAAATAAGGAAACAATGATCTCATCATCCCGATAGTTTTCACCCACGTAATCATACAACACATGAAGCCATCGATCGATGTGATATAACATCGCCTTATACGCCGCTATTTTCCCCTCATCATATGTCTGCTTTACAGATGTTTTGCCTTTGATCCCTCTCTGCAAATACTGAAATGGGATCATTGCCCGAACCGCTTCCGGAAGCTTTTCCATGTCAGCCACATCGTGTGCATCACCGATAGAGATCCAAAGATACTGGTTTGTCTCCCGAAAGGCATTCAGATGATTCAGTGTTTCTGCAATGATCTCCTGAACCTTGAATCCTACACCCTGATGCTGATAAATAAACCTGTCAATCCCTCGCGTATACCCATAAGGCGGAATGATCCTCCAATTCCCATTGATCATCGCCGTAAAGTATCCATCCCTCTGAAAATATTCCGCAAGCAGCTCCTGATCAAAAGGCAGATGATAATCCAGATCCTTATGGCACAACATATGATGTATCGTGTCCAATCCGGACACATAACTCGATATGCTGGGAAAAGTCCATTCCGCCGTACTGTATGCTTCCGTAAAAACAGCACCCTTATTAAAAAAATCATATGTATATGGCATGATCTCGCGAAATCCTCTCTGCTGCAAAAAAGCAAAGGAAAGACCATCCACAAATATACTCAATACCAGTTTTTTCTTACCCGGTATCTGTCTTAGCGGAACTGGACGGCCATAATATGCCGGTCCCGATGATGAAACTTTTGTTTCTGCAGGAACCCTGTACCATTCAAAATGTTTGGAATCCCTCTGCGCAACCGTTTCACTGGTATCCCCGCATTTGAAGAAATGTATGGTTTCCGGTTTTTCAGATGCGATAGGCAAAAAAAACTCCTTTGCCTGCCCGCTCACCTCGCAGGTATCCGCATACTCTGCTTCCAGGAATTCTGCTTTCAGATGCATCACATCCATACAGTTTTTCCCATAAACACTCAGATACTGATCCTTAAATACCCCCGCATATCTGCGTTTTCTTCTGTTTTCGTAATAGTATTTCCCAACAATCTGAGGAAACTCCTTATTTCTGAAATCTTTCATCAATAATCCGTAGAAAGATTCACACAGCTGATCATGACTTTCAAGAAAGAACAACAATTCTTTCTTTTCTTCTTCCGTATGCACCTCCATAGTTTCTATCAGCCCCAGAATACGATTTGCTTCTTCCTGCGGCTTGAGCAGCATACCCTGTTCATCCCCGGTATAATGGTATAGCATAAACGATCTGACATAGGCTTCATAAGCATCAAACAACAGTCCCTTCTCTTCACAAAGAACTGCGTAATTATATTGGACCTCCCCATTTAACGGCAACCTGCGTACAGCCTCTTTTGCAGATAAGTAAGCTGATTCCAGGTCGCCTTTCAGAAGATGGTAGTTTTCCTTCACCGATAACAGATCAATATCATGGGGATACAATTCCTCATAACGCCCGATCGCCATCTCCAGTTCCGATACATCTCCCTCTGTCAAAATACGATTTATTTCTTCTTTTAATTCGCTCGGTTTCACTCTTATTCCCCTCCTGTTGTCAAAAAGAAATCTTCCATATCGAGCATTATTCCCTGAAATCATCCGGGATATCCAGCTGTTTACTGTTAAACCATGAAAAGAGCGCCTGCTCCTGATTTTCAAAATATGGATAATTATGCATATACCGCCTATGGGGGATCATATAATCCTCACCATACAATCTTGTCAGCACTTTATCATATCCTTTAGGGACCGGAACCTGAATCTCTTCAAAATCCTTATACTCCGTTTCCAGAAACCATTCTTTTAAAAACGCATACTTCCTGTCATGCGGCAGGAAACAGGTATGAGCGATCTCAGCGGTTTCCGTATCATAATACATAGCAGCAATATGATCCGCCAGTGCCACTAATATCGATTTGACCGGCCGGCTCCTGTCTATATTGATACCGGTCATATACTCTGTTTTACGGATCAGTTCTTTAGTCTCATCACTGCACTCTTCAAACAGCATATCCGGTGTCGGATCAGCCGCCGCCGCAAATGCGTATGTAAACATTGCAAGGTATTGATCCCTCTCTGTAAGATCATCGGGAATATTGTCATACACGAAAATATCAATCCCGACAATATAGGGACAACCATGATTCTTTTCAAGTGCGACCGGATCTGTGCTGATCATCTCCTGATTCTTGATCCGAAACACAAGATCTTTCAATTCATTTCCACGATCTATCTGGCAAACATATTCCTGCGGCAATTCTTTCATCGCGTTTTTTTTGAAACGTTCAAAATCCAGTCTCATCATGGAAATGTCCAGATCGTCATCCCACGGGATATAACCTTTATGCCGGACTGTTCCCAACAAGGTTCCCCAATCTACATACCAACGGATCCCGTACTTGCGGCATACGCGGTCAATTTCCTTCAGCATATCCAGCTGGACATCCCAGACACGCTGAACCATGGGTCTGATATAGAATCCTTCTCTGGATATCCCCTCATATTTCTTCATATCGACTTCCTTTTTATCTGAAATCATCAAAAAACAATGTCAATAATCAATAAGATTCCAGTCCCTGCACATAGTTTTTCAACTCGGAACATCTATTTCCCATTTCACTGAAAAACCATCGTTCCAACTCCAGCCGTTTTAATACATCCGAATCATTATTCAGATATTGTGCCTGATCCGAGTATGAAAAGATCAGGTCCGAACAGTAATCCTTTACACTTTCTGATGTATCTTCCCGTAAAACCAGTTTATACAGGGAATCATATCGTTCACATACTCTGCTGAAATCATCCCTGTTCGGATTGTTCCAGTTTTTACAGATCTGCTTATTATATTCAATTGTATCCGTTAGCAGCAACAGCATATCCTCGCAATCCCGGATGATCGACTGAAACAACTCTCTCACTTCCCCACATATGCTTTTTTCTATGTGTTGTATACCGCTGATCCATGATCCGATCGGGTAATCCCGTCTGTTAAGATTCTCTATAACATCTTTCAATGGAGTAATCTCTGTCCCCCTGATTTTTGCCCCTCCCTCCGTAGCATCGATCACATGAAGCTTAGGATTTTTCCTGAGCTGGATTTCAATAAACTCCTTAAAAACCAGCCAGTCTCCTCTGGTCCATACCGGATCCCCATTCATCCCCTCTGTCTGGTATCGTGTTTCTTTATTCTCTTCCTTTTTGTAATGTGTGGCGTGTGTCTTTCCGTCTTCAGCATACGCAAGATCCTCTCCTACCAGTATGAATTCCGTAAATCCGACTTTTGCAAACAATGAAAAAATCCCCGTGATCACCGATCCGCCTGTATCTATGATCCCTATTTCTTTTTCCAATCCCGGAACCGGAAATCGCTTATGGTCAAAACTGAAGTATATTCCTTTCCCCCGATAGTTTTTTTGTATATCTTTTGCTGCTCGTGCACTGAAAAGTACATGGTACTTCCGTTCCGGATCCTTCTCACAATAATCATGTCCCTCATCCATATCTACCATCGCCAGCAGATCTGCCCTTATCCCATTTTGCTCCAGTAATTCCAGGGATCTGGTACACGCAATGATGATCGCCTTATTCTTCGCTTGCGCTAATAATGCAATATTTTTTTTCAGAGAAGGGCCTGCTCCTACCAGAATGATCGGAACACTTTTATCGGATATCTTCGCAAACAATTCTCCGACAAGATAATTATCACTTAATACGGACAGTGCATATAACTCGTTTTGATAAGAGCTTCGGGTATATGCAACTTCTGTCTGCAGGTCTGCAGCTACCGGTATCAGGTATTCTTTAATCTTTTCTGCAAAAATGCTGAGTTTCTCCGGATACCTGCCGCCATATCCGTCTGTCACTTTCAAAAAGATATGATTTATATTAAGGGCATCCGCATGGGAACGAAGCGTATCCACCATGCTGTCTGAACAGGCTCCATCTTCGATCACTAACCCGATCCTGTCATCACAAAGGATTTCGGACAGATCCCATCTTTCACACACTTTGATGAATTCCGTTGTCTCCGGCTCAAATATGATAATACGGGCCTTTTGATGATTATCATCATATAATTTCCTGATGTATTCGCCATTCCCTATTCCGAAAACGATCAGAAATCGCACATCCTCCGGTACGGAAGTATCGTATGCCGAATATTCTTCCGCTCCTTCTTCGTTTGTCTCTATGAAAGCAGCTCCCAGACCATTCCTGATCGCTTGCAATGAATGACCAAATCTACCCTGATAAGCCGTCTCGTTTTCTTTTATAATGCTCATATGATCTCCGTTTTCATCAGTTTTTTATTCCAAAAATTCTTTCGGCATTTCCTCTCCGCGTTTTTCATACGCCTGCTTCAGACGCTTTTCCTGTGATCTATAGTATGGATAGCTGTGATCCGCTCCTAGCCCCTGTTTCGGCACCATATAATCTTCTCCGTACCATTTTGTCAGAATATCATGATATCCTGTGGGAATAGCAATCTCAGAATACTCAAACGGGACATATACGATATTCTCTACCCATTCTCTCTTAATAAAACGGTACGGATCACTCTTAAGGTATCCGAATACCGCAATATCTTTTGTCCCCTTAGCGCAATATGATGCTGACAGATAGTCCAGTAAAAGAAACAATTGCTGTCTGATCCCTTTATCTCTCTTTATCTCAAATCCGAGAAGCGATTCGATCCCGTCAATAACACTTTTTTCACCTTCCGAACAATCCTTATAGATCACATCATTTCCGAACACTGCCGTCATTTTATGAATCTGTGTATACAATGTAAGAAGAACTTCTCTTTCCGAAGGATCATCCGGGATGTCATCATAAACAAAAAGATCAATACAGATCACATACGGGCATCCATAATGTCGTTTCAGAAAACCAGGTTCGGTACAGGCACTTTCTCCGTCCCTGATATGAACTACCACATCTTTAACCGTATGTTCATCCATATCAAAGCGAGAATTCTCCAGGCTATATCCTTCCGGAAGCTCCGTAGCTGCATATTGACAAAACAATTCATAGTTTCTTCTGGTCATTCCGATATCCAGGTCATCATCCCACGAAATGTATCCCTTTTCGCGCACTGCGCCTAACAGTGTTCCCCAATCTGCAAAATATGCGATATTATGCTTTCTGCAGATCCTGTCTACCTGCTCCAGGATTTCGATCTGGCAAGCCCAGACGCGCTTCATCATAGATCGTATATGAAAACCCTGACGGATCTCTGCCTGCAAAAACTCCTCATATATCATATTTCTTTCCTTTTTTTACACTAATGTATCATCCCGCGATGCATGCTTTTGTACCCGCAATGAATGCCCCATGTTTTGACATATTGATAACGGATACTCCCGGATGATCTCGTATCTGCTCCTCTATGATATTTCGATATACTATATACAACGGATCAGTACGCACAGTGCCTCCCTCCACCGAAGGTACCAGATATTCCCGCGCGTCTCTTATCATCCCTTCCCCTTTTTCATGTACCAGACCATCAGCGTAGTTATTTCCTCCCGAATAAGCCAGATCATTTCCTATCAGGTAGATCTCTTGCGCGCCAAAATAATATGCTATGTCCAATGCCATACTGGATACCGTTCCGCCATACCCCCATTTGTAGCCATCCGTCACCTCATCATTATCCGGCATCAGATAAGTCGGCCCCTTGTAATCCTCCGCAAATGTGTAACTTCCCGTAACAGGCATGATCAACGGAATATCCCACGTAAACATAGCTATCCCCTCAAGATGATGAACCAATTCAGAACGGGGATCCAACATAGTTACAACATCCGGATAAATCCTCTCATCAAACAGGCGTTTCATCGCAGCATTTACCGATATTATTAGCATTGTCGCTGCGTTCTCTCTTAAAAACATAATATTCTCGTTCAACGAAGGCCCTGCCGATACGACAGCACAACGCTTCGAACGATCCCCAAGTGATCGCTTCAGATCTCTGATATCCTTTAGATCCAGCATTCTATTATGGTTTGTGTTGATCTCATGCAGTCTTCTGTTCAGCCGTTCTGTCCTTTCATTAAAATCCAGGGAATCTACTTCCCTCGCATATCCCGTTTCTGTGTATTCTCCCCGTTTCCAGTCACTGACATAATAACCTATATGATCATTTCCGACTATACGCAAAAAACGACACAGCATTTGATCTATGTCCTTAGCAGTGACCACTTCTATTTTCTTTTCATCGATCCAGGATAAAACTCCTAACAGATAAGCATTCCGCAAAAGTATATCGTCATCTTCATAAACAACGATCTTCATCGTATATTCAGAGATCTTCCACAGCTGATATGGCAAATAGCCCAAGCCGCTGCCCAGGATATGAAACTCCTGCAGATCCGGCCTGTACAGATCGAGTGCCAACAGCTCCGCCTCTCTCATAGGATCAACAGGACTGTGAAGATATCTGTCGCTTTCTCTCCCCTTCACGGTGAAATAATACGAATCCGAACGCTGAAATATCCACCGGCCGTCGCCGGCTTCCATATACGGATACCTGATATCAAGATATTTTTGCAATCCGGGCAAAAAAACGCGTTCTATTTCCGCAGCCAGCTGCCGAAAATCCGTATGTCCTGCGCCTGCAGCTTCCCAAAGCGCTAAAACACCTTTGGCATCTTCTATATCCTTCTCGGCCAGACGCCGTACAAAAGACTCCATCCGCTTTTGTACATCAAGCCAGATCAATCCTATGCCGACACCATTGCACAAAGCCGCTTGTCGTATGATCTCCCGCAGATCACTGATGATCATGGCATCTTGATACATTTGATCGACGAAACCGTCCAATTCAATCCCCCTATATATCACATACAGATCAACCGATCATATACCGTAAAAGGCCACCCTTTCAGGTGGCCTTTCTGGTAGCAATTCAAGATTCACATACACACTAGGGCTTAACCAAGCAGGGACAGTACACTCTGATTTGCCTGATTGGACTGTGCCAGCATCGAAGTACCAGCCTGAGCCAGGATGTTATTGTTGCTGTAAGCAACCATCTCTGTTGCCATATCCGTATCACGGATCTGGGACTCAGCTGCCGTCGTGTTCTCAACGACATTGTCCAGATTGTTGATCGTGTGCTCCAGACGGTTCTGAACAGCACCGAGATCAGCTCTCTGTGAAGATACGCTGGTCAAAGCGGTCTTGATACTCGAGATTGCGGAAGATGCTGCGGCCTGCGTACTGATGAATACAGCCGAGCCTACACCGATGCCGCTTGCAGACATCGAGGAGATGCTGAGCGTGATATACTGACCGTTTTCTGCTCCGACCTGAAGAACCTTTCCAGTGAAGGAGCCGGACAGAAGATTCTGCTCGTTGAATGTAGTCGTCGATGCAACACGCGTAATCTCGGACTGAAGCGCCTGAAACTCCTGCTGCAGATACTGACGGTCTGTAGTGGTGTTCGTGCCGTTTGCAGACTGGTTCGCCAGTACGTTCATTCTCTGAAGCATATCGTGTACTTCGTTCAGAGCGCCTTCTGCTGTCTGCACTGCGGAGATACCATCCTGCGCATTCCTGGAAGCCTGCGACAAACCCTTCACCTGACGGCGCATCTTCTCGCTGATCGCAAGACCTGCCGCATCATCAGCCGCGCGGTTTACGCGATAACCGGAAGAAAGCTTCTCGGTCGACTTGGACTGCGTCTTGTTGGTAAGACCTAACATTCTGTTACTGTTGATTGCTCTTAAATTGTGCTGTACTACCATGATTCATTCCTCCTTGAATTTGTGCTGCGACATCCTTGCCGCGATTATAGTTTCTTGGGGTTCCACCCCGCTTGTATTATATATATCGGAAAAGTTTTCCGATACTTAATACCTTTTTTAATTTTTTTTATTTTCTTTTATTTTCCTGCCCTTTTATTAAAATAGCACAAAAATCCAAAAAATGCAAGCTGTTTTTTGACTATTCTGTCCGAATTCCTATGCTGTAATGGCAGTCATTTCTTCTTATCCATCAGCTGCGGATCGATAAAATTCAGCCGATTCATGGCGGCATAGTAATTAGCTGCTGCTTTGGAGCCGGTCTTCTGCTGGCGGATCGAACGCCTCTCTCCCGCGATCTTCTGCTTAACCAATTCATGATTACGGTATTCCGCGGCCTGAAGTGCTGTACTCTGTTCCGTTACAGTACGGATCATTTCCTGCATGGCAGCGATCTGCGCCTTGTATTCTGCCTTCTTTTCCTGAAGCTCCTCCCGGATCCTCTCGAAGGTTACCGTAAAGCCGTCATCCAGCTTATCCAGCTCATCGATCAAGGCATCTTTTTCGTCCACCAAAGCATCAAAGGCATCCCAATCCATCCCTTCCGTCTGCAGAAGACAAGTCTGCTGATCCGTCTTCTCCTGCAGGGTACACAACACCCGTTGCTTCTCCTTCAGTCCCGTTAACAGGGCCTGTACATATTGTTTCGTCATTCACACTCCTCAGGATTTCTGCGCCTTCTCCATCGCAACCTTTTTCATTACTTCTTTCCAATTATCCCGCATGGAACGCAGATGGGTCACCACCTCTTCCATGATTGCCTTGTCCTTATGGATATTGGCTTCCACCAGACGACGGGACAGATAACTGTACACATTCTCAAAATCCTGCGCCACGGGATATTTGAAATCCAGCGTACGCCGGAATTCATCAATGATCCGCTGCACCTTTACGATATTAGTATGGGCTTTTTCCAGGTCATTCGCCTCGATCGCTTCGATGGAGATATTTCCGAATTTTACCGCTCCTTCGTAGAGCATCAATGTCAGTTCTGCAGGTGTAGCTGTCATGATCTTATTCCTCATATACTCATTGATTGGATTATTTACCGCCATTTCCCTGATACGCCTCCGTTATATAATCTTCCGGCGGGTACCCACAGATATCCGCCGGAATAAAAACACTTTATTTAACTGCCGAAGAAACCACCCACGGCCGTCTGATTCTTCTGCAGCTTAGCCAGTTTTGTTTCCATCTTGGCAAAGCGGCTGTACCATTTGTCCTCGATAGCCGTCACCTTATCCTCCAGCTCGGCGATCTTTTTATCCCAGTCTGTTGCCTCGCTCGCCAGCTGCTTATCATTGTATACCTTATATATACTGCTGGTGCTCTTATTGCTGCTCATCTTTTCAAAAAGTTTGTCATAGAGCTTCGCGGAAAGCTTCTGAAAGAAATCCGTCACCTTCCCCGGATCCGAAGTGATCATGTTCTTGAGCTTGTCTTCTTTCCCCGACGAGACCTCATCATCAGGATTCCCGTCGATATGGAGGGCATAACGCTCGTTCTTATCTGCTTCAAAGTATTGTTGCGTGGAAATACCAAAGTCGGTCAGATTCATTGTCGTTCCACCCACATCGATCCCCTGGCTCATAATGTCCGTCATCGCAGTCAGCACATCATTCACCGTGCTGTCCTTCCGCAGGATGGAATCCTTGATCTTCTTTTCCCAGGCATCCACCTCTTTCTCGCTCATCGCTTCCTTCTGCTCATCCGTCAGAGGCTCGTAATCCTTGGCAGAGTCCGCATTATAGAGCTTGCTCATCTCATTCACCAGAGCATTGTATTCCTTGAGCATGCTCTTAACCACATCATATACCCCGTCATAATCCGTGGCGGTAGTGACCGAAATCTGTTCATCCTTATTTGCAGGCATATAGTTTATGGTATAAGTGCTGCCATTGATCGTCATGCTGTTGGAGGAGGACTTAAACTCAGCCCCATTCAGCTCCAGGATCGCATCCTTTCCGTCGATCTTGGATGCATTTTTCCCGTTTGCGATATTTCCGGCACTGACAAGGCTTTCCTTCATCGCCGCAATGGCAGAGGCTTTCTCCTTAGCGCTCTCGCCGCCGCTGATCACCCCCTTATCCAGGGCATAATCCTCAAAATTCTTTTCAGTAGCGATCCCCAGCTTCGTCAGCGCATCCAGCCCTGCCGCAGAACTGTTATCCGTAGTAAAGCCGAAATCGTTTGCCTCTCCGGTCTCCTTTGCACTGATAAAAAGCCGGTGATTGGAGGCATCGTAATTGGCATTCACCCCGGAATCCTTCAGGGTCTTGACCAGTTCATCCATGGAGTCAACCACGGTCACATTACTGTCACTGCTGCTGCCGCCGATCTGTATCGTCTTTGGCTCCGCGCTGCTGCTCGCCTTAAAAGTCAGCTGTGTACCTTCTGCGATCCCCAGATCACCCGTCAGGCTGCTGCCCCCCATCACATCATCCGCCAGCGCATTGCCGGTCAGATAGGCTGCGGCAGCGGTCTGTTTGATCACAGCCGTCTGGACGCCGTTCGCCGCACCGGCACCGGCCGTTACACTCAGCGCCCCGTTGCTGGTCGTCGTCTTCTGCTTCTGGTATGCACCGGACAGACGATTGGTGGAAAGGGTCTTGGAGTAGAAAGAATAGATCTTGCTGTTCAGATCTTTCCACGCATCCTGTTTCCAGGTATTCAAAGTTTTACTTTTCTGTGCTTTTTCCAGCTTGCTCTTCGTCTTGGATGCATACATATTGATGATGCTCTCGGTATCCATGCCGGAGACCAAGCCGGTCATTCGAATCAGATTACTTCCCATCTCTTCTTTCCCTCCTTTCTACCGTTTTTCGTCCACTACCAGCCCGGCGTACTCCCAGACCTTGGCGATCATATCGAGCATCTTTTCCGGCGGCAGCTCCTTTATCACTTCCTTGGTGGACTTGTCCACGATCTTTACCGTGATGCGGTTGGTCTTTTCGTGGATGCCAAATTCGGAAATGAAATTGGATTGTTTCCTGTTCAGTTCATCCAGGGCACTTTTGATCTGGTCATCACTGACCTTCTGTTTGACCTGCTGGGACTGCTGGCCCTGCTGCCCCTTCTCCTCATCTTTTTTGTCCCCCTCCTCCGTCTGGGGTTTGGAGACAGAGATCGTCTTCGCGTCGACCTGGGGCGCATTCGTCTCAATGGTCTGCGCTTCCGTGGCCTCCGTGCCACCTGATGCCGGCTGCGGGCGCGACACCGGCTGTACCGTATAGCTCATCGCGCTGTTTAAAGGTTCGATTGCCATTTGGATCACCTCCGTGTGATTTGCTTAAACTATAAGTTATCTCTTATATCGGCTGATATAAGAGATAACTTTAGTGGTTAATTATAATTTTTCAAAAAAAGTGATCAGCTGTTCTTAAACAACTCGTTCAGGGTAGCCGGAGCCTCCAGAGCTTCCCTGTTGGCCTGCTGGATCTGTTCATATACTTCCTTACGGTAGATGGGTATCTCCCTGGGAGCTTTGATCCCCAGCTTGACCTGGTCTCCCTTTACCTCCAGGATGGTCAGTTCGATGTTGTTATTCAGTACCAGGGCTTCGCCCTTTTTCCTGGATAATGCCAGCATCTTTATTCACCCGCCTTTTTATCTGCTTCCTGACGCGCCTTCAGCAGGTCGTAGATATAATATTTCACATCATACTCATCCTCCAGGATCACCTGTACGGCCTTACGGCTGTCCACATTGATGATCATGGGCGCCTTCAGGTTCACGCTCATCTTCTTAAGGTCACTGGGAACCGTAATGGTAACCAGAACCAGGGGTTCCTCACATTCGCCGATTGTTTTCAGCTGATCATCATCCACACTCGGATTATAATCTTCTTTTGCCACCAGGGGATCCACCACCGGCATAGCAAAATTAGGCTCCTGCACGCTCTGCATCCAGCGTATGCCCGGCTGATTCTCCTTCTCCGAATCATGGATCAGTGCAAAATCCTGCAGCTCCGGGAAACCTACGATCCCGTTAGGGAAGTGGATCAGCTTTTCATCATCAATCGTAACCTCACCGAAAATCCTTGTTTTGATAACCATTTTCTTCTCTCCTTTTCCCTTTAGTCCCCGTTTCCGGGGCGAAATACCTACATGTTATATTATAACGCACTTTCAAGTGCATTACAAGTAATTTAGGAGAGTGGTCTGTATCATCTTCCCCGTAGCCATCAGGGCAGCTTCGTAGGAAACTTCGGCGCTGGAAAGCTGTACCGCCACCTCAGTGGCATCCGCATCTTCATTGTTGCTCTGCAAGGTCTTGAAGGTTGTCTGCTGCTCATTCAGGCGGTTCTCTGCCAGGCTTACCCGCTTGTCACGGTTCCCGCACTGGGTCACTGCTTCGTTTGCATCGTCCAGATAGCTCTGGGTCTTCGTGATATACTTGCTGAAGGTCTTCTGCAGCTTATCTTTCAGGTAGGTCTCTGCCTTCTGGGCTGCAGCAAGGTCCTTTTCCACAAAGTCCTGATCATAATTGGCATCCTCTGCCATCTCTTTGAACTTCTTCACCGCCTTCTCGGCCTTGGTCACTTCCTCCGCCAGATTGATGATCTCGTCCACATCCCGGCCGATGGCATGTTTGTACACATCCGAAGCATAGCTGTTCACCTGCACGCTCTGGTCAAAACCCACCTGATACTCGATGCGCTGATCCGGACTCTTGGCCAGGTTAAAGCGGTAATCGGGATTGTATTCGATCTGAAGGAGTTTTGTCGGGTCGGAGGGATCCGGTGTCCCTTTCTCATTATCTGCTTTGCAGTAAAAATAATGCTCCGGCCGCAGATCCGTGCCCTGCCAGCTGCTCTTCTTATACTCCAGGTTCAGGTTCTTTGATGCTTCCGGCAGATTGTTAATGGCATCGTATACATCCTTGCTCATCACCAGTTCTCCGGTGGAAGGGATCAGATAACACAGCCCCTCTGCATCCTCGGCCGCAACCGCCTTATAGGCTGCATCAGCATCCGTCATGATGATGGCCTGGGCCGGCACGCCCGTTGCCTGCACCTTAGCATCCGGGTTGTCTTCTTCCGGCCGGGCAAAAAGATCCACCTTATCCCCGTCTTTTCCGTCCAGGGAATCATAGGCCAGACGGAAACGGTAGTAGCTCAGGTTGCTGATATCGGTCTCGGCGATGGTATTTGCAGTATAGTTTGCCTCGGTGATCTTATAGAGATTTGCCGTATCCACATAGCTCATCTGCTCGCAGTCATCAAAGCTGAAGGTCTCGGTGATCTCGTAGGCGCGGGTCGTATCCTTGCCAAAAGAAAGGGAAGTGTCCGTGCGGTATCCCGTAAAGATATAGCGCCCGGCATAATCCGCATCACCGGTCTTATAGATCTCGTCCCGCAGGGCCTTCAGACTGTCTATGACTTTTTCCCGGTCAGAAGTGGTCAGATGATCGGAGGCTCCTCGCTCACATTCGGTCACGGTATTCTTGATCACGTCGATCGTAGTCTTTAAGGAGGTCTCAGTCAGGGACAGCCACGCCTGGGCATCGGGAACGTTCTTCTGGAAATACTGGTTCACCTGGCTCACATCGCTGCGCAGGCGAAGGGCGCGTATCGCCACAACAGGATCGTCACTGGGCTTCATGATCTTTTTCCCGGTGGCGATCTGATTGTTCAGGTCATCCTGCAGGACCTTATTCCTGTTGATATTGGACAGCGCATTATTCTGCATTACCTTATTCGTGATACGCATATCTCTCCTCCTTTATCACCTACGCTCTGATCCTGCCAATCGGAAACATTTACCTGCGAGTGAAGCATGTATTCGGCGCGAAGAACGTATTTCGCCGTCGGTGCTTGGCGAGGTTTTTTCGAGCTTAGCACCGCTACGAGCGAAATCCGAGCGAGAGCGTGTCGTAGCGCGAATACATGTTCACTCGCATATTAAACTCCCGTCTGCAGGATCAGGCGGTCGTAAACCTCCGTCAGGGTCTGTATCATCTTGGAAGCCATGTTGTACTGCTGCTGGAACTTCGTCAGGTTCACAGCCTCTTCATCATTATCCACACCGCTGATGGAAAGCCTCTGGTTGCCGATGGTCTTCTGCATATAAGTATAGTTTTCTTCAAACTTCCCGGCCCGCTGGGAATTCAGTGCCACATCCCCCAGCACCGTCACCAGATACTGGTCCGCACTGCAGCCGCGGAAGCTCATCATGGTATCGTCGGTCTTGAGCTGTATGAGCTTCTTTACGATATCGTTCTTTTCCACGCCGTCACTGACATTGGTGGCCTCGTAGCGGGTCGCCAGCAGATCCGCATCCGTAATAAGCTCCTCCGCAACACGGAAATTGCCGGCAGTCAGCATATAATAGGCATCACTCTGTGCCGTGAGGCCTTTCGTGTTATCCAGGGTGATAGTCTTTGTCCCCGGGGTTCCGTCCTTGGCCGTAAAGTCCACCGTAAGGGAAGTGCCGCTCACGGCATTCACCGTATATTCGATGCCATCTTCATCCGTCAGCTTCGTTCCCACGCCAATGCTGCGGGTAAGCTTTCCGTCCTTATCCATCTTCGTGGTCATACCCGTGGGATCACTGATATCGTACCATTCCCCTCCGCTGCCGAAGACCCGGTCCGTTTTGACCAGATTCAGCTCGGTACCGTCCACCGTATGGGTACCGGTATACAGGTTATGCCCCGCTGTGCCGTCTGCCAGAGTCCCGCTCTGCAGGATGTCATTGGCTGCGGAAGAATAAAGGCGCACCCACTCATTCATCTGGGACAGATAATAGGGAATACCCTGATATGCAATGCTCTCCCCTACAGAGGCATTGGTCACCGTCTGGTCGGGATCGGAGCAGATCTCCGCCACCAGCAGACTCCCATCACGCCCCTTGTTCTTTTCATCATCCAGGGTGAAGGTAAAGGTAGCCGTACTGTCCCCTTCTTTATATTCGTACTCCCATTCCGTAAAATACAGGTTACGGCTGCTGATCTGGATGATACCGCCGTCCATGGAAAGGTTCAGCTTGTTCAGGTCCTTTAAATAATCCGCGCTCACGGTAAGGCTCACACAGCGGTTTCCGTCAGCCCCGGTAGTCACTCCCGTAACTCTTCCAGCAAAGCCCTCGCCGTTATTGCCGTCGCGCATCTGCATCAGTCCCGCCAGCTTACCGGAGGCGTCGCCGCCGAAGATCTCCAGGGCATCGCCCTTTTTCCGGTAATCATCCGCCGTCCAGTCGCTCTCGTAACCGGTAAAATAAATATCATACAGGCCGTCGATATCCGTCTGGTTCGTTTTCACGTTCAGTTCCCTGGTCACACAGGTCAGGGTCTGGTAGCTGTTCCCGTCCACCAGCTGATGACCGCAGATCTTTACCATATAACGGGTGCCGCCGGTATCCCGGTCCACATTGGTATAATCGATGACCGCCTGTTCCTCGGTCTCCACCGTCACCAGTTCGGACAGCTCGTCCACCAGCAGATCCCGCTGATCCCTCAGCTCATTGGCCACCAGGCCGCTGTTCATCTCGATCACGTTGATCTGTTTGTTCAGGGAAGCCAGCTCCTGGGCGATGGAATTGATCCGGTCCACATTGACCTTGATCTCCTGGTTCACATCATCCTGAAGCTTGCGCATATTTGTATAGGTATCGCTGAAATAAGTAGTAAGATTCCCGGCCTGGCCGATCATCTGCTGCCGGTATTTCGTATCATCGGGATTCTTGGCCAGTTCTTCCAGGGAATCGGAATATTCATTGAAGATGGTGGTGAAGCCTTTGATGGTCTTGTCGTCCTTATAGTAGTCCTCGATGCAGGACATATAGTACTTCTTCACTTCGTACTCTCCCAGTTTGGACTGGTTGAGCCAGTATTTCTGATCGTAGAAATTATCCCGGATCCGCTCGATGGCCAGGGTTTCCACACCGGCCCCTACACAGCCGTATGTGGTAAAGGAACGTATGGCATCCGCCGCCTGCGTGCTCACCTGCTGCCGGCTGTAGCCCTTGGTCTCCACATTGGCGATATTATTGGCCGTGGTGTTCAGCGCAGCATTTGCCGCCTGCAGACCCGTATACGCGGTATTTAATCCCAGGAAAGTAGAAGACATAGACACCTCACAAAATCTATAAAAACATCGCTACATTTTTTATCGGCTATATCTGTAAAACCCTTTAGTATACCGTTAAGTACTTTACGTCAGCTGCCAAGCGTATTGATCAGATGCTCTATACATTCATCTATTACATTGATAAATCTGCTCGATGCGTTATAGGCGTTCTGATACTTGATCATATTGGACAGCTCTTCATCCGTGGCCACACCGATGGAGCCCTGGCGGTTGGCCTCTATGGCATCCACCGTAAGATCCTGATTCTCCTTCAGATTCTTGTATACATTACCCGAATTGGCGATCTGGGCTACGAAGTTCGCATAATACTTCTGCAGGGAAGTGGGATTCGTCAGTGTCGGGTTCAGCACATACTTGGCGTCGGTGAAAGCATCCCGCAAGGCCTCTGCCGTTGCCCGGTCCTCACTGCCGTCCGGCAGCCGCAGCCCGATATGGGTAGGATACTGCAGCAGGTCGGCACTCACCACCAGATTGGAAGTTGTGAACCAGGTGGAGCTGTTGGTGGGATCCTCCCCCTTCATGCTCAGGTACGAACCATCGGCAGCTTTATAATACTCATCCGTGCTGATACGCTCAAAGATCTGGACAGGACGGCCGTTCACGTCCCGCATATAACCCATGGCTTTGTTCAGCTCGTTATCCCGGCCGATCATGGGCGTCAGGGCTTTGTCTACTTCAGTGATCAGCTTATCCAGCTGGGTCCGGCCTTCATCCGTCATGATGTGGTCACGTATGCTTCCCAGCTTATCCTTTACAGCCTTCACATCCGCTTCCGTCAGCACCTTTGCGCTGCCGTCGGCATTCCGGATCAGATCCAGCACCTCCTCACGGAAGGCCGTGCTGTCGGCTTCATTAGCCGCATCGGTATTCTTATTGGGATTAACAAAGAGCCAGCGGTTGGAATAGGCCTGATCCGTTGTATTATAGACATAATACTTGTCATAATCCTCCAAAAGCCCGTCCAGACGTTCCACGCCGGTCATGGTAACATTCTTCAGTGTGTCATTTACCGCATTGGTCAGATTATGTACCAGCCCGTCAAACTCGGCCATAAGGTTCATGATCACGGAATCGGACACCGTTGCATAACTTTCCTTGCTCTCCAGATCCCGATAGTTCCCCCGGTGAGTCCCCCTGGCCAGAAGCAGGCCTTTCAGTTCTCCAACATCCGTATCCAGCTTGGAAGATATGGGCAGCTCCCAGTTAAAGACCGCGCCGGTGGCCGTGGTATCGGACAGGGGATTGTTCCGCACGGTATCCTGCACATACTTGCTGGGATAGCCGTTTTCATCCCGGCTCAGCACTGTGGCGGAATCTTTCCAGAATACATTATAAAAACCGGGTTCTCCCACCCGTTCGTCATCCTCGGCCTGATAGCCCATCTCGCTCACGCCGTTCATCATCACAAAGTCGTGACCTTCGATCTTTACCAGCACATTTCCGAAGAAATCCTCCTGGTAGCTGATGTTGGCCATCGCTCCCAGCTTATCCAGTGCCAGATTGCGCTGATCGTAAAGGTCATTGGGATTCTCGATGCCGCCGGTAGCGATATTGCGGATCTTTTTATTCAGTTCATATATCTCATAACCCAGACTGTTGATCTCGTCCACACAGCCCTTGATACGCTCGTTCAGTTTGTCCTGATACGCCGACAGATCCTTGTAGCAGTTCTGGGCTGCTTCCACAAAGGACTGGGCATACTGGATCACCATGGACTGGTTCACCTCGCTGCAGGGCTCCTTGGCCAGCTCGGAAACGGCGTACCAGAGGTTCTCCATGGATTGCTCAAAAGTAGGCCCGTCCATTTCTCCGAAAATATCCTGTACTTCCTCGATAGCCGCCCAGGAAGCATCATAAAAGCCCTGGCGACCCGCCTGGTTACGATAGGAAGCGTCCACGAAGCGGTCCCGCACCTGGCGCACTTCACTGATATACACCCCCAGGCCGGTCTGTTTCAGGCCTATGCCCGTGGCCGTATTGGAAAGCTTGTTATATTCCCTTGTACCGTAGGATACCTGTTGTCTGGTATAGCCTTCGGTATCTGTATTGGTCACATTGTGGGCCACCACATTCAGCGATTCCTGCCCGCTCTGTAAACCGCTCACCCCCAGATATAAGCTTCCGAATAAACCCATTCCTTCGATCCTCTTCTACTGTTTTGCGTCAAAACGCTTGGTCCCGCTGCCCATGATGGCCCCACTGGACATTGCGCTACTATTATAATCGGCTGTTTCCGGCGCAGTCTTTAGGGATTGCAGCAGATTCATCTCGAACTGGACCATCTCCAGGGAGCTCTGCAAAAGCTCCCGGTTCTGCTCATTTACCCGCTTTATATCCGCCATGGTCTTTTTCAGTGTATCATGCAGTGTCGTAAGCCGCTCACGTTCCACCGGCCGTTTTTCCATCATAACGATGAGATCCGTGAGCTTCAGCTCGTCTGCCCCCCGGTTCGTCACATCGGCGATATCCTTCATGGTCTGGATCCGCTGCTTTTCCAGCTTCCGTATCCCTCCTACGATCTCTTCCTCTTCGGTCGTGATCCGGTTTAGGGACTCCAGATCCCCCTTTATGATCACAGGAGTCTTTTCTTCCGAAAGGCTGATAAGCTTCTGATATTCCCTGTTCTCTGCCTCCAGCACTTCTATGATGCTGTCCATCAGACTGGCCATCTGCGGTCCTCCTTTTTACGTATTGAAATACCACAAAGGCGCCTGTAAAGCTTCCCTTTACAGGCACCATCCTTGTGTCCTTGTAATACTGTGTTCAGAACGCTGTCTGAGCGTACTTTTCCAGGATCTTATCGGCGAAGTCTTCGGAGCTGACGTCGTAGGTTCCGTTCTGATACTTCGCTTTAAGCTCAGCTATCCTGTCTTCCCTGACATCCGCCGCTGCTGATACCGCCTGTTTCGCCACCTGCAGATCACGTCCTGCCCCGGAGATATGCAGCTTGTCTCTGAAATCCGGCACGGAAGTCTTTTCGTTCTTTGCCGCAGGTTTTGATACGTTATAAAGATTCTGGATCTGCGAATATGCTTCTATCCTCATATCGCTCTCCACCTCCTTTGCTGCCTTTCTTACTTCTGCATATTGTATCGACATTTCCGGATAAGACTTTAGCCCTCGTTTAAAAAAATTTCCTTTTTTCTTCATCTTATGCTAAAATAGCCCCATGGAGATACTGATCTACCGATACAATTCCATCTGTGAGCCCGATGTGATCAGCTGTTTTCAGAAGATGGGGCTTGACGTGATCGAAGAGACCACACAGATCAGCCGCAAGGATACCACCGCCTCCGAAACCGTGGATGCCGTGGGCCGGCTGCTTCAGGAACATCGTTTTCTCTTCGTATTTTCCATCAATTTCTTCCCGGCTCTCTCGGAAGTATGCAGGATATTCAAGGTCCCTTATGTCTGTTGGACCGTGGATGTACCTGTGCAGGAGCTTTTCTCTCCTTCGCTTTCCAATGACTGTAACCGCATCTTCATGTTCGACCGCAGCCAGTATGAATATTTCAAAGACCGCAACCCCGGCCATATCTTTCATCTCCCCCTGGCCACCAATACGCAGCGCTGGGATTCCGTGATCGGCTCCGCCGGAAGCACACTTTCGAAATATGCCGCCGATATCTCTTTTATCGGCTCATTATATAAAGAAAAGAATCCTTATCCGAAGATCAACGGCATGAACGAGTATGTCAAAGGCTATCTGGATGGCCTCATGGAAGCCCAGATGCAGCTCTGGGGCGTCAACTTTCTCGAATCCATGCTCAATGAAGCGGTCCTTGCGGATTTTGACCGCTGTGTTCCTGATATGCATACGCAACTAAACGAGGGGAATACCGCAGCGCAGAAATACCTGATCGCCCATTCCTTCCTGGGATCCCAGATCGCGGTTACGGAACGGGAGCGCTATCTGAGTGCTGTCTCGGAGCATTTCCCGTTAGAACTGTATACCTTAAGCGATGCTTCAGCCCTTCCAAAGGCTCATGTTCATCCGAAGGGGGCCAAAACCCTTACGGAAATGCCCCTGATCTTTAACCAAAGCCGTATCAATCTCAATATCACCATACGCCCCATTGCCAGCGGTCTTTCGCTCCGGCTCTTTGATGTGTGCGGCTGCGGCGGTTTCCTGCTCACCAACTGGCAGGAGGAACTGCCCGAACTCTATGAACCCGGAACCGAGGTTGAGACCTTTTCTTCTATCGAGGAAATGCTGGATAAGGCGGATTACTACCTCGAAAACGAAGAGGAACGCAAAAAAATAGCCCTGGCCGGCTACGAGCGCACCAGGGCGGAACATACTTATGAAAAACGCATCGCGCAGATGATCTCGGTCATCAACGATACGCTCTGATCTTTATTTTTCCCACACTTCCACCATTCCCCCGTTGAAAAGATCCTGCACTGCTTCCAGCATCTGCCTCGGCCCCAGCTTTTCCTGATAGTATGGATTATCGAAAAGATCCTTGTGATCTTCACGGACTGTGTGTCCTTTTTCGAAAGAGATGGCATCAAAATCTCTGCCCAGCCATGCAAAGTCACGTTTCGATATGGTTTTTGTGTTGAAAAACTCCCCTCCAAGACGGAAGCTGTGCCACTCCCTCAGGCGGTAAGCATCCGGATGACACAGGGCTACATAGCTCCCATAGGTCTCAAATTCGCTGAATACCGCCTCCTGTATCTCCTCTGTCTTGATGCAGTTTAAGATCTTTTCCCAGAATTCCTTCCCGGGAATAGCATCATTTGCTTCGATCTTCCCAAGAAGCTCCTTCATGATCCCGCAGTTGATCAGCATATGCTCCGAAATGAATGACTTGGAAATGAATTTTCGCAGGCCCGGAACAAGCCTTCCCATGATCTCGAAATACTCTGCTTTGTATTCTGTTTTATAGTCCAGAAACGGCCTGTTCTCCTCGGAAAACATGCCGATCTTTCTGCAGGGCACCGTATCCCCGTCCCATACCATATAAAACTCATCCGCGCATTGCAGCGCGTACTTCATTTTCAGAAACTGCTGATAATACCAGCCCGTAACGCCGCGGGGCAGCTCACCCCCGGCAAGCAGTGTGGCCAGCCGCTCCTTCATCAGTGCATGCACCGCATCAAAGGGAAGGATCGAATCCTCATCGATCCATTCCGCCTTTCCCTTCATCTCACTCTTTTCAAGCAGATCTGCCACCCCTTTGCTGCCCACAAAGATCAGCTTCCTGCTTTCCGTAAGCTCCGTCAGGCGGTGATATAGATTTTGCAGCCGGGGAAAATCCCCGGCTGCCACCACGATCAAAGTATCGTACATCATATCACTCATTTTTTCTTCTTTGAATTCTTCTCTTCCGCTTTCTTTTCCGCAGCCTTCTTCTCTTCCTCAGCCTTCTTGGCGGCGGCCGCTTTTTCTTCTGCCTTCTTTGCTGCCTCCGGATGCTCTTCCTTCATAATTGCCAGCATCTCTTTTAGAAGCTTTATATCCGCAGGATCCTCCGCTGCCGCAGCTTCTTCCTCTTTCTTTTTCTGCCCCAGCGAAACCAGCTTGTTGATCGCCTTCAGCATGGCAAAAAGGATCAGCGCTACGATCAGGAAATTCAGAACTGCGGAAAGGAAATCTCCCCAGAGGATGGCATTCCCTTCCGGACCGGGCAGCGGGATCTTTCCGCCAAACTCCGTACCGCCCACGATACTGATCAGAGGGGTGATGAAATCATCGGTAAACGCCGTCACGATAGCGGTGAACGCACCACCGATGATCACACCGATGGCCATATCCATCACATTCCCTTTCAGCGCGAACTCCTTGAATTCCTTCATAAACTTTTTCATGTTCTTTTCCTCCTGCAGTTTTATTATTCAGTGGTCATTAATCTAGCCCGCCAGCTCTTTCAGCCTTTCTTCAAACTCATTTGCCGGCAGCGGCTTATCAAACAAATAACCCTGAGCCATAAAGCAGCGGTTTTCTTTTAAGAGCTGTACATGCTCTATGGTCTCGATCCCCTCGGCTATGGTCTCCATCCCCAGCCCACGGGCCATATCCAACAATGTACGTACCATTATGGTCTTTCGTTCGTCTTCCTTTTTATCTTTTCCCATGGGGATAAAGCTGCGATCGATCTTCAGCACCTTCCAGGGCATTTTCTGCAGCAGATCCATGGAAGAATAACCCACCCCAAAATCGTCTACGGAGGTACCGAAGCCGGCTTTGTTCAATCCCGTCACCAGCTCCCGCAGCTTGTTTTCGTCCACCTCCATCATGGTCTCCGTAAGCTCAAACTCCATATATTCATGGGGGACATGATACAGATCCACGATGCTGATCAGCTTCTCCAGCAGGCCTTCCTCGCTGATATGCGGACGGGACAGGTTCATGGAAATGCGTACTACCGGGAGCTTCCGGTCCATCCAGTAACGGATATTGCGGCATACATGCTCCAGCATATAATAATCCAGAGTACAGATCTCCTGCCCTTCCTCCAGTATGGGTATAAAACGGTAAGGCGAGATCAGTTCTCCTTCATGCTTCCAGCGGCACAGAGCTTCCGCCCCATGCAGCTGATAACGCTCCAGTTCTGTCTTGGGTTGATAATAGACCAGGAATTCTTCTTTTTCGATGGCGTCCTGGAAGATCGCGCGGACATCCAGCTGTTTTTCCATACTCAGCCCGCCACCTCCAGTTCAGGTATCTCTATGGTAAAGGTCGTTCCCTGTCCGGAACGGCTCTCCACCCCTATGCTTCCGCTCATGATGCGCACCATATGTCCCATCAGCGAAAACTCCAGCATGGGAAAATCTTCATACTCCGTCATGGAGATATTCTCTGCAGCCAGACATTCTCTGGCCCGGGTCAGCTCCTCCTGCTCCATCCCGCTGCCGTTATCACTTACCGCTATCATCAGCATGGTGGCATAGGACTGCTTCCGGCAGTAAACGCTTACCGTCACCTCTCCGCCTTCGGTATAATGCACACAAAACTGTACCAGGCGGCTGATGATCCGTTCTATACGCGCCGGATCCCCATAGAGCTGCGCAGGTACGCTTTCATCAAAGCTGCTCAGCAGCCGTGTACGCTTCTGCTTCGCTTCTTCATGGTGAGGGATCAGCCCCAGCTCCACTACGCTGCGGATATTGTAGATCCGCTCGTGCAGACGGAATTCCTCATCCATGATGTTCATATATTCCACGGTCCCGTCCGTCATGCGCTGCAGTTCCGTGATCCGTTCCAGCAGCGTGTCGGCTTCGGCCTTCATCTTCGGATCCATAGCCGATACTTCGGAAAGCATCTGCATCATACCAAGGATCCCGGAATGCATATCCGTGGAAAGCTTTGTCAGGAACGCATTTCGGTTCCTCGACGATTCTTCATTCTTCCTGCTTGTTTCCAGCAGTGTTTTGCGCTCAACACTCAGGCTGCTGAGTATAGCCGCCAGTTCCGATAAAAACTGGGCCGCCCGCTCGATCCTTTCCTGGGGAACTATATTGGTCATCTGTGCCGCCAGAAGGTATTGCTCCGGATCGATATCGTAATCTTCCGCCTTTTTAAGGATCAGCTCCGCATCTACCGGCTCTGTCCGGACCTGCCCGCCGATGAAGCTGCCCAGGAAAGTCCCGTCCACTACAATGGGAGCCGAAAAATCCGTCAGTCCCGTATGGCAGCGGTATACGTAAGGCTTACCGCTCTTCAGCGCCTTGATGGCCCCGTCCCTGTCACAGGCCTCACAAAACCTGCAGCCTTTGACCGACTTGCGGGTCAGTTCCATACAAAAACGAGAAAACCCGCTGCCTACGGTCACCGGCATACCGTTATCGTCAGTGATCAGGGCTGCCATCCCGGAATACTCCGAAAAAGCATCCTGCAAACGCTGCAGGATCAATGGCGATATCAATTCCGTAAGCTTCAGGTCATCCATATTCCGATATTAACATAATTCCCCGAAAAAGACCAGCTGGTAATATTATTCTGTTCCTTTTCGGGGTTATTCCGTTATGAACGGATCCGTCACACGTTCAGACGGTCTACTGGCGAGAAACCGCCCGTCTTTTTAAAGTTCATGTTGAGAGGAAATGCGGAAAGCGCATCCGAAGGATCCAGACGTTCAAAGTTCAGTCCTTCCAGCTGTTGCCGCTCGATCGCCACGCTCACCAGCGTTTCTTCATTCTCATTGCCCGTAGCTGTGTTCAGCACCGTATCCGTGGCGTGAATCACCACCCGCTTCACCGGCAGCAGAGCAAATGTATCGCGGGCCACCCGCAAAATACAGCTGCATACATAGTCCTGCAGCATATCATTGTAAGCCGTCTTACTCAGGGCCTTATCCTTCAGCCCTTTTTCATCCAGGATCAGCTCCCGGTCCGGTACCACATCCGCACTGCGCACATGGAATTCCACCTCCAGGAACTCCGGATCGTCCGTCCCCACTTCAAAATCGCTCCCATATTCCAGGATATCATCATAGGGGCGGCATTCATCGATCACCGCCAGCCAGGTATCGATATCTCCCGCCAGGACTTTCACTGCAGTGTCATGGGTCTTTTTATCTTCCAGTTCTGCTTCCCAGTCCACGGGTTCATCCGCCTGCTTGTGGATCCCACGCATCAGGGTGATCTGCCGGATATACTCCTCGTATTCGGCCTTCTCCTCCTCGGTCGGTCCCTTTTTCTCCGAAGTCTTAGCGGCAGTTTCCGCCTTGGCTCCTTTGGCTTTCTTTTCTTCCTTCTTTTCGTCTTCCTTCTTACCGAAGAGCTTCTTAAAGCCCTTCTTCATGTTGATGCTCTTGGTATAGCCCACCCCGGTACCCGGTATGGACAGAGAGGTGGTGGTACGTCCCGTAGTGGAAAAGCTCTGATGGATACCTTTCCGGCCCACGCTGATGGAGGCACTCTTCATTCCAAGATTCAGTTTTACACCTTTACAAAGGCTGATGCTCTTTCGAAATCGCAGTCCCATTGTCCCCTCCTTTTTTATCCTTGTATATGCCGTCTTTTCTTTTCAAAAAAGGCGCACCCGGACGGATGCGCCTTTCATTTCCCTTAAGCTTACGATTTACAGCTGAGGGCCTGCAGCAACCAGTGCCTTGCCGGCCTCGTTGGTCTCGTACTTCTTGAAGTTCTTCTGGAAGCGTGCAGCCAGATCCTTCGCCTTGGTCTCCCACTCGGAAGCATCGGCATAGGTATCTCTGGGATCCAGGATGCCGGTGTTCACGCCGGGCAGCTCCGTAGGAACCTCGAAATCGAAGATGGGGATCTTCTTGGTAGGAGCGTTCTTGATGTCGCCATTCAGGATAGCATCGATGATGCCGCGGGTATCGGGAATGGAGATACGCTTGCCGGTGCCGTTCCAGCCGGTGTTCACCAGATAAGCCTTGGCACCGCTCTTCTCCATCTTCTTCACCAGCTCCTCACCGTACTTGGTAGGATGCAGCTCCAGGAAAGCCTGGCCGAAGCAAGCACTGAAGGTAGGTGTAGGCTCGGTGATGCCGCGCTCGGTACCTGCCAGCTTTGCGGTAAAGCCGCTCAGGAAGTAGTACTGGCACTGTTCCGGAGTAAGGATGGAAACAGGAGGCAGTACACCGAAAGCGTCAGCGGAAAGGAAGATCACGTTCTCGGCAGCGGGGCCGGAAGAGATACCGTTCACGTTCTTTGCGATGTTCTTGATGTGCTCGATAGGATAAGAAACGCGGGTGTTCTCGGTAACGCTCTTATCAGCGAAATCGATCTTGCCGGCCTCATCAACGGTAACGTTCTCAAGCAGAGCATCTCTCTTGATAGCGCCGTAGATGTCGGGCTCGTTCTCCTTGGACAGGTTGATGACCTTTGCATAGCAGCCGCCCTCGAAGTTGAACACGCCGTTGTCGTCCCAGCCGTGCTCGTCATCACCGATGAGCAGACGCTTGGGATCGGTGGAAAGGGTGGTCTTACCGGTACCGGACAGACCGAAGAAGATAGCGGTGTGCTTACCTTCCATATCGGTGTTGGCGGAGCAGTGCATGGAAGCCATGCCATCCAGAGGAAGGAAGTAGTTCATCATGGAGAACATACCCTTCTTCATCTCGCCGCCGTACCAGGTATTCAGGATAACTTGCTCACGGGAAGTCACGTTGAAGAGCACTGCGGTCTCGGAATTGAGGCCCAGCTCCTTAAAGTTCTCTACTTTAGCCTTGGATGCGGTATAAACCGTGAAGTTCGGCTCAAAGTTCTCAAGCTCCTCAGCACTGGGCTTGATGAACATATTCTCTACGAAATGTGCCTGCCAGGCCACTTCCATAATGAAGCGGACGGCCATGCGGGTGTCCTTGTTGGCTCCGCAGAAAGCATCTACCACATACAGGCTCTTATTGGAAAGCTCCTCGATCGCCAGCTTCTTGCAGGCTTCCCAGGCTTCCTTCGTTGCACGGTGGTTATCATTGGGATACTCTTCGCTGGTCCACCATACGGTATCATGAGACTTCTCATCATCTACGATGAACTTGTCTTTAGGGGAACGTCCGGTGTAGATACCGGTCATGACGTTCACTGCATCCAGCTCGGTCAATGTACCCTTGTCATAGCCTTCCAGGGACGGATCCATCTCATCCTTGTAGAGCTGCTCATAGGAAGGATTGTGGAAAATCTCCTTCACACCGGTAATGCCATACTTGCTCAAATCGATCTGTGCCATCTTCATACCTCTCTTCTATTAATATTGGTGTTTATGAGTTATTAGTGCTCTCTAACTGCTCACTTTCCCGATTATACAACAAGCTGCGCCTCTGTACAAGCATTATTTGGTGAATTTTTTATCAATTTTTACAGCCATCACGATCACCAATCCTATCCTTAATGATGATCAAGCCCCGGTATCACCCCTCCGGGAGAAAAAGTTTCCATTTATATAGAAGAAACCCGATCAGTACCCTCAGCATCCTTTTGACCTCCTTCCGGGCTTCCAATGCAGCTTCATCCCGGTACCGGGTTACCGGCGCATCTTCTTTTATGAAACAATAATGCCGGGTCATCTTCTAAAGATCGCCCCCTGGATCTGCTCGGCTCCGTTTATTCTCACGAGCAAACCGAACATATGTACGAACTCCACCATGGACTCCCCGGCGGATGATGCAGATATGTCACTCAGGTTCGGATAAAAGAAAAAATGCGATAGTTATAATAGTTTTTCTATTTGTAATATATGGTTATTTAATTATATTCATTCTGTTAATAAAAGCATTATATCTCAGGAAGATCTGATGATCATACCCAAGCAGGCTCTCACAACAAATCACGATTTGTTATTCCTATCAGCCATGTATTCTATTTATTCTATTGTGTTTCATTATTATACAACTTTATATACAATTTCTTTCGCCAGGAATGCCTCTATTTTATATGTTATAGATTTAAATATCCCACTATTACATATATTTCATATACCTCTTTTTCCGGCTCTCAATCCTCCTCTGTCAGAAAATATATCCTGAATACATTTTTTGACGAATCTTCAATTTGTTCCATTTATAACTATAATTATATATCATTTAATTGGTTTATAATATATAATTCACATAAAGCATTTTTCCCGCTTCTCATACGTTTTTTAGCTCTTGCATTTCCAGAAAATCACTTGCATTTTCCTTTCCTGCAACCCTGATCTTTATGGATCGAACGGTCAATTTCCCTGTTTTACTGTATTTCTCATTTTTGACTTCAAAAGTCATTCTGACACTTTTTCAGTTTTCTCATGCAAAAATCCTTCCGGCTTCATTTTGGGGTTTTTCCTGCAATTCCATGCTCCTCCAATGTAAGGATCAAGATCCGCACATTCCTATGCCGAAGCTCCCACGTCTCCTCTTATCCACATGGCATTTTCTTCGTTAAATCTCCATTTATTTTCTTGTTTCTCTTATGATAAAGCGTCCGGAGAGCTTTCACAGCTTCGATCTTATCTCTATTTAACAAAGCTGTTTCCCTCTCTTCTTCTTCCCCCGAACAAGTCGTTTTCCTTCTTCAAAGCAGCCGGATCTCTTCCGGTGGTTCCGGATCGTCCCTGAACAAATGTTCTGTTTTTCATTTTCCGTTATACGATCCGCTATCATGATGAAGCAGCCGCTTACCTCTCTCCCCTTCTGCCGATCTTCTGCTCGTGAGATCCTTGAGTACTTTTTCATCCCTCGAGCAAATCACAAACCTTGATTTGATATGGCTTTCCATAGTCACAAATCAGATAAATCGTAATTTGATATACATTCAGAGGCACTCCTTAAGAAAAATCTGCTCTCTGAATCTCAGCTCAAAGTCCCCACTCAGATTTTTTCCTCTCTCCCTCCCCCTCGTCTCTCTTCCCTCTTCTTTTCCCCTTTTTACTTACTTCCACCTCTCAGCACTTCCTTCCATCATCTTTCTTCACTCCTCTCAACTCCCCACCCCATCCTCTTTCTAAAAGCGTCCCCCTCCTCTGTATCTCCTCTGTATCTCCTCTGTATCCCCCTCTTTTTCCCCTCGCACAAAAAAACACCCGCAGGTTTCCCTGCGGGCGTTCAATCGTCTTTACTTTACTTCTCAGGCCTTACCATCGCAGCCCAGAACGTTCTTGATCTTGTGAGCTACCATATCCTTAACAGCCTGGCGAGCGGGCTTCAGATACTGTCTGGGATCGAAGTGATCGGGATGCTCAGCGAAATACTTGCGGATGTTACCGGTCATAGCCAGACGGATATCGGAGTCGATGTTGATCTTGCACACTGCAAGCTCAGCAGCCTTACGCAGCTGCTCCTCGGGGATACCCACTGCATCCGGCATATTTCCGCCGTACTGGTTCACCATCTTAACGAATTCCTGAGGGACGGAAGAGGAACCGTGCAGAACGATGGGGAAGCCGGGCAGACGCTTGATGCACTCCTCCAGCACGTCGAAACGCAGGGGAGGGGGAACCAGAACGCCGTCAGCATTACGGGTGCACTGAGCAGCGGTGAACTTGTATGCGCCGTGAGAGGTTCCGATGGCGATAGCCAGGGAATCGCAGCCCGTCTTGGAAACGAACTCTTCAACCTCTTCGGGACGGGTGTAGGCTTCCTTACCGGCCTCAACCACCACTTCGTCCTCAATACCGGCCAGGGTGCCCAGCTCGGCTTCAACCACTACACCATGAGCATGTGCATATTCCACAACCTGCTTGGTCAGAGCGATGTTGTCCTCGAAGCTCTTGGAGGAAGCATCGATCATAACGGAAGTGAATCCGCCGTCAATGCAGTCCTTGCACAGCTCAAAGGTATCGCCGTGATCCAGGTGCAGAGCGATGGGGATGTCGGGATGCTCGATCACGGCAGCTTCCACCAGCTTTACCAGATAGGTGTGATTTGCATAGGCTCTGGCGCCTTTGGATACCTGCAGGATGACCGGAGCCTTCAGCTCGTCAGCTGCCTCGGTGATCCCCTGTACGATCTCCATGTTGTTCACGTTGAAAGCACCTACGGCATAGCCGCCGTTATAGGCTTTCTCGAACATTTCTTTTGTTGTTACAAGTGCCATAAGTCTGGACCTCCATTATTTTATTTGTAACGGGTAGTCTTCACTAACCGTCCACTTTCATTTGTGGATTATAGCGCAAAAGCCGTATAAATTCAAGCCTTTTCTCAAAATGCCTCCACCTTGTAGGGCAGGCCAAGCTTATCCTCCATGGGGAGAATGGCTCCGTGCCGGACCCTGTAGATCTCACCTCCGGTGATACGTATCCCCGTCTTTCCTTCTGCCAGACAGCGCTCCACATCCGCGATCAGCTCGGCATACTGGTCCGCCTTCATGGGAAGCAGGTAATCATGGGCCCTGTGCTCCGTGGAAAGCACGGCAAAACCGTTACGGTTGAAGCGCAGGCCGTAAAGTGTAAGCAGTTCCGGATGAGAATCCCCGGACAGTTCGATACAGGTAAATGAAAGATACATGGCTCCCTCCTCTCCTTGTACAGTCAGGATCAGTTCCCCGGGTTCTTCTTTCTCTTTTTTTTTTGTAAAAACTCTTCGATATTGTCCAGCCACTCCTCCGGAGCCATGCTCTTAAGCAGGTATTTCTCCGGATGCAGAGGCACCGCCGCCATAACGGACTGCCGGTCATTCTTTCCGGTAAGGAACATTACCGGGATATCTGCGGTCTGAGGCTCGCTGCGCATCATCTCCAGCACCTTCGCCCCGCTCACCACAGGCATCTCAAAATCCAGCAGCACCAGATCCACGCTGTTCTTGGACAGAAAAGCTATGGCATTCATGCCTGAATTTGCCACAAATACATGATATTTATCCGCCAGCAGGTTCTTGAGCATCTTAAGCATCGTGGTATCATCATCCACGATGAGGATCTTCTTTTTCTCCTCTGCCGCCGTTCCGCGTACCACGGCAGCATCCAGCTCCGCTGCCAGATCCCTCACATTCAGGGGGCGGAGAAAACTCCGGGTGATAAAATTCTTCGGTATGATCCGCTCGATCTCGTCCAGTTCATCCGCATTTCCGATAGGAAAAAAATAACATTCCCTCTCGTCCAGTTCGTCCCGTATAAATTGCAGGCTGCGGCTTATCCCCGCGGGCATCCCGTCCAGATAGAGTACCCATAGCCTTGCTTCCGTTTTAAGCTTCTCAAGCTCATTCAGTTCGGGGGAAACGGTATCTACGAGGTAATCCTCCCTGCGCAGCCCGTTTTCGATGCCATTTACCATAAAGCTTTTGATATCCCCGATCAGAAATACCTTTTTATCCATTCCTTCCCTCTCTCAATAACGACAGGGCTCCGTCCCTGTCCAGGGTTGCCAACATTTCCTTCAGTTTATTATACCTTTTTTCTTCGCTTTTGGGAATAGCAAATGCACCCAGCATCTTCTGTATATCCTCGGCACTGTCATAATCAAAGGCCTCCAGGAATTCAGCCATGGCATCATAAGCCTCAAAGAGCTTGTCTTCCGGGATCTCCTCCGCATCCTCCGGGGTTTCCTCATCCTCCGCCAGGAAGGCCAGCTTCTTCTCGTAGTCCCTGAAGTCCGAAAGCAGGCGCGGCGTCTTTTCCTTTATGGTATCCAGGTCCCCGTCATCCCCGCACTTTTCCAGCTCCGCCGCCAAAGCCGAAAGCTCTACCGCCCCCACTGCGGCGGCACTGCTCTTCAGGGCATGTACCCGAATGGTGTAATCCTTGATGTTTCCTTCCGAAAGGCATTTCTCGATCTCTCCAGGAGCTATGGCAGCCGAGATACGGAAATCCCTCAGGGTCTCGATCAGGATGTCATCCTTCATGCAGCGCGCGATGGCTGCGTTATAATCGATGCCCTCGGTATTGCGTATACGTTCGCTAAGAAGGCTGATCTCATCCGGCTCCCCCTCGCTTACCGAAGCTTTATCCGAAACATCGCTCTGCCTGCCGCTTTCGTCAAATCCTTCCTCACCGGAGAGGATGATCTTGTCCTTCGGCAGATAACGGATCAGCATGTTCTCCAGCTTTGAATAATCCACGGGCTTGGAAAGATAATCCCGGAAGCCTTCGGACAAAAACATTTCCCTGGCTCCGGAAATGGCATTGGCCGTCAGGGCCACCACCGGGGCATCCGGATTCTTTCTTTCCGCCAGCATCTCCATCAGGTGAAGAGCCTCGATACCGTCCATCACAGGCATGCGCTGGTCCAGGAAGATCATATCGTAATACTGTCTCACCACCGCATCCAGCATCTCCTTGCCGGAGGTCACCGTATCAACGTTGATCCCGGTCTCCCGCAGCAGTCCCCGGATCACCGTAAGGTTTGTCTTCGTATCGTCCACCACAAGGATGCGCGCATCCGGTGCGTGGAACTTCTCGTGATACTTCTGTTCACGGCTGAGAAGCTCCTCATAACGTTTGGCAAAATCGCCTATGGGCTCCTCCCCCGCCACCTCCTGCTTCAGCCGGAAAGAGAATACGGAACCCCTGCCGTATTCGCTCTGCACCTCCAGCTTCGAATCCATGAGCTTCAGAAGATTCGCCGTAATGCTCATTCCCAGTCCCGTACCTTCTATGGTCCGGTTCCGTTCCTCATCGATCCTTTCAAAGGGATTGATGAGTTTCTTCAGGTCCTCGGCCCTTATGCCTATGCCGGTATCGGAGACCTGCACGGAAAGCAGTATCTCATCCTCTCCCAGAACGCTGTATCCCAGCTTAAGGCGCACTTTACCGATCTGGGTATACTTTACCGCATTGCTCAGAAGGTTCAGTATGCACTGCTTCAGGCGCATTTCATCCCCCCGCAGCCGCCTGGGAATACGTTTGTCCACGTCCACCTTAAAATCCAGCTGCTTCTCCCGGGCTTTGGGCATGATCATGCTCGTCACGTCATACAGCACGGTGCTCAGTTCATAATCCTCCGGGATGATCTCCATCTTCCCGGCTTCGATCCTGGAAAAATCCAGGATGTCGTTTACGATACTCAGAAGGGAACGTCCCGCATTTCGTATATCCTTTGCATAATGCAGCACATTACTCTCCCGGCTCTCCCGGATGATCATCTCATCCATACCGATCACGGCATTTATGGGAGTGCGGATCTCGTGGGACATATGGGAAAGGAAATTGCTCTTGGCCTCCGAAGCTGCCTGCGCCACCTGCAGCTCCTCCTTCAGCTTCTGCTCCTCCTCTATGCGGCGGATATAACGGTTCACCTCACCCACCATCTCCGTCATGGCTCCGTACAGGGTCTCCAGCTCGTCCCCGGTCTTTATCTTAAGCCCGGCGATGTACTGCTCCGCTTCTTTCCGCCTCTCATCCTGCCCCGCAAAGGCCTTCATCCCCCGGGTCATATTCCGCAGAGGATTGATGACCCTTCCGTGCATTATGAAATTCACCGCCACCACAATGGGCACGCTCTCCACAAACACACACATGGTCACCTTGATCACGAAGATGATCTGCTGAGCCCGGGAAGGCTGTATCCCGGGAAGCAGTGCGTTCACGAAAAGTGTGATACCCAATCCGACCAGTATGCCCTCCGCGATCATATAACGGCCCATCCTCTGACCCAGAGCGGAAGGGCCTCCGCCTTCGGAAAAGCCCATGCCCCGCGTATCCGGCCGGAATTCATGATAGAACTTACCCGGAGGAAAGAACACTAAAAGCTTCGGGGGCAGGAAACGGAAGAAAGCATACAGATAAAAATATGAAAAGAAACGCTCCGTCATGGCTATTACCAAGGCCAGCGGCAGCACCTGCAGATTCCACTGGTCAAAGGTACGGTCCAGGGAGATCTCCCACAGAACAAAAAGGAGCAGGCCGTGAAGGCCCCCGGAAATAATCGACATCAGGGCGCTCTTCCTAACGCTTTTGTAAATGCCTTTCTGCATGAACACATTCACGGAAAAAAGTGCCAGAAGCTGGTAACTCAGACTATAGAGCCTGTCGAAGTAAAAGACCATCCCGCTGATCTCCACCGCAAAGAAGCACAAAGCTCCCATGGGGAAGTTGTAAACACTGCCGATAAACATCAGCGGAAGGGAAAAAAGTAAGAGAAAACCCACCACCGAAGCAACGGGATCATCCGTGAAGCTGAGCCGTCCGATCAGAGCCGAATAAGTACCGCAGCAGAGCGAAGACAGTATCATCATCTCGATCATGAAGACCCGGCTTCGTTTCCTCAACGCTGCTTCGTCTGCAGGCCTTCCCTCCGGAGGACCTCCCAAAGGTCCGCCACCGGGCATGCCCTCCGGACCGTGGGACGGCATCCCCCCCGGCATTCCTGCCGGCGGGTCCTGTCGCTTCAGTCCCGCATCCCCCGGCATCACAGAGCGGCCGGCCGGCTTAAGTCGGCGGAATCGTAATGGATCTCAACGTCCTTCTTATCGTACATACGGTAAAAATCACCCATGATACGATTGATGACCTGCCTCGTCTGTTTTTCGTTCAGATTCATCAGCAGCACCACACGCTGCACATTACTGTACTTCGTGGTGGCATCCACATTACGGATCGAATCCACGATGGCTTTCTCCAGCAGGCCCATGATGGTATCCCGCTGATCCTGGGTGATGACGGCGCCATCCAGCTCCCGCATGGTAAAGAGTATGATATGAACCTGCTGGCGGTTGCGCTCTGCCAGGCTGCTGATGAAATCATAAACCTTACCGAATTCGGGAAAGGCCACAGTATAGCCTCCCTTATAATGTTCCCTCTTCTGCAGCACGTCCACCAGTGCCTTAAGATCCACGGAATCCGCCACATCCATATCCGCATCTTCCTGATCCAGACGGTGGCAGAAATAGCTCCCGCCGCCACACTGCTTTGCCACATAGAGGGCCTTACCCGCATTATCGTAAGCCACTGCCAGCCTGTCCTTTTCCGTGGCGATCTGTGTGATCCCCACGCTGACCGACAGCTTCGCATAACGTTCATCCTTCCGGCTCCGGGCACGTATCTCTTCGATCAGGTTTCCTGCAACCTTCTCGGCTTCCTCCGCCGTTTCCGTCTCCGGCATATAGACCAGGAATTCATCCGCACCGAAACGGGAGATGGCGATATTCTTGGCCAGAGCGCGGATATGCTCCGCAACGGCCTTCAGGTACATATCACCCACCATAAAGCCTTCCGTTTCGTTCAGTTTCCGGAAACCGTCCAGATCAACGATATAGATGGAACCCCTGCCGTATTTGGCGATCTGATCCTGGATCAGGTTTTTCCCCTGCATACGGTTGTAGGTCCCCGTCAGCTCATCAAGCTGCATATCCCCCATAGCCGAAGCTTCGGCACGGTCGATGACACGGGAAAGGATCTGTGCGGCCTGCCGCGCTTCCTTGCTCTCGTCCATGCTTACCCTGGGGACCCTGTCCTCTTCCACAAGACGTATCATGATCTCGCAGGCCTTCGGATCAAACTGCTTTCCTTTACCGTTTACCAGTTCCTCCATCACCCTATCGGGTTCCAGATGCTTACGGTATATACGATTGCTGGTCATGGCGTCATAGGCATCCGCCACCCCGATGATACGGGCAATCTCGGGGATCTCCTCCCCCTTGAGACCTTCGGGATAACCGCTCCCGTCATAACGCTCATGATGGTATTTCGCTCCCACGTCCAGACCGTCGATCATGGTGATATCTTTCAGGATGTCGTCACCGATAACGGTATGGTCCTTCATCAGCTGGTATTCTTCATTGGAGAGCCTGCCCGGCTTGTTCAGCACACTGTCCGGAACACCGATCTTTCCGATATCATGCAGAAGGCCTATGAAGCGGAGATCCTCGGCCTGCCGCTCGGTATAGCCCATCTCCTTCGCGATGGCCACCGCATATTCCGCCACTCTGCGGCTGTGACCGCGGGTATACTCATCCTTGGCATCAATGGTATTGGCTATGGTCATGACCGTCTGCATGGTCATCTGACGCATCTGTTCGTTCTTTTCGGAAAGCTCCGAAGAATATTCATTCAGCTGGCCGTTGATGGCCTCCAGTTCCTCCGCCTGCTGATACAGTTCTTCCTTCTGGGCCGTTATGGCATTGGTATACTCCTCGTTCACCCGGTAGATGGTATCGTAGATCCTTGTTGCCAGCCACGATCCCAGAAAGCTCATGAATACTACAGCCATCTGGATCTCGTGATCCCGGGTCAGCCTGAAGCTCCCCGTTTTCTTCCATAATATGATGGCAGCCAGATTGATGAGTACGGCCATCAGGCCGGAAACGAATACCAGCTTCGGATCGTGATAGAGCACGATCAGTGCCACCATGGGAAGGATATAGGTATGCACCATCATGGTATTGCCGGTGACCATCACAAAGATGTACATCAGGAAATAACCCGTCACAAAATAGTAGCGCATACGCGGGTTATCCGGCCAGTGGAAATATACGATGGTCGATATGGCTGCCGGGATAAAGGTGACCGCGATAAAAGCCAGCAGATAGGAAATATCCCGGTCTCCCTTCACGACTTCCACACTGTAGCTTACAAGCAGGATCAGAACGATCATGATCCAGCCCAGGATCAGGCAGCGATTGATCCTTTTGATCTGAGATGTCATAATATCATCCCCTTACCATAAGATTGCACAAAATGCCAAATATATTTTAGCATATTTTTATGCAAAACGGCAAGAAACATAGTAAACGAAAAAAAGAAGAGTTTTTTGTCATTCCGAACGAAAGAAAGGCGTTTTCTTCAGGTAAAGAAGGCCCGTATCTTTTCAAAGAGGGCCGGTGAAGCCTCGGAGAGCGAATATACATCCCCGGAGGCGCAGAAGCATTGTAAAGAATAGAAGAAACACAACAAAAGCAGCAGGGAAAAAAGCTTTCTCGCCGTCCCTTCCACCGAGATCAGGGGAAGCCAGAGGATCAGCGCTGCCATCAGCAGCCCCGGTGCCACATCACAGGTGTAACGGTACAGCACACCGGCTCCGTTAACATCAAACGCAGCGATCACCAGTGCCGCAAGGAGCAGGCTCAGTACCATGGCCCGCTGCTGCCGTCCCGTAAACATCCCCTTACGGAAAAGAGGTACAAAGCAGACCAGCAAAAGGGGAACTGCTGCAAAAAAGCCGCCGAAGGAGAATTCCACCAGGTTCCTCCCCATGTATTCCCCCTTCAGTACGGAAGAAGTAAGATAGGGAAAATCTCCAATCGTATTAGGGGGCTGGAAAAGAAAGGCATAAAGTCCGCGGAACAGCCGGTCTAAGTTAAAGCCTCTCAGATTCATGTCATTGGTGGTCAGGCTGTATGTTGCCCCAAACTCAAGGGGGCTTCCGAAACGTGCGGCATTGTACCAGCACACCAGCACAGCCACCGGGATCACCGGCAGCAACAGGGCCATTGTCTCCGGAATGCTCTTTTTAGTAAAGATCATGCGTTCCTTCAGGCTAAGCTTCCCCTCCGCGTTCTCTCCCAGGAGGAAAAGAAAAAGCAGCGGCAGCATGAAAAGGATGAGCTGGGGCCGGCAGCCCGCCACGCAGGCCAGGCAGAAGCTGCCTGCCGCCAGAAGGGCGATCCGTCCTGCCTTCTCCCGGGCTGCAGCCGCAAAGCAAAGCCCCAGTCCGCAGAAGAGAAAGGCCACGCCGGAAAGCAGGGGGATATTGTACACATCCGGCCTGGATACCAGGAAAACATGATTCGAAAAAAGACAGATCCCCCAGGCAGGCGCCAGATAGAGCAGGAAAGGAAAATCTCCCTTTTTAAAGCGCCATACCAGTTCCCACAGAAGCAGGAAAGCCCCCGCGCAGAGCAGGGCATACATGCGCCACATCAGCTGCCGGTTCTCGGGCATTTCCCCCTTCAGTTCGTACCAGGGCAGGAAGAACAGCACTTCGGGGACGATCCCGAAATAGACATAGTATTTGCCTTCATAATACGCATAATCCATGCGGAAATCCGCACCCTCCGCCAGAAGCGCCAGGGTATCGTAAGGGTTTTCCTTCGCCAGAAGCTCCTCCGAAGCCGGCTTACGCCGCAGGTCCACATGCCCTTCCTCCAAAGCCTCCGTCAGTTCCTGATACTGGGAATGATGCTCCGGCGGATCCGTCATCAGGCGCTCATTGGTGCTGCTCAGCTTCCGGCCCAGCAATGTGAGAGCCAGCAGGGAGAGCAATATGCAGGCCCATTGGAGCGGGCTTTTTCTCCGGCAGGGGATGAGGGGCAGGCTGCCCCAGGAAAAACACAGAAAGGCTGCGATCGCAAAAAGCAGCAGAAAGCGCAGGGGACGGAAACGGAAAGGCTTTACGATGTTGGCACGTATACGGCCGATATGCAGCGTTGCACCTTCGGGCACATCGATATAAGCATAAAGCTCCCGCACCCGGCCATAGCTGTATATGTCACGGTAAGCGCTCTCCGGCACCTCAGGAACAATGCGGTAGTAAGGGAGGGCATAGGGATATACATTTCCCTCATCCGCCAGCATGGGCTGGAGGCTGAAGGAATCGGCCCCTGTCAGCTCGATATCCTCCGCAAAGATGTTCTCAACCGGGGCTTCCCCCACGATATGAGGCGTTTCGTACTCCGAAGGACCGTTGATCCACAGGTCCTCACAGAGCAGCGCCTCTTTATTTCCCAGAGTACGGATAGTTCCGAAATTAAAGATAAAGATCTCCGAAACAAGCGCAAGTACAGCGCAGATCAGAAGACGAAAGAGCTTCTTCTTCAGCTCCATTTGGCAAACATGGTCTGCCGTGCACCACGCATGGGCTTACCGGCCAGCACATCATTCACGGCATCCATACGAAGACCGGCATCGATGAAGTCACAGTGCTTGCAGAAAGGATGATTCTGGCGGCCCCGGCCGATCTTCTCCCGTGCCTCCCTGTATTTCTCACCGTTCCATATCTCCTTCAGGCTCTGTTCATTCAGATTCCCCAGGGTAGTAGCTTCAAAATTGTCGCAGCAGCACAGGCCCATGCGTCCGTCGGGGAAGATGAACATATCCGTAAAAGGCATCAGGCAGGTTTCCGTAAGCTCAGTCTTGGCAGCGGCTTTATTCGGTGCGCTTCCGGCCCGGTTGGTCAGGACCGCCTTGATATAGCGCATCTGTATCAGTATCTCCACATCCGCATATTTCTCCTGGTTGGCCTTCAGATAATCATAGATCTCTTTGATATTGTCGTGGAGCTTCATATCATCACAATAATTATTGATGATGAGCTGGTCCACATAAGGCACGATGGCGTTCAGCCTGTCCAGATCCAGGATCAGGCCGTTGGTGGACATGAAGATGAAGCTGTAAGGCAGTTTCTCCCTGCAGTATTTATGAAAATCCACGATACGGTTGTCCAGCCAGGGTTCGTTGTTCCCATACAGGGTCAGATGCCCGCGGTAATCCCATTCCGCCAGCTGGTCGATGATGCTGTAAAAAAGCTCCTCGTCCATACGCTTGAAGGGGCGTTTGTCCCTTCCCTTGCTGGCAGCGCAGAACTCACAGCCGCTGTTGCAGCGGTTGATGGTCTCCAGATTCACGATCAGGGGATGGGGTGCTTCCGCACAGCTGTTGAAATAATCGATATAACGCTTCTGTTTTTTGTTTCGCGTCTTGAACTGCAGCTTCAGATATGCATCGGAAGACAGGTGGGGAAAACGCTTCTGCATCTCCCAGCCGAACCTTCCCATAAAGTTATGATAACGAACCGACATGTCCTATTCCTCGCTCTGTCTCAAAATCTGTAATATCATATCATTTCCTTATTATCTAGTCAATTATACCTTAGTTTTGCGGCGGGGATATACTCCCTCACCACAGCCAGGAATGCCTCCATCTCTGCCTGGGAAAAACTCCCCAGTCCCTCCGGTGCGATAACGTTGCCGCTCTCCTCATAATCCTGCAGCGTAAAGACCTCCGCTCCGTCCAGAAATTCCGCAAGCTTCCTTACCCGTTCTTCATCATGCAGACCCCTTACCAGAGTGGTCCTGAACTCGCAGGGAACAGTTGACTCACGCAAAAGCCGTACCGACTCCCCAAAGGGTGCAAAGTCCTGCTTTTCCAGACCGCTGCTTACCCCATAGGCCTCCGGTGCGTTCTTGACATCCATGGCCACCATATCCAGAAGCCCTTTCTCAAGGAGGCTTTTCAGCACTTCGGGCCGGCTCCCGTTGGTATCCAGCTTCACCGGCAGCCCCAGAGAGCGGATCTTAAGGATAAAATCCTCCAGGTCCTCCTGCAGCGTGGGTTCCCCGCCGCTTATGCATACACCTTCCAGCACACGCCTCCGCTTCGTGATGCGCTCAAGTACTTCATCCGTATCGATCAGGGGATCCAGAGCCTCCGGCAGCACAAGAGAAGCGTTCTGGCAGAAGGGACAGCGCAGGTTACAGCCCCGGGTAAAGACCGTACAGGCCAGCTTCCCTGGATAATCCAGCATGGTTGTGGGCAAAAAACCGGAAATGTTCATGACTCCCCTATCTTAACGCGGCATCCTCCTTCCCGCAAGAGATTTTTTCATTGTTTTTTTACAGATGTTATGTTAATATATTGTAGTGTTTTTGACTTACAGGAAGGATACGGATCTTCGGAAAGGACCATATCCCATATAAAGGGGGCACGTATGAAGAAAGTCATTGTCATAGGGGCCGGCCCCGCCGGTCTAACTGCGGCATACGAATTACTGGATAAAAGCAGTGACTGCGAGGTCACCGTCCTGGAAGAAAGCAATGACATGGGCGGTATCTGCAAGACTGTCAGTTATAAAGGCAACCGTATGGACATGGGGGGCCACCGCTTCTTCTCCAAGGTGGATGAGGTAAACGAATGGTGGAACCGCATGCTCCCCCTGCAGGGCCGGAGCGCCGCCGACTATAAACAGCTCCGTGTCCGTGTCCCCCTGGTAAAAGGCGGCCCCGATCCCAATAAGGAAGACCGGGTCATGCTCACCCGCCGCAGGGTGTCCCGCATCTTTTTCAAACATAAGTTTTTCGATTATCCCATCAGCCTTAAATTCGAGACCATCGCCAATATGGGCTTTTTTACCACAATGCAGGTAGGTTTTTCCTATCTTGCTTCCGTGATCCACAAACGGGAAGAGAAGTCCCTGGAGGATTTCTATATCAACCGTTTCGGGAAAAAGCTCTACAGCATGTTCTTTGAACGTTATACGGAGAACCTCTGGGGCCGTCATCCTTCCGTCATCGCCCCCGACTGGGGCAGCCAGCGGGTCAAAGGCCTGTCCATCATGGCCATCCTGAAGGATATGTTCGGCAAGCTCCTCCCGAAGCGCAAGGGAGCACAGCGTCATGTGGAGACCTCCCTGATCGAGGAGTTCAAATACCCCAAGCTCGGTCCCGGCCAGCTCTGGGATGTGACCGCCGACGAGATCCGGAAAAAGGGCGGAAAGATCCTCACCGGCCACCATGTCATCGGCCTGCATAAAGATGAAAACAATATCCTCCGTTCCGTGGAGGTGGAATGTGCCGAAGGGAAAAAGACCCTGGAGGCGGATGTCGTCATCTCCTCCATGCCCGTGAAGGATCTGGTGCACGGGATGAACGATGTTCCGGAGGATATGCGCAGCATAGCCGAAGGTCTCCCCTATCGTGACTACATCACCCTGGGAGTCCTGATCCCCACGGAGAAGCTGCTCCTCAAGAACAAGACCAAGATGAAGACCATCAGCAACATCATCCCCGATAACTGGGTCTATGTCCACGACAAGGGCATCGAGATGGGACGTTTCCAGCTCTACAACAACTGGTCTCCTTATATGGTAAAGGATCTGGAGCATACGGTCTGGATCGGACTGGAATACTTCTGTCAGGAAGGCGAGAAGTGGTGGAACATGAGCGAGGAGGAATTCGCCCGTTTTGCCATCAAGGATATGATACGGCTCGGCATCATCGCGGATAAGGCGGATGTGCTGGATTATCATGAGGAAAAGGTCAAAAAGGCTTATCCCGCCTATTTTGATACCTACTCCCGCATGGACGAGCTGGTGGAATACTTAAGTTCCATCGAAAATCTGTATTGTGTGGGCCGTAACGGCCAGCACCGTTACAATAACCTGGATCACTCCATGTGCACCTCCTTCGAAGCGGTGAAGAACATCTTAAACGGCACAAAGGATAAGAGCAATATCTGGGCTGTAAATACCGAATCAGGCTACCATGAAAGTAAGTGAGATCGAAGACAAGGATATACAGGCGCAGATCATCGCGGGCCGTAAGGCCCTGAAGAAAAAATTCCGCCAGGACGACCGACGGGCCGTGCTGGAAAGGGTACACGCACTCTTTATCGGGGAATTCCGCCTCGATATGCTCTTTATGTACTTCCTGATCTTCCTTCTGGCCATACTTTACTGGGAGACTCTCCTGCGGGTGGAGGTGACCGGCTATGTCAACCGCAGCAGTGCCACGCTGGCAGCCTTTGTCCCTGCCGAAGCACTGTTTTTCACTTCCCTCTGCGGCTTCCATACGAAGCGTCCCCGGATCAACTGCATCGTAGTCACCTTGCTCATGTTCCTGCTGGGCTTCTATTATTTCGCCCAGTTTATCTACTACCGTCTCTTTCATTCCTTCATTTCCGTGGGCCTCATCGGTCTGGGCGGAGATGCGATGGATCAGTTCGGCTGGACCCTGAAGGAAACCCTCCAGCATTCCGTGCTGAACGGGGTCCTGATCTTTCTGCCCGTAGTCGCCACGGGCATCCTGAGTTTCATAAGGCCGAAGCATGAAAAACGCGGAGAAGAATCCCTCCTGCCGGGAGGCCCTTACCGTTTCTGGCTGCACTTCCTCTGCCTGGTCCTTTCCGTAGGCTTCTGGTTCCTGGGAGTCTTCGGTCTTTCGCTTCTGGGCAAGGGCCGTCAGTCTGCCTATTATGTCATGAAGAATTCCCTGGCCGATACCGACACCACAGCCGGACGTATCGGTGCCCTGGCCACCTCTGTTGTAGAAGCAGGAACGGTCATCCTCGGGGTTAACGAGACCGATGTGAGCAGCAGTCTGGCAGCCGTGGATATGGATGCTCTGAACCTTCCCACCGGGCCTTCCGCCGCTCCTGAGACTACGGATCCCCAGAGCACGGCTACCGTATCTGCCGATATTGTGGAGGAGAAAGGCTATCATTACGAGGGGCCCCAGTATGACAGAGTAGACGAGTCCATCGACTTTAACGCTTTAAAGGAAAAAACAGGGGACAGCACCACCCAGGCGCTGTGCGACTATTTTGCCGCCAAAAAGCCCTACTCCACCAACCGCTATACCGGTCTCTTCGAAGGCTACAACCTGATCTATATCTGTGCCGAGTCCTTCTCCAATTTCGCTCTGGATGAGAAGATCACTCCCACCCTTTATAAGATGGCCCATAACGGTATCGTGCTGAACAATTTCTACAACAGCTTCCCCAATACCACTACCAACGGCGAGTTTGCCTTTACCACTTCCCTGTGGCCGGATGTATCCCGCTGGGCTCAGGCAGGCACCGCGGTGGGAAGCTTCCCTCAGTCGGCCAATGTTTTCATGCCCTACGGTCTGGCGGATCTGCTCAACAGTGAGGATGTGCCCTGCTACGCCGCCCACAATTTCTACGGCTACTATTACAAGCGCCAGTATTCCTGGCCGAATCTGGGCTACGACTACAATAATATCAAGTTCCTGGGCAAGGGCATGCAGTTCACCAGCACCTGGCCTGCGTCAGATCTGGAGATGTTCGAACAGACCGTGGACGATTATATCGAGGATGACGAATTCCATACCTATTATATGACCTTCTCCGGCCACGGCCCCTACAACAATTCCAATTATATGTACAACAAGAACATCGCCGCCGTAAAGGAACTGGCGGGAGGCCGTTATACCGATGACTGCTGCCTGGGTTACTTTGCCGGGAATTACGAGCTGGAGCTGGGTGTGGAATACCTGGTGGACCGGCTGGAAGAAGCGGGAAAACTGGACAAGACGGTCTTCGTCATCATCGGTGACCACTTCCCTTATTACCTGACGGAGCCGGCCAAAAAAGAATTCAACGGCGGAAATGTATTCACCGATTTTGAAGAGTATCATTCCACCTGCATCATTTACAATTCCGGCCTGGAAGAGCCCATCGAGTGCGATACCTACTGCTGCAACGTGGACATCCTTCCCACCATGCTGAACCTCTTTAATGTGGATTTTGATTCCCGCCTGTTGGCCGGTACCGATATCTTTTCCAACGGTGTACACCGGGCCCGCCTTTATAACGGGAGTTTCCTGACGGAATACGTGACTTATGACAACACCAACGGCTTAAGCAGCTATACCCGTGAGGCCGCCGATATGCCGGATGATGTGCTGAACCGTTATGTCACGGCCATGATCGATTACACGGAAAGCGAGTATTCCGCTTCCCTGAACATGATGAGTTCCAATTTCTATTTCTTCGTATGGAGGAATTCCGGACTGCTGACGGATGAGGAGATACTCGCCGAAGAACAGCGTGAAAAGCAGGGCGCCCAGAAATACCAGGACGAGGCTGCGGCCGAAGCCCAGCGGGCTGCGGAGGAAGCTGCCCGGAAAGCCCTGGAGGAACAGCTCATGCTGCAGCAGCTGATCGAACAGGGACTGGTAGACGAACAGGGGAATCCCATTCCTCAGCCCCAGCCGCAGGTACCGGACCCGAACCAGCAGCCTCAGCCCCAGGTACCGGATCCGAACCAGCAGCAGCCTGCCGATCCGAATCAGCAGACTCCCTGATCTTTCTTAAGGGACCAGGCCTTCTCCCATGCTCTTTCCGCCCAGGATATGATAGTGCAGATGATGCACGGTCTGGCCCGCATCATCTCCGCTGTTGCTGATCACGCGGAAGCCCTTATCCAGCCCTTCGGCTTTGGCGATCTTTGCGATATTGGTAAAGATCTTCCCTACCAGTGCTTCATTTGCCTCCGTAAGCTCCGCACAGGATGCGATATGCTCTTTGGGTACGATAAGTACATGCACCGGGGCCTGGGGATTGATGTCGCGGAAGGCATAGCTTACTTCATCCTCAAACACCTTTGTGGAAGGGATCTCCCCCGCAACGATCTTACAGAATAAACAATCCGTCATCTTTTCTACCTCCTGAAAGATATCTGTTATGAAATGGCATCATGATATGATGCCAGGGTCCCAAACTCAGAAAGCGTTACATGCATGCATGAACGCTTCTGAGCTTTTGCCCCTTGCATCATCATATCACACGCAGTTTGACTTTGCCAGCCGATTGGGGTATATTTGTCTCGATATGAAGAAACTCCTGAAAAACTGGTATATCTGTCTGATCGCCGCCTTACTTTTTTTGCAGGCTGCGGTCTTCCTGATCTTCCGCGGACAGTCCTATCCCCAGGTACATGATAATCTGGATCTCTTCATGGCTCATTTCGAGGCCATGAAAAGACACGGACTGTGGTTTTCCCACGGCCAGGATCTGCCCATCCTTCACGGTGTTTCCCGGGATCTTTTCGGCTCGGAGTTCTCGTTATATAACATATTCTACATACTTTTACCGGGCATCTGGGCCTATCTGGCAGGATACGCGGCCAAGGTGGCCATAGGTTTCTGTTCCTTTACCCTGCTGGCAAAGGAACAGCTGGGTGAACGCTATGGGGCCTGCCGTCCCCTCGTGCTGCTCTGTTCCTGTGCCTTCGGCCTGATCCCGGTCTTTCCCGCCTACGGCATCGCCTTTACCTCCCTGCCCCTGCTGCTCTTTTTCCTGCTGCGCCTTCATCGCAGTGAGGGAAGGCTTAAGGACAGGCTTCCGCTGTATGCGGGTGTATTCTTCTACCCTCTGCTCTCCTACTTTTCCTACCACGGTATCTTTATCGCCGGCTGGGCCCTTATAGCCATCCTGATCCTGTGGATACGCAAAAAGCGCTTTCCTCTGCGACTCTTTGCCGCTCTTATCCTGCTCTGCGCAGGCTACATCTGTTTCGAATACCGGCTTTTCTCCGAAATGCTCTTTTCCGATACGGTAAGCATACGGGGCAGCATGGAACATGCATATCTTTCCCCTGCCGGCTGCCTGAAGCAGGCCTTGGGTGAGTTCGTCAACGCCTATTTTCATAATCAGGACAGCCACAGCTTTGTCATCCTCTGGCTGGCTCCGGCCGTACTGCTGGGCAGCATCGTCCGGCGGATCAAAAAGAAAGAGCCTCTCGGACTCTCCCGGGATCCCCTCTTTCTGCTCCTGCTCTGGATCCTCATAAACGACCTGCTTTACGGCCTTTACTTTTTTGAGCCCTTCTGCAGGCTCTGGGACAGGCTGCTTAAGCCCCTTGCCGGCTTCAATTTTTCCCGCAGCACTTTTTTGAATCCCCTGCTCTGGTACGGGGCCCTGCTTACGGCCCTGCTGCGGCTGTGGGATGCGGGAAAGAAAGAACTGAAATACGGAGCCGGGATCCTGGCGGCCGCCGCTCTGCTGGCAGTATGCTTCATTCCCCAGGTCTACAATGATCTCTACTATACGGTCTACAACCAGGCCTACCGCATCCTGAAGCAGAAGGATACGGATTACCTGAACTATGACGAATTCTATTCCACGGAGCTTTTTGACCATATACGGGAAGAGCTGGATTACAAAGGCGAATGGTGCGCCGCCTTCGGCCTCCATCCCGCCGTGCTGTACTACAACGGTCTTTCCACTCTGGACGGCTACCTGGGCCTGTATCCACAGGAATATAAGGACCGCTGGGCCAAAGTCATAGCTCCCGCCCTGGAGGGCTCCCCGCAGCTGGCGGAAAGCTTCAACGACTTCGGCGCAAGAGTCTATCTCTTCTCAGGCTCCGATGAAAATACCTATGCACATACCCGTGAGATACGCTTTACGGATCACCGGCTGCTGGTGGATATGAACGAGCTGCGCTCCCTGGACTGCCGTTATATCTTCTCCCGTGTGGAGCTTTCCAACGCCGCAGAGCTGGGTCTTTCCGCTCCCCGCGTCTTTACCGATCCCTCCTCCCCCTACACGATCTACGTCTACACTCTGTAAACTCTTCCCCGTCCTTCCGGCCCGTCCCCTTTGTCGAAGAGTTATTCTTACCTAAAAGGACGGGCATATGTATTCAATGCAGCGACCGTATTTTGCCGTCGGCGCTTAGCGAGCAGGCAGGACGCCGTTCTATCCGGCGTCTTGCCGTTTTGCGAGCTTAGCGTCCGTTACTGGCAAAATCAGAGCGAAAGCGTGTCGCAGCATGAATACATATCCCGTCCTTCCTCAGTAGCATAAAACGACAAAAGGGACGGTTCCGGAGAACCGCCCCCCCTGCCACTCCTATCTAGTTTTCCTCTTACTTCGTAGAATTCTTCTTGGCTGCCAGGATGTCAAATACCACTGCACCCAGGAGCACGGCACCCTTAACGATCTTCTGCCAGTCGGCATCCACACCCATGAGCTGCATGCCCAGGTTGATAACGCCGATCAGCGTGGCGCCTACCACCATACCGAATACACTGCCGGAACCGCCGTAGGCCGATACACCGCCCACCACGCAGGCTGCGATGGCGTCCATTTCGTAGTTCGTTCCTGCCGTAGAGTTGGCCGCCTGGAAACGTGCCATGGCGATATAGGAAGTGATCACCGTAAGCACTGCCATGTTCAGGTAGGCCAGGAACATGATCATCCTTGTGTCCACACCGGAAAGCCTCGTGGCTTCCTTGTTTCCGCCTATGGTATAGAAGTAACGTCCCAGAGTGGTCTTGGAGGTGATGAAGCTGTAGACCAGCACGATACCCACAACCCAAACCAGCACCGTAGGGATGCCGCCGGCCCAGGCCAGCTTGTATGCGATGATCATGATAGCTGCTACGGACAGCACGGACTTTACGATGACCGCCGTCATGGAATCTGCTTCATAACCCTTTTTCAGCTTGTTGGCCCTGCCCATGACATTCACCAGCACCACGATCACGCTGGCTGCGATCCCCACCACCAGACATACGATATTCAGCGTACCCTGTGTTTCAAAGAGCTTCCCGGAGAAGATCTTCAGAAAAGCAGCCGGGAAATTGGAGATACTTCCGGTCTTCCCGGGACTGTAATCGGTAAGCAGCTGTGTTCCCCAGCCACGGAAGGCAAGGAAACCGGCCAGTGTTGCGATCCAGGGCGGAATGTTCACATAAGCTACCAGGAAGCCCAGGATGCAGCCGTATATGATGCCCACCACCAGCATCAGGAAGATCGAAACGCCGGTGCCCATCTCCTTCACCACCATCAGGATACCGCCAACGGCTCCCATGAAGCAGACGAAGGATCCGCAGGATAAGTCGATGTTTCCGCCGGTCAGCATACACATCAGCATACCTGTGGCCAGTACGAACACGTATGCATTCTGCGTGATCAGGTTGCTGACGTTCATGGGTGAGAACATTGAACCGTTCGTCATCCCGATAAAGAAGATATATACCAGCACCAGGACGATCAGCATTGCATTTTTCTTTAATAGTTCAAGATATTTAGCCATGACTCACACTCCTTACTTTTTCTTCTTGTTCGACAGCACATCGAAGATGATCGCTACCAGCACCACGATACCTTTAACAACCTTCTGATAGGTAGCTTCCATACCCATGATGCTCATGCCCTGGTTGATGACACCCATCAGAAGGGCACCGATGATAACGCCGAAGATACTTCCCTCACCGCCGTAAGCCGAAGCACCGCCGATAAAGCAGGCCGCGATGGCATCCATTTCGTAAAGCTGTCCGAAGGTGGGCTGGGCACCGACCTGACGGGCTATGGTAAGGATACCTGCAAGTCCGGCCATCAGGCCCATGTTGATGTATGCGAAGAAGTAAACCTTGCGGGAGTCGATACCGGAAAGCCTTGTGGCTTTCTCATTTCCGCCCACGGCGTAGAGATAACGGCCCACCGTAGTCTTGGATGTGATATAACCGTAGCTGATCAGTACCACCGCGATCCAGATGAATGCAGTGGGGATACCCTTGTAATTGGCCAGCTTATAGAAGACCCAGAGTACTACCGCGCAGATGCACACCACACGGATCAGCAGGGTGTAAAGAGGCACTACACTGAAGCCTCTTGCCTTGGCGGTGATACGCTTCTTCAGTTCATAAGCGATGTAAACCACAGCCACCACGGCTCCTGCCACGATGCAGGTGATATTAAGATCTTTCCCGCCAAAGAAATCCGGGATATAACAGTCGGCACCGCCGCCGAAGACCTTTAAGAAGAATCCGTCGTCCACGCCTACCGCTTTACCCTGCAGTACCACGTTGGACAGACCGCGAAAGGCATACATACCGGCCAGCGTTGCGATAAAAGGCGGCACCTTCACATAAGAGATCCAGAAGCCCTGCCAGGCGCCTACCAGCAGGCCGCCCACCAGCATGACGATCACCGCAAACACCATGTTGATGTTCTTATCCATCATCACGGCACCGATACCGCCCACAAAGCAGACCACCGAACCTACCGCCAGATCGATGTTTCCTCCGGTCAGGATGCAGAGCAGCATGCCCGCTGCCAGAACAAACACGTAAGCGTTCTGTGAGATCAGGTTATTGATGTTCTGCGGAAGAAGGATCAGCCCGTCGGTATTAAAGTAGAAGAATATGACCACGGCGATCAGGGCAAATAACATCGTATACTTTTTTATTATTCCCAGCACATTCAGTTTCATATCATTCGCCCCTCCCTGACTGTAAGATGCAGGCCATGATATTCTCCTGCGTGGCCTCATCCGCCTTCATCTCGCCCACGAACTTTCCTTCGTTCATGATATAGATGCGGTCGCTCATCCCTATGACCTCCGGCAGCTCGGACGAGATCATCACAACGGATTTCCCCGCCGCTACCAGATCATTGATGATACAGTAGATCTCGTACTTGGCACCCACATCGATACCGCGGGTAGGCTCATCCAGGATCAGGATATCCGGATCCGTAAACATCCACTTGGCCAGCAGCACCTTCTGCTGGTTACCGCCGGAAAGGTTACCCACATTCTGTTCCACCGAGGGTGTTTTGGTCTTCAGCTTCTCTTTGTACTCCACAGCAACCTGGTATTCTTTGTCCACATCGATGACACCATTGTTGCTTACCCCCGCCATATTGGCCAGTGAGGTATTTACCCTTATGGGATTGGAAAGCACCAGTCCGTTGCCCTTCCGGTCTTCCGTTACATATGCCAGCTTCGCATTGATGGCTTCCCTGGGGCTCTTCAGCGTTACTTCTTTCCCGTTGATCATAAGCGTACCGCTGATATCCGCACCGTAAGAACGGCCGAAGATACTCATGGCCAGCTCCGTGCGCCCGGCACCCATCAGACCGTAGATACCTACTACTTCGCCTTTGTGCACGGTCATGTTTACACTGTCCACAACCTTGCGTTCGGCATAGATGGGATGGAACACAGTCCAGTTCTTCACTTCCATGTTCGCTTCCCCGATTGCAACACCGCTGCGCTTCGGGAAACGGTCGGTGATCTCGCGTCCCACCATTCCTTTGATGATGCGGTCTTCGTCGATCTCCATGCTGTGGCAGTCCATGGTCTCCACCGTGGAACCGTCGCGCACCACAGTGATCTTGTCCGCCACATAGACCACTTCATTCAGCTTATGGCTGATGATGATCATGGTCATCCCCTGCTTCTTAAACTCCAGCATCAGATCCAGCAGTGCCCGGGAATCCGTTTCATTCAGGGACGAGGTCGGCTCGTCCAGGATCAGGAGCTTCGCATGTTTGGCCAGGGCCTTTGCGATCTCCACCAACTGCTGTTTTCCGGTTCCTATATCTTTGATCAGCACACGGGAAGACTCCGAAAGTCCAACCATCTTCAGATATTTATCCGCTTCGCTGTAGGTTTCGTCCCAGTTGATCGCACTCTTTTTTCCTCTTTCATTTCCGAGGAACATGTTCTCGCCGATGGACATCTGAGGTACCAGCGCCAGCTCCTGATGGATGATAACGATCCCCTTCTTTTCGGAATCCGTGATCTTATGGAACTGACAGACCTCTCCGTTATAAATGATATCCCCTTCGTAGGTCCCGTAAGGGTAGATACCGCTGAGCACGTTCATCAAAGTTGACTTACCGGCTCCGTTTTCTCCCACCAGGGCATGGATCTCGCCTTCTTCTACCTGAAGGTTCACATTGTCCAGTGCCTTAACCCCGGGGAAGGTTTTGGTAATATTCTTCATTTCCAGTAATATATTGCCCAAGAATACCCCTCCAATCTCATCCTTTCATATAGACAGGCGGGTTTTGCCCCGCCTGCCGTATAAGTACTGCTTATGTTTTTTCTTTACTTCAGCTGATCCTCGGTGTAGTATCCGGAATCGATCAGGATCGTCTTGTAGTTGTTGGCATCCGCGAATACCGGCTCGCAGAGGAAGGAAGGAACAACCTTTACACCGTTATCATAGGTCTTGGTATCGTTCACATCCACGGTCTCGTTGTTCAGGATCTGACCAACCATCTTAACCACCTGGGAAGCCAGGGTACGGGTATCCTTGAATACGGACATTGCCTGCTTGCCTTCGATCATGTTCTTGGTGTTCACGATATCGCAGTCCTGACCGGTGATGATGGGATACTTGCCGTTGTAGTTAGCTGCCAGAGCGTTCTCAACACCCAGAGCGGTGGAGTCGTTGGAGCACAGCCATACATCCAGATCGGTGCCGCTTGCATAGAAGGAAGACAGGATGTTCTCAGCTCTGGACTGAGCAGTCTCAGTTGCCCAGCTGGGAGTTGCAACTTCTTCGAAGGTCTTCTGGCCGGATACAACAACCAGCTTGCCGCTCTCGATATAACCCTTCAGTACATCATAAGCACCGTTGAAGAAGAAACCTGCGTTGTTGTCGCCGGGGTCACCTGCGGTGAACTCGATGTTGAAAGGACCTGCAGCATTGTCCAGATCCAGCTGTTCCTTAACATAAGTACCCTGAACGGTACCAACCTTGTAGTTATCGAAGGTTGCGTAGTAGGAAACTGCATCCGAACCCATGAGCAGACGGTCGTAAGCGATGACCGGGATGTTCTTGCTCTTAGCCATGTCCAGAGCTTCGCCGAGGGAAGAGCCCTCGATTGCTGCGATGACCAGTACGTCGCATCCGTTGGAGATCATGTTCTCGATCTGGGACAGCTGAGTCTGTACATCGTTTGCTGCGTACTGCAGATCCACCTGATAGCCGGCTGCCTGCAGCTCTTTCTGCATGTTGTCACCGTCCTGGTTCCATCTCTGCAGATCCTTGGTAGGCATGGACACGCCAACCTTCTTGCTTCCGCCGTTCCCGCCGGCTGCGCCGCATCCGCTCAGCAGCATGGACAGGGTCAGCGTTGCTGTTAAGAAAAGTGCTACGAGTTTTTTCATTTTGTACTTTCCTCCCTTTCGGTTTATGGTTTTCGGAGCGGACTCTCCGCCCCTTACAGGAAGGATAGTAACACAGTTCAAATAGTAGTTGTTTGTGAAATTCTGTACTTTTTTGTAAACTTAAGAATCCCCGAACGGGCTGTGCTAGCATTTTTTTGTTGCAAAGGGCAGAGCCTTTTGCAAGATAATCCCATCAGCGGACATTGAGATAAACTTCTTCACGGGAGTGAAAACCGCTGTCGATAATGGTTTCGTCCATATTTTCCTTTGTTACCTTTACTGGTTCCAGGCGCAGATAGGGCACTTCCTTCATGCCGTTATTGATGGTCCCCAGATCCTCCCCTCCCAGAGTATCTCCTTTTGCCAGGGCCACGGCACATTCCGCCGCCCGTCTGGCCAGAGTCTCCACCGGTTTGTACACCGTCATGACCTGTGTCCCTTCCACGATACGCTGGCAGGCCTCCAGATCCGCATCCTGCCCGGTGACCAGGATCTCTCCCGCCAGGCGCTGTACCGCCAGAAAGCTTACCACCTGGCTGGCTACGTTATCATTCCCGCACATGATGGCATCGCATTCCTCCAGAAGTTCCCGATTCTCATCCAGATATTCCGCCGCCAGCTCGGCCCTCCAGCCGTCGCAGTGGGTACGTCCCAGGATCTCTACCTGATTCTCGTTCATCAACTGCTCAAAAGGCGCTTCCACACGGGATACATTATTGTCCGCAGGGGAGCCCCCGATCATGATCACTTTTCCCCCGGCAAGGCCGTGCTCCAGAAGGCTCTCCGCCATCAGCGTTCCCACCATCTCGTTATCGAAAGAGATATAAAGGTTGATATCCGCATTGTTGATCAGACGGTCATAGGCGATGACCTTTACACCCTTATCCCTGGCCTTTTTCACCGCATCCGTAAGGGCATCCGAATCAATGCAGACGATCACGATCACATCCGCGCCGTAATCCACCAGGTATTCGATCTGCTCCTTCTGCTTTGCCACATCCCCGTTGGCGTTCTGCACGTTCACCTCGGCTCCCAGCTCCTTGGCCGCCTGCACAAAGATATCCCTGTCTCTCTGCCAGCGTTCGATCACAAAGGAATCAAAGCTCATGCCTATGGTGAGCTTATCCTCTTCAACGGTGCTGCTGCCGGCTCCGGTGCTTTCCTTTTTTTCACAGCCACCGGTGCTCAGAAGCATCGTCAGTGATAATACTATTGTAAGGATGATCCTTTTCGCTCTACGCATTTTTCTCCTTATACTCCGTCGGGGTCAGGCCCACATTCTTTTTAAAGGTCCGGCTGAAATAATTCGGATCCTGCCAGCCGCACTGGGCGCAGATCTCCTTCATGCTCAGCTCGGAGCCGCTTAATAGTTCCTTCGCTTTTTCGATACGCAGGTTGGTCAGATATTCGATGAAATTCTCTCCCGTCGCCTCCTTGAAAAGCTTGCTGAAATAGTAAGGAGAGATGTTCACCACCCGGGATACGTCATCCAGGGACAGTTCCTTGGAATAATTGTCACTGATATAATCCTTTGCCAGCTTGATGGTATCCGTAGAACGTTCCTGACGCTTGCTTCCTATATTCTGGCAGGCGCTCTTAAGCTTCCCCAGGAACCACTCCTTAAGCTCCGGTATCCCTGACGCCGACATGATCTCGGGAAGATATGATTCCCTGGATCCGAAGCGGTAGGTCATGCCCCCGTTCTGATAAGCCAAGCGCTCTGCCCAGAGAGCAAACTCCAGAAGCTTAAGGCGTACCGACATGAGGTTTTCCCCGTTGGAAGCCTCCATCCACCCGATAAAGCTTTCGGCATGCAGCTCCGCTTCATTATAATCTCCCCGCTGTACGGAATCAAAGAGTTCCTTCTCCATCTCCACCGGGTAATCCTTCTCGTAATCACAGGCTACGGGCAGATCATCTGCATGGGCCACCTGTCCCGTACTGGCGATCAGGGCGTTCTGCGCTTCCCGGTAGGAATCACCCAGGCGCCGCAGGGGCTTTACCCCGCCTATCCCCAGGCGGAAACGTATATCGATCTTCCGGCGCAGTTCCCGCACCAGCTCCCTGCCCCGTTCGATCAGGTCGATACGGGCATTGTATTCCATCTCATGTTCCTTAAAGGGGATCAGCAGGGCGATCTTGTTCCCCATCACGGAACCCACCTTGCAGGGGAAGAACTCCTTTAAGCTTTCCCTCAGTTCCTGATAATGCTTCGAGATCGTCACGGAGCTTCCCACGGCATTGGTCATGTGGCTGCCCTCCTGGGTATCACCGCATACCAGGCACATCATATACCCGTAATCCGCATCCACTCCCAGTATCGTCTTGTAGTTCTCAATATCTTCTTCAAAATGTTCCCGGAAAAGGATATTGTAGATCAGGCCGTTTTCGATGATGGGTTCCACGCTCTCCAGCTTTTCCTTCACCATCAGGTCATCACTGCGCTTCTTTCTTTCCCTGTCGATCTGTTCCATGGCCGAGCGCAGCACCTGTACCACCCGGGTCCTTTCCATGGGTTTGTTGATATATTCCAGCACCCCCAGTTTGATGGCCTCTTTGGCATAGTCAAACTTATCGTAGGCACTCATGACGATAAAGACGGTGCCTGCGGAGAAGCTCCGTATCTCCTTCATGGCTTCGATCCCGTTGATCCCCGGCATCTGTATATCCATGACGGCGATATCCGGCCGGAAGCGTTCCGCAAGTTCTATAACGGATCGCCCGGTCTTGGCATACTCCACCTCGCACTCATCCCCGAATTCCTTCTCAATGATGAACTTCATCGAATCGATGACGATGCCCTCGTCATCCGCCAGCATGATCCTGTACATCCTTATTTCCCCTCATACGGGAAGTTGATCACGACCTCCGTCCCCGTATCCTTTCCGTCACTGTATATCCCTATCACATCTTCCCTTTCCGAGAAGAGCCTGAGTCTTGCGATCACGTTATCCATCCCCACACCGTTGGAGTCCCCGCTCACTTCCCGTTCCTTCCATTCTCCGCCCAGGAGCATTTCGATGTCTTCGGGGCTCATTCCCTTTCCGTTATCCTTAACGGAGATATATACCCTCTCCCCGTCCCGGTATACCTTGAGCCAGATCTTTCCTTTATCTCCCATCTCCCTGATCCCGTGGTTTACGGCATTTTCCACGATGGGCTGAAGTATCATCCCCGGCATCTTTACGTCCTTAAGGCGCTCATCCATATGCTGTTCGTAATGGATATCCCCGGAAAAGCGCACGTTCAGGATGCGGATGTAATTCTCCACCAGCTCTACTTCTTCCTCAATGCGCACCGGCTCGTCCTGCTTCTTTACATTATAGCGGTAAAAATCCGCCACGGTCTGCACATACTCATAGGTACGGTCCGCCCCCTCCATCATGGCCAGCTGGGCTCCGGCGTTCAGGGTGTTGAAGAGGAAATGGGGATTGATCTGGGCCTGCAGATATTTCAGCTGGGCATCCTTCAGATGGGTCTCCATCATCAGTTCCTTTTCCTGCATCTGGCGCTCCTTCTCCATGCTCAGACGCTGCCCCTCAATGTATTCCCGTATGCTCACCATCATCTTCCCGAAGGCAGTGGTCAGACGCCCGACCTCATCATTGCTCCGGCTCTTGGGAAGCTCCGCATCCAGCTGCCCTTCCGTCACGGCATCGGCACTTTGTGCCAGGGCCTGCAGGGGCTGGATCAGGCTGCGGGTAATGGCCGTGATGACAAAAGCACTGGCGATCATCACCGTAAACATAACGATCATGGCAAAGCTTTCAAACTTTCGGAAATTTCGTGCCAGTGTCGTATATTTCTCCGAATTGCTGACAAACTGTTCTTCGTTCAGGCTCCGGACATAAGCTTTGATATATTCATACAGCTTCGAAGCCTCCTCGTAATGGGTCCTGTACTTCTCCACGTTGCGGCCGCGCTTATCTTCGATGGTCTTCGAAACACTCTCCAGATAGGCAGCGGACATCTTCCGTATGTTCCGCTCCATCCGGTCATAGGTGCGGTCCGTCACACGCTCGGCCAGCTCGCCCGTCAGCTCCGTATAGCGCTGCTCATTGATATAATAATCCGAAAGGGAGTCCGTGGACTTGGAATTCAGATAATCCGTCATGGATCGCTGTACCCCCTCCAGAGCCTCCAGCATCTCGTTTAAGTGCCGGTTGTCCCGGTAGGTCTCTTCCATGTCCACGCTCATCCGGTTTATACCCAGGATCAGCACCAGATCCACGATAAAGATCAGCAGGTTGATGACGATGAAGATACCGCTGATCTTATAGGAAAGAGGCAGACTATTGAAGCGCTTTCTCATCCGTCTCCTCCTTGTGCAGATACTCCGACACATTCCCGCGGTCGATGATGGTCACATCCGCCGCAAAGTATTCGCTGGTATTGCCGCTCTCGATATATTCGTTCAGGGCCTCCACGCTGTATCGCCCCAGTTCCCCGGTATCCACGGCCAGGGTGGAAAACACCACGTTCCGGCTGATGGCGTTTAAGATCTTTTCGGAATCGTAATAGCCCAGGATATACACCTTACCCACCAGGTTAAAATCCACCACGGCCTGATAGGCGCAGCTGGTATCCATTTCGCTTAAGCAGACCAGGATATCCGGCTCCGTTCCTTCCATGAACACATCCCTGATACCCTCTTCCACCGAGAAGGGATTGCTGTCATCCACCACCATGTTCTTTACCGTAAAGTGCGTTCCCGGCGCATCCCGGTTCAGAGTGTCCATGATGCCCGAAAGGATCACGTTCTGGTCATAGAGCAGCTGGCTGCTGTCAAAAAACACCGTCACGCTGCATTCGTTACTGGCAGCCCTGCCCCTTCCCACCTGGCGTTCCATCTCCTCCCTTACGCGGACGATCTGGCGTCCGTATTCCCTGCCGATATTGTAGGCGCTCACGCCCACAAAGGAGCAGCGCCGGGAAGCGGCATTGTCGGAATACATGGTCACCACAGGGATCCCACTGTCCACGGCCCGGTCAATGAGGCTGTCCATCTCCTCACTGTCTCCGCCGCAGACCATGATGCCATCCACATCCGAAGCTATGGCTATCTCCATCAGTTCCTCCGGGGAATAATCAAAAGAAAGGTTGGAACCGAAAAGCTCCACACAGGTATCTTTTTCCTCCGCCGCAGCACTGGCCCCCTGGTATACGTACTGCCAGAAGAAGGATTTCGGGTCGTCGGTGATCATGGCATAATAACGGCTGTAGCTCCGCTCCGGAGTATCCTCCGCCGTCTTCTCCTGATGCACGCGAAAATAGGCAAAAGCCACCACAAAGATCGCTGCCGCACAAAGTATGGTCAATATGGAAAAAATAAATGTCTTGGACCGCATCAGCCGGCTCTCCTTCTCTTAAGCCTGTCTGATTATACCACAAAAACATTATTGTATGTATCAAAAAAAACGAGTATAATGATGAGCATGAAATTTTCCAACGCGCTGAAACAGCTGATCACAAAGGATACGGGGATCGAGAACGAAACCAAGAAGATGGCGGTCCTTATACGGGTTCTGTCCCTGAACCTGTTTTTCTTTTTTATCATCAACACCATAGCCTTCGGCATTCACGGAGACTCCTACGCCAGTATCGGAAATCTGATCCTCTGCATTCTGTATTCCCTGATCTTTGCCCTTTCCTATAAGCTTCCAAAGATGTGGCTGGTATGGTGCTTCATCATAGTCACTACGGCCTGGGCCCTGTCCATGCTGTGGCTCTTCGGCCCCGACTCCAGCTTTCAGATCTTCCCGCCGTTTCTGATCATCATCTTCTTTTTTGCCAGCTACGACCGCTTTATCTTAAAGCTGATCTTTGCCTTTATCACCTTTGTGGTCTATCAGGGCATGTCCCTGCTCTACGGCAACCGCGAACCCATGCTTCAGCTGAGCATTCATGCCCACCGCTGCGTCCGGGACAGCAATATGTTCATCATGATACTCTGTACCTGCATCGCAGCCCATGTCTTCTCCAACGACAGCCAGGTCCAGGAGAACAAGCTCATCGAATACAATAAACGGCTCAAGGAAAAGGCCAACACCGACCGCCTCACCGGGCTGAACAACCGGGGCATGGCCATGGATTACCTTCAGGAATTTGCCAGAAAGGCCGACGAGATGATCTGCAGCATCTGTATCTGCGATATCGATCATTTCAAGCGGGTAAACGACAGCTACGGCCACGATATCGGCGATCTGGTGCTGAAGGCCGTTGCCAAATCCCTGATCACGGCGGTGGGTGACAAAGGCTTCGTGGCCCGCTGGGGCGGCGAGGAATTCTTCATCGCCTTTCCCAACATGAACGGTGACGATGCCATGGGCGTCCTTCTGGAAGTACAGAGGGAAGTGAAAAAAGCCAAGGTCAATGTCCGCGACGAGTTCATCACGGTGACCCTCACCTACGGTCTTACGGAATACGATAAAGATAAAAAACTTGATGAGAACATCAAGGATGCGGATAACAAACTCTATCTCGGAAAAGAACAGGGCCGTAATACCATCATTTATTGAACGGCCCCTGAAAACGTCTTAAAGTCTCCGGGCCGTAGCGCGCCAGGCCCAGCCCAACAGACAGCCTACACTCTTTATAAGCCCCAGCTTTTCCTGCTGCCGGTACAGCTTCCAGATACGCTTTACCGCCACCATTTTGTTGGAGGAAAGAGAAGCTGCGGGCCGCCGGTAGATCACCAGCCGGGCATCCAGCCCCCGGGCTGATACCCCGCTCTTCAGGATCTGCCACCAGCAGGCCGTATCCTCACTCTCCACATCCGGCATATGCACGATCTTCTTCCCCAGCCGTTTCATATCCAGCAGTACCGTGGAAGTAAATATCACGGTACGGGAAAGGGCATGCTCATAATCCAGAGAGGAGGGAACATGCACCACTTTTCCCGTCCCCTGTGCATTCTCATCTCCAAACTCATAGCCGGTAAACACAAAGGACGCATCCTGCTTCTTTAAGAAGCGGAGCGTCCGTTTCAGTTTTTCGGGCAGCCACAGGTCATCGGCATCCAGAAACGCCAGGTATCTTCCCTTGGCGGCATCGATCCCGCAGTTCCTTGCATGGGCAGCCCCGTGAGGGCCTTCATTGCTGAGAAGGCGTATACGTTTATCCTTCGCGGCCAGCTCTTTCATCAGGGCCGCACTGCCGTCGCTGCTGGCATCATCCACCAGGATCAGCTCGTAATCCTTATAACTCTGGGCCAGAACGCTCTCTACGGTCTGCTCCAGGTATTTCTCCGCATTATGCACGGGTATTACGATGCTGACCAGCTCTTCCATGGCTCAGGCTCCCATACGGGCATTATCGATGTTCTCCCGGAACCAGTCATAGGCCAGCTTTACGCCTTCCTCCAGTTCCACCTTATGGGTGAAGCCCAGGGCATGGAGCTTGCTCACATCACAGAGCTTCCTGGGGGTACCGTCGGGCATGGAACTGTTCCATACGATCTCTCCCTCATAACCCACGGTCTTTTTGATCAGCTCTGCCAGCTCCTTTATGGTCAGTTCCTTTCCGGTACCGATGTTCACATGCTCCTCTCCGTCGTAATTCTCCAGAAGGAACACACAGGCATCCGCCATATCATCCACATAAAGGAATTCACGCAGAGGGGAACCTGTTCCCCAGAGTTCCACGGAAGGAGCCCCGTTCTGCTTGGCTTCATGGAACTTCCGTATCATGGCCGGCAGCACATGGGAACCCTGCAGTTCGTAATTATCGTGAGGGCCGTACAGATTGGTGGGCATGCAGCTGATGAAATCATCGCCGTACTGCCGCTTATAGAATTTGCACATCTCCAGACCCGAGATCTTGGCGATGGCATAGGCTTCGTTGGTAGCTTCCAGGGGTCCCGTGAGCAGCGCGCTCTCCGGAATGGGCTGGGGTGCCATGCGGGGGTAGATGCAGCTGCTGCCTAAAAAGAGCAGCTTCTTCACTTTATACTGATGGCAGGCCTCGATCACATTGCACTGGATCTGCATATTGCTGTAGGCAAATTCCGCAGGAGCCGTGTTATTGGCATTTATACCCCCCACCTTTGCCGCAGCCAGCACCACCACATCGGGACGCTCTGCCTCAAAAAAAGCTCTTACGTCTGCCTGCTCACAAAGATCCAGCTCCGCATGGGTCCGTCCGATGATGTTGGTATAGCCGCTGCGCTGAAGGGAACGCACGATGGCACTTCCCACCAGTCCCCGGTGTCCTGCCACATATACCTTATCGTTCTTTTCCGCTTTTGCCATTTTTACTCTTCCTCCTACTTGCGTTTTTTTCCTGCAGCCGATATAATGAGTGCATGCATTATCTGTATGACTTATTCCACAATCCCATCCTGATGAGTGCCGTTTCCTCCTGGTTTATAGCACAGATCCTTAAAACGCTGCTGCATACCATTGTAAACCGCGGCTTTGTTGCGGAGCGCCTCATCGGTACCGGCGGTATGCCCAGTTCCCACTCCGCTACGGTCTGCAGCCTGGCCACTGCCGTTTTCCTTCGCTGCGGCCCCGGCTCCGTGGATTTTGCCCTGGCCGGTGCCCTGGCCATCATCGTGATGTATGATGCCCTCGGGATACGCCGACAGGCAGGCCGTCATGCCCAGGTACTGAACGAGATGATGGATACCATGGAAAGGATGGAACAGGTGGATTGGAATACCCTTTCCCCGGACGACCGTCTGAAAGAATTTCTGGGGCATACCCCCTCACAGGTGGCCGCCGGTCTGGTGATCGGCATTCTCATGGCCTTCGTCATGTGTTACGTAGTCTTTCCCGTGGCATAATTCATCCCCGGTGATACCGGGGATTTTTTTATTTTCAGCCCAGATACTCTGCTATGGCGTCTTTCCAGTTTTTAAAACGATAGCCTCCGCAAAGGGCGAACATCTTATTCTCCAGCGCCGAAAAGGCCGGCCGGTCTGCCGATGCGGGAAAACGCTTCTTATATTCTGCCGAGCTGATATGCTCCACCTTGGTGGAAAGCCCTTTTAAGCGGAAGATCTCTTCCGTAAACTCCGCCCAGCTGCAGATCCCGTCACAGGTGGCATGATAAAGGCCGTAATCCTCCGTAGGGATCAGGGAAAGCACCGCCCGGGCCAGTTCCATGGCCGAAGTGGGATTTCCCAGCTGGTCGTCCACCACACTCACCGTATCGTTCTTTTCCGCCAGGGAGAGCATGGTGCGCACAAAATTCTTTCCTTCCCCGTATAACCAGGCCGTGCGCAGGATAAACCAGCGCTCTGCGAACTGCTTTACGAATTCCTCTCCGGCCAGCTTGCTGCGGCCGTAGGCACTCTTCGGTCCCACGGGATCGAACTCCGTGCGGGGCTTTTCCCCGTCACCGGGGAAAACATAATCCGTAGAGATATGAATGAGCTTCGTCCCGACACGGGAAGATGCAATGGCCAGATTCCGGGGACCTATGGCATTAATGCGGAAAGCGGTATCCTCGTCCTTTTCGCAGCCGTCCACATTGGTGGCCGCCGCACAGTTCACGATCACATCCGGCTTGATCCGGTCCACATAAGCGATCACCGCGGCAGTATCCGTGATATCCAGATCCTCCACGTCGGTACCGATATATTCATATTCCTTATCCGCTTCCGTAAGCGAATAAATAGCCCTTCCCAGCTGCCCTTTGCAGCCGGTGACCATCAAGCGTATGCCCATATCAGCCTCCCAGCTTCAGACGGTTCACCGCGGAAAAGATGGCACGCACGGAAGCCCGGGTGATGTTGGAACTGACACCCACACCGTAGGTCACCTCGCCGCTGTCTTCGTTCAGCAGATGGATATAAGCCGCCGCCTGGGAATTGGCACCGCTCTGCAGCGCGTGCTCCTCGTAATCCAGCACCTTGATCCGTATGCCGAAGGTTTCGCGCATACCCCGCTGTACAGCATCCACAGGGCCGTTACCCACGGCGTCAAAGCTCTTCTCCACACCGTGATCCGTATAACTCACATGCACGCCCGTATCGAATTCGCTCTCCGTCTCCTCCGACAGGTCGTCCACCTTCAGCTTGCGGAAGTGGATGGGCTCGTTCTTCTTTAAGTATTCCTCACGGAACTTCTCCATAACGGTCTCGGGAGATACCTCACCCTGCCCTTCGGAGATCTTCTGGATCACATCCGCAAATTCCCTCTGCATGGGCTTGGGCAGCTTGAAGCCGAAATAGGTCTCCATAACGAAAGCCACACCGCCCTTACCGGACTGGGAATTGATACGCACGATGGGCTCGTATTCCCTTCCGATATCCGCAGGATCGATGGTAAGATAAGGCACCTGCCATATCTGCGAATTCCGCTCCTGCATAGCGTGCACGCCCTTGTTGATGGCATCCTGATGAGAGCCGGAAAAAGCCGTGAACACCAGCTTGCCCGCATAGGGGTGCCTGGGATGGATGGGGATCTTGCAGCAGCGCTCATAGAGCTCTATGCCTTCGTTCACGTTATCCAGAGCCAGACCGCAGTCAATGCCCTGGGAGAACATGTTATAAGCCAGATTTACGATATCCACGTTGCCGGTGCGCTCACCGTTACCGAAGAGGGTTCCCTCGATACGGTCCGCTCCCGCCAGCAGGGAAAGCTCGGCAGCCGCCACACCCGTCCCCCGGTCGTTGTGGGGATGAACGCTTAAGATCACCGCTTCCCTCTTATGCATATTGCGGCTCATGAATTCGATACGGTCCGCAAAGGCATTGGGCGTGGTCATTTCCACAGTGGAAGGCAGGTTGATGATCATGGGATGTTCCTTTGTGGGATTCCACAGATCGATCACCGCATTGCACACCTCAAGAGCATAATCCAGTTCCGTTCCCGTAAAGCTCTCGGGAGAATACTCCAGAGTCACCTCACCGTCATAATCCTTCAGATGATCCATGACCATGCGGGTTCCGGAAAGAGCCAGTTCCTTCACTTCTTCACGGCTGGCATGAAAGACCACATCCCGCTGCAGCGTGGATGTGGAATTATAGATATGTACGATCGCGCTCTTGGTTCCCTGTATCGCTTCAAAGGAACGGATGATCTGCTCCTCCCGACACTGGGCCAGCACCTGGACCTTTACATCATCCGGGACCAGCTTACGGTCCACCAGCTGCCGCAGGAAGTCGTACTCGATCTGACTGGCTGCGGGAAAACCCACCTCGATCTCTTTAAAGCCAAGCTTAACAAGATAATTGAAAAACTCCACCTTTTCCGAGACCACCATGGGATCGATCAGAGCCTGATTACCGTCCCGCAGGTCCACACTGCACCAGATGGGAGCCTTCTGTATCTCCTTATCCGGCCAGGTACGCTCCGGATAAGCATCCACAGGTACCCGTTGATAGCGCTTGTAATTGAGCATTGACCTACACCTCTGTTTTTCTTATTTTTCTTCACCCTCACCGAGTCCGCTCTCTACCGCCTCAACCAGACAGCGCAGAGCTTCTTCCTCATCCTCGCCCTCACAGATGAACTCGATCTCGTCGCCGCTTTTCACGCATGCCCCCAGAACGCTCAGCACACTCTTGGCATTGGCCGTGTTCTCGCGGAACTGAAACTGGGTCTGAGACTGAAATTTCATCGCTTCCTTGCAGAGAAAGCCTGCAGGACGCAGATGCAGACCGGTCGGATTGATGATCGTAACCTTCTGCCTTACCATTTTGCTACCCCCGTTTTCTTGTAACCCCGTAAATGTATTAAAGTTTTCTGTCCGGAAGTATCTCACGCATCCGGACAGATATTGTTAAAGCATTATTTTACCACTTTTCCTCTGTATCTTCAAGCCGTGTGTTTATTCGGTCTCCTCCGCCTTCGGCTTCAGATGCACGTCCGCATAATAGATCTCTTCCGTATCCAGCCCATCCGGCAGAGTCAGGACGATGGGCATCTGATAATAACCTTCCACCGGATTCTCCATCTGATTGGCCGCCAGGAAGTCATCCACACGGATCTCGCCCAGGATATCGGACCCCTTTACATCCGTAAAGTCATCCTCTACACCGTTCAAAGTGATACGGAGATTCGCTACACGGTGTGCCTCTCCGTCATCTTCCTCGGTGGCCATGAGGAAGATCTCGGCCTCAAAACCTTCCGGCACGCCGACGGCCGTCAGATTACGCATGGGCACGCTGAAGCTGTGGCTTACCAGTTCTTCGATCTTGACGGTCACGTTTACGGGACCGTAGAAACCGTCTCTCATAACCAGATGCACGCCGTCGGGCAGATAATCTTCCAGATTCAGTTCCTTCGTCACCGAGCTTTCTTCACCCTCCACATTCAGCTCGCTGCCCGGTACCGAAATACTGGAGATACCGTTCAGTACGCTGTTACGTGCAGCAATATAGATGGCTGTACGGTCTGCCACAGGCTCGCCGCTCACCACATAGCCTTCCGCCGGCTCACCGCTCACGTTATAGATCACATCCACAGCCTTGGTGGGCAGTATCTCCACTCCCACATTGATGGTAGAGATATTCGTCTTCAGGTTCTCGTGGGTAACGATATCGCCGTTGCCGTCTACCAGACGGATATCCGCACTGGTGGACAGATCCGAGTTACGTCCCGCCACGCTCACCGAGCAGTTGGCCCAGGCAATGGTATCCACCACGGATTCCGGCCCGGAGACCCGCACCGAGTTCTGGGTCTGAGTCACATTGCCCATAACATAGCCTTCCGCAGGCTCACCCAGAGTATCCACAAACACGGTCATAGGCACTTCCTTCAGGTTCTCCACGGAAAGCTCCATCTGTTCACGGCTCTGGCGTATACTGTCCAGCTGGTCGTTACTCTTGTTGGCATATACCTGGATCGTCACCGTGTTCATATAGGAAAGGTTTTCCATATCTGCCACGGCACGGATATTCTCATAGCTTAAGCTGTCCAGCACGGAACGCTTGGCGCGGATCTCCACATCCACCACGTCACTGTGGTTCAGCACCTCATAGCACATCCCCTTGGCTGTCAGGCTGTCGCTGTTGACTATTTCCACCTTCACACCGCTGTAGGAAGTGGTATCCATCGGATCCGCATAGTTGATCACGATGAGCCAAAGGGCAAAGGCGACCAGCAGTGCCAGCAGTTTAAGTCCCAGATTTTCGGTCAGCTTGCTCAGGCGCACTGTCTGTCTCTCCTTTCCGGTTAGCAAACCAGTTCTTAGGGCTCTTCCTGGCTTCGGGCTGGGGCTTGTCCTGCACCAGCTCAAGCTTTTCCCGCAGGCCCTCCTGCGTAAGGGAACTGAAAAGTTCTCCGCCATAGGCCACACTCACTTTTCCGTTCTCCTCGGATACGATCACCGTAAGGGAATCCGTAGCTTCCGATATACCCACGCCGGCCCTGTGCCGGGTACCCAGCGCCTTGCTCAGGGAGCGGTTATCGGACAGGGGAAGGTAACAGGTTGCCGATACGATACGATCGTCACGAAAGATCACCGCTCCGTCGTGCAGCGGTGTGTTATGCTCAAAGATATTGATGAGCAGCTGGGACGATACGGCGGCATCAATGGCGATACCGGTCTTTTCATATTCCGCCAGAGTCTCGTTACGTTCCAGCACCATCAGGGCTCCGGTCTTCACCCGGCCCATGGCAAAAGAAGCTTTTACGATCTCGTCGATGGTATGGTCGGAATAACGCCCCTTACTTCGCGAGCTGTCATTGATAAAAGAAAAGATGATATTCTTCTGGCCAAGCTGCTCCAGCATACGGCGCAGCTCGGGCTGCAGCACCACCACAATGGCGATGACCATCACGGAAAGACTCTTTTCCGCGATCCAGAGTATGGTCGTCATATTGAAGATAGCGGCCAGAAGCAGAAAACCGAGAATGACGATCAGGCCCTTCAGCAGAGCCCAGGCCTTGGTCTTCCGTACCCAGAGCATGATGGTATAGACAAGAAAAGAAATGATCAGGATCTCTATGATATCAGTGATCCGGATCCTCGGCATCCGTATATTGGAAAAGTATTCCGTGAAATAAGCGAGAAACTTCTTAAACATTTTCCTTTCGGTTCCTGTTGCTCCTTCTTACCCGGTATTCCGGAACGTCTCCGTGTTCCTCCGGTTCCCTGAGTGCTTCCTGCGTCTTCTTTTTCAAAGGGGCTTCTTTTTCACTCCCCTTGATCTTCTTTACCTTGCGGTCCGCCAGGGATACGGTATTCTTGGGGATGGCTTTTACATAGTAATAGTATTCGTCATCCTCGAACTGGACTTTTTCCGTACGGGAATAATCCACGTTAAAGACAAAGAACTGCAATACCTCCGCAATGAGGAAGGCGATCAGACTGCCGAAGAGCAGTCCGCCGATGGAGACTCTCGTTACATAACGCAGATCCCCTACCAGCAGTACAACGATATCCACCAGGATACCGGTGATCATGGCAATGGTCCAGCAATGATCCGCTGGCAGACGGCGGATCAGGTATACAAAGAAGATCGTTACGGCAAATGCAGCCACCATCACCTGCATCTCCCGGTTGTTCATCAACGCATCAATGATGACCCGCAGTTTTTCCAGGGCAAAAACGGAATCCGACTCCCCCGTCTCCAGGCTGGCCCGGTTTGCCGAGATATAGTGAAGCAGATGATAGCTTACCACCCCGCAGCCCACGCTGATCACCGAAGCAGGCGATCCCACAAGCCCCGCACAGATCGGGATCACATACGGGATCTTCAGGATAAAGCACAGCGGCGTCATGAGCAGCAGCACCGTATCCTTCGGCGCAAAGCGGAAATACAGCAAAAACATCAGCAGGAAAAAGCAGCCCACAACGGCAACCGTTTCCAGTGAAAGCGCATAAAGATGAAGCAGTATCATCATCACGCACACCACCAGGATAAAGTTGATGGGGAAGAAAGAGCAGAGCAATGCCAGGATCATCACCACCGGTACGGAGGTGAGGACCGATGCATAACCGATGCCCCCGTTCACCATGCTGAAGCTGACAAAGGCCAGCAGGAATTTCAGCGCAGGCCGGCAGAAATTCTCGTACCGGCTGTAAAAACTCTTGATCAGTTCACGTATCGTAAGTAATTGTGTCATCGTCCGTCTTCTTTCCGACGGTCGTCTTCTTTTCGGTACATGGTACCCAGACGACGCAGATTATTATAATAGATCCTCAGCTTCCGCCTTGCCCTCCTGTATCGCACCACATATACGATATAGGTGATCACTGCATATACACCCACCACGATCAGGTAGCGGGTCAGCACAGTCTTTCCGAAAGCCCACAGATCCATCTCATAGATGTTGTTCATGAACTTTTCGAAATCATAGGCAAGATAGAGCGCCAGGATGATGCCATAACTCACCGTCCCGTAGATTATGGACTTGATGATCTCCTTGGCGATGTAATCCCCGCGGAAATACGTCCCTATGGCCATACTCTTCTTACCCTCACCGGCTTCAAAGGAAGCCATGCGGGTCATCAGTTTTATCCTAGATTCGTTCAGCATTCTTACTTATGGAAAGTATACATCTTGGGGCCGGCATCCTTCTTATCCGCAGCCTTGGGAGCCGCCTCGGGCTGACGCCCTGCCGCACTGAAGGTATTTGCCTGATCCTTTTTACACTTCTCGCAATAACGCCCCGTGGCTATACGGGTACCGCAAGTCTCGCAGCTAAGCTGGATGGGTGAATCCTGGGCAAATACCAGTCTCTCCTCACGGATCCACTGTTCCACCTGACGCTGTTCCACCTCACAGGCTTCCACGATCTCCTTCATCGTGGCCGTCTTGTTCTGACGGACAAAGTCCTTTACCTCCTGGAACTTCTTCTCCGCCGCTTCCTTACAGGCCTGGCAGATCGGAGGACCGCCCATATAATTAAACATCTTACCGCATTTTTTGCAATTCCGTACGTTCATAACCCCATCCTCCTCTTTTCATTTCAGACACCGCTGCCGATGGCCAGGGTGACAAAGTAAACTTCCTTCACTCCGGCTGCCTTCAGACATCCGGTTACGGCGTCCATGGTACTGCCGGTGGTATAGATATCGTCCACCAACACTACCCTTTGTAATTTTACACCATCTTGTGCACAAAGAAAAGCATTTTTCAAATTTATTTGTCTTTCCTTATCTCCCAGCAGCTTCATGGGCCGGGTATTCCTGCTTCTCCTGACCAGCCGGCGCTCTACGGGGATCCCCAGCGCTTCTCCCATGGCATCAGCCAGGGCTTCGGCCTGATTATACCCCCTTCTGCGCTGTTTTGCAGGAAAAAGCGGGATCGGTACCAGCGCCTGTATCCCCCATTCCCTCAGCTGCGGTGCAAAACGCCTCGCCATTTCCCGGCCCAGGGGCCTGGCATACTCTTTTCTCCCGCTGTATTTCATGCGATAGATCGCTTCGCACACATCGGCATATTCATACAGGGCCAGCCCCCGTTCAAACTCATGCCTGTGTTTTTTACAGCGGCGGCAGTATTCTTCCTCCTCCTCCTTCAGCGCCGCCCCGCATTTCATACAACGGGGCTCCGTTATGGGCTTAAGCTTCCCCCGGCAGAATGAACAGAAGCCGCTTCTGCCCTCCGAATGCGAAAGAACGGCATCACAGAGTGCACAGCGGCGGGGATAGAGCAGGTCACAGAATCTGTTATGCAGGATTTTCAGCATCATCTTATCCGTCCTCCGCCTGGATGGAAACGTCGGCTTCGCATATCCTTTCCCTCAGGGAAGTATATCTCTGCTGCACATGTGAATTCCCGATCATCTGCTGCACCGTCCTTCCGCTGCCCAGCAGGATCACGCACTGCCTTGCCCGGGTCACTGCCGTATACAGAAGGTTACGGCTCATGAGCATCCTCGGTCCCGAAAGCAGGGGCAGTATCACCAGGGGATATTCGCTGCCCTGGGATTTATGTATGGTCACCGCATAGGCCAGCTCCAGTTCGTCCAGGGCCTGGAAGGGATAATAGACAAAACGGCCTTCGTCAAATTCCACCTCCATCAGCTTCAGATAGGAATTGATCTCATGAACGACACCCACATCTCCGTTAAAGATCCCCTCTCCGTTCTCTACGACGATACCGCTCTTCCCGCGGATCTCCCATTCCATCTGGTAATCATTCTTGATCTGCATCACCTTGTCACCTTCCCGGAAGACCACCTCACCGAAACGGTATTCGGCCTTCTCCGGAGAGGGAGGGTTCAGTCTCTCCTGCAGAACGGGATTCAGGGATTCCACTCCCAGCGCTCCCTTCCGCATGGGGGTCAGCACCTGGATATCCTCCCCATGAAGCCCCAGCTTCCTGGGAAGCACATCCGAGATAAGCTGCACGATATAATGACAGATCAGCTCCGAGCTGTCTTTTTCCAGCAAAAAGAAATCCTCGTATTTTACGGAAAGATCCAGTTCTTTCCCCTCATTGATCCTGTGGGCATATTCCACGATATGGCTCTCTCCGGCCTGTCGGAAGATCTTTTTCAGCCTCACCACCGGGAAAGCGCCGCTCTCCATGATATCCTTCAGCACCTGCCCCGGCCCCACGCTGGGCAGCTGGTCCACATCACCCACAAGGATGAGCCTGCAGCCCCGGGGGACCGCCGCCAGCAGCGCCCGCAGCAGATGGATGTCCACCATGCTCATCTCATCCACGATGATGCAGTCCGCTTCCAAAGGTTCATCCTCATCCCTGCCGTAATGGAAGCCTTCCCCTTCACCGCTGTCTACCCCCAGCTCCAGCAGACGGTGCAGGGTCTTTGCCTCATAGCCGCAGGTCTCCTGCATGCGCTTGGCCGCCCGGCCGGTAGGAGCCGCCAGGGCAAAGCTTGAACCTTCCTCCTCCAGAAGCCGCAGGATGCCATTGATGATAGTGGTCTTACCTGTGCCGGGTCCTCCCGAGATCACCAGTACCGCACTGCTTAAGGAAAGCCGCAGAGCTTCTCTCTGCAGCTCATCCAGCTCGATCCCCAGCTCCTCTTCCAGCCGCCCGATGCGTTCTTCTCCGGCCACACCGCCGCCTTCATAAGCATCCCTGAGCTCCAGGAGTTTTCCGGCGCAGTACTGCTCGGCCTTGTAATATCTGTTCATATACACGCGCTCGCCGTCCGCGCCGCGCTTCAGAGTCAGTCTGTGATCGATCGCCATGGCAGGAAGCTGTTCCCGCACCAGTTCTTCATCCAGGGCCAGCATTTCCGCGACTCTCCCGCACAGAGCTTCCGACGGAAAATAGCAATGTCCCTCCTGGGCCAGCACCCCCAGCTCATACAGCAGGGCACAGCGGATCCGGTATTCGGAATCCTTTGGTATCCCTGCCTTTACGGCTATGGCATCTGCCCGCTTGAAGCCCACCGCCGGCACATCCTCCGCCAGACGGTACGGATTGTTCTTTATCAGGGTATAGATCTCCTGCCCGTAGATCTTAAAGATCTTTTCTGCCAGAGCCTGGGTGATGCCGAACTGCTGAAGAAAGAGCAGCGCTCCCCGCTGATCCCTTCTGGCCACCAGCTGATCCGTGATCTCCTGCGCCATACGCATGGAAATCCCCTTTACCTCCGCCAGACGTTCCGGTTCTTCCTCCATAACCCGGAAGGTGTCATCACCGAAGCGTTCCACGATACGGGTAGCCAGAGTTTCCCCCAGCCCCTTGATGGCTCCGCTTCCAAGGTAACGTATCATGGAGATGCGGTCGGAAGGCGGAACGGAGCGGATGGCGCTGAATTTCAGCTGCTTCCCGTAGACATTATGCTCCACGTATTCCCCGTCCAGCTCCACGGTCTCGCCCGCGCCGAAGCCCTTCGCCATGCCCACGCAGGTTTCCGTCCCTGCCGTGGTCACGATCGTCATTACCGTATAGCCGTTCTCTTCATTCTGATAGCTGATGTGGTCGATATAACCCTTGAGTGTTTCCAAATTCTTAAGATTCTGTATTATAAGCCGGGCAGGTTTTTGCCTGCCCTCACACTTTCCTTACAGTTACGATTCGTCCTCTTCCACCTGCGGATTTCCCTGCTGGGCGCTCTTTTCCAGCACCTCTTCCAGGGTAAGCCCGCCGGCATTACGCTTCATCTGTTCAAACATCTGCATGGCCAGGCTGTTGGGTCCCATGGACTGCTCGGTCATCTGCCGCGCCGTCTCCGTAATGGCACTGTCCATGAAATAATCCACCTGCATGCTCTTCTGCTCCTCGCCGGAAAAGACCTCGGAGCTCTTCTTCATGCTCTTGATCACCTGCTCCCAAAGATAAGTCTCGAACTCCTTGCAGGCATCCATCATCTCCTCTTCGCTCTGGGCCTTCTTCGCGTTCTCGCCCAGCTTCGAGGCATTCTGCGCCGAGGCAAGGGATGATGTGTAATCGGTAAGATTGTTAATATTCGTTATATCCATAAGAATTTACCTCACTCCGGCCGACGGCACATGCATTCGTGCTCCGACACGCTCCCGTCACAGGTTCTTACCGCTGCCTCAACGATCGCACGCCTCCCCACATTCGTGGGGCCCCTTCCGTGCTCCAGTCAGCGGGCCCCTCCTCGTGGCCGGCTCGGATCTCGCACCTAACGGATGCTAAGCTCGCAAACGGTCTTCCGCCGTCCCGGCGTCAGACCTGCTCGCTAAGCACCGAGGCTCGATACGGTCGTCGCACTGAATGCATGTGCCGTCGGCCTGTGCAACACTTTGATATGTCTGGGCGGCTATCGGCGCAGCCGATCCTGCATAGCCGCCTTGCGATCAGCTCAAGCAGTTTTACTGCTTGAGCTGATTCGCCTGCTGCATCATTGTGTCGGTGGTGGTGATGACCCGGGAGTTGGCTTCATAGGCGCGCTGCGCCACGATCAGGTTCACCATTTCGTCGGCCAGCTGCACATTGGAGCCCTCCAGGTAGCCCTGCACCACGCGGCTCTTTTCAAGATTATTGTTGGTGGCCTCGTTCAGCGCCGCCCCGCTGGCTTCCGACGCCAGATAGAGGGAGCCGTCCAGCTTCTCCAGGCCTGCGGGATTATTGAACTGCCAGACCCCGATCTTGATCCCCATGGAAGCGGGATTATTCTTCTCATCCGGATAGTAGAGCTCACCTTCGTTGGAAATGGTGATGCGGCTGGTGGTATAGTCCTTCCCGTCCAGCTTGATGGGATTTCCCTTGGTATCCAGCACCGCATTCCCTTCGGAATCCGTAAGCTCAAGGCCGGTGGTGGTCACCGCCCAGTGAAAGTCACCGTTACGGGTATAAGCCGTTTTTCCGTCTGCCCGCTTCACCCCGAAAAGTCCCTTGCCGCCGATGGCAAAAGAGGATTCGCTGGAGGATTCCAGGAAAGCGCCCTGACGGAATATGGTCGTGATGGAAGAGCTGCGAACGCCCAGACCTACCTGGGAATCGATGGGTTTGGTCTCACCGTTGGCACTGGTGGTCTTGGTCTGCAGCTCCTGATAGAGCAGGGACTTGAATTCATTCTGGCTGGTCTTGTAACCCGCCGTATTCACATTTGCGATATTATTGGAGATCGTATCCACTGCCGTCTGCTGTGCCAGCATTCCGGTAGCACCGGACCATAAGCTTCTTACCATATCTATACCCTCCCTTTATCGAATCTGTTCAGAATCGCCCTGCGAAACCTTGCGGCGTTCTTAATACTTGGCTTTTATCACCCCTGCAGCCTGCCCAGCTGCGTTGCCGTCTGTAATGATGTATCATAGGTCTGGATCACCTTCTGGTTGGCTTCGTACTGACGGGAGACACTGATCATCTCCACCATCTCGCTCACCACACTCACATTCGAGGTCTCCAGATATCCCTGGAAGATCTTCCCCTGTGCCTCGGTCTCCGTGGCACCATCCACGGGATAGTAATAATTCTCCCCGTAGTGCTCCAGATAATCGTAATCTTCAAAATCGGTGATGGCCAGGCGCGAAACCACCTTGCCGTCCTGGTAGATATACCCCTCCTGATCCACCTTCACTTCCTTGGTGGGATCCAGTTTGATACGGGCCGTACCGTTGCCCTGCCGGCCCAGAACATAATCCCCGTCCGTGGTCACCAGATAACCGTCGGTGGTCAGCTGCAGGTTTCCGTCGCGGGTATAAAAAGTCGATGTCTCACCGGCTTTATTGGTAAATTCCACGGTGAAGAAGCCCTTGCCGCCGATGGCCAGATCCATGGGGATGTCCGTCACCTGGAAAGAGCCCTCCGACCAGTCCACATAGCTTTCCCCGATCTTCACGCCGGGGTTCATGGGACCGATGCGCTTGGCAAAATGATGGGCCTCGGAATCATCACGGATCTTATCGATCAGAACCGCATCAAAAGTCTGGCTCGAAAGACCCTCTTTTTTAAATCCTGTGGTATCGGCATTGGCCAGATTGTTGGCCAGATTATCCATACGATTCTGTTCCTGGATCATGCCGGTATAGGCTACATAAAGACCTTTCAGCATAGGATGCCCCTCCAAAAAAACTTCTTACCGCGGCATCCGTGCCGATAAAAAAATCATCCTTGTCTGAGTATATATCGACAGGATGATCTTAAAACTTTAGCCGCTTTACGCTTCCTCGGAATAACCCGACAGGAATTCGATATAGCGGCCGGTACCGATGGCCACGCAGGTCATGGGTTCGTCTGCCGTCATGGTATTGATATGGGTACGCTCTTCAATGAGCTCTTCCAGGCCGCGCAGCATGGCGCCGCCGCCGGTAAGCACGATACCGCGGTCTACGATATCCCCGGCCAGCTCGGGAGGAGTCTTCTCCAGCACGGCGCAGATGGTGTCCAGGATCTGGCCCGTGGTCTCCTTCAGGGCTTCCTGGGTCTCATCCGAAGATACACGAACGGTCTCGGGCAGACCCGTTACCAGATTACGCCCGCGTACATCCATATAGTCCACTTCGGTACGTTTGAAGGCCGTACCGATATTGATCTTGATATCTTCTGCCGTGCGGTCGCCCACCAGCAGATTATATTTCTTACGCATATAACGTACGATGGCCTCGTCAAAATCATCCCCGGCCACCTTGATGGAGGCACTTTCCACGGTGCCGCCCAGGCTGATCACCGCCACGTCCGTGGTACCGCCGCCGATATCCACGATCATATTTCCCTGAGGCTTGGCGATATCGATACCCGCACCGATGGCTGCCGCGATAGGCTCCTCGATGATGGCCACCTTACCGGCTCCTGCCTGGTAAGTGGCATCTTCCACGGCCTTCTTTTCCACCTCCGTGACCCCGCTGGGCACACAGACGGCGATACGAGGCTTACGGAAGGCCTTCTTGCCCATGGCTTTGGTCAGGAAGTACTTCATCATCTGCTCGGTTACCGTGTAATTGCTGATAACGCCCTGACGCAGCGGACGCACCGCCACGATGTTCCCGGGGGTACGTCCGATCATGAGACGTGCATCTTCCCCGATGGCTTTGATCTTATTTGTATCGCGGTCGAAAGCAACCACAGAGGGCTCCTTCAGTACCACGCCTTTTCCCTTTATATATACCAGGATACTGGCTGTTCCCAGGTCGATCCCGATGTCCGAATTAGCCATATATCAAAAAGCCCCTTTCAACGGTCAAAAAGTGTCCGGGAAATATTATATACGAAAAAGCTTCGATTTGCAAAGTCTTTTTCAGAGAATTTTCTTAAGCTTCACTCTCCGCGGCTATCATAGCCTCATAGGCTTCCAGCATCCGCTCCCGGACGATGTCCGGAAGATCCCGCCGCTGCTCCCTGTCCATAGCCCCCACATCAATGGGCGGAAGATACTGTATGTCCACATGTGCCTTTTTCAGCAGAGGGATGTGATCCTCAAAGATGGCGGAACTCCCCCTGAGCACCACGGGAACGATCTTGCAGTCGCTCTTTTCGGCGATCTTGAAGCTTCCTCCGTGGAAGGGCAGCATGAGCTGCTCTTCTTCCTTGCGCCGTCTTGTCCCCTCCGGGAAGATGGCCATGGAAATGCCGTTCTTTATCTTCTCGGCACTGTCATTGATGGTCTTCATACCGGCCCGCAGGTCTTTACGGTCCAGGAACTCGCAGTGCAGCAGCTTCATCCACCAGGTAAGGGTAAAGAAACGCAGCATTTCCTTCTTAGCCACGTATCCTGTGGGACGGGGCACCCTAATATAGGTAAGCAGTATGTCAAAATAGGAATTATGATTCAGGATATAGAGCACCGCCTCATCCTTCGGCACATTTTCTTCCCCGCTGACCGTAGCTTTCGTTCCGGCGCAGAAAAGCACCACCCTGAAAGCCCAGTTCACGATGGCCAGACTCACCACATCCCTGGCACGCCGGCTGAAAAGCCCGATGAGCAGCATCAAAGGCTGCAGGATCAGGGAAACCAGCAGAAACAGTACTACGAATATCAGTGTGATTATCAGCCGGATCATATCTCTTCCCCTGTGATCACCCGGGCCACATGCACGCCGCTGGCGCTGGCATGGGACAGGGAATGGGTGATGCCGCTGCAGTCTCCGATGATAAAGAGACCCGGATGAAGGGTTTCCAGCTTCTCATTGATCTCTACTTCCATATTGTAGAACTTCACTTCCACACCGTAGAGCAGGGTATCGTCATTGGCCGTGCCCGGAGCGATCTTATCCAGCTTGTAGATCATCTCGATGATGCCGTCCAGGATACGCTTGGGCATCACAAGGCTTAAGTCTCCCGGGGTCGCGTTCAGTGTAGGCGTGATAAAGGCTTCGCTGATGCGGGAAGGCGTAGAGCGGTGTCCGGTGATCAGATCCCCGAAGCGCTGTACGATCACGCCGCCTCCCAGCATGTTGGAAAGACGGGCGATGCTCTCGCCGTAGCCGTTGCTGTCCTTGAAAGGCTGCGAAAAATGTTTCGCCACCAGCAGTGCAAAGTTGGTGTTCTCGGTCTGCTTCTCCGGGTCCTCGTAGCTGTGGCCGTTCACGGTCACTATGCCGTTGGTGTTCTCATTTACCACGGCCCCCTTGGGGTTCATGCAGAAGGTCCGCACCAGATCCCCGTACTTGGCGGTACGGTATACTATCTTGCTCTCGTAAAGCTCGTCGGTAAGATGGGCAAAAACGGCGGCCGGAAGCTCCACGCGAACGCCGATGTCCACACGGTTGCTCTTGGTGGGGATCTCCATCTCGTTGCAGACCGTCTCCATCCATTTGCTACCGCTGCGGCCGGCGCTGATGATGCACTTTTCCCCGCTCACACGGAAGTCTTTTCCGCTGATCTCATACCCGCCGTCGATAAGCTTCACATGCTCTACCGGGGAAAGGAAATGAAAATCCACTTTATCCTTCAGTTCCTCGTAAAGCTTCTCCAGCACAACATAGTTGATATCCGTTCCCAGATGCCGCACCGAAGCGTCCAGCAGATGCAGGTCGTTCTGCAGGCAGAGCTTTTTGATCTCGGTATTGGCGGTGGAATACAGCTTTGTCCCTTCCCCGCCGTGGCTTAAGTTGATCTCGTCCACATACTTCATCAGCTCGATGGCCCGGTTCTTTCCGATATATTCGTAAAGCGTGCCGCCGAACTGATTTGTTATATTATACTTTCCGTCGGAAAAAGCCCCGGCGCCGCCGAACCCGTTCATGATGGAGCAGGGCTTGCAGCCGATGCAGCTCTTTACCTTTACCCCGTCGATGGGGCATTTACGCTTGTCCAGCGGGTTTCCCGTCTCGTATACGCCGATCTTCAGTCCCGGCTTAAGCTTTATAAGCTCATATGCGGAAAAGATACCGCCAGGTCCCGCTCCGATGATCAATACATCATAATCCACTTTGCATTTCCTCCACTACCTTCTCAAAATGCATCCCGTGAGATGCCTTCACCAGTATCGTTTTGCCCGTAAAGTCAAGAGTTTTCAGAGCCCGGAGCAGTTCCTCCGTGCTCCCGTAATGTTCTGCGGCGATCCCTGTTTCCGAGGTATAGGCTTCCGCCATACGCTCCGAAAGCTTACCCACGGTGATCAGCCTTTCCACACCGGCCTTCCCGGCATAAGTCCCCACGGAGGCGTGCAGTTCGGCCTCTCCGCTCCCCAGTTCAAACATATCTCCCAGGATGCACACGCGTCCTGCGGGTGCCAGCCTTAAGAGCCTGTCAATGGAATAGCGCATGGAACTGGGATTGGCATTGTAGCAGTCATCGATGATGGTAAAGCTGCCGCAGTCGATCCGGCGTCCCCGTCCCGGCAGGGGTTTGATCTCCTCCAGTCCCTCCCGGATCTGTTCCTCCGTAAGACCAAGATACTTTCCAACCGCTTCCGCTGCGGGGCACTCCCCTCCGAAAGGGATGATGTTCTTCCTCTGCACGGTACGCAGCTTCGGATCGTCCCGGTTCAGGAATACGGGGGCGTCATCCTCCATGGATTCAAAGATCTCACTCTTGGCGCGAAGCACCCCGTCCAGATCCCCCAGCGCCTCCAGATGGCATTCACCTATGGCGGTGATCACAGCCATGTCGGGCTGCACCAGCCGTGTCAGCCGGCTCATCTCGCCGAAGTGATTGATCCCCATCTCCACCACAGCCATCTCATCTTCCGGCTGTATCCTTAAGAGTGTCAGGGGCACACCGATCTCGTTATTGAAATTCCCCTCCGTGGCACAGACCTTATACTTTTTCCGAAGAACACTGGCGATCTGCTCCTTGGTGGTGGTCTTTCCAACACTTCCGGTAACTCCGATGATCTTCGCCGTAAGCTGTGTTCGGTAATAAGCTGCCAGTTCCGTCAGGGCCCTGAAGCTGTCTTCTACCCTGATGCAGCATCCCGGCACGTCTTCGGGCACTTTTTCACAGATCACAGCCAGAGCCCCGGCATCAAAAACCTGGGGGATAAAGCTGTGGCCGTCCACCCGCTCTCCTCTTGTGGCTATGAATACCCCGTCCGGCTGTATCTTCCAGGAATCGATCACCACACAGCGGGCTTCCCGCTTTTCGGCACCGGCTGTTTCAGCGGTCTTTTTCCCGGGAAAGATCTCCCCGTGGCAGACCTCAGCCATCTTTTCTATCGTTAATCCCGTCATTTCCGCATCGATACCTCGATCACTTTCTCGCAAAGCTCACCGAAGTTCATCCCCACTGCCGCCGCTTCCTGAGGGATCAGGCTGGTAGGGGTCATGCCCGGGATCGTATTGGCTTCCAGGCAGTAGAAGTTTCCTTCCCTGTCCATCATAAAATCCATACGCACATATGCCGACAGCCGCAGAGCCTTCCAGGCCTGTACGGCCATGGCCTGCATACGCTTTGTATCCTCTTCGCTTATGGGAGCGGGACAGATCTCGTTGGTGCAGCCGGCCTGATATTTGTTCCGGTAATCATAGGTGCCCACGTTGGGGATGATCTCCACCGGCGGCAGGGGGTTCCCGTCGATCAGGCCACAGGTGAACTCCCGTCCTTCGATGCGTTTTTCGATCACGATATGAACATCCAGCTGCGATGCGCATTTCACGGCCTGCCTCAGTTCCTCATCATTATTTACGAAATAAGTTCCTACGGTGGATCCGCCGTTGGCTGCTTTCACCACCGCGGGATAATCCGTCCATTCCGGCTCTTCTCCGGGGAAAAGCTCCCGTCCGGGAGGAACCTGTATCCCTGCCGTTTTCATGACCGCACGGCTTAAGCATTTGTCCATGCAAAGAGCCGAAGAAACATAGTCCGTTCCGGTATAGGGAATGCCGTTCAGTTCAAAGAGCGCCTGCAGCCGTCCGTCCTCACCTCCGGCACCGTGCAGGGCCAGAAAGACCACATCAGCCCTGCGGCAGATCTTTAATACCTTCGGCCCCAGATAATACTTGTCCGCATCCATACGCATGGCTTTTATCTCTGCCAGGTCCGGGCATTCCTCTCCGATATCGGGTATCCCTTCCGCCCAGTCCTTATCCAGGGAAAACACTTCATCCGGATCCGCATCGGGCAATCCCAGAAAGACATCCAGAAGTACCACCTGATGCCCCCGTTCCTTCAGTGCCTTGTAAACTTCTCTTCCGCTCACCAGCGAGACTTCTCTTTCCGTACTGATCCCGCCTGCCAAAATACAAATCTTCATCTCACTCCACCTGTACATAACGAATGTCGATCCTGGACAGTACCACCGCCAGCACCGAACCATAGTATAATTCATTCCCGGCCTCTTTGCAAATCACCCCTCTCTCCGTCACAAAAGAGGCAGACCCGGGATTCCTTCCGAAGAGGTAATGCACCTTTTCCCTTATGGCGTTACGGTACTCGCGGTTGGTAACAATACCGTTTACCCAGGTGAGCAGCTGTGCATCCTCAAGTATCTCAATGGGATCCTCACCGCCGGCCAGCCAGGGATCATCCCTTACGGCCCGGCTGATCTCCTGCGCCCGGCTCATGATCTCACTCATGATCTGCTCACACTGCACGCGGTCCGCCCCCCTTTCCGAAGAAAGGTAAGCGATGTCCCCCCAGAGTACGGGATCCACGGGTCCCACCCTTTCCCCGCTCCTGGGAGCGCCGTTCTTCAAAAGATTCCGCAGCGTATCTCTGTAGCTGTCCTTACCGCTGCTGCGCAAAAGCTCCGCATTCAGCATATACCAGGCACTGTCGGCAATATCCTTTCGCTTTCCGGAAAGCCGCTCTGCCGTAAGCTCCGCCGCCTTAAGACACTGTGCCGAAAAGGCCTTATCCTCCGCAGCTGTCATATCCGAATATCGTGCAAGAGCTACAGCAAGGAGGATCTCCGTATCCGTGTCTGCCTCCGTGCCGGAAGCAGCGCTTTCATCCTGCAGGGACAGCAGCCATTCCACAGCGCCCTTCAGTTCCGACGGCAGCGTTCCGTATCGTTCCGGAGCAAACTCGGCCACCTGCAGGAGATTTAAGAGTATGGAGGCCGTCAGCTGCGCATCCCGGGTCTCTTCGGAATTCAGCGTATCCAGATAAGCATCCAGCCAGCCCTCATAGATCCCCTCCTTTACGGAAAAAGGATAGGAATAGCCGATCTCGTCGCAGTACAGGATATAATCTCCCTCCTGCTCAAGCTCACTTAAATCCGCCCGGAAGATCTCTTCCGTATCTTCCCTTTTCCGCAGAGTCCCGCGGCTGATCTCTTCCCCGCTGGCGGCATCCAGAAGGGCATATTCCCCGCTCAGTTCCCTGCCCACAAAAACAGCATACTTCTCTTCTCCGGGTTCATAGCCGCATAGCACGGTTTTGATCCCGGGGATATTTTCCGGCACGGCATAGCTTAAGTCCTCAGGAGGCAGGTTTTCCTCTTCCTCTTTATAGGGCACCTCGGCCAGAACCGTATCGGCGAGGCTCTGCTCTTCCGTTGCAGCTTTCCGGCCGCCGCAGGCGGTCAGCAGACTGAATATCAGGATGTATAAGATCGTTCTTTTCTTCATAAACGTCTAATGATATTTCCCTCACAGTAAAAAAGGGGCGGTTTTTACACCGCCCCCAAGTGTACCATATTTCAGGAAGAAGGACAAATAGATTCGCCCTGCCCTGAAGCTATGCCCGTAAAGCCACTCCCTGCTTTACCAGATCCAGATGCTGTACACTGCCGGCCATCCCGTTCTCGTACAGGAATACGCCGCTTTTCTGTATCCGGGCCTTCGTATGGTTTCCCCTGTCTGTCAGGTCGAATCGGGTATCGACATGGTTTAAGCATATCGCTCCCACACCCGCTTCATTTAAATTCAGGAGCTTCTCCGTACCGTCTGCCTCCGTCACCCAGATCTTCAGTTTTTCAAACACTTCATCCGCTTCATCGATCCAGCCGTTTCCGTCTTTATCGTACACCGCCAGATCAGCAAAGCCGTTACCGCTCTTCGTACCGAAAAGCTCGCTGCCGTCATTTACTTTACCGTCACCGTTTTTATCCAGAGCAAGGAAGCCGCTGCCGGAGCCGAGACGCGATATCTCATCCACTATTCCGTCCGCATCCAGGTCAAAGCGTATCTTCTGCTCGGATACCTCAGCCATATTGCCGTCCAGGTTGATCACCAGGGGATCGCACAAAAGCGCCAGAGGATCTGCAACGTATTCGGCACTCTCCTCTATGGTCTGTGCAAAACTCCGGCTCATACTAAGGTTCAGATCAAAGTCGATCTCTCTTCCGTCTGCCGTACACACACGCCCGGTGGTGGTAAAATTTGTTTCCTCGTATTCCTCAAAAGAAGAATACCGACTGTAACGCAGGATCCCGCCTCCGCTCCCGCCGCCCGTCTCTCCGTAATCCGTTCCGAAAAAGATACGGTGCAGGCGGTTTAAAAACTGCAGGAGCATCTGTCTGCGCAGCTCCTCATACTGCTTAAGCGGATCCACCTCATTTGTTTTTCCGGCTTTGGCGGCACTTTTGGTATTCAGAAAATACCGAAAGCTCCCCAGGCCTCCCGCAACGCTCTCGCCTTCCGAGCGCTGCAGACTGTTCTGCGCCCAGCCGGCCAGCTGAAGCTGTATGCTCCTGGCCTCATAGCTGCGCGTGCCTCTCATCTCGGTCTGAGAGGAAGTAATGATCATAAATCCCCCTGTCTTCGCAGGTATCATCGTGTGCTTTCGCTCCGTCTCGGGCACGCAGATTGCCCACGACAATGTTATTCAGTCTCGCAGGTGCAGGGCCCCGGGATCAGTGAAGATCCATATCAACACACCTGCGGACTGTAACTTGTATATCGGAAAAAAGGTCAAAAAAATAAAGGGGGCACAGCCCCCTTAAAAAAGCTCATCAGCGATTTCTGAATCCCAGCGCCGCCAGGTACTCGCTTGCCGGATAGTAAGTGACAAGCTCATTGTTATCCAGGCGCACGTAAGGCACAAGGCCGAAATCCTCATAGCCGAAGCTCTCTTCCGTAGGAGTGAGCTTTATCGCATCGGCATCTCCGTCAGCCGCATCATAAGTGCCCCGGGCTACGGTGCTGCCGTAGTCGTCCCAGATCTCGTAATCCATGGTCCCGTCCTGCCGGCCATCGGTAAAGTTACCCCTTACAAAGGTTTCCCTGCCGTAGGAATCATCCACCGTATGGATCACGCCGTTGCCGTTGGGAGCTCCGTCCTTCCACTCTCCCTCAAAGGTCTCGTAGGTGTAGCTGCTGCTGACCCAGAAACTGCAGCCGTCGCCGCAGCGCAGACCGTCCTTGTAATCTCCGTAGAAGAAATAATAGCCCTCCGCAACGATATAAATACCCATGGCCTTACCGGTGTAATCACTCTCCCCGCCATAATCCGGCGAATAAAGCATCTCCGTCAGCCCCCGGTCTCTCATCACCTGGGTGACATTATCCGCCGCAGTGGTACCGTCCACGGTGCGCATGCTCTCATAATCACCGTTGCTTAAATATTCATAGGCGGTCTTCATCACATCCACAGGATCGGTGGTGTCACTGTAAAAGTCGATCGACGGCTGTGTCGGATCCGGCTGAAGGGGATCCTGATCCGGTTCGGCCTCCTCCTGACGCAGTCTGCGGGCTTCCTTCCGGGCATTGCTCACCACCCGGCGTATGTTTCCGGAATGAACATCCTCGTTGAAGGCTTCCAGCTCGTTCGCCTCACGCTCCCGTATCTCGGCCGCAAGAAGAAGGTCATCATCTTCCATATAATTGGCCCAGTTCCGGTAGGCCCGGTCTAAGCCGTTCAAAGCTTCACTGCTGCCGGGAGCCATCTTAAGTGCTTCCATATAGCTGCCGATAGCGCGCTCATAGTCCATGTATGAGGCCTCATCACCCTTACGGATATAAGTCCGGTAACGTCTGGCATCCTTCGTTCCGAAAATGAACAGCAGGATGAACGCCAGGATCAGAGCTCCCAGCGTTATCCCCGTTATGGCTATGGCCCTGGAATACTTCTTCATCTTACTTACAGCCTCTTAAGCAGTTCTTCCCGCTGTGCTTCATAACCGGGCTTACCCAGCAGGGCAAACATATTCTTCTTATAGCTCTCCACACCGGGCTGGTTGAAAGGATTCACGCCCAGGATATAACCGCTCACGCCGCAGGCAAACTCAAAGAAATAGAAGAGCTCGCCCAGGTAAAACTCATTCACCTCAGGCACATCGATGCGCAGGTTGGGTACCTGTCCGTCGGTATGTGCAAGGATCGTGCCGTTCATGGCGCTCTTGTTAACAAAGTCCACGGTCTTACCCGTCAGATAATTCAGGCCGTCCAGATCCACAGGCTCCTCCTCGATGGTCAGGGTCTCGGTGGACTTCTCCACGTTGATCACCGTCTCAAAGATATTGCGGGAACCGTCCTGGATGAACTGTCCCATGGAATGCAGATCCGTGGTCAGATCCACGCTGGCGGGGAAGATGCCGCGCTGATCCTTTCCTTCGCTCTCGCCGTAGAGCTGTTTCCACCACTCGGATACGAAGTGTACCGCCGGCTCGTAATTGGCAAGGATCTCGATCTGTTTGCCCTTCCGCAGCAGGATGTTACGGACTGCCGCATACTTCAGGGCGTCATTGTCCTCAAAGGCATTTTCCAGAGCACGCTTCCGTCCGCTGGCAGCGCCTTCCATCAGCTTATCGATATCCGCACCGGAAACCGCGATGGGAAGAAGTCCCACGGCAGTGAGCACGGAGAAACGTCCGCCTACATCATCGGGCACCACAAAGCTCTCATAGCCTTCTTCATTGGCAAGGTTCTTAAGGGACCCCCGGGCCTTATCCGTTGTGGCATAGATACGCTTTGCCGCCTCGGCCTTTCCGTACTTCTCCTCCAACTTCTTCTTCAGGATACGGAAAGCGATGGCCGGTTCCGTGGTGGTACCGCTCTTGCTGATCATGTTAATGGAAAAATCCCTGTCCCCGATCACTTCCACCAGATGGGTCAGATAGGTGGAGCTGATGGAGTTACCGCAGAAATAGATCTCCGGTGTGCCGCGCTTCTCCTTCGGCAGCACATTGTAAAAGCTGTGACGCAGGAATTCGATGGCCGCACGGGCTCCCAAATAGCTGCCGCCGATGCCGATGACCACCAGCACATCGGAATCGCTCTTGATCTTGTCCGCCGCCTTTTTGATCCGCGCAAACTCTTCCTTATCATAAGCTACCGGCAGATCGATCCAGCCCAGGAAGTCATTACCCGCGCCCGTTTTGCTCACCAGCAGTTCCTTTGCGTCTGTTGCCAGCTTCTTCATCTGCTCCACTTCATGCTCCGCGATGAAGCAGCCTGCCTTGGAATAGTCAAATTTTACCTGTGCCATAGCATTTCTCCTTTTTATTGATTATGATATTAAGGTCAATTAGTTTTTATATTCTATATGATGCCGGCGGATTGCTTCGTGCTTCGCACTCCCGCAATCCTATGACCATTCGCAATCCGCAGGAATGCCCGGAAAACAGTCATTCCGCCACTTGCTCATGTTCGTGCGGGTCACAGATTCATGAGCCGATCCATGCAAGCATGACCGCCTCATGCGCTTTTGACCTTTGCATCAGATTATAAAACTATACAGGTTTTTTTTCAAGGATTTTAAAGATGACCGGAGGCCATCGTCAGGCGTTCTTCCGGGACGCTTCCGGCTGCTCTGAGAAGGTCTTTGCCGAAAATACAGGGATAGTTGAAGGCCCTTCCGAAAACCATGCTCCCGCCGCTTTCTCCTCCATACGGAGTATTCCGTGAAATATCCCAAAGCTTTGAAAAGCAGGGCTGCCGACGATGACTCTCCGGTCTTAGAAAGTACATAAGACAAAGCAGAAAGTACCAAAAGAAAAATGTATTGTCGATCAAAAAATATCGCCTTTTTGTAAGGATTACGGTAACGTATCTAGATCAAGATAAATGATCAGTCCAGACGAACCTTATAAGACGTTAGAAGTACATGCAGAAAAATAAACTGTACTTGTTCTCCCTCCCCTCCTTTCCGGTACAGGGACTTCTCTGCCATGTCCTATGAGAGGGATTATAAGCTTCCGGAGGGTGATATGCAAGTACCAGTTTTCAGAAGAACCGCACAAGATATGGGGTAAACATAAGATCTTCAGGGCTGAAGGCGCCGCTGTTCAAAGAGCCACTCATGGGCTTTTCTGTCCCTCCCTGCCGGCACCCAGCTGCAGTGCGTGTGCAGATGATATTTCTCCTGCATCTGCCCCAGGGGATACTCCGTATAATGCAGTTCGGCACGCATGATGGGACGCAGCCTCTCTGCCAGCACATGGGAGCCCAGGTTGGTCACGCCCCGCTGTACCCAGACGCTCTCTCCGGAGCGCACGATGGTATCGTCCTCCGCATGGAAAAGCCAGAGCGGAGTATCCGCAAGCAGCTCCAGATCCTTATCCTCGGCAGACCCGCAGATCGGCATGGCCGCCGCATAAAAATGCGGCCGGCGGCGGATCAGGGCAAATATCCCTATGGCCCCGGCGCTGTATCCGTAGAGGTAGATCCGCGCGGGATCGGCTCCCTTCCCGCCCCAGAGACGGATCAACGCCTCCAGCCAGTCACAGACCACCGGCTGCCTCCAGTGCATCCCCCGGGGGTACTGGGGAGCCAGGATATGACAGGGATGCTTCGCCTGCCAGGCTTCATCCGCAAAGACCGTGCCGATGTCATGGGCGGAAAGCTGCTGCACGTTATCCGTACCTATAACATCCGCACCGTGCAGGAATACCACCAGCGGAAGGGCTGCACCTTCTTCAACGCTCTCTGCTTCATAATAGCGATAAGGGAGAGTCAGCTCTCCCCTCGTAAAGTCCGCACTGCTAAATTTCGTGACTCTCGCCTCATTTTCCTTCGAGGCGCTGTCCCAGCCCTTCAGATCCGTCCACATCCGCGTATACCGTCTCCCCTTTGCAGATCGTATATCTGACCTTCCCTTTCATTTTTCTCCCCGTGAAAGGAGTATTGGATGAACGGGACGCGTAATCCCCCGCGATCCATTCCTCCGCCGGATCCCAGATCACCATATCCGCCGGCTTCCCGCAGGCCAGCACTCCCGCATCCAGGCCATACAGCCGGGCGGGACTTAAGCTCATACGCTCCACGAGCTGTGCTTCGTCCAGCTTCCCCGTTTCTACCAGGTACATATTGGCCAGTGCCAGAGCCGTTTCCAGGCCGATGATACCGCTGGGCGCCTCCGTGATCCCCTTGGCCTTTTCCTCTGCCGTATGGGGGGCATGATCCGTAGCGATCAGGTCGATGCTGCCGTCGGAAAGTCCTTCCACTATGGCCTGCCTGTCCTCCTCCGTACGCAGGGGCGGGTTCATCTTGGCCATCACACCGTACTTCACGGCATCCACCTCCGTCAGGCTGAAATGGTGGGGCGTAGCCTCGGCATGTATGCGGGGGTTGTCCTTCCTTGCCTGCCGTACCAGCTCTACCCCTTCCTTTGTGCTGATATGCTGGATATCGATGACTGCCCCGCTTTCACGGGCCAGGGCGATATCCCTTTCGATCATAACGATCTCTGCCATACGGTCCGCACCGGCCAGGCCGAAATGCTCCGAAGCGGCGCCGCGGTTAAAGCCGGGGGTCCCGATATAACGGGGATCCTCCTCATGAAAGCTTAAGGGCAGCCCAAGCCGGGCGGCTCTCTCCATAGCCTCCCGCACCAGCTCCCCGTTGGTGAGGGGCTTGCCGTCATCCGTAAAGCCAAGGGCTCCGGCCTCCTTAAGTGCAGCAAAGTCGGTCAGCTCCGTCCCCTGCATCCCCATAGTGATATTGGCACAGGAATAAATATGTATCCCTGTCTTTGTGCCTTTTTCCAGTACATAGCGCAGGGTCTCCGCATTATCCACGGGAGGCAGGGTATTGGCCATCAGCACTATGGAAGTGTAGCCGCCCCGCTTCGCCGCAGCCGCACCGCTTTCGATATCCTCCTTATGGGTCTGTCCGGGATCCCTGAAATGCGCATGCACATCCACCAGCCCGGGAGAAACGATGCAGCCCTCCGCATTCAGTATACGGTCTGCATCCTCCTCCGAAAGCTTTCCCATGCGGACGATGACACCCTCTTCCATCAGGATGTCCATCTCTCCGCTCTCTCCGCCGGGATTCACCACCCGGCCGCCTTTGATCAGTATCTTCATCTTTCCACCTTTTCCGGAGGCAGGTATTTTATGATCATGGCCTCCAGATCCCTGTATTCCACAGGCTTGCTCAGATAATCGGAAAAGCCCTCCGCCAGGAACATCTCCTTCGCCCCCGAGATCGCATTGGCCGTGAGCGCGATGACCGGCAGCTTTCCGATCAGCCCTTCCTCTTTTCCTTTCTTCAGGGTCTCTATGCCGTCCATACCGGGCATCAGATGATCCATAAAGATCAGGTCATATCTGTTTCCCTTTATCATTTCCAGCGCCCGGCTGCCGCTTTCCGCCGTATCGATGGCCATCTTTGTATTCTTCAGCAGATGACTGAAGACCTTCCGGTTCATCTCCACATCATCCACCACCAGCATCCTGGCCTTCGGCGCATAGAAACCTTCACGGCTCACCGCCACAAAGCTGCGTCCGGAAGCCTGTGCCACATCAAAGTCACCTATACGGTAAGGTTCCGTGACCTCCTGCTCCAGTTCGAAGCTGAATTCAGAACCCTTGCCGTACTCGCTTTCCAGCTCCAGCCTGCTGTCCATGAGCTCCAGGGTGCGTATACAGATGCTCAGTCCCAGCCCTGTCCCTTCGATATTGCGGTTCCTCGATTCATCCACACGCTGGAAGGCCGCAAACAGGCGCTCCCGGTCCTCGCTCTTTATCCCGATGCCGCTGTCCCGTATGCTCAGCCTCATACGGGTGATCTCTCCGGCTTCCACAAGGGAAAGACGCAGCAGCACCTCTCCCTTTTCCGTATATTTCACCGCATTCGAAAGGAGATTCATGATCACCTGTCGTATGCGCACATCATCCCCCCGCAGTTTGTAGGGCAGTTTCCTGTCCACCTCGAAGCGCAGTGATATTTTTTTCTCCTCGGCTTTCGGTGCGATCATCAGGTAAAGATCCGTCAGAAGCTCTTTCAGATCATAATTTACGGGGATGATCTCCATCTTTCCGGATTCGATCTTGGAAAGATCGAGGATATCGTTGATCAGCGCCAGCAGGGTCTGGCCGCTGCGCTTGATATTGGACGCATACTGGACGATATCCCGCTCACCGCTCTCACGGAGGATGATCTCGTCAAAACCCAGGATGGAATTGATAGGTGTACGTATCTCGTGGGACATATTGGCTAGAAAATCACTCTTGACATTGCTGGCCGCCAGCGCCTCCTGCCTGGCCTCCTCCGCTTCCGTTCGGGCACTTTCCAGTTCCTCCATGGTCTTCATCAGTTTCTGATAATCCGGTGTTTCCAGCGAAAAAACGATCATCACGAAAGAGATGGTGACCAGTCCGTATGTGATATAGACATCCGGCATGACCGTGATCTGCAATAACAGGCCCAGGATCACGAAAAAGATGAAGCTCAAGGCTGAGATGAACTGCTTCCGGTCAAAGACCTTTCGATGCCAGAGGATCAGAAAGAGAGAGTTTAAGGTGAGCAGCCCGGGAACGGTATAGAGCACAAAATAAGCCGGCCCGTGGATATAATCGCCGGTAACGGGATCAAAATAGAAATAGAAGCCGAAGAACACATTGATCAGGAGGAAGGCGACGTATACGCCTCCGATAACACGGATCAGTATCCTGTATTTCCGAACATAATCCTTATAGGCAAAGGTGATGATGTATTCCCCGAAAAAAAGGCCGGAATACACCGACACCGCAAAATAGGCAGAGGTAAAGATCAGATTGAAGACCGCGATCTCGGGACCGCCGATACTGATAGTCACAGCGGTGGCCATATCCATGATCTGGGCGATCAGCACCGTTACGGCCAGGCGGATAAAGCTCTTCTCGCAGACCGACTTACCGGGGTACTTCAGCTTGAAGAACACGAGTATGACCGCAACGATGATCGATCCGAAGAGTTCAAAATCGATATTGTATTTCATAAAGCCCATAAGCCGTTGTCACCTCCGTCTTATCTACCAGAAATTATACCATCCCGGGGCGGGCACTACAACGGCTTTTTCGGTTCAGCCCAATGCATCCTTTATGCTTTTTACATACTCTCCGATATGGCCGGGGGCGTCCTTCCCGTATTTCTCCAGATAGCGTATGATGGCACTTCCGATGATCACACCGTCGGAGATGCTGCCCATCTTCGCTGCCTGTTCCGGGGTGGAGATGCCGAAACCTATGGCACAGGGCACATCGGTATTCTGTTTTATGAGTTCTACAATGGATGCCAGATCCGTTTTTATCTCGCTGCGGACGCCGGTAACACCCAGACTCGACACCACATAGATAAAGCCCTTCGCCTCACGGGCGATCATGGCGATCCGGTTCTCGGACGTGGGAGCGATAAAGCTGATCAGCTCCACACCGTACTTATCGCAGATCGGAGCAAAGTCTTCTTTTTCCTCAAAAGGAACGTCCGGAAGGATGAGCCCGTCTATGCCGCTGTCCCTGCAATTGGACAGGAATTTTTCGGTGCCGTAGGAATACACCACGTTGGCATAGGTCATGAACAGCAGCGGTATGCGTACATCTTTCCGCAATTCGCGTACCATATCAAATACCCTGTCCGTTGTGATGCCCCCCGAGAGCGCACGCACATTGGCGCCCTGAATGACCGGACCTTCCGCCGTGGGATCGGAAAAAGGGATCCCCAGCTCTATCATATCCGCCCCGTTCTCCGCCATGGCACGTACTGCCGCCTTTGTGGTCTCAATATCCGGATCCCCGCAGGTGATAAAGGGAATAAATGCTTTCCCGTCTTTGAATGCTTCTGCTATCCTACTCATGGATGTCCTCCCCTCTGTATCTTGCGATGGCTGCGCAGTCCTTATCGCCCCGCCCCGAAATGGTAATGACGATGAGCTTGTCCTTATCCATGGCCGGTGCGATCTTTACGGCATGCGCCACGGCATGTGCGGATTCTATGGCGGGTATGATGCCTTCGGTACGGGAAAGATACTCAAAGGCATCCACCGCCTCATCATCGGTGACCGGAACGTACTGCGCCCGCCCCGTATCATGCAGCCATGCATGCTCCGGACCTATGCCCGGATAATCCAGACCGGCGCTGATGGAATACACCGGTGCGATCTGCCCGTATTCATCCTGGCAGAAATAACTCTTCATCCCGTGGAAAATGCCGGGACGGCCCGTATTGATCGTTGCCGCCGTTTCAAAACCGTCGATGCCGCGTCCCGCCGCCTCGCAGCCGATGAGCTGCACTTCCTTATCTTCGATAAAATGATAAAAGCTTCCCATGGCATTGGAGCCGCCGCCCACGCAGGCGATCACCGCATCCGGCAGCCGCCCCTCCTTCTCTTTCATCTGCTGTTTTATCTCACTTGAGATGACCGCCTGAAAATCCCTTACAATAGTAGGGAAGGGATGCGGTCCCATCACGGAGCCCAGACAGTAGTGGGTGTCGCTGATACGGCTGGTCCACTCACGCATGGCCTCGCTGACGGCATCCTTCAGGGTCGCGGTACCGCTCTTTACGGGGATCACCTCCGAACCCAGAAGCCGCATGCGGTATACATTCAGCGCCTGGCGCTTTGTATCCTCTTCCCCCATGAAGACCACACATTCCATCCCCATCAGGGCGGCTGCGGTAGCCGTAGCCACACCGTGCTGCCCCGCTCCGGTCTCGGCGATCAGACGGGTCTTTCCCATCTTCTTTGCCAGCAGCGCCTGCCCCAGCACATTGTTGATCTTGTGGGACCCCGTGTGATTCAGATCCTCGCGCTTTAAGTAGATCTTCGCGCCCCCCAGATCCTTTGTCATCTTCTCCGCATAATACAGACGGGAAGGCCGGCCCGCATATTCATTGAAAAGCGTACTCAGCTCCTGTCTGAATTCCGGATCATCCTTGAAATGATCGTATGCTTTCTCCAGCTCGATCACGGCATTCATAAGGGTCTCGGGAATGTACTGCCCGCCGTGTGCGCCGAAGCGTCCTTTTTCATTGCTCATTTAAGTTTACCTCCTACCTGTCTGTACTGCGGACGATATCCGCAAAGCTCCGCATTTTCACGGGATCCTTTTTCCCATCCGTTTCGATGCCGCTGCTGACATCCACTGCATATGGATGAAGCCTTTTTACGGCGGCCTCCACATTTTCCGTATTCAGCCCTCCGGCCAGGAAATAGGGGCGGCTTATCTTTTCAGCCACAGCCCAGTCGATGGTCTTTCCTCCGCCCTTGCCGGAATCCAGCAGGATATGATCCGCCGCACTCCGCTCCGCTCTTTCCGCATCCTCCATTGTCACAATGCGTATGGCCTGAAGGATCGGCTTATCCGTCAGCTCCCGCAATCGCCGGATATAGTCCTCATCCTCTTCACCGTGGAGCTGGATCCGGTCAATGATACCTCGCTCTGCCAGAGCGGCCACCGCCTTCACATCCTCATCCACAAAGACTCCCACAGCTTCGATCTCCGGCCTGAGGGCGGCCTTCAGCTCCGCTGCCGCCTCCGGCGTAACATAGCGTTTGGATGGTTTCCAGAACACAAAGCCGATAAACTCCGGCCGTATCCCGTTAACACTTTCGATATCCGCAAGGCGCGTCATTCCGCAGAGCTTGATGGCGCTCATCCTCTCACCCCCGCAGTTCCTTAAGTTTCCGTGTTTTATCCGCTGCGCGCATGAGGGCCTCCCCTACCAGCACCGCATCCACTCCGGCTTCCCGCAGTGCCGCCACATCTTCCGCCGTGCTGACCCCGCTTTCGGATACAAAGATCCTTTCGGCAGGGATCAGGCTGCGAAGCCTCCGGCTGTTCCCCGTGTCTACGGAAAAGTCCTTCAGATTCCGGTTATTGACACCTATGATGCGGGCTCCCGCATTCAGAGCCATCTCCGTTTCCGCCTCATCGTGGGTCTCCACCAACGCGGCCAGGCCCAGAGAATCGCAGATCTCCCTGTACTCCTTAAGCTGCGCCTCATCCAGGATGGAACAGATCAGCAGCGCCGCGGAAGCCCCCAAAAGCTTTGCCTCAAAGAGCATATAGGGGTCCACCGTAAAGTCCTTCCGCAGGCAGGGGATGGATACGGCAGAGCTTATCTCCTTAAGGTAGGCATCGCTGCCCAGAAACCACTTGGGCTCTGTCAGGACGGATATCGCATCCGCTCCGGCGGCTTCGTAATCCTTTGCGATCTGCAGATAAGGGAAGTCCTCCGCGATCAGCCCCTTGGAAGGGGAGGCTTTCTTGCACTCGCAGATGAAGCTCATCCCCGGTTTTTTCAGTGCCTTTTCAAAAGCAAAGTCTCCCTTATCAAGACTTTCCGCATCACGACGGAGAGTTTCAAATGAGATATTCTTTTTTGCTGCCGCCACACGCTCGCGGGCATGATCGGCCAGTTGATCCAGTATCGTCATAGCTTTTACCTGTTGCTCACTTCGATCACTTTTTCAAGGGTCTTTTCCGCGGCGCCGCTGTCAATGAGCTCTGCTGCCAGCTTGATACCGGCGGCCATATCCTCCGCCTTCCCGCCGATATATAAGGAAGCCCCCGCGTTCATCAGCACCGCATCGCGCTTGGGTCCCTTCTCTCCCTTCAGGATCGCCCGGGTGATCTCCGCATTCTCCGCAGGGGTACCGCCCTTCAGCTCCTCCTTCGTGCAGCGTGCCAGGCCGAAATCCTCCGGTTTGATCACATAGGATTTATACCAGCCGTCCCGGATCTCGCTCACGGTGGTGGGTGCGCTCATGGAGATCTCATCCAGTTTATCCTGCCCGTAGACCACCATTCCCCGCTTCACCCCGAGGCTGATGAGCACCTGGGTAAGGGGCATCACAAGGTATTCGTCATATACACCCAAAAGCTGCATCGAAGGCCGTCCGGGATTGGTCAGAGGCCCCAGGATATTAAAGACGGTGCGGAAGCCCAGCTCCTTGCGGATAGGGCCTACATACTTCATGGAAGTGTGATACTTCTGTGCGAAGAAGAAGCACATTCCGGCTTCCTTTAAAAGCTCGATGCACTTTTCCGGCTCCTGCTGGATATTAACCCCCAGCGCTTCCAGGCAGTCCGCCGTACCGCAGAGGGAAGATGCGGCGCGGTTTCCGTGCTTGGCCACTTTCATGCCGCCGGCAGCCGCCACCAGGGCGGAGGTAGTGGAGATGTTAAAGCTTCCGGCATTGTCACCGCCGGTACCCACGATCTCGAAGATATCCATACCGGTGTTCACGGGTATGGCATGCTCCCGCATGGCTGCGGCACAGCCCGCGATCTCATCGGTGGTCTCGGCCCGGGCACTCTTCGTGGAAAGGGCGCTTAAGAATGCCGCATTCTGCGTAGGTGATGTCTCCCCGCTCATGATCTCGTTCATTACGGTGTAGGCTTCATCATAGCTCAGGTCCTCTTTGTTGACGATCTTTACAATGGCTTCTTTGATCATCTCTCTTTCCTCCCTTGAAAGTGTTGTTCTCCGGCGCTCACCGGAGGATGACAAATAAAAAACCCCGACAGGAAAAAATCCTGTCAGGGACGAATACATTTTATCCGCGGTGCCACCCTGTTTTACGGCTGCAGCCATACTCTCTGTGGGATACCATCATATCCCCGGCAACTGACGCGTGCCTTACGTCATGGATACTTACGCTTCTGCCTGTTCCCCATGCCCTCGGCGGCCCATATAAGGAGTTCTGCCTCCACGCATCCCGCTCTCCATCCGGCTCACACCGTCCCGGACTCGCTTGGGAAAACTGCCTCCCGGTGCTGAAATGCTTTTTCTTCCGCTTCATCGGTTTAATGCATATTCACTTTTGTTGTTTTTCCTTATACCATACTCTGTTTTCTCTGTCAATCATTTTCTGCAGAGCACAGACAGGGCTTACTGTATGGCTATGACCTTCTTCTGTTCCTCGGCCGGCTTCTTCTCCTCGGAAGGGAATTCCAGCTTCAGCACGCCGTTTTCGAAGCTCGCCTTAATGTCGTTCTCGTTTAAGTGCTTGCCTACGAAATAGCTTCTGCGGCACTCGCCGGTATGACGTTCACGGTAGATCAGCTTTCCGGTCTCGTCCTTTTCTTCCTTCTCTTCCCTGCTGCCGGCACTGATGGTCAGATATCCGTCCTTCAGCTCCGCCTTCAGGTCCTCTTTCTTATAGCCCGGCATGTCGATGCTCATATAGTAGTTGCCGTCCTTCTCCATGATATCCGTGCGCATCGGATTGGCCATGCGGTTCAGTGCGCTTACGGGCTTACCGAAAAAGTCATCCAGGAAGTTGTTCATGAAACGATCTTCAAAAATACTCGGTGCATACATAAGTCATTCCTCCTTCATCTGCGGGCCGTCTGCGGAACCCTGTGTCCCGTCCGTTCCCGCCTCTCTCTATCGAACTGACGTCAGTATAGCACCATTGTTAGCACTCGTCAAGAGTGAGTGCTAACAATTTCTGTGAACTTTTTGTGAATCACTGCTTTTTAACATTAAAGCCTTCATACCGGGGTATACCGCCGCATCCCCAAGTTCCTCTTCTATACGCAGCAACTGATTATATTTTGCGACACGCTCTGAACGTGAAGGTGCCCCCGTCTTTATCCGACGAGTATTAAGTGCCACTGCCAGATCTGCGATAGTAGTATCTGCAGTTTCACCCGAACGGTGTGAAGATATAGCCGTGTATCCGTTCCTGTTGGCAAGCTTGATGGCATCCAACGTTTCGGATACGGCCTTCCGATCGCTATATTGTTATATACGGTATCCTGAAAAAGATTCATGATGATGAATGCTATTCTCCAATCGGCAATCGTCAACCACCCTGATGAGATCATTCCGGAAACGGTAGTGCTGTCCTTGGGCTCTATGCCCATACAATAATCCCCAACCATGAATAACAACATAGCGGGTATGATACATAGCATTCTGTTATAAGTCTTTTTTTGTTCATCCAAGGTCATAAACTGTTTCATAAATATTCTTTATCAGCTTTTACATACACTCAGCTGATATCTGCCACTTCATAACCCAGATCGGTAATGATCCTCTTTATCTCGGAATCATCTATACTTCTTGCCATCTTAACTATTGCTTTTTTCTTGCTTCTTATGACTTTAGCATTTACACCTTCAATGGAATTAAGGGCATTATGTATCCTGCCGGAGCAGTGGTCACAGACCATGCCTTCTATCAGAACCGTCTTTTCGGCAATCACTTTATCAAGTTTGGCCGGCTTTATCAGTTTCATCTTACTGCCGCCACCACAGCAGGATCCCTCACCTTTAAAATGCGGTATCGAATACTTTACCGCCAATATCAATATGACTGCTATGACAACGATCATCACGCAATCGGAAGTAAACCGGTCCATAAACCACCTTTTGTCCTTCCGAAGTTCGGCTTTTATGCAATTAGCACCAGCTAACCATTAGCCCTAAATAAATGCCTTCGATCCAAAGGCATTTCTCCTATATCAGCCGAACCTTTTCCATCTTCAGGGCCTCACATCTTTCCTATCCCCAAAGGCTATGCTTTTTCCTGCACGCTGCGGAGCAGTTTGTAGGTATTTCTGTAAATGTCCGCCCGCCCCTGTGTGAGCATATATTCCAGATCTTCGTATACTTCTTTTCGTTCGAGCAGTTCCGGAAGCCAGGCTGCATATCTGGTCCCCGCACCCTCCTTAAGCTCGTTGATGTAGTCATGAAGGGTTTTACCCTTGTTGTAGCTGCGGCCCACCATATCGGTAGCGGCGTCCATACAGTCGGCACACAGTGCCAGATCAAGGATGATCTTATAGGGACTGTTCGCTGTAATAAAATCTTCGGGATATCCGCCCTTGTCATTGTGCCATCTGTGATGTCCTCTTGCCACATCCGCATAGGTCCTGGTGCCCTGATGGGCGGCAAGCAATTCTGCGCCCATGACCGGGTGAGAACGGATTATGTTGAACTCCATATCCAGAAGCTTCCTTCCGTATACAAAGATCGTATCGATGATATTGATCTTGCCGAAATCATGACAGAGCGTTGCATGATAGGTAAAATGAAGGATCTCATCTTTTTTTGCAAGCACGTCTTCAACACTGTCACAGCCCGGAAACCCTATGAAACGCTCCGGCTCCGTGCGCAGCAGATGGTAGCAGAGACATTCCGAGATCTGTCCTTCCATATGTGAAAGCACATAGGTGGGGGGATGGATCGCAGCTATACACTGCATCACGAAATCCTCAAGATCAACGCCGCTGGGTACATCTATGAAGCGCTCGATGATACGCGAATAATACTCCAGCATAAACGACAGAGTCCCCGTATTCGGAGCACGGAAGAGATAGGCAACAAACTCTTTCGTTTCACCATTGACTGTACTCTCCCCGTTTCCCGTTGATCTCTCTTCTATCTGTTTACTTCCATAAGGCGGTCAATGGCCGCATCAAACTCGTTCTTCGTCACCTTCCCGTGAGGATCAAAGCGTTGCTCCTCCTTCGGCGCACCTTCTTCTCCCTTCCCGCTTATGATCTGCCAGGTTGCCGACCAGCAGACCGCTTCCCAGGCATAATAATCGATATCGAAATAGTCGATATAATCATCACTTCGGCCGAAATCAATGGATCTGTTGTAACCCGCGAATTCCGAATAGCGCATCAGCATGTAGGCCAGATCCTGCCTCCGCAGGCATCGGCCCACACCGAAGTTTTCGGAGGAGGTAAAGGGATAGCCCCTGCAGATATGGTTCTCCTCACCCCAGATCAGAGCCGCCTCATATCGGGACCCTGCCTCCACATCCGTAAAGCCGGAGCTGCCGCTTACAGCCGGGCTGCCCGCCATCTCATACAAAAACTGTACAGCCGCCTCCCGGGTGATCTGATCGTCTCTTATCGGCTCATCATCATCCGTATAGGGATACTCGGGAAAGGCAAATGTGGGCTCCGCATGCAGGTCTACTGCATCATCAAAACAGAGGAAATAAATATTTTTCTCAATGGATGTTTCCCCGCCGTAATCGATGGTCCAGGAATGCCCGTTACACACGGCGGACTCATCTTTCATCACACCTTCATTATATGTTTTGATGAGGAAGGGATTGTTTCCGATATCCAGTTCGGTGAAGGTATTGGTAAATGCCTGCAGGAAATGTACATAATGATTCTCCGACAGATCCAGAACGGAGATCTCGTTGCATGCACAATCCAGATAGGCCAGCTTTGGATTACGGCTCAGATCCAGCTCCGTGATATCATTATAGCTGCAGATCAGCTTTGTCAGCTCCGGATGATGACTCACATCGATACTTTCCACGCCATTGGCTGCACAGTTATAATACTGAAGACCTGGATTATGACTGATATCGATACTTCCAAGTCCCGGATTATTCCAGATATCCAGCCGTTTCATCTTCGGATTCCGGCTTATATCCAGCTCCGTAAAATGGTTCGAGAAAGCGTCCAGATGAGCCAGCCTGGGATTGTTGCTCAGATCCAGGCTCTTCAGCTCGCAGGTTCCGCAGGTCAGATGCTCCAGTTCGGGATTTCGACTCACATCCAGCACGGTCAGCGGATTGGTATTGCATTCTATAAAAGCCATCCTGGGGTTATTGGCTACGTTCAGGGATCTCAGTTTGCAATCATAGCAATATACCCACACCAGTTCCGGATTGTCCGAAAAGTCCAGGGTAGTGAACAGGTTTCCCGAGCACCATACGCCGCGCAGATCCCTGTTCTTGCTGAGGTCCAGGCTCTTTATCTTATTGTCTTTGCACCAGAGCCCCTGCAGATCCGTGAAATACTCCACCCCCTTCAGGGACTTGATCTTCATCCCTTCGCAATAAATGTTCAGGGTCAGACCGATCTCCGTGGCATCCAGAACGTGGTTTCCGTCACGGTCATACGTTCTTCCCGAGATCACTTTTCTGAAGTTCTTATCCGGGAAATTTTTCGAGTTGATCTTTACAGGCTTTATTGCAGGAACTTCTTCTTTGTCAGGATCCGTACAGATACTGAATCTCATCTTTACGGCTCCGGCCGCTTTATTGAATTTCTTTAAAGCCTTTTTGAAGTTTGTAAGGGCCTTGCCTTTTAATCCGATGCTTTTGGCAACAGACTTATTCACTGCGGCCTTCACCGTAAAGTAGGCGTCCGAGCCGCATTTCTTATTCTTCTTTGCGCTGAATTTCCATTGGATCAGGCCGCTGACATCCGCCGCATTCGTCAGCTCCCTTGCCAGTTCTTCCAGATCCGTGCTCACGGGTACTGCCTGCAGATCCGTATCGGCCTTGATCTTTTTGCCGCTATATAAAACCCTGCTGTAATAGGCCACTTCCGCGGAAAAACTGTAACTCTTCCCCCCGATGGTGACGGGATCGGACACGATAAGTCCGTATCTCAGACCGGCCACCGCCGCATCCGCATTCTCCTCCGTAACTTCCTCCTCCGCAGGCCCCGGATCCGCAATATCCGCAGGATCAGCCTCCTCCGCAGGCTCGGGATCGGCAGCATCAGGCAGCTCCTGTTCTTGCGTTTCCTCTTCCGCTGCGATCACTTCGCTTCCGTCCGCTTCCGCGGCATCCGCCGCATAAAGCCCCTGTACCTGCCCGAAAAGCAGCACTGCGGAAAGCAGCACTCCCAGCAATTGTTTTTTCATATATACCTCCTCATCCCAGCGAATGCCCGCATTCGGGGCAAAATTTCCCGCCCATGAGTTTTGCACCGCATTCGGTACAGAATTTCGCCGTTTCCTGTACCGGGGTGTCTTCCTGCGGTACCGGAGCCTGCAGGGCAGCGACCCCCGCCACTCCCACGACAGCGCCTCCGCTGTTTGACGCCGCAGCCGTCAGTGCCTGCTGCTGTGCGGTAGCCAGCGCCGCTGCTGCCATGTCCGGATCCCGCAGTACTGCGGTCTTCTGGAACTCCCGTACGATCCCGGAATCCTTTTCCCTGATCCGTAATGCGGTAACTGCCAGCGAGACCAGCTCGATCCCCCGGGTCTCGAATAGCTTATCCTTCGTCAGTTCCAGGATACGTTCCTCGATCTGCGGAAGCTTCTCCCCGATCTGAGAGGCTCGCATGCCTTCCCCCGCGATGGTATCAAAAGACGAAAGTATGATGCTCTGCACCTCGGTCTTCATGACCCCCAGCAGATAGGAGCTTCTGTACACCCGTTCTATATTCCCTATCACCTGTTTATAGATTTTTACGGGATCCGCCACACGGAAAGTATAGCTCCCCGAAACCGTCAATGTGCAGTCGATGTCAATGCTCTTATCCTCATCCAGGATGCGGAAGGGGATCTCTGTCCCTTCATAGCTTCCTCCGGGCATCTCCTTGGTATTGAGATAATAAACACGCTGGCTTACGGCAGGCGCCTCTCCTCCGAAGGCAAAGCGTCTCCCGAACTCTTTCCCCAGGCTCTTTAAGCTTCCGCCGCTGAAGATGCTGCTCGTCTCACCGCTCTTAAAGATATGCTCTCCCGCTTCCGTATATACGGCCAGAGCCTTGCCGTTGCTCACAACGATGGCCGCTTCTCCGTCGGCTACGGCGATGACGGAACCGTCCGTCACCACATCGGCGCTCCCCTCATTGGAAGCATGTGCCGATGTCTGTTTTGCTGCCCTCAGCATTATGATATCATCAGGAATGGAGGAACAGTAAAAATACTCCTTCCATTGATCCCCCGCCATGGAACTTGCCGATGCGACCGCTGCTTTTATGATCCCCATCGCTTGACTCCCTTTCCGATCAGGCCAGAAGACCGGCCAGATAATAGAGGATCGCGATCTCGTTTTCCTGCCATATCCTGTGCTTCCGTTCCACGGCACATACCAGGTAGCCACTGACCGTCTTCCCGTGCCGTATCCGTACGATCAGGGCCGATCCCAGACATCTGCTCTTCAGCGTATTGAAAAAAGCCGGCGCATCCTTCTCCACGGGATCCAGCCCCCCCTCCGAGAAAACATCTTCCTTCATAAGCTGCGCGATATCGGAAGCATCTCCATCCCAGGAAGGCTCCGTCACCGACTTCATCCTGCCGTCTTCCCTGACATAATACAGATCCCGTATCTTAAGGATCTCCGCCAGCTGCGGCATCACGGCTTTCAGCTTGTTCTCAAAACCCTCTGCCTTTTCGATCTCGTGCCGTATCCCGCACATATCCGTATAAACACCATTTACGGCGATCTTGCCGATCTCGATATCCTTATGCCTGTCCTTATCATAAACGGTATAGCAGTTTCTCCCTTTGCTCTTTCCCAGATAAAGCATCTTATCCACCAGAGCAAAAAGCTCATCGAACTCGTCCGCATCGGAGGGATAGGTTGCACAGCCCGCTGTCCCGGTGATCAGCGCACTTCCTTCGGCAAATTCCATCTCGATCCGCAGTGCCGCAGAGGCGGTATAGAGTTCCCTAAAGAACTTTTCTTTTTCCTCCACTTTTGTATTCTTCATATCGATCAGCAGAAGCTCATCCCCGCCGAAGCACCCGACTATGCCGAAACCGTCCGCAAAGTCCGCCAGGCCTTTTGCCACTGCTGCCAGGACTCTGTCCCCCGCACTGTGACCGAAGCTGTCGTTGATGTATTTGAAATTATCCAGATCCAGCATCGTATAACTGAAGGGTGTTTTATCCGCTATAAGAGAACGCACGAATTTCATGGAATAGGCACGGCTCAGGACCCCCGTCAGCGGATCCAGTATCTCGTCCAGGCCGATCTCATCAATGATGCGGTCGAAGAATGGGAACTTCCGGAGCTTTTCGATATTGTAGACAACCTGCATGTTATCCAGACCGTTCCTGCGGCGTATCACATCCGTAACATCCACAAAGCTGCCCACAAGACCCACGATCTTTCCGTCTTCATACAGCGGGCGCTTGGATGCGATGATATCCCTCTCTTCTCCCCGGATCATGCATTTGCCCTGCACCTTATAGGTACTCCTTCCGGCAAGCACACGCAGCTCATCCTGCATAAAAGGTTCCGGATCGGAGTGCCAGCCCATATCCTCATCGGTCTTTCCGATGAGCACCTCCGCCGATTCAAAGCCGTAATAATCCAGAAAGGCCTGATTCACCCCCAGGAAGCGTCGCTCCTTATCCTTCCAGAACACGCAGTCCTGGGAGGTATTTATGATACTGTCAAACAACTCCACGGTCATTTCCATAACACTACACCTCGATGCCACAACCTATTGCCGCAGTTTCAGTTTTTCGAGATCACGATCCTCTCCCTGTTGGGATCAGCCGGCTTTCTATACCTTCAGGATCTTCCTGATAATGATATAGGCAAGAATGGATGCCACACAAAATAGTCCCAGCCCGGTAAGTCCCAGCTTGATCCACATCTTTACCTTCCCGGCTTTATCCGTCTTTTTTGAAAGAGCATCATACGCCGGATAAGCCGCAGCCAGCGTCGGAACCCCGAAAAAGTACATACCCAGGGAGATCAGCATCATGGGTACCCCGATCCACATCTCCCCATCCCTATCCATTTCACTGTCATAGCCGACGACGCAAAAGCCGATGAGATACAGGAGGGTCATGGCTGCCAGTACGATATTCCGTGCCCGCATCCATCGCACCATCGCTTCCCGGCTCGTGCGGTCGGCATTCTCGTTCTGCTCCAGATAGTTTATATGTGCACGATAGCCTTCCAGCTGTGCCTCTTCCTTTATCTCGTCGAAGGCCACCTCGCTCCCGCAATAGGGGCAGCGCACAAAGTATTCGTCCCTTCTCCGCTGTACCACTCCCCCGCAGTTGGGGCAGTTGATCGTCAGGATATCCATTTTCTGCTCCTCCGGCGTGCGCCCAATTCAGAGAACGCCTGACGTTCCCCTCCCGTCCGGCATCTTTGACACTCCTCTTCCTGCGCACATTCGCAATGTATTATACACCCATAACTCACTTCTTTCCATCCATTACTTTAATCCGGGATACAATTTTGTGTTCGGGCAGCGGAAACAGGAATAATTTCGAAAATCGCTGTCTTTATCCGGCTCACTCAGGCTTTTTGACCGCGGAAACGGCTAAAATGCCGAAAATCGCTGTCTTTACCAGGCCCGCTCGAGCTTTTCGACAGCGGAAACAGGAAAAATCTCGATAATCGCTGTCTTTACCCGGCTCGCTCAGGCTTTTTGACAGCGGAAACAGGAAAAATCTCAAAAATCGCTGTCTTTACCCATCTCGCTCAGGCTTTTTGACAGCGGAAACGGCAAAAAAGCCGAAAATTGC
>JAFZOW010000122.1 GCA_017552715.1 Lachnospiraceae bacterium
CAGGCTTTGTGGAGCAGTATCAGATGATGAAGGCCCAGGCCGAAGAAGGAGCGGAGAAGCAGCTGCGCTTCATCCGTGTGCCGCTGAGAGCCGGGGATGAGTGGATAGGTCTGCGGATATCCGAACTGAAGCTTCCCAGGAGCGTGATCGTGGCTGTGGTGCTCCGGAGCGGCGAGACCTTGATCCCCCGGGGGGATCTGGTCCTGAAGGAGGGGGATAAAGTGCTTCTGGGGGCGGAGAAGATCCTGAAAGGCATGGATCTGTCCCTTACGGAGCTGGAGCTGAAGGAACAGCATAAATGGAAGGGACAGAAGATACGGGATCTGGACATCTCCAGAAAGAGCTTTATCGTGATGGTCCGCCGGAACGGTAAGGAGATGGTGCCCAGGGGAGATCTTAAGCTCCAGGCGGGTGATGTGCTGTTCATGTACAACAAGGGAAAAACGGAATAAGACCGGATGGAGGATCCGCGTTACGCTTGTGCGGATCCATGACATAAGACAGGGTAAGCGCGATTTAAGAAAGGAAAGGATTCTATGGCTTACAGGATCATCGGAGACAGCTGCTGTGACTTTACAAAGACGGACCGGATGAAGCACGACATCGTGAGCGTGCCCATGTCCGTTATCATCGGCGGGGTGGAATACCAGGATGACGGACAGAGGACGCAGGAGGAGTGGATCAGCCTGATGAAGAACGACGAGGGCTATCCGAAGTCGGCCTGCCCTTCGCCGGATGCCTTTTTCCGGGCCTTTGATGCGGAAAAGGATAATTTTGTCGTTACGCTCTCCTCAAAGCTGAGCGGAGTATACAACAGTGCGATGGTGGCGAAGGAGATGTTCCTGGAGGAATTCGAGAATGCCAGGATCCATGTCTTTGATTCCCTGAGCGCCGCGGCGGGCCAGCATCTGATCTTTGATAAGATCACGGAGGCTCTGGAGCAGGGGCTTTCCTTTGAAAAGGTGGTAGAGAAGGTGGAGGCCTTCCGGGATGATATGCGTACCATCTTTGTGCTGGATGATCTGGAAACCTTTAAAAAGAACGGACGTCTGAGAGGCGTGAAGGCCCTGGTAGCCACCACCATGAACATCAAGCCCGTACTGGTAGGGGATGAAGGCGAGGTCAGGCAGATCGATCAGGGCATAGGCATGCACCGGGCCGTGAACAAGATGCTGCAGCATATCGAGAAGATGGGGCTGGATAAGAACCGGAAGGTGCGCATCACCCAGTGTGACAGCAAAGAACTGTGCACAAGGGTGGCCCGCATCCTGAAGGAACGATTCGGCTTTGAGGATATCAAGATCCTGAATGCGGGCGGCCTGAGCACCATTTACGAGAATCCCGGCGGGATCGTTATGGCCCTGTAGGAGGCGGATATGCAGGCCTGTGAACAGTGCATGTATTTTGAATATGATGAGGAACTGGATGAGTATTCCTGTGTAAAGGAAGACGGCATAGACGAGGACGATATGTACCGTATGATCGCCGGAAAGGAACGGCAATGCCCTTTCTTCCGGGCCGGAGATGAATATCAGATCGTTAAGCATCAGATGTAAAAGGAGGAGCAAGTCATGGCAATTCTGGTAACGGGAGGCAGCGGCTTTATCGGGAGTCACACGGTGGTGGAGCTGCAGAATGCAGGCTACGAGGTGGTCGTGATCGACAACCTTTCCAATTCCACGGAGAAAAGCTTAAAGCGCGTGGAGGAGATCACCGGAAAGCCCGTAAAGTTCTATAAAACGGACATCCGTGACCGCGAGGGGCTGGAGAAGATCTTCTCGGAAGAGAGCATCGACAGCTGCATCCATTTTGCGGGCCTGAAGGCTGTGGGGGAATCCACGGAAAAGCCCTGGGAGTATTACGAGAACAATATCAGCGGCACCCTCATCCTGGTGGATGTGATGCGTAAACACGGCGTAAAGAACATGATCTTTTCCTCTTCTTCCACGGTGTACGGGGATCCGGACCATGTGCCGGTGACCGAAGAAGATCCGGTGAAGAAGTGTACAAATCCTTACGGCTCCACCAAGGCCATGCAGGAGACCATCTTTACGGATATCCAGAAAGCGGATCCGGAGTGGAACATCGTGCTGTTGCGCTATTTCAACCCCATCGGAGCCCATCCTTCGGGGAAGATCGGTGAGGATCCCAGCGGCATCCCTCTGAATATCATGCCCTACATCACCCAGGTGGCGGTAGGGAAGCTGCCCTTCCTGCGTGTCTTCGGAAATGATTATCCTACCCCCGACGGTACCGGCGTGCGGGATTATATCCATGTGGTGGATCTGGCGAAGGGCCATGTAAAGGCGCTGGACCGCATCAAGGCAGGCTGCGGGCTGGCCATCTACAATCTCGGCACGGGCAAGGGCTACAGCGTGCTGGATATCGTAAAGAACTTTGAGGAAGCATCGGGAGTGAAGATCCCTTATGAGATCCAGGCCCGCCGGCCCGGAGATATCGCGGAGAACTACTGTGACCCTTCGAAGGCGGAGCGTGAGATGGGCTGGAAGGCGGAATACGGGATTCGCGAGATGTGTGCCCACAGCTGGAACTGGCAGAAGAACAATCCGGAGGGCTACGGGGCGTAAGTTGACATAAATCCATAGCCACAAAATATAGTATTTACAGGGGCTGCAGCCGGGTGGATGGCTTGCAGCCCTTATTTTATCGGCAAAACTAGAGAATGTGTTTTTTTGAAAAAATAAACACAAAATATAGAAAAAAAGACTACCATTTTTTGAAAAAGTGTGTATAATGGAAAACGTGGGTGCGGTCGTGGTATGCCCACAAGATATTGTTGCGTCATATGAGGATGGGAGATTTCGTGAGAAACAGAGGATATCGTTTCGTACTCCATGATCTGGGATTCCAGAACGGCTATTGTGCCCTTTGTATCAATTCTACCTGGATCAATCAGCTTTTAACGGAAGAAGGAGTAGACCCCAGGGATTTCCGCAGGCTTTCCTGGGAGGATCTGCTGGAGGTGCAGGACAGTGAGCGGGGTCGCGAGCTTATGGAAGAGCTGAGACCCAGGAACTTCTGGCAGATGTGTGATGCGGTGACCATGCTCCATGCGGAATACGATCTGCGGGGTGAGGTATACCGGGAAGAGTGGTTCAGACGTTACCCTCTGCTGGTAGTCGAGGATGTGTACGAACTGCTCATGGAGGAAGGTTTCTCCAATAAGGAAGCGCTGGAGATCACCGAATTCTTTGCTGCACAGAGCGATAATCCGGACTGGCGTGAGCTGAGAGATTTCCTGGAGCTCTATGATGTACCGGAGGAGCTGAGTGAGGCAATGCTGTGCTGCAGACATCTGCCCCGCAGACAGGAGATGATCCGCGAGGTACTGAAGCACATCGTAAAGGCGAACGCACTGGTGGCGGAGCGCATGAGGGAGTAAGAAAAAGTTTTGAGGGGATTGAAATAAAAGAAAAAGGCTGCCGTGAAAGGCAGCTTTTTTCTTGTTTCAGATTGCTTTTCCGATCACAGCCGGAGGAGGACCCATGCGGTTCTCCCCAAGGAAGAAGATGGCTATGGTACCGGGTCCCACATGGGAACCGGTGCAAAGGTCGTAGTAACGGACGATCACATCCTGGGCGTTAAGCTCGTGGCGGAAACGGCCGGCGATGTAATCCGCCTCCATAGGGGCGTCGCAGTGGGCTATGCCGATGATCTGGGAGGCAGGGTTCACGATGCGCTGCTTCGTCATCTCCACCAGATAGTCCAGAGCGCGCTTACGGCTGCGGACCTTGTCATGGATCACGATCTTTCCTTCGTCATCGGCTTTCAATATGGGTTTGATGGAAAGAAGATTGCCGATCACTGCTTCGGCAGCGGAGATGCGTCCGCCCTTCTTCAGATATTTCAAATCCCCCACGGTAAAGATGTGGTTCATGCGGAGCTTGTGCTTCTCGTACCAGGCAGCTGCTTCTTCCAGAGTGGCACCTGCAGCCCGCAGACGGGAAAGACGCAGCACCAGCAGACCTTCGCCAAGGGAGGCGGAAAGGGAATCGATGCAGATGATCTTACGCTCGGGGTACTGCTCCATCAGATCCTCCGCGGCGATGTGTGCAGCCTGCACCGTGCCGGTGAGGCCGCCGGACATGCATACGAAAAGGATATCCCTTCCTGCAGCCAGGATCTCTTCAAAAGCTTCGGTAAAGCGGCTCATGTTGATCAGTGTGGTCCGGACATCCGAGCCCTTGCGCATGGCTTCGTAGAAATGCCTGCCGGCTTCCGCATCCTCCCGTTCGGGAGAATAGCAGAGGAATTCCTCGCCGTCCACACTGCTGATATAGCTGATCATACGCACACGATAGCGCTCCAGCAGGTCTTTTGTCAGGTTGCTGGAGGAATCCGTCATGATCTCGTAACTCATATCATTAGCTCCGAATCGGATAATATTATTGTTTTTCATGGCTTTTTGTGATACATTCTCCTGTAGGTTTTATTTAATAAAAATATAACATAGTATTGAATACTATGTCAAGCAGAGAAGCGGACTTTATGATATTTTCCAGTCTTGAATTTATATATTTCTTCCTGCCGGTTTTCCTGCTGCTGTACTTTCTGGTACCCTGGGGAAAGAAATGGAGCACCACCGCTGCCAACTTCGTGCTTTTTGCGGGCAGTCTGTATTTTTATGCCGCCGGAGAGCCGGTCTATGTTTTCCTCATGCTGGGCTCCATAGCCATCAATTATATCTGTGTATACCGTATTGCCGGGGAAAGGAATCTGAGCCAGAGGGGAAAGCAGCGTAGAAAACGCTGGTTTACCCTGGCCCTGGTCTTTAATCTTTCATTGCTCTTTCTATTTAAGTATGCCCACTTTTTTGTGCATGAACTGAACCGCCTGCTCTTTTTTATAGGAAAGGCCGGAGATCTGGACATGCTGCTCCTGCCCGAGCCCTCTTTGGAAAATCCCGTGGGTATCAGTTTTTATACCTTCCAGCTGCTTTCCTATGTGATAGACGTCTATTACCGGAAATATGCGCCGGAACGCAATGTTCTTAAGATGGGAACCTATATCACCATGTTTCCCCAGCTCATAGCCGGGCCCATCGTGGTCTGGCCCGAGGTAAGGGAGCAGATGAATGAGCGGCATATCCGCCCCGAGCAGTTTGACCGGGGAGTAAAGACCTTTATCCTGGGTCTGGGAGCCAAAGTACTCATCGCCAACCGTATCGGAACCCTGTGGACGGATCTGATACGTATCGGTTACGACAGCGTTTCCACACCTCTGGCCTGGATGGGTTCCTGGGCCTATTCCTTCCAGATCTACTTCGATTTTTACGGTTATTCCCTTATGGCCATCGGTCTGGGCAGGATGCTGGGCTTTGAGCTGCCGGAAAATTTCCGTGATCCGTACGTGAGCCGCTCCGCCACGGAATTCTGGCGGCGCTGGCATATCACCCTGGGACGCTGGTTTAAGGAGTATCTGTACATTCCCCTGGGTGGGAACCGCTGCGGAAAGCTGGGAAACCTGCGGAATATCTTCCTGGTCTGGCTCTTTACGGGGCTCTGGCACGGGGCGGCCTGGAATTTCCTGATCTGGGGCCTGCTGTTTTTCCTGTTGCTGATGCTGGAGCGAAGCCCTTTGGGAAAGCGCCTGCGGGGAAATGCTGTGGCATCCAGGATCTACATGCTCCTGCTCATCCCCCTGTCCTGGACGGTCTTTGCCATAACCGAACTGGATAAGCTGGGATTATACTTTACCCGGCTATTCCCCTTCCTGCCCCGGGACTATGTATCCAATGTAAGTGCCGGGGACTGGCTGCGCTATGGGAAGACTTATGCCTTAAGCTTCCTGCCGGCTATATTGTTCTGCATCCCGGCCGTGAAGCATTTTCTGGAAAAGTTTATGCACGGGATCCTGGGGACCCTGCTATACCTGCTGATCTTTTTTGCGGCAATGTACTGCCTGGCCCTGGGGATGGATAATCCCTTCCTGTATTACCGATTCTGAGGAGTTTTGATGAAGAAGAACCGTTTATTCATTCTGATCATCATCATAAGCCTGCTGCTGGGAGGCTATGGCTTTGTGCTGGAAGGACAGGGCTATCAGTCTTCCGGAGGGGACGGCAGGCATGTGGCTCTGGCCCTGCGGAAGCTGGGAGGGGATCCCATGCTCATGAAGATGCCCCCCATGCCGGCAGCAGCGGAAGAGATACCCGTTCAGAGCGTATCACAGGATGTTTCCACGGTATCGGGAAATGATGCCGGGAAGATGAGTGCCGGGGCCGGGGAGCTTGAAGAAGATATAAAGGAAGAGGAGCTGAAAGCTTCGGTGAGCGAAGACGAGGCGGTCTCGGAGAATGAGATCCCGGAGGAGCCGGAAGAGCCCTCCTGGCCCCCTCCTTTCATCACGGTGGACGATTCCTATTTTGATGATGCCGTCTTTATCGGGGATTCCCGTATGGTGGGTGTATCGGCCTATTCGGGTATCACCAACGGACGTTTTCTGGCCCGCACCTCCATGAACATCTTCTGGATGCTGGATACGGCACCGGAAACCGACAATACGGTGGCCAGTGTGCGGCAGGGGCTGATGCAGAGACCTTACGGCAAGATCTATCTGCTGACCGGTATCAATGAATGTGGGACCGCTACGGATTACTGGATCGAAACCTACAGAAACGTGATCGCACAGATCCGCGAGATGCAGCCGGATGCCCTGATCTATGTACATGCGGTGACCCATGTGAGCGCGGCCCTGTCCGCCTCCAACCCCACCTTCAGTAATGCGGGGATCAATGAAAAGAATGTGGCCCTGCGTGCCATGGCGGATGAGCTGCACCTGATCTTCCTGGATATCAACGAGGCCTTTGACGATGAGAACGGCTGTCTGCCGGCAGCGAGCACCTGGGACGGGGTGCACCCCACGGGAGCCCTGTATCCCATCTGGAAGGATTATCTTCTCAGTCATGCGGTTGAAGTAGAGGGGGATTTCTGATAAAATATAGGGAACTACTAAAAAAAGGGGGTACAACAACATGAGCAAACCCACATTGGTACTTCTGGCCGCCGGAATGGGAAGCCGTTACGGAGGCCTGAAACAGATCGATCCCATCGATGATGCGGGTCATAAGATCATCGACTTTTCCATCTATGATGCTCTGCGTGCCGGCTTCGGTAAGGTGGTCTTCATCATCAAGAAGGAGCATGAAGCGGATTTCCGCGAATGCATCGGCGATGCGGTGGCAAAAAAGACGGAAGTGGAATATGTTTATCAGGAGCAGACAGCCATTCCCGACTGGGTCACCATCCCTGCGGACAGAGTAAAGCCCTGGGGTACCGCCCATGCCATCTGGTGCTGCCGGGATAAGGTTAAAGAGCCCTTTGCCGTTATCAATTCCGATGATTATTACGGCGTGAGCGCCTATAAGACCCTGGTGGATTTCCTGGCCGCTCCCGTGGCGGATCAGGAGGGACGTATGCCTTTCTGCATGGTGGGTTATCAGCTGAAGAATACCCTGACCGAGAACGGGAGCGTGGCAAGAGGATGCTGCCGCATGAACGAGCAGGGCTATCTCACCCGCATCGAAGAGCTGACCAAGATCGAAAAGACGGCTGACGGTGCCCGCTATACCCAGGATGACGGGGCAAGCTGGACCGATATCGAGCTGGATACGCTGGTCTCCATGAACATGTGGGGCTTCCAGCCCCAGATCTTCGGGGAGCTGGAGAGCAGCCTGGACCGTTTCTTTAAAGAAGAGATGGAAAAGAACCCGCTGAAGAGCGAGTGCTTCATCCCCATTGAAGTGGGACGCATGGTGGAAGCCGGGAAAGCCTCGGTGAAGGTGCTTTCCTCTGCGGATAAATGGTTCGGCGTAACCTATAAGGAAGATAAGCCTTTCGTGATGGAGTCTGTTGCGAAGCTGAAAGCGGAAGGTGTTTATCCGGAAAAACTCTGGGAATAATAAAAGATCGGAAAGGGGCTGTCGCTTTAGATGATTAAAATCATCAAGGCGACAGCCTTTTTTCTTCAAAAATGAGTTTTATCCAGGATTATTTCCGGAATCACTGAAATCAGGGGTACTTTAACAAACCGACCACCCGATCGGTTTAGATG
>JAFZOW010000123.1 GCA_017552715.1 Lachnospiraceae bacterium
AAAATGGCGTAAACACAAAAATGGCGTAAAATCGGAGAAAAAAATGGCGTAAAAATGGCGTAAAACGCCGGAAACGTTCCTGAAAAACATTGAAAACACTGTATTTTAAAGGAGGTTTTAGATAGATATGAAACTAGGAATCGTGGGTCTGCCGAACGTTGGTAAGTCGACCCTTTTTAATTCACTGACCAAGGCCGGGGCGGAGAGCGCCAACTATCCCTTCTGCACCATCGACCCCAATGTGGGTGTGGTGGCGGTGCCGGATAAGCGCATCGAAAAGCTGGGGGAGATGTATCATACGAAAAAGGTTACCCCGGCGGTGATCGAATTCGTGGATATCGCAGGGCTTGTGAAGGGCGCAAGCAAGGGAGAGGGCCTGGGGAACCAGTTCCTGGCCAATATCCGTGAGGTGGACGCCATCGTACATGTGGTGCGCTGCTTTGAGGACAGCAATATCGTGCATGTGGACGGTTCCATCGATCCTCTGCGGGATATCGAGACCATCAATATGGAGCTGCTCTTTTCAGATATCGAGATCCTGGAGCGCCGCATAGCCAAGACCACCAAGAGTGCGAAGAACGACAAGGCGGCAGCCAAGGAGCTGGTGCTTCTGGAAGCGCTGAAGGCCCATATGGATGAGGGCAGGCTGGCCAAGACCTTTGAAGTGGAAGGTGAGGACGAGGAAGCCTGGTTTAAGGAGTACAATCTACTCACGGCCAAGCCCGTGATCTATGCCGCCAATGTGGCGGATTCCGACCTGGCGGATGACGGAGCCTCCAATGCACAGGTAAAAGCCGTACGGGAATATGCGAAGACGGAGGGCAGTGAGGTCTTTGTGATCTGCGCCCAGATCGAGGAAGAGATCGCAGAGCTGGATGATGATGAAAAGGCGGAATTCCTGGAGGGCCTGGGGCTTTCCGAATCGGGCCTGGACAAGCTCATCAAGGCCAGCTACAGCCTGCTGGGGCTCATCAGCTTCCTTACCGCCGGTGAGGACGAATGCCGGGCCTGGACCATAAAGAAGGGTACCAAGGCACCTCAGGCTGCGGGCAAGATCCATTCCGACTTTGAGCGCGGCTTTATCCGGGCCGAGGTGGTGGCGTACGACGATCTGGTAAGTCTCGGCTCCCTTGCAGCGGCAAAGGAAAAAGGCGTGGCCGGTCTGGAAGGTAAGGATTATGTGGTGAAGGACGGGGATGTGATCCTCTTCCGCTTCAACGTATAAGGAGGCAGTCATGGCGGAGTGGATGAGCGGAGATTCCATTTCCTTTCCCAATCTGGGGATCCATCTTTCCCATGTTCCGAAGAGCTTTACCGTTTTCGGGATCACCATCGCCCTGTACGGCCTGATCATCGGCATCGGGGTGGTGCTGGCGTTCCTGTTGATCGGAGAGGTGGCAAAACGGGACGGGCAGGATCCGGACCGTTTCTACGAGGTGGGGATCTGGGCCATACTCCTGGGCATTATCGGGGCTCGTATCTATTATGTGATCTTTTCCTGGGATTATTATAAGAACGATCTGATGAGCATCTTTAACATCCGTCAGGGCGGTCTGGCCATCTACGGAGGCATCATCGCCGGCTTTTCGACTTTTCTCATCTATGTGAAGAAGAAGGGCTGGCCGGTCTTTGCCATGCTGGATACCGCTGTCTGCGGCGTGCTGGTGGGACAGATCGTCGGCCGCTGGGGGAATTTTACGAACCGCGAAGTCTTCGGAGGCTATTCGGAAGGGCTTCTGGCCATGCGTCTGCCGGTGGATGCGGTGCGGGGCAGGGATATCACGGAAGAACTGCGCAGTCATATCCCGGTGGGGGCCAATTACATCCAGGTGCACCCTACTTTCCTGTATGAGAGCTTCAGCAATCTGATCCTTCTGGTACTGATCCTGGTCATCCGTAAAAAGAAGGCGTTTGACGGCGAATGCAGTCTCTGGTACCTGGGAGGTTACGGTATCATACGTTTCGTGATCGAGGGTATACGTACGGATCGGCTGCTGATCCCCGGTACGGGGATAGCGGTATCCCAGGCTCTTGGGCTTCTGATCTTTCTGGCTGCTCTGGCGGCGGATGTGTATTTCCGTTTTATACGTCCCCGGAAGGCTGTGGAAGTGAAGGAGGAGGAAGAAGAGGAGCCCCGGAGGAAGAACAGAAAGAACTAGATATAGTAGATCGTTGGGCAGGCGGCACAACATATGGCGAAACGCTGAAAAATAAGGCTTTGGGCCTTATTTTTTTGTCAAAAAAGGCAAAAAAAGGCTTGCAAATTGGGAAAAATGCGGGTAAAATGACATTCGTAGGCAAAAAGTGGCAAAAAGTGTCAAATCTACCCATCAAGTGGCAAATCTTATCATAAATGTACAAAGGCGAGTATCATCATTCAATAGACAGCAAAGGGCGGATCACCATTCCGGCCAAACTGCGGGACGAGCTGGGGGAAGGCTATGTGATCACCCGGGCTCCCGACGGCTGCCTGTGGATCCTTGATGCGAAGCGCTGGGAGGACATTGATAAGCTGCTTGCCGAGATCCCCTGGCTCACCTCCAGGGAAGCGAGAGATTTCTCCCGTTTTATGGTGGCCGGAGCCTGCGACGGAGAAGTGGACAAACAGGGCAGACTGCTGATCCCTTCCCATCTGCGGGAATATGCCGGACTGACAAAGGACGTGGTCTTTGCCGGCGTGGGAAGCCGGGTGGAGATCTGGGATGAAGAGAAGTACAACGCACTGAACGCAGCCATGGATATCAATACCATCACGGATAAGCTGATGGAGATGGGATACAGGATATAGGATGGAATTTGTACACAGACCGGTACTGTACCGGGAAGTGATGGAGGGGCTGGACCTTAAGCCGGACGGGATCTATGTGGACGGCACGGTAGGCGGCGGCGGCCATTCTTCCGGGATCGCGCAGCAGCTGGGAGAGGAAGGAAGGCTCTACTGCTTCGATCAGGATGAGGAGGCGCTGGCGGCAGCGGCCGAAAGGCTTAAGCCCTTCGGGGAAAAGGTAAGCCTCATCCGTTCCAACTTTGAAAATGCGGTGAATATCCTTAAGGAACGGGGCGTTGATGCAGTGGACGGCATACTCCTGGATCTGGGGGTGAGTTCCTACCAGCTGGATAACGCGGACAGAGGTTTTTCCTACCGCTACGATTCGCCTCTGGACATGCGCATGGACCGGGAGGGCGGAAGAAGCGCAAGAGACATAGTGAATGAAGAGAGCGAGGAGGAGCTTAAGCGCATCCTTAAGGAATACGGCGAGGAACGCTTTGCGGCGGGGATCGCCAGGAACATTGTAAAACACAGGGCTTCGGCTCCCATAGAGACCACAGGGGAGCTGAGCGAGATCATAAAAGAAGCGGTCCCGGCCCGGATGAGGGCGGACAAGCACCCGGCCAAACGGAGCTTTCAGGCGCTGCGTATCGCCTGCAACCGGGAGCTGGAGGTCCTGGGATCCTCCATCGGACCCATGGTGGGGCTTTTGAAGGAGGGAGGAAGGCTGTGCATCATAAGCTTCCACTCCCTGGAGGACCGGATCGTGAAGGAAGCCTTCCGGAGCATGGAAAAGCCCTGCATCTGCCCGCCGGATTTTCCGCAGTGTGTATGCGGAAGAAGATCCCTGGGGCGCTGTGTGAACCGCAAAGCCATCACGGCGGCGGAGGATGAACTTGAAGAGAATGAACGGTCCCACAGCGCAAAGCTGAGGATCTTTGAAAAAGAAAGTGAGCTTTAACGGCTGCGTGAATACGGAACCGTTGCACGGAAGAGAGTAAGAGTTTATAATGGGGGAGAAAAGAATGACGGAAGCGGAATACACCTACGGAAGCGCAGCAAGAAAGCGCCGTGCTTACAGCGGGGCAGAGATCCATCCCATCCGGGAGGAGCGGCGCAGGGCACAGCGCAACGTGTATTTCGATCCTATGGCGGTGCTGCTTTTTGTGGCCTCTGCGGCGATCATGCTGGTGGTGGTGTTCCAGTTCATCCATCTGCAGACCGAAGTGACGCAGGCGAGAAAGCATTACTCCGCCCTGCGTTCGGAGTATGAAGATCTTAAGCGTTCCAACGACCTGTATCATGAGCGCATCGTGAGTAAGGTGGATATGAACGAGGTGGCGCGGATCGCGGAAGAAGAGCTGGGTATGAAGCTGGCGGAAGAGGGCCAGATCATCTCCTACTCCGGTCAGATCGATGATTATGTGAAGCAGTACACGGATGTACCTTCGGAAGAATAGACAGACGGGATAGTTTTTTGGCTGAGGAAAAGAAGAGAAAAAAGAAGAGGATACCTGCGGATCTTTCCCTGCAGCAGACCATCACCATAAAGATGGCCCTGATGAGTTTCGCCATGTTCGGGGTCTTTGCCCTCCTTCTCCTGCGTACCTGGAGCATCATGAGGGACAACGGCGAGCAGTACAAAAAACAGGTACTCTCCCAGCAGGAATATGATTCTGTGATCATCCCCTATCAGCGGGGAGCCATCACCGACCGCAACGGTACGCTGCTGGCTTATTCGGAACGAGTCTATAATCTGATCCTCGATTGCTATCTCATGACCCACGACAATAATAACGGCCGCTCCATGGAGCCCACGCTGGCTGCACTTTCTTCCTGTTTCGGCCTGAACGTTTCGGAGCTGCGCATCTATATCAGCGACAATCCCGATACCCGTTATCACATCCTGAAGAAGAACGTGAGTTATGACGAGATGGAGGCCTATAAGGCCTATATCGAGAATTTCAATGCAACGGTAACGGAAGAGAACAAAGAGCGGGAAGATAAGCTGGCCAAGGCCAACGAGAAGGCGATCTGGTTTGAGGACCAGTACCGCCGCACCTATCCGGGAGGTTCCCTGGCCTGTGATGTCATCGGTTTTACCACCGCTGACGGTATTGGACAGTACGGCCTGGAAGAGTATTATGATGATGTGCTGCGGGGGCGTAACGGCCGCGAGTACGGTTATCTGCTGGCAGAGAACGCGCTGGAGCGTACGGTGGTGCCTGCCGAGAACGGAGATACGGTGGTGACCACCATCGATTCCTATATGCAGAGCGTCTGCGAGCAGCGTATCCTGGAATACAACCAGAAGCATGCAAATGAATATCGTATGGGCGAGATGGGTTCGGATGATACGGGCGTGATCATCATGGATATCCATAACGGCGAGATCCTGGCCATGGCATCCTATCCCTATTACGATCCCAATAAGCCCTTCGATCTTTCCATGTATGACGAGGAGTTCATTAACCGCCTGGTGGAGGCCCAGGGCAGCGAGGAGGCAGCCAGCCAGTCCCTGTGGAGTAATTTCTGCATCTCCCAGTCCTACGAGCCGGGCAGCGTATGCAAGACCTTTACGGTGGCCGCTGCGCTGGATTCCGGCACACTCCACGATGGGGATTCCTTTGACTGCAAGGGTTATCTGACCTTCGGTGAAGGAGATGATACCACCATGATACGCTGCCACCAGCGTTTCGGTGACGGTCAGATCACCGTTAAGGAAGCGGTGGAAAAATCCTGCAACGTGGCCCTGATGCTGATCGGCCAGCGCCTTGGGAAGGAACGTTTCCTGCGTTATCAGAAGAACTTTAACTTCGGCCTTCGTACCAATGTGGACCTGGCCGGAGAAATGCGTACGGCATCCCTGGTGTTTAACGAGCGCACCATGGGGATCACCGAGCTTATGACCTCTACTTTCGGTCAGGGCTTTAACGTGACCATGATACAGGCCATCTCGGCCTATTGCAGCCTGGTGAACGGCGGATACTATTATCAGCCCCATGTGGTGAAGCAGATAAAGGAAGAGAGCGGGGCTGTGGTGGAAAACGTGGAGCCGGTACTGCTCCGCCAGGTAGTGAGTGAGAGCGTGTCCGATCTGATGATCGATTACTGCATCGGCGTGGTGGACGAAGGTACCGGTGTACGTGCAAGACCCGCAGGTTACCGCATCGGCGGTAAGACCGGTACGGCAGAACGTTCCGGACAGGGTAAGCTGGACTATACCGTTTCCTTCATGGGCTTTGCTCCGGCGTATGACCCTCAGATCGCCATCTATGTGGTCATCGACCGTCCCAATGCGGCATCCCAGGAAAACGGCACCCGTTATGCCTGCCTGCTGTGCAGAGACATCCTTACGGATATCCTGCCTTATATGCATATCTTCATGACCGAGCCCTTAAGCGACGCAGAGCGCAAGGAGCTGGAGGAGAGAGGCCTTAAGGATACCCTCTCCCAGAATTCCGCATCGGGGAATGAAGCGGAGCGTGACGAACAGATGACCGAGGTAGATACGGAGGAAGAGCAGGAAGAACTGCATGTGCTGATCGACAGCTCCACCGGTTATGCCATCGATCCGGTGAACGGTGAATATCTTGACCCGAAGACCGGTGTTCCAATCAACGGGGATTCCGGCATCTTCCAGGATGCGGAAGGCAAACCCATAGAGATCGAAGTGCTGACGGATCCGGGCGACGAGTCGGACGATCCGAGAGAATAGCGTAAGGAGCCGTGATGAAAGACTTAATCTTTTCCCTTTTGATATCCTTTGCAGTATCGGCCGTGGCGGGGCCGATACTGATCCCTTTGCTCCGTCAGCTGAAGATCGGGCAGACGGTACGCAGTGAAGGACCGGAGACACATCTTAAGAAGAGTGGAACCCCCACCATGGGCGGCATTATCTTTATCCTTGGGATAGGCGTCAGCTCGCTGATCTTTTTCCGCAAGTACAACGGCCTTGTCCCCATACTTTTCCTGACCATCTGCTTCGGGGTCATCGGTTTTGTGGATGATTACATCAAGGTGGTGCGGAAGCAGTCCACGGGGCTTCGGGCCTGGCAGAAGTTCTCGCTGCAGCTGGGTGTGACGGCGCTCTTTGCCTGTCTTCTTATCCGTTACGAAGGCGCAACGCTGGATATGTATGTACCTTTTGCCGATCATATGGTGGATCCCGGTTTTCTCGGCCTGCCCCTGCTTTTCTTTGTGGTACTGGGGACCGATACCGGCGCCAATTTTACCGACGGACTGGACGGACTGGCCTCGTCCGTGACGGCTGTGATCGCCGCGTTCTTTCTGGCTGCATCCCTGCTGATCGAGGGGAACACGCCTGTAGCGGTGATATCGGCAGCGGTGATCGGCGGACTGCTGGCCTTTCTTTTGTTTAACGCCTACCCTGCAAAGGTCTTCATGGGAGACTGCGGGGCTCTGGCCCTGGGCGGCTTTGTTGCCGCTGCGGCATATATGCTCCACCTTCAGTTTTATCTGCTGATCGTGGCCGTGATCTATGTGATCGAGGTGCTTTCGGTGATGCTGCAGGTATCGTACTTTAAGCTTACCCATGGGAAGCGGATCTTCAAGATGGCACCGATCCATCATCATTTTGAAAAATGCGGCTGGTCGGAAACACGTATAGTGACGGTCTTTACGGTGATCACGATCCTTGCATCACTGATCGCTTTTCTGATCCTGGGAATGTAGATGGAAGAGAGAAAAAGAGTAAAACCGAGAGTGAGAGCCGGACGGAGGGGCGGAACGGATATGCCTCTCGTGGTGGTGATCCTGGGCCTGATGATCCTGGGCCTTCTGATGATCTATTCCACCAGTTCTTATAATGCGGCGGACGGAGACCAGACCGGATATCTGAGAAAGCAGCTTCTGGCCGAAGCGCTGGGCAGTATCGGTGTGTTCATGATCCTGCTCTTTCCCTATGAAGCTCTGAAGAAACTGGGCAGAAGGCCCTGGCGTTACGGGCTTCTGGTGGCGGGAGCCGCCTCCATACTGCTGCTCCTTACCCCGCTGGCGCATTCGGCAAAAGGTGCTACCCGCTGGGTGCAGATCGGCGGACTGAACCTGCAGCCTGCCGAGATCGTAAAGCTGTGTCTGATATTGTATCTGGCCGGCTATATCTCCGAAAACCCTGAGGATATCAATGATCTGAAAGGATATATGAAGCCCTTTGGTGTGACCATGGGGGCAGCGGGCCTGATCTATGTGGTATCCAGTAACCTTTCCAGTGCCATCATCATTGCAGGCATTGGAGTTTTGATGCTTTTTGTGGCCTCGAAGAAGTGGGTCTGGCAGGCCATCACTTTTCCCGGGATCATAGTGCTGGCTTCGGCTGTCGTACTCAACATCGTACGTACGGCGGATGATGTGAGCAAGCTGAACTACCGTTTCAAGCGCATCCTGGTGTGGCAGGACCCCGGGGCATACCTGCTGGATAACGGTTATCAGACCCTGCAGGCTCTCTATGCCATCGGCTCGGGCGGCCTTACGGGAAAAGGGATAGGAAAGAGCGTTCAGAAGCTCGGTACCATTCCCGAGGTGCATAACGATATGATCTATTCCGTGGTCTGCGAGGAACTGGGACTGGTGGGAGCAGCCGTGATCATCATCCTTTTCGGGATCCTGATCTTCCGCTGCCTGATGATCGGCCTGTCCTCCAAGGATTCCTTCGGAATGCTGATCTGCGTGGGCGTGATGGTGCATATTGCCATACAGGTATCGCTTAATATCCTGGTGGTGACAAATACGATCCCGAATACCGGCGTCAGCCTGCCCTTTATAAGCTACGGAGGTTCATCGGTGCTCTTCCTTCTGGCCGAGATGGGACTGGTGCTGAAGGTTGCCGGCGAGAATGCATCATGACGGAGCTGGACCGGCTTATACGGATCAAGCGGAACATAGTGATCGTACTTTCGGTTGTATGTGTCCTGCTGCTGGCCTTCTGGTTCCTTTTGCGGGAATACACCGTTACCACGGTATACGTGGAAGGGAACAAGCATTATTCGGCGGCGGAGATACGTTCCATAGTGGAGGACGGATGGTTTGGCGATAATACCCTGATGCTCTCGCTGAAATACCGCAAGCGCTCCGTAAAGAACGTTCCCTTTGTGGAGACCATGGATGTGCGCGTGGAGGATAAGCACACGGTGCACATCACCGTATATGAGAAGGCGCTGGCAGGTTATATCCGATACCTGGACAGCTATATGTACTTTGATAAGGATGGGATCGTAGTGGAAAATGCCCAGGTGGCCACGGCGGGACTGCCCCTGGTAACGGGCCTGAGATTTGACCATCTGGCCATGTACGAGCCCCTGCCGGTGGAGGATCCGGCTGTATTCCAGACCATACTGGATGTGACCAAGATCCTGGCAAAGTACGAGATCGAAACGGACCGTATCTATTTTAACGCGGCGGGAGAGATGACACTGTATTTCGGAGATGTGCGTGCGCAGCTGGGGGATGAACGTCTTCTGGAAGAGAAGATACAGCAGCTGGATGCCATCCTTCCTTCCCTGAAGGGGGAGAGCGGGGCGCTGGATCTTAGCTCCTATGAAAGTGACAGTACCAGCATCACTTTTCAGAGGGATAAAAAACAGTAATTTGACTAAGATGGTCAACGCTTGCAAAAGGCCTGCATTTTTTGGGCCAAAAGCGCTTGTCAATCTTATAAAATCATAATATTATATTAAAGCGGCTACATGATGTGGTAGTTTTTATGGCGGCGAGTCCACCATATGATGTATAAGAACAGTTTAGGGAGGGAAAGGCATTGATAGAAGTAGATGAGCTCGAATCCAGCACAATCGTAAAGATCAAAGTCGTTGGTGTGGGCGGTGCCGGAAACAATGCGGTAAACCGGATGATCGAAGAGGGGATCGCCGGTGTTGAATATTATGCCGTCAACTGTGACAAGCAGGCGCTTCTGAACACCAAATCGGCCATCCCTCTGCAGATCGGTGAAAAAACGACCCAGGGCTTCGGCGCAGGTGCGGATCCTGAAATAGGAAGACAGGCGGCCGAAGAGAGTGAGGACGATATCCGTGAAGCCCTGCAGGGTGCGGAGATGGTCTTCGTTACCTGCGGTATGGGCGGCGGTACCGGAACGGGTGCGGCTCCCGTGGTGGCCAGGATCGCCAAGGAAATGGGCTGCCTGGTGGTGGCTGTGGTGACCAAGCCTTTTACTTACGAAGGCGATTTCCGTATGCAGAATGCATTAAACGGTATCGAAAACCTTCGGGCAAATATCGATACCCTGGTGGTGGTTCCCAACGATAAGATCCTTGAGATCGCGGACCGCCGCATGACAAAGAAGGACGGCTTCAAGAAGGCGGATGAGATCCTTCAGCAGATCGTACAGAGCATTACGGAACTGATCAATAAGGTGATGGCTGTGAACATCGACTTTTCCGATGTGCGTAAGGTCATGTGCAATGCCGGTATCGCTCATGTGGGTATGGGCGTAGGCAGCGGCGAGGAAAAAGCCATCGATGCTGTTAAGCTTGCGGTAGAGAACAAGCTTCTTGAGACCAACATCGACAATGCAAAGCAGGTACTGCTTTATATCACTGCTCAGAACTATACCATGTATGACGAGCAGCAGATCTCCGAATACATCGTTTCCCTTACGGGCCGCGGTGTAAACCTGATCATCGGCTGTGATGATGAGGACGAAGCTCTCGATCAGGATACCTGCCGGGTGGTGCTTATCGCCACGGGTATCGATGAGCCCATGAACCATGGCGGCGGTCGTATGGTCAGCGCCAGGGATTATCGTCAGGGCGCAAGACCGGTCGTAGGTGTTCCCGGAGGAGCTCCTCTCCGTCAGCCCCAGCCTCAGGTGGGTGTACCCCAGGGTACCATGCCCATACAGGCCGACCAGCAGGGTATGCAGCGTCAGAATCCTGCAAGAGCCAGCTTTGCCGGTGCTTTCCAGCAGCAGGGTGAGGTTCCCGTGCAGCAGGATGAGATGAATCCCGCACCCGCATACCGTCAGGGCGGAGTTCCCGGAAGCGGAACGAACAATATCCCCCGCTTCAACAGCTACAACTCTCCCGCAACCGGTGCCACCGGACGTCTCCCGGTACGGCCGAAGGAGCAGTACGTGATCCCCAGCTTTATCCGTTCTTCGAAGGATAAGCGCGATGAGGATGAAGACTGAGTTCAGCTTTTTTGATCAATGATTTATGGGAGTCTCCCGATGTCTGGGAGACTCTTTCTGCATAAGGGAACAGGATGGTTTAGCTGATGCAGATCGGAAACAGGGTATTTGATCTGAATAATGGAAAAACCTATATAGCGGGGATCTTAAACCTTACACCCGATTCTTTTTCGGATGGGGGGAAGGCGCTGGAAAAGGGCGTGATCGCGGCGGCTTTGGCTCTGGAGGAAGATGGGGCCGATATGCTGGATGTAGGGGCCGAGTCCACCAGACCGGGTGCCAGGTTCATTCCGGAACCGGAGGAACGGGAACGTCTTCTGCCGGCTCTTCTGGAGCTGAAAAAACGTATCACCATCCCCATTTCCGTAGATACCTATAAGGCTGAGATAGCCGCGGCGGCACTGGATGCCGGGGCGGATATGATCAATGATGTTCACGGTCTGCGTACTCCGGATCTTAAGGACAGCGGCATGGCAAAAGTGATCGCGGAATACAGGGTGCCCGTGGTGATCATGCATAACGATTTTCTTTCGAGAGATCCGTCGGAGCGAACCGCTGCACAGCTGGAAGCCGCCGGGGTCATTCCCGGAACGGATATCGTGCAGCGGGTCACGGAAGGGCTTTCCGCCGGTATCGCCATAGCGAAGGCAGCGGGAGTGGAAGAGGATCAGATCGCGCTGGATCCCGGGATCGGCTTCGGAAAGAGCCATGAGGAAGAACTGGAATTACTCAAGCGCCTTAAGCTCCTTTCGGGTCTTGGCTGTCCGCTGTATCTCGGTACTTCCCGGAAATCCCTGATCGGGGATGTGCTGGATCTTCCCGTGGATCAGAGGGAAGAGGGAACCCTGGTAACTACCATACTGGCTGCCCAGGCCGGCTGTTCTTTTGTGCGGGTGCATGATGTGAGAGCGAACCGCCGGGCACTGGATATGCTCACGGCGATCCGAGAGGCTTAGCTATGACGGCAGAACAAAAGCGCGATCTTAAGAGCGCGATCCTTGCGTTTATCTCGCTCTGGGCCATCGTATGGACCATCAACTTCAGTTTCCGTGACCCCGTAAGCATCATTCTGTATTTCTTCCTGTTTTTCTTTTTCCGCTTTACGGCGGATGTATCTCCCAAAGAGGGCAGGCATCCCATACGTATCACTGCGGCGATCTATACGCTCTTCAGCGTGCTGAAGGCCCAGGACCGCACCATGGAATACTTTGAGAGCGGTGTATTTCTCACCCTTACTTTTGTCGTGCTCATCTGCGGCTGGTATATCCTGCTGCTCCGCCTGCTGGAATTACTGGTGAAAGTGCTGAACAGTGAGAAGGCCCGGAGTTTTCTGCGGCGCAGGGAAGAGGGAAAGGGGCGGATCGCGGCTTTCCGCAGGCATATCCTGCTGTATTCCTTCCTGATCCTTATACTCTGCTGGCTGCCCTGGTTTCTTTACAGTTATCCGGGGATCTTTGATCCCGATCCCATCAACCAGATCGAACAGTTCCTGGGCATGAAGCCCTGGAGCAATCATCATCCCGTGGCACATACCCTGCTCATGGGGGCATGCTTTAACTTTGGGAAGCTTCTCGGCGGGGATATGAATTTCTGCATTGCCTGCTACACGGCTTTTCAGAGCATCTTCCTGGCCTTTTCCTGTGCGCTGCTCATCCGTACCCTGGACAGGGTACTTAAGCTGCGTTTTGCCGTAAGTGTCATCGTGCTGGCTTTTTTTGCCCTGGTTCCTTTCATGCCGGTGCAGGCCCTGCTGGTGGGGAAGGATACGGTCTTTGCTTCGGTAGCCATACTCTTCTGCTGCCTGCTGGCGGAGACGGTATATGCGGGAGCGGAGCTAGGCACTGTGGCTTCCGTGCTGCGCTGCGTACTTCTGAACCTGACGGCAGTGCTATTCTGCCTGTTCCGTACCAACGGCTGGTATGCTTATCTTTTTGTGAGTCTGTGTTTTATCTTCTGTTACCGGAAAAAGCTGCTTTCGGCGCTGCTTCATGTGCTGCCGGCGGTATTGATCGCGGGGCTGATCCGTGGGCCGGTATACGATTCCTTTGGCATCGTTAAGCCCGATATGGCGGAATCCCTGCATGTGCCTACCCAGCAGATCGCCTGTGTGATCGCCAGGGGGCATGAGATATCGGAGAAGGATCGAGAGCTGATCGAAGCGGTGGTGGAGATCGACCGCATTCCCGAGCTCTATGTGAACTGGTTTGCCGACAATATCAAGGAGCTGATCCGGGCCGGGCATCCCGAGGTCATAGAAGAGAATAAAGGGGCCTATCTCGGCTTGTGGATACGGCTGGGACTGCGTCATCCCCTGGATTATCTCTCCGCCTGGACGGGACTGGCGGGAAACATCTTCTATCCGGAAGGTGATTATGATGTGGCCTCCATCGAAGGAGTCTATCCCAACGATCTGGGGATCACTCAGCAGCCGCTGATCCACGGATCCGTGCTGGTGCAGCTGCGGGCCTCCCTCATCCGCATCGGGAACTTCCTTCCTCTTTACGGTTTCCTCTGGAGTATGGGCAGCTATTTCTGGGTACTGATCCTGGCGCTGCTGCTCCTGATCCTTCAGCGTTCCGGCAGGGAGCGGCTGCTTATCCTCATGCCTGCGCTGGGCGTCATACTCACGCTCTTTCTGGCCATACCCTCGGCGAAGCTTTTCCGCTACGGCTTTTCCTATATCGTGCTCACGCCACTGGTGTTGTGCGTCTTCTGCCTGCCGGAGAAAGGAGAACGCTCATGAGCGCCCTTACGGTCCTGCGGGGAGGAAGTACTCTGCTTTTGCTTTTGGGACTAAGTCCCTTCTGCTGCGGAGCTTTGCTCCTACGTAAAGAGGAGGCGGGGGGAGAAGAGTCCCCCGGATTTCTTGAGATCTATATCCGCGGCCTGGTCTTTGTACTGGCTCTCTTTGAACTTACAGCCGTTCCTTTTATCGTGGCTCTGGGATCCTTCCGGAAGCTCTGCCTGGTATACGGCATTGTGCTGGCACTGTGTACGGTCTTCGGAGCATGGCGCATGATCGGGATGCCGAAGAAAAAGGCGGCCCCGGCGGAGAAGGCCACCCTTAAGCAGCGCCTTCCCTGGCTGCTGATCGCGGTCCTTCTCATCATCCAGTCGGTCTTTTTTGTGATCTTTCAGCATCCTGACGGGGACGATGCCTATTATGTGGCCCAGTCGGTGATCAGCATCCACACGGATGTGATGTATCAGAAGGAAGCTTATTCGGGTTATTCCATGCCTCTGGATGCACGCCATGCCCTGGGGGCCTTTCCCATCTGGATCGCCTGGCTTTCCCTTTGCTCGGGGGTGCATCCCACCATACTGGCTCACAGCATGCTGGCGCCTTTTCTCCTGGCTTTGATGTACGGGGGCTATGCTCTGCTGGGGAAGCGGCTCTTTTCCGATAAGCTCCGCTATCTGCCATATTTCCTGCTGATTCTGGGACTTTGGTATACCCGATCCACGGTCTCACTGTTTACGGCGGAGAGCTTTGCCTACGGGCGGATCTGGCAGGGTAAGGCTTTGTTTTCCAACCTGATCGTACCCCTGGCTTTTGCCTGGCTGCTGGACCTTTTTAAAGAGAAAAAGCAGGCAGCCCTGCGGCTTTTTGTTCTGGCCTTTGCTGCAGTACTCTGCAGCACCGCGGCCATCTTCATGCTGGGGATACTCTACGGCTGCGGAGTCCTTGTCCTGGGGATATACAGTATTAAGGAAACGAAAAAGCTGACGCCCTGCATAAAGCGGGTATTTCCTCTTTGCCTGGCGGTCCTTCCGCTGCTGGCCGGCGGCGTTATCTATCTGTTGATAAGGAGATAGAAGATGGCAACCCTGCAGGTGATCCTGAACCGATTAAGTGATTACAACGGAAAGACCCTGTATTTCGTCTTTTTCCTGGCGGCATGGTTTTATCTCTTCTTTGCCGAAAAGGAGAAGGAGAAGCGGCTGCTTTTTGTGTGGCTTCCCCTTGTATTGATGGGAGTATTTGTCTGCCCGCTGAGCGCCTGGGTTTCCATTCATTTCTTCCTGGACGAGGAGACCTATTACCGCCAGCTCTGGCTCATCCCCTACGGGGCGGTGGTCTGCTATGCCGCTCTTCATGCCTTTCACGGGATGAAGGGGAAGCGCCTGCGGATAGGGCTTTCCTGTGCCTCCCTGGTGCTTGTCTTTATACACAAGATCCCCTTCGGTCATCGTATGCTCTACAGCCGTGCCGAAAACGCCTATCATATCCCGGGAGCCATGATCGAATTGACGGATTACCTTCTGGACCAGCGCTGTGTGGTGGAGTATGAGTACCCGCCCCGGACGGCTTTCCCCGGGGAGCTGCTGGAATACAATCACCAGTACAGTGCGGCCATCATAAGCGCCTACGGTCGGGAATCCCTGATCTCCCGCTGGGGGAACGGTCACGACCTGCTCATGGCCATCAACGGGCCCCAGCCCGTATCCATGGAGGAGCTCTGCGCCATCGCGGAGGAGCATGTGATCGACTGCTTCATCTTAAACCGGGAAGTCACGCAGACTACGGGCAACTGTGCCGACTACGGCTATGCCTATGCAGGGGCCGTGGGTATTTATGATGTCTATATGCTTCCCTGGATGGCCTGGAGCGAGGAGCATCCCAGGTAAGCGTTCATCGGCCTGCGGATTGACAAAACACCCTTCATCGGGATAAAATTATATGGATAATGTTCTGAAGGAGAGGGACTTGGAGAGTAAGCGGCTTAAATGGCTGGACGGCTTAAAGGGACTGGCATGCATGGGTGTCTTCACCCATCATTTTATGCTGGGGCTTTTCCCTTCCAGTTATTACGGAGAGGATGCGATGCCTAAGCTTTCCGGCGCTCTGGATTACTATCTTTCCTTTTCTCCTTTCAGTGTGGTGATCAACGGGAATTTCTGGGTGCATCTCTTTATCCTGATCAGTGCCTTCCTGCCGGCCTACAGACTGATGCAGACGAAGGAAGAGGATTTTCGGAGCAAGGCATCAACTACGCTGCTCCGGCGTTATCCGCGCCTGGCGCTGCCGATCTTTGTATTTTCCATGGGGAATTATTGTATCCTTAGGCTGTTGATGCATTTTGACCTGAATTACAGCGGGAAAGAGCTGAATTACGGTCTTGCCGATTACATACGGCATACGCTCTTTTTCCAGTTCTTTGCCCAGGACGATACGATCCTGGGGCCGCTCTGGACCATACATTATCTCTTCTTTGCCGTGATCTTTGCGGTGCTCCTTTCCATGCTTGCCAGGAAAAACTTCCGCTTTATGTCGGCACTGCTGCTTTTACTGATCATCCCGGTGGGCAGCGTGGACTGGAATTATCTTCCTGTGCTTTTGGGCGTACTGCTGGCGGATATCTGCGCCAACGGTCGTCTGCTGTGGTTAAAGGATAGATTTAAGTTTATGGAACGGCGGGGCGGGAAGATCGCGGTATCCGTGCTGCTGATCCTGTTGGGGCTCTTTCTCGGGGGCTATCCTTCCTATGTTACTCCCCATAACATTTATGAGATCTTTATCACGATCGGGCCGATCTGGAGATTTCTGGGTATCCTGAATACGGCAGCTTTCCTGCATGCCCTCGGAGCTTTCATGGTCATGGGAGGGCTGATGATCTGGAACGAAGAGAAGCTGCCTTCACCTCTTTCAACAAAGCCGATGCAGTTCCTGGGGAGCTGCTGCATGGGGATCTTCCTTTTGCATCTTCCCTGGCTGGAGTATCTGGGCTATTATCTGAATAAGGAGATCCTTTATCCGAAGACGGGGAGCTGGGGCTATGCCGCACTGATCCTTTATCCGATCATGGCGCTGCTGATCCTGTTTTCGGCCTGGCTTTTTCACATCCTGGTGGAAAAGCCCTGTGATAAGCTTTGCGCGAAGATAAAAGTCTGAGTTGTTTAAAGAAAGGAGATAAAAATGTCGGAGAATTTCAAGTCTACGGGAGAATATGTGGCCAGTGAGGCGCTGATGGACAGCGTGAATGTGGCTATAGCCCTAAAGAAACCCCTGCTCATCAAGGGAGAGCCGGGAACCGGCAAGACCATGCTGGCGGAAGCGGTGGCAAAGTCCCTGGGGAAAAAGCTGATCATCTGGAATATCAAATCCACCACCAAGGCCCAGGACGGCCTGTATATGTACGACACGATACAGCGGCTTTACGACGGTCAGTTCGGGGAAGAGGGCGTGGATGATATCGCCCGCTATATCAAGCTGGGCAAGCTGGGAGAAGCTTTTGAGAGCGACGAGCAGGTGGTGCTTCTGATCGATGAGATCGACAAGGCGGACCTGGAATTCCCCAACGACCTGCTCTGGGAGCTGGACCAGATGGAGTTTTATATCCATGAAACAAAGCGCACGGTAAAAGCGAAGCAGCGTCCCATCGTGATCATCACCTCCAATGCGGAGAAGGAGCTGCCGGATGCCTTCCTGCGCCGCTGCATCTTCCATTATATCGAATTCCCGGATGCGGCCCTGATGGAAGAGATCGTGAAGGTCCATTATCCCGATATCGAGGAGAATCTCCTAAAGAATGCCATGGAGGTATTCTACTGGATCCGCAGCATCCGGGATGTACGCAAAAAGCCGTCCACTTCGGAACTCATCGACTGGGTGAACGCCCTGCAGATGAACGGGATCCCTACGGAGACCCTGAAGGAAAAACTTCCTTTCCTGGGGGTCATCGTAAAGAAGGACGAGGATCTGGAGACCGTAAAGCATTACGTATAAGGAGAGGGTGTTTTGTTCCAGAGTTTTTTCAACAGCCTGAAAAAATACGGACTGAACGTTTCGCTGAGTGAGTGGCTGACCCTGCAGCAGGCCCTGGATGCAGGGCTCTGCGAGAGCTCTCTCACGCGCTTTTACTATGTTGCCCGCTCGATCCTTGTGCATTCCGAAACGGATTTCGATAAATACGATCAGGCCTTTGAAGAGTGCTTTAAGTCCGTGCAGCGTGAGACCGAGATCACGCAGCAGATGCTGCGCTGGCTGGATAAGCCGGAGATGAATGAGCTGCTGCATGAAGAAGATAAGGATTATCTGAATTCCGTGGAGAGCTTTGAACTGGATAAGGATGATGTGGAGAAGAAGTTCAAACAGCGCTTAAAGGATCAGGATTCCGAGCATAACGGCGGAGCCTACTGGATCGGTACCATGGGAAAGACCAGCTTTGGTAATACCGGAGGGAATATCGGCGGCATCCGGGTGGGCGGGGCCACCGGTTACCAGAGTGCCTTTCAGGTGGTGGGAGCCAGAAAGTACCGGGATTTCCGGGATGACCGTGTGCTCACGGGGCGGCAGTTCATGGCAGCCCTGCGTAAACTCCGGCAGTTTTCCACCAAGCTGGATATACCCAAGACGGAGCTGGATATCGATTCCACCATCGATAAGACCTGCAACAACGGAGGCTGTCTGCAGATCGTGATGGACAAACCCCGGAAGAATTCCGTGAAACTCCTTTTGCTCATGGATTCCGGCGGCACCATGATCCCGTACTGCGACCTGCTGAACGAGCTTTTTCAGTCGGTGCATAAATCCAATCATTATAAGGAAGTGAAGACCTATTACTTCCATAACTGCATCTACTCCCATGTATACAACACCCCGGGCTGCGAGAACGGGGACTGGATCGAGACGGAGTGGATGTTCCGTAATCTGGACAAGGATTTTAAGGTGATCATCGTGGGTGATGCGGCAATGGCGCCGGAGGAGCTTTACGCCAAGGACGGAAACTACCGCGGACCCAACGGCGGTTACTCGGGATATGAGTGGCTCATGCGCATGCGGCGGAAATATAAACGTGTTGTATGGATGAATCCAAAGATGAGTCCCACCGCTGCCCCCTGGCGGGAGGCGGAGACGGCCATCGGCGAGATCTTCCCCATGCTGCCCCTGACGGTGGACGGGCTGAATGCGGGAATGGAGATACTGATGATGCCAGGGTCATAAGCTCAGAAAGTGGTCATGCTTGCATGAACCGCTTTCTGAGTTTGTGACCCGCCCGAACATGAGCAAGTAGCGGAATGCTTGTGTAGCAAGCATTCCTGCGGATTGCGAATGTTTGCAGGATTGCGGGAGCATCGGAGATGCGAAGCAATCCGGGGGCATCATATCATTGAGACTCGAGGAATTATAAGGAGGATAGAAATGGCACAATTATGGGGAGGAAGGTTCACCAAGGAAACGGATAAGGATGTATATCTTTTCAATGCATCCATTTCCTATGACAAGCGCCTGTACCAGCAGGATATCGAGGGCAGCATCGCCCATGCCATCATGCTGGAGAAGCAGGGGATACTCACCCTGGAGGAAAAGGATGAGATCGTGAAGGGGCTCTCGACCATACGCAAACGTCTGGAGGAGGGCAGCCTCACCATCAGCGAGGAATATGAGGATATCCACAGCTTTGTGGAGGCCACCCTCACCGGCATGATCGGGGATGCGGGCAAGAAGCTCCATACCGGCCGCAGCCGCAACGACCAGGTGGCTCTGGACATGAAGATGTATGTCCGCAGTGAGATCATCAATATCGATGAGGAGCTGAAGGCCTTCCAGGTGATACTCCTGCGGGTCATGGAAGAAAATCTGGAGACCTATATGCCCGGCTTTACCCATCTGCAGAAAGCCCAGCCCGTGACCCTGGCTCACCATATGGGAGCCTATTTTGAGATGCTGCGCCGGGACCGTTCCCGCCTGTCGGATATCTATGAACGTCTGAACTACTGCCCGCTGGGAGCCGGAGCGCTGGCCGGTACCACCTATCCCCTGGACCGGGGCTATACCGCATCCATGCTGGGCTTTGAAGGACCTACCTTAAATTCCATGGACAGTGTTTCGGACCGGGATTACGTGATCGAACTCTTAAGCGCCCTTTCCACCATAATGATGCACCTGTCACGTTTTTCCGAGGAGGTGATCCTGTGGAATTCCAACGAATACGGCTTTGTGGAGATCGATGACGCCTTTTCCACCGGCTCCTCCATCATGCCCCAGAAGAAGAACCCCGATATCGCGGAGCTGGTGCGTGGCAAGACCGGCCGGGTATACGGGCATCTGATGGCCATGCTCACCACCATGAAGGGACTGCCTCTGGCATATAATAAGGATATGCAGGAGGATAAGGAAGGGGCCTTCGATGCCATCGATACGGTGAAGGAATGCCTGGTCATGTTCATGCAGATGGTGGATTCCATGAAGTTCCGCAAGGATGTGATGGCAAAGAGCGCCATGCGGGGCTTTACCAACGCCACGGATGCGGCAGACTATCTGGTGAAGCACGGTGTACCCTTCCGGGATGCCCACGGCATCATCGGACAGCTGGTGCTTAAGTGCATAGAAAAGGACAAATCCATTGAGGAACTGAGCCTGGAGGAACTGAAGGAGATCTCGGATGTTTTTGAGGCCGACATCTATGATGCGGTTTCCTTAAAGACCTGCGTGGAGCGGCGGCTTACCACCGGAGCTCCCGGGATCTCGGCCATGCGTGGGGTACTGGCGGAATACAGGAAATACCTGAAGGGCTGAGGAAAAATAAGCAGATCCGAAAGACAGGGGAGGCCCCCCTGTCTTTTTTATACAACACTTGAAAAAAGAAACGGATAGTGATAAACTTTAATTTAATTTTTTGAAGGGAGGATGAAGATATGAGTAAGTTACGAGTCGGTGTTCTGGGTGCAACAGGTATGGTGGGGCAGCGTTTCATCACCATCCTGAAGGATCATCCCTGGTTTGAGGTGACCACGGTTGCGGCCAGCCCCCGCAGTGCGGGCAAGACCTATGAGGAGGCAGTGGGAGACCGCTGGAAGATGGATACCCCCATGCCGGAAGGGGTAAAGAAGCTTACCGTACTGAATGTGAATGAAGTGGAAAAGGTGGCCGCGGAAGTGGATTTTGTTCTTTCCGCTGTAGATATGACCAAGGACGAGATCCGGGCCATCGAGGAAGAATATGCCAAGACGGAGACCCCCGTGGTATCCAATAACAGCGCCCATCGCTGGACGCCCGACGTGCCCATGGTGGTGCCCGAGATCAACCCGCAGCATATGGAGGTCATCGATTTCCAGAAAAAGCGTCTGGGAACGACCCGGGGCTTTATCGCCGTAAAGCCCAACTGCTCGATCCAGAGCTATGCTCCCGTGCTTACGGCCTGGATGGAATATGAGCCCTATGAGGTGGTGGCCACCACCTATCAGGCTATCTCCGGTGCAGGCAAGACCTTTAAGGACTGGCCCGAGATGGAAGGCAATATCATCCCCTATATCGGCGGGGAAGAAGAGAAGAGCGAAAAGGAGCCTCTGCGCATCTGGGGTTCCATCAAAGACGGCGTGATCGTTCCGGCGGAAAGCCCCATCATCACCTGCCAGTGCATCCGTGTACCGGTGCTGAACGGCCATACGGCAGCGGTCTTTGTAAAGTTCCGCAAGAAGGCGGAGAAGGCTGCCCTGATCGAGAAGCTGGTGAAGTTCTCCGGTGAGCCCCAGCGTCTGGCTCTGCCCAGTGCACCCAAGCAGTTCATCCAGTATCTGGAGGAGGACAACCGTCCCCAGGTAGCGCTGGATGTGGATTACGAGGGCGGCATGGGCATCTCCGTGGGACGCCTCAGGGAAGATACGGTCTACGACTGGAAGTTCGTGGGTCTTTCCCACAATACCCTGCGCGGTGCGGCAGGCGGAGCGGTGCTCTGTGCCGAGCTTCTGAAGGCTCAGGGACGCATCGAGGCAAAGTGATATGTTTGTCGGCAGAAAGAAAGAGCTGAAATATCTGGAGGAGAATTACCGGAAGGAAGGTTCCCGCCTTCTGGTCCTCTACGGGCACCGTGGTGTGGGAAAGACGGCACTGCTTAAGCAATTTGCGCAGCAGAAGGCAGCCCATTACTACGCCGCCCGGCCCTGTTCGGAAGCGCAGCAGCTGAAGCTCTGGCGGGAGGAACTGGCAGAGCAGGAGTGGGAAGACGGCGGAAACGCCGCCGCCCAGGCTGCCGACTATGCGGGGGTACTGGCCCATATCGGCAGGGCGCTTGCTGCCAAGGGTGCCGGAAAAGGCCTGATCGTTATCGATGAGTTTCAGCATCTGATCAAGTATTCCGAAGGATTCATGCAGGCCCTGACGGATCAGCTTAAGGATGCGGAAGCTCCCTGCATGGTGGTGCTGCTTTCTTCCTCCATCAGCTTTGTGGAGACGGATTTTGTACCCCGTATAGGGTCTCTGGCCCTGGGGATCAGCGCCTTTTACAAGCTGCCCCAGATGGGCTTTATGGACTGCGTGAATTTCTTCAAGGACTACAGCACAAGGCAGTGCATGGAGGTCTACAGCATCCTGGGGGGTATTCCGGCCTACTGGTCGGCTTTTGATCCGAAGCTTTCGGTGGAGGATAATATCCGCCTGAAGATCCTGGCGGAGAATGCCCCGCTGCGGGAAGAGGGGGAGCGCATCGTTCTGGCGGAGCTGCGTGAGCTGAACGTATACTCCACGCTGCTTTCCGGCCTTTCTTCGGGACTTAACAAGCTTAACGAACTGCATGTTCACAGCGGCTGTTCCCGGGCCAAGATCTCGGTCTATCTGAAGAATCTGATGGAGCGGGAGCTGGTGGAAAAGATCTTTCCCTTTGACAGCGCTTCCAGCGCCAATGCCAAGAAGGGCGTGTACCGGGTGAGCCTGCGTTTCCTGGAATTCTATTTCTGCTTCGTATTCAGCCGTCAGAGCTTTCTGAGTGCCATGGATACGGATGCATATTTTGAAAAGTATGTGGCTCCGAAGCTCAGCGCTTTTCATCAGGGGAATTTCCGCAAGGTCTGCGGGGAATATCTGCAGATCCTCAATTCCAACAACATGCTGCCCATCAAGTCCGTCCGTGAAGGTGAATGGATCGGCAAAAAGGGAAGCATCGACATCGTATTGCAGGATGAGGAGTGGGAGAATATTCTGGCTTTCTGCGACTGGCAGAAGGAAGTGGTAGGCGTGGAGGAACTGGAAGCATACCGGCAGATCGCCGAGGAGGCACGTCTTCATGCGGATCATATGTATCTCTTTGCTGCCGGCAGGTTCTCCGATGAACTGAAAGCTATGGCTGAAGAGAATAAGAGCCTGAAACTCATAGATATCGACACACTGTAGACGCATGAGCATGGGTAAGGCACTTTACATTGCGGAAAAACCTTCGGTGGCCCGGGAGTTCGCCAAGGCACTGAAGCTGCGTCTTTCCAATCATGACGGCTATATGGAGAGCGAGGAGGCGGTGATCACCTGGTGCGTGGGGCATCTGGTGACCATGAGCTATCCCGAGGCTTACCGGGAAGAACTGAAGCGCTGGAGCTTTTCCACGATCCCTTTTATCCCGGAGGAATTCCGTTACGAGGTGATCGCATCCTCCGCCAAGCAGTTCAAGGTGGTAAGCGGCCTGCTTACCCGGCCGGATGTGAGCACTATTTACGTGTGTACCGACTCCGGGCGGGAAGGAGAGTATATCTACCGCCTGGTGGAGCAGCTTTCCCATGTGGAAGGCAAGGAGCGGAAGCGGGTGTGGATCGATTCCCAGACGGAGGAAGAGATCCTGCGGGGCATACGGGAGGCAAAAGATCTGTCTGCCTACGACGAGCTTTCCGCTGCGGCATATCTGCGGGCCCAGGAGGATTATCTCATGGGCATCAATTTTTCCAGGGTGCTCACCCTGAAGTACGGTTCGTCCCTGCAGAATTATCTCCACAGCGAGCGCCGGCCGGTAGTGGCGGTGGGGCGTGTGATGACCTGTGTACTGGGTATGGTGGTGCAGAGGGAGCGGGAGATACGGGCCTTTACGAAAACCCCGTTTTATCGTGTGCTGGGGAGCTTTGACCTGGCAGGGAATCCGGTGAGCGGCGAATGGAGAGCGGTGGAAGGTTCGAAGTATTTCAACTCGCCGCTTCTGTATAAGGAAAACGGTTTTAAGGAAAAGAAGGATGCGGATGCGCTGATCGCCTCCCTTTCCGGGAAAGATGCCGTGCTCTCTTCCCGCGAGAAGAAGACGGAAAAGAAGAACGCACCGCTCTTATATAATCTGGCGGAGCTGCAGAATACCTGCTCGAAGCTCTTCAAGATCAGCCCGGACGAAACCCTGAAGATCGCCCAGGAGCTGTATGAAAAGAAACTGACCACCTATCCCCGAACGGATGCGAGGGTACTCTCCACGGCGGTGGCAAAGGAGATCGATCATAATCTGAAAGGCCTTCTGAACTATCCGCTCTGCTCGGATGCGGCTAAGAAGGTACTGGATGAGCAGCTATGGAAGGGCATTGCAAAGAGCCGTTACGTAAATGACAAGCAGATCACGGATCACTATGCCATCATTCCCACGGGACAGGGTTTTGGGGCGCTTTCCGGCCTGAATCCCACGGCACAGAAGGTCTATGAACTGATCGTGCGCCGCTTTCTGGCGATCTTTTATCCGCCTCAGGTGTTCCTGAAGCTTTCGATGGAATTCGTAATGGATACGGAGCATTTCTTTGCTTCCTTCAAGGTGCAGCAGGATGCAGGCTGGATGGCGGTGAGCCGCTGTTCCTTCCAGAAGGATAAGAAGGAAGAACCCAAAGAGGAAGAGGGAGACGGAGATAAGGAAGAAGAACTGGTGGTGGATCCGGCTTTCCTGGAAGCGCTGGCGGCCATAAAGCCCGGAGTGACGCTGCCCTGCAGCGGGATGAGCGTGAAGGAAGGAGAGACCAGTCCGCCGAAGCGCTATAATTCCGGCAGTCTGATCCTGGCCATGGAGAACGCCGGGCAGCTCATCGAGGATGAGGAACTGCGGGCCCTTATCAAGGGCTGCGGCATAGGCACTTCCGCCACAAGGGCCGGGATACTTGAAAAACTGGTGAGTAACCGTTACCTGGCGTTAAATAAGAAGACCCAGATCATCACGCCTACCCTGTTGGGAGAGATGATCTTTGACGTGGTGCGGCATTCCATAGGTTCCCTTCTGAATCCCAAGCTTACAGCCAGCTGGGAGATGGGGCTGGCCGGAGTGGCGGACGGCAGCGTTACAAAGGAAGAATACCGCAAGAAGCTGAATGCTTTTGTGACGAAGCATACCGAGAATGTGAAGCAGCTGGATAATGCCTATGCGCTGCGGCGCTGCTTTGACTATGCCTCGGCATATTACAGCGAAGAGAAGAAGACAGCTGCAGGCAGGGGGAGAAAGAGTGGAAAGAGCAGCAAGCAGTAAATACCGGGAGGCCTGAAGTGGAGAGAGAAGCTTATCTCCAACTGATGCGACGGACGGATGCGGCCGCGGCCGGTTTTCTTGCACTGATCACACGCCTGGAGCGGGACGGGCATATAAAGACCGCAAAGGCGCCTGCCTTGTCCGCCGTGCTGCTTCCGGAGCTGATGGCATATTCCTGTGCGCTGCAGAGGCGTCAGGGAAGAGTCGCGGAGGAAGTACTGGATCTGATCCTGCCGCTTCTGGTGGCAGGGGAGAGTACGGAGCAGATCCGCGGCGGGATCCTCCGAAGGATGGAGGATTTTGATAAGGAAGAAAGCCTGCCCGGAGCTTATCTGGGATTATGCCGTTTCGATGCCATGGCCCAGGCCTATCAGGGAGCATTCTATTCACGTATGCGCACGGATAATCCGGGCTGCCTTACGGAACACTATCTGGCTCTGCTGGAAGCCTTGTGGCGTCTGGGGGGCGGGAGTATAAAGGAGGAGATACTGCTGGACGCGGAAGAAGAACTGCGTTCGAAGCAAAAAGAGAGCTTGCTATGAACAGACTTGGAGAAGAACGGATCAGACGTTTTAAGAGAGTACTGAAAAGAACGCGGGAAGGATCGCGCTTTGATACCATGGATAGCTTTGTACAGCACGGGGATACCTCCGTGCGCACCCATTGCCTGCATGTGGCCCAGACGGCGTACTTCATCGCCTGGCGCTTCGGAGTGAAGGTGGATGAGGATTCCCTGATCCGGGGAGCGCTGCTGCATGATTATTTCCTTTATGACTGGCATGAAAAGAGCTGGGCCAATGCCATCCACGGCTATACCCACCCGGGAAAGGCACTGAAGCAGGCGGAAGCGGATTTTGATCTGAACGAAACGGAGCGGGATATGATAAAGCATCATATGTTTCCCCTGACACCCTTTCCGCCCCGGACAAAGGAAGGATGGCTGCTGGTGCTGGCCGACAAGGTCTGCGCCACCGGCGAAACCATAGGAGACAGATTGAAATGAGTACAGTACTTAGGATCTTTGCAGGACTTGATTTTCCGGGCTGGACCATCGTGGCGGTGATCTATGCCTTTATCGGCTGGTTTTACGAATCTACGATCTTTTCCCTGGGAGAGCAGGGCAAGTTCATGGACCGGGGGGCATTCTTAAGTCCCTTATGTCCCATCTATGCGGTGGTGTGTACCATCAGCTTTGACCTTTTCTCACCCATTCAGGAATGGTGGCTGCTCATACTCCTTGCAGGTACCGCCACCAGCCTGGTGGAGCTGATCACCAGCATAGGCATGGAGGCCATTTTCCATAAACGCTACTGGGATTACAGTTACTACCCCCTGAACCTGGACGGGCGCATCAGTGTGGTGGCCGGGCTCTTCTTCGGGGTGGCCCTGGCGGTCATGGTAAAGTGGATACACCCGGCCCTGTCCGGTCTGGTATGGGGCTTTTCCGATACCACCCGTCTGGTCCTCTGCATCGTGATCTGGACGATCTTCGGAACGGATCTGATCTGGACCTTTGCTTCCGGCTTTGCGCCGAAGAGCGGTCTGGCACGGGCACATAAGGCAGTGGAGGACTGGAAGCAGAGAGGCTTCGATAAGCTGAACGAAAAAAAGACGGTCTGCGACAAGTGGCTGATCGTCCGTGCAGGAAAGGCTCTGCTTGCCAAGGGAAAGGCCGTCAACCGAAAGATCGTGGCGGCGGAAAACAAACTGAAAGGGAAGAAATAAGACTTATTCTTCCCCGGTGAAATAGCTGCCGATGGAACCCAGCTTGTTCATGGCGTTTTCGTATTGCTGCCTGGCCTGATCGGCTTTGCCCGCATCATAGGAGGCACCTTCGTAAGCCTCGTGGTAGAGGGATACGGCATCATTCATCAGAGTGGAAGCTTCGGCAGCCATACGTCCGGCATCGCTGTAGTCTGCAGGCACTTCCAGGGCAGCCATACCCGAAAGATCTTCCTTCATCTGATCCAGAAGAGAGAGGAGCTTCTGCGGGGCATCCGAAGCGGAAGTGTCCAGCGCATCGATGGAGGCGCTTAAGGAAGCCAGATCGTTAACATAGGCCTGCATGTTATCCCTGTAGCCCGGCAGCTTTGGATCTTCTTTCTTTCCGCAGGCACAGAGCAAAATGAGGCTCAGTACTAAAAGGGAATTGACAAAAGCTTTACTTGTGTGGATAATCTGTTTCATGACAGCATAAAGTTATCACAATACGGACTAATTTGCAAGTTTTACATACGGAGGATCTTGATATGACCGGCGCAGACGCCATGGTAAAATGTCTGGAAGCGGAAGGAGTGGAATATGTTTTCGGCTACCCCGGGGTAGCGATCTGTCCGTTCTATAACGCGATCCTGAATACAAAGATACAGACCATACTGATCCGTACCGAGCAGAATGCGGCTCATTCCGCCAGCGGTATGGCCAGGCTGAACGGCCGTCCCGGAGTATGTGCGGTGACCAGCGGCCCGGGAGCCACGAACCTGATCACCGGTATCGCTACGGCTTTTGCGGATTCCATTCCCCTGGTGTGCATCACGGGACAGGTCAATTCCGAGCTCATCGGTTCGGATGTGTTCCAGGAGGCGGATATCACCGGAGCCGTGGAGAGCTTCGTGAAATACAGCTATCTGGTTAAGGATGCGAAGGAGATCCCCAGGATCTTTAAGGAGGCTTTTTATATTGCCAATTCCGGCCGTAAGGGACCGGTGCTCATCGATGTGCCCATTGATGTGCAGCAGGCAAAGATCAAGGATTTCACCTATCCGGAGGAGGTAAAACTCCGTACTTATAAGCCCACCGTGAAAGGCAATGCCTTGCAGATCAAAAAGATCGTCCACGAGCTGGAAGGGGCGAAAAGGCCTCTCATCTGTGCCGGGGGCGGTGTGCGGCTTTCCAATGCCAAGGAACAGCTGCGCCGGCTGGTAGAGGAGTTCCGTATCCCCGTGGTATCCACCATGATGGGGATCGGGGTAATGGCTACGGAGCATCCCCTTTATTACGGTATGGTAGGAAACAACGGCTTCCCCTGGGCCAACCGGGCCATGAAGGAAGCGGACCTGATCATGATGGTGGGAGCCCGTGTGGCGGACCGGGCAGTGAACCAGCCCGAACGGGTAATGAAGGATACGGTCCTGATCCACATCGATGTGGACCCGGCCGAGATCGGAAAGAACGCAGGAGCCACCATTCCCATCGTTGGAGATGCGGCTCATATCCTGGAGGACCTTCTGGAATATGAGATGGACGGGGAGTATGAGGACTGGATCGCAGCGCTGGACTGCTATCGCAGCGAGATGCCTCTGGTCCGTGAGCCGGTGGAAGGCTATGTGGATCCGGCGGAATTCATACGGCAGCTGTCCCTGAAGATGCAGGATAATGCCATCTATGTGGCGGATGTGGGACAGAACCAGATCTGGTCCTGCAAATATCATGTGGTGCGTAACGGGCGTTTCCTTACCACCGGCGGCATGGGGACTATGGGCTATTCCATTCCCGCTGCCGTGGGAGCCAAGCTGGCCCGGCCCAAACGCCAGGTGGTGGCGGTCTGCGGTGACGGTTCCTTCCAGATGAGCATGATGGAGCTGGCTACCATGCGGCAGTATGATGTGCCGGTGAAGATCGTGGTATTAAAGAACAATTACCTGGGCATGGTGCGGCAGTACCAGCATTTTTCTTACGATGACAGGTATTCGGTGGTGGATCTGTCCGGCAGTCCGGATCTTGAACATATCGCGGAGGCTTACGGCATGAAGTTCATGCGTATCAGGGATATGGAAGGTCTGTCGGATAAGCTGGACGAATTCCTTAAAAATGATGAAGCCTATCTCTGTGAGTGCATCATCGATCCTATGGATCTGGTATAGGGAGGCGCAGACGAGGAGACCGACTCCTTGGAGGGATATACTATGAAAAGAATCTTTTCGGTACTGGTGGAAAACCGCTCCGGTGTGCTCTGCAAGGTGGCAGGGCTGTTCTCACGCAGGAGCTTTAATATCGATTCCCTGGCAGTGGGGGAGACGGATGATACGGCCGTATCCCTGATGACCATCATGAGTTCGGGGACGGAACAGACTCTGGAGCAGATCGAGAAGCAGCTGAACAAGAAGCTGGATGTGATCAAGGTCAAGACCTTTCCCGAAAGCAAGGCCATCAGCCGGGAGCTGATGCTGGTGAAGGTGAAGTATAATAAGGGAAACCGGCGGGAGATCATGGAGATCTGCGAGGTGATGAAGGCCGAGATCGTGGATATGTCCGAGCATATGATGATCCTGCAGGTCTGTGATACCCCGGAAAAGATCAAGCTGATGCTTTCCCTGCTCAGCCAGATCTCCATCCTGGAGGTAGCCCGTACCGGGACCCTGGCCCTGCAGAAGTGCATTGAGGACTGACTCTTTGTGCCAGATTGACTTTTCCGGCTAATATTGTTAAACTATCAGAGCTGTCCGAAGCGGCATGCCATGACGGAATGCCCTGCGGCAGCCAGGCAAGGTAAGATAAGGAGAGTATTGTGAACAAGAAAGTCTTTCAGTTACTGGTTGAGAATTCTTCCGGCGTCTTAAGCCGGATCTCCGGACTTTTTTCCCGACGGGGCTACAATATTGAAAGCATCACCGCCGGAGTGACGGCGGATGAGCGTTATACCCGCATCACCATCGTGGCCTCCGGGGATGACGAGATCCTGGATCAGATCGAAAAGCAGGTGGCCAAGCTGGTGGATGTGCGCAATATCAAGGTGCTCACCCCCCATGATTCGGTCTATCGTGAGCTCTGCCTCATCAAGGTGGAGGTTTCGGAACAGAACCGCGAGAGCCTTATCGCCATCGCCAATATCTTCCGTGCCGGCATCATCGATGTGGCGGCCGAGAGCATGATCATCGAGCTGACGGGTAACCCTTCCAAGATCGAGGCTTTTCTGGGGCTGCTCACAGGCTATACCATACTGGAACTTGCCCGTACGGGCCTGACCGGACTTTCCCGCGGCAGCGAGGATGTGGTCTGGCTGGATGACTGAGTGTATTAAGTAGTTTCATATTTTTATCATATTCTTTTAGGAGGAAAAGGAAATGGCAAAGATCTACTATCAGGAGGATTGCAATCTGGCTGCGATCCAGGACAAGACGGTGGCCATCATCGGCTACGGAAGTCAGGGACATGCACATGCCCTGAACCTGAAGGAGTCCGGCATCAACGTGATCATCGGACTGTACGAGGGTTCCAAGAGCTGGAAGCGCGCCGAGGAGCAGGGCTTCACGGTTTATACCGCAGCTGAAGCCGCTAAGAAGGCGGATATCATCATGATCCTCATCAACGATGAGAAGCAGGCCGCTATGTATAAGGCGGATATCGAGCCCAACCTGGAGCCCGGAAATATGCTGATGTTCGCACATGGTTTCAATGTGCATTTCGGTCTGATCAAGGCCCCCAAGGGCGTTGATGTGACCATGATCGCTCCCAAGGCTCCCGGACATACCGTTCGCAGCGAGTATCAGGCCGGCAAGGGAACTCCCTGCCTGGTAGCTGTGGAACAGGACGAGACCGGTAAGGCTCTGGAGAAGGCTCTGGCTTACGGTGCAGGCATCGGCGGTGCCCGCGCAGGTATCCTGGAGACCACCTTCCGTACCGAGACCGAGACCGACCTTTTCGGTGAGCAGGCAGTGCTCTGCGGCGGTGTCTGCGCTCTGATGCAGGCAGGCTTCGAGACTCTGGTGGAAGCGGGCTACGATCCCCGTAATGCATATTTCGAGTGCATCCACGAGATGAAGCTCATCGTTGACCTGATCTATCAGTCCGGTTTTGCAGGCATGCGTTACTCCATCTCCAACACTGCTGAGTACGGCGATTACATCACCGGTCCCAAGATCATCACCGAGGATACCAAGAAGGCCATGAAGAAGGTCCTTGCGGACATCCAGGACGGTACCTTTGCAAAGGACTTCCTGCTGGATATGTCTTCCGCCAGCGGACAGGTACACTTCAATGCCCTGCGTAAGAAAGCTGCCGAGCATCCCGCCGAGATCGTTGGTAAGGAGATCCGCAGCCTTTACAGCTGGTCTGACGAGGATAAGCTGATCAATAACTAAGACAAATTTTATGTCGGCCGGCCCGGTCACATGTGTTCATACTCGGACTCAGCTCGCGCCCGGATCTCGCTCGTAGCGGACGCTAAGCTCGCAAACGGTCTGACGCTGGATGAAACGGCGTCAGACCTGCTCGCTAAGCGCCGACGGCTCGATACGGTCCTCGTATTGAACACATGATGCCCGGGCCGGGTGACGTTTTTCTTATTTATTCCTTTTAACGAATCAATCTGTCGGAGAATAGCCATTCCCAGCGAAGTCGAGGGATCCTGATCGGCAGCCGATAGCATTAATGAGTTTATCCATGAAGCAGAAAAAGCCGCGTCGCGGATCATTTTCAAAAGAGATCAACCGTATGGTGGTGTCGAGTCTTGGCATCGCCTTTTTTCTCATTTTTGTAGCCGATGCGATACTGCTCTTTCTGACCGTGAGGGATCTTAAGAGCTTTATCTTCCGCGTTGTGATCCTTCTGCTTGTACTGGGGGCGCTGTATGCCTTTTATTCCTTTTTTGTTGTTCGCCGTATCCGGCAGATGTTCCTGCCTCTGGACCGTCTGGCCTGGGGACTGCTAAGGGATCAGGTCTTTGTTGACAACGATGAAAAGGATCTGAAGGCTCTGGCGGATTCCCTGCGCTCTCAGGCAGAGCGGATGAACCTGCTTTCGAAGGAATTGAAGAATACCAGGGATGATCTGGATGATGCCTCGAGGGAATCAAGACTCAGCCGGGATACCAAGCGCCAGCTGCTGGGACGGACGGAGGCATCCGTGGAAAGGATACAGCAGAAGGAAGGAGAGCTGATGGCACTGAGCGGAAGGATCGCTGATGCCATCGACGCCGCGCTGCTTCTGGAACCGGGGCTCAAAAAACGCAGGGACGGCATCTATGAGCAATCCCGAAAGCTGGAGGAACAGATCCGGGATAATCTGCAGGAAACCGGCGATACGGAGATGGAATTTGCTGAGCTGGGCGGAAGCTACGGCCTGCTGGATTCCATGCATGCCGATGCGGAAGAATTGCTGGACTCGCTCTATAACGAGATGAGCAGCATGCAGTCCCTGGCCACACAGATCAACCTGTACGCGATGAACACCTCGCTGGATATCTCCAGGGCGGGGAGTATCACCATATCGGCCATCAGTGCCCTGGATGAGATGAAGGTACTTTCAGCCAAGGTGGAAGAGAAGACCGACAGCCTTACCCTTCTGATCATACGTATACGTAATGCGCTGAAGCTGGCCATGGATCAGAGCGGTGAATGCAGGGAGAAGGGGGAAGAGTGTTCCGGAAGCTTTTCAAGGACGAAGGAGTCCCTGAAAAAACTGGAGAGCAGTGTGCAGGAACTTGCCGAGCTTGGGTCTCTGCTTTCCGAGGATGCCGGCAGGCTTTCCGGCAACATTTATGACGTTAAGCTCATGGAGGAACGGCGTGAACGCGAGGAAGGCGCGGCGGCGGCGGATGTGGAACGGCTGGCACGCTTCGTTAAGGACTGGCGCCGTCAGGAAGAGGAAGATGCGACGGAGTGACTTTGACCATTTCGTTTTTTTGTGATAGCATATTTAAAGTTTTGAGAACGGAGGAAAGCAGTAATGGGTATGACGATGACACAGAAGATCCTGGCCCACGGTGCGGGCCTGGATAAGGTGGAGGCCGGACAGCTGATCAAAGCTAAGCTGAACCTGGTGCTGGGAAATGATATCACCAGCCCCGTGGCTATCCATGAGATGGAGAAGTTTACGAAGAAGGGTGTGTTCGATAAGGATAAGATCGCCCTTGTCCCGGATCATTTTGTTCCGAACAAGGATATCAAATCTGCCGAGCACTGCAAATGTGTGCGTGAGTTCGCCAAAGAGCATGATATCACCAACTACTTCGAAGTGGGTGAGATGGGCATCGAGCATGCCCTGCTGCCCGAACGGGGACTGACGGTGCCCGGAGACGTGATCATCGGCGCGGATTCCCATACCTGCACCTACGGTGCCGTGGGAGCTTTTTCCACGGGTGTGGGCAGCACGGATATGGCAGCCGGTATGGCTACCGGAGAAGCCTGGTTCAAGGTGCCGGCAGCTCTTAAGTTCAATCTTACGGGGAAGAAGGCCAAGTGGATCTCCGGCAAGGATATCATCCTGCATATCATCGGGATGATCGGTGTGGACGGCGCGCTGTACAAGTCCATGGAGTTTGTGGGGGACGGTATCGCGGATCTTTCCATGGATGACCGTTTCACCATTGCGAATATGGCCATCGAGGCCGGCGGGAAGAACGGGATCTTCCCGGTGGATGATAAGACCATCGCTTATCTGAAGGAGCATACAAAGCGCGAGTATACGGTCTTTGAGGCAGATGCGGATGCGGTTTATGATGCGGAGTACACCATCGAGCTGGACAAGCTCAAGCCCACGGTGAGCTTCCCGCACCTGCCGGAAAATACCCGGACCATTGATGAGGTGGGGGATGTGCCCGTGGATCAGTCGGTGATCGGGTCCTGCACCAACGGACGCCTGGAGGATATGCGCATCGCAGCTTCCATCCTGAAAGGGCGTCATGTGGCAAAGGGCATGCGCTGCATCGTGATCCCTGCGACCCAGGCGATCTATCTTCAGTGCCTGGAGGAAGGGCTCTTAAAGACCTTTGTGGAAGCGGGCTGTGTAGTGTCCACGCCCACCTGCGGTCCCTGCCTGGGCGGTTATATGGGCATACTTGCGGAAGGAGAGCGCTGCATCTCCACCACGAACCGGAATTTTGTGGGACGCATGGGACATGTGAAGAGTGAAGTGTATCTGGCAAGTCCGGCGGTGGCCGCGGCCAGTGCCATCACGGGAAAGATCTCGAGCCCTGAGGAGGTGTGCGCATGAAGGCAGAAGGAAGAGTTTTCAAATACGGAGATAATGTGGATACGGATGTGATCATCCCGGCCAGATACCTGAATTCCTCCGATCCCAAGGAACTGGCCCAGCACTGCATGGAGGATATCGATAAGGATTTCGTGAATAAAGTTCAGGAGGGAGATATCATCGTAGCGGATAAGAATTTCGGCTGCGGTTCCTCCAGAGAGCATGCCCCCATCGCCATCAAGGCAGCGGGAGTCAGCTGCGTTATCGCCGAGACCTTTGCCCGTATCTTCTATCGCAATTCCATCAACATCGGCCTGCCCATCCTGGAATGCCCGGAAGCAGCTGCCGCCATCAAGGCAGGAGATACGGTAGAAGTGGATTTTGACAGCGGCGTGATCACGGACAAGACCACGGGGCAGAGCTTTAAGGGACAGCCTTTCCCTCCTTTTATGCAGGAGATCATCAAAGCCGGTGGGCTGATCAATTCCATTAATCAGAAGGCTTGAACCCTACGGAAGAACTGAAATTCAAAAGAGCGGATGGGATGCTGGCAGCGGCTTTGCTGCTGGCGGCCGCCGTTCTTTTTACGTTGGGCGGCTTTCTGCAGCAGTCGGAAGCCGGCTCGGACAAGCGGGTACGCGTATACCGGGACGGGGAAGAAGTGCTGGATGCGGCCATTACGGAGGAACTGAATACACCGGTATTTTCGGAAGATGATGGGGAGAACATCATCAGCATCAGGGATGGGAAGGTGTGTGTGGAGAGCGCAAACTGTCCGGGACAGGACTGTGTGAAGATGGGATGGATATCGCAGCCGGGGGAGGAGATCATCTGCCTGCCCCATAAGCTGGTGATACGCATTGAAGGCGGAGAGGGGGATGTGGATGCACTGGCAAGGTAAGAAAATGGCCCGTCTGAGCCTGCTCCTGGCTGTGGCGGTCCTTCTGGGTTATGTGGAGGCAGTGATCCCCGTAAGCGTCGGCGTGCCGGGAGTGAAACTGGGGCTGGCCAACTGTGCCCTGCTCTTTGTGCTCTATGCCTTCGGCCCGGCGGAAGCGGCACTGGTAAGTGTCCTCAGGACCCTGATCATCGCCCTGCTCTTTACGAATCTGCCCATGCTGATCTACAGTCTTTCCGGGGCGCTGATGAGCATACTGCTCATGAGCCTTATAAAACGTGGACCTTTCTCCATATACGGAGTGAGTGCTGCCGGAGGAATGACTCACAATCTGACCCAGCTGCTGGCAGCGCTGATCGTTGCCGGCCTTACGGGCAGTACCCCCTCTTTTCTTCTCACCTATGCATCCCTGCTCATCCTCTGCGGGATGGTGGCAGGCTTTGTCAACGCCTTCCTGGCATCGGTACTTCTTCAGCGTATTTCTCCGGAGGCTTTGTCGGGGAATTAGTGCTTAAAGGTTTTTATATCATAGAACAGAAAGGACCGTTTATGGAAAAGATGCTTTTTGATATCCCCGAATACAAAAAGATCCGCGTGATCATCGATACGGATGCGGCCTGCGAAGCCGACGATCCTTTTGCCATCGTACAGGCACTCTTAAGTCCCAAACTCATCGTGAAGGGGATCGCGGCGGAACACTTTGCGCAGCCCGACTCCATGGGAAAAAGCTATGCCGAGATCCGTACGATCCTGGATGCCATGGGGCTGGACTGCCCGGTACTGAAAGGGCAGGAAGGGCCGCTTTCCGAGGATGATAAGCTTTCCGAAGCAGCAGGCTTTATCATCCGCGAAGCGATGCGTGAGGACGAGAAACCCCTCTTTATCCTCTGTCAGGGAGCCATTACAAATGTCGCCATGGCTCTCAAAAGCGAGGCACGGATCCGTGAACGTATGACGGTCATCTGGATCGGAACCCACGGGAAAGCTCCGAATGCGGCACCTTTCCGTGAATTCAATGCCGGGAACGATATCGAAGCCGCCAATCTTGTGCTGGAGAGCGGAGTTGCGCTCTGGCTGGTACCCTCTTATGTTTATACGACCATCAATATAGGGATCGCCGAGATCAAAAGAAGGATCGCACCCTGCGGCAGGATCGGAAGGCATCTTTATGAGAACCTGATGGAATACAATCACTCGGAAGGTGCAGGCTGGACGCAGGGTGAGAGCTGGTCCCTTGGGGATTCGCCGGCCATCGCTCTGGCCATAAATCCCGGCTGCGGCCGCTTTGAGACCGCTCCGGCGCCTCATGTGGAAGAGGATACATCCTCTTCCGAAAAGTCCTCCAATCCGCAGATCCGTATCTATAAAGATGTGGATTCCCGCTACATCCTGGAAGACCTGATCGCGAAGCTGGAATTGTTTTCAGGGAAGCGATAGAATCCTACTTATGTATCTACAGAAGGTTCCGGCGTTGATGATGGATCTGAAAGTGGTCCTGAGGTTGGTGACTACATCATTGATGGTTACAATCTTAGTCAGATGAACAGAGATGGCTTCAATGTTGCAGAACTCATGAATTCATTCACATACGATGAGCCTAAGTTAATTGTTACTAATGGCAAACTCGATGTTGATAGACATGAGGTACTTGATATCATCTCTGCCGGTGATCATTATACAGAGCCTAAGGACGTTGATGTTTGGTATTTTATATATTCCAAAGTTCCTACTGTGGGGGTTTATTACCATGATGAAGATAATGTAGCGAGCTATGAAAGTTATTACATTTCGCAGGATGGTGAGTTTATGACCCTTTACTGTTTTGATGCTGTTGCAGAATCCGGAGACAAGGATGTATGCGTAAACGTCAGTTTTATGCATAATGATGGTGTACCAATGGATAACGTTACTTTCTATGTAACCAAGGAGTAATAGCCTGAGGATGGAGATATCATAATGACAATTCTTAGTATCCGCATTACGCAGATGACGTAATACAAGGCTTGCAGGTATGGACAGGTGCCTATCGGACCACCGTCCATACCTGTTTTTGTGTTTTATATAGAGCCGATAGAGAGGCTTTTCATTTTTTCGCTGTCCGCTAGTCGGAAAATACCAACACAGCACCCCTGCACCTTGCTGTTTCACCCCGGCCGACGAGTGAGCGGACGGGCTGTGGGGGGGACTTTTCTGTGGGACCGGCGGGCATAAGAAGCGGGGCGCCTATGTAGGAGCCCTGCGGGTCTTGAAGCTGCAGGGTAAAACAGGAACTCGAGGCCCGGATGGCCGAGAGAGGGAGATATGAGGCATGGATGCCGAATATCGACCGGTTCCGGACGTAAAGAAGGAGCTTGTGCAGCTTCTTAGAGCCGCACGGCGACGGAATCGCGTCCCCGCTCTTATGCCCGCTGGCTCCGTCCACAACATACGGCTCTCCTCCCGCAGCATGCCCCGTGAACGAAAAGCTTCCGATATCCCCCCTTTCCCGATGGGGAACAACGCTTGAAAAACTCCCCCTCCTGTGATATTATGTAAACGTTATGTACGCTTATATCAAGGGAACTATTGCATATAAATACAGTGATCGTATCATCATCGAGGCCGGTGGGATAGGCTATAATGTATATTTTCCGGCAGGCCGTATCCCGCAGCTGCCCTCGACCGGCAGCGCCTATACGGTGCATACCTATACTTCCGTGCGGGAAGATGCCATCCAGCTTTACGGCTTCGGCAGCCGGGACGATCTGGAGCTTTTCTGCATGCTGATCACCGTGAGCGGGGTTGGCCCCAAAGCAGCCATGAGCCTGCTTTCCGAGCTGTCCGCCACGCAGATCCGCATGGCCATCCTCAGCGGGGATGTAAAGCTGCTCTGTAAAGCCCAGGGAGTTGCAAAAAAGACGGCGGAACGTCTCATCGTGGACCTGAAGGGGAAGATGGGAGCGGAAGATGTGCTGCTGACTGCGGAGGAAGGTGATATCCTGCCGGCAGCAGCGGGAGAAGAGAGTGAGGCGGCGGAAGCCCTGATCGCACTGGGCTATCCCGCAAAGGATGCCAGGGCGGCGGTAAGCCGCGCCGCAGGCGAAGGTGTGGAGGGAACGGAGGCGCTGTTAAAGGCTGCTCTCCGTTTTATGTGATATGCCGAAAAGAATGATCGAAACTTCCTTTACGGAGGAGGATGCCAAGATAGAGAACAGCCTCCGGCCCCAGTTTTTAAAGGATTATGTAGGGCAGGAGAAGCTGAAGAACAATCTGGCCGTTTACATCGAGGCGGCCAGGGAACGGGGAGAGCCTTTGGATCATGCCCTGTTCTACGGACCTCCCGGACTGGGAAAGACGACCCTTGCCGGGGTGATCGCCAACGAAATGAACGTTAACATCCGCATCACCAGCGGCCCGGCCATCGAGCGCCCGGGGGATCTGGCAGCGGTGCTCAATTCCCTGCAGGAAGGGGATGTGCTCTTTATCGACGAGATCCATCGTCTTACCCGGCAGGTGGAGGAAGTGCTCTATCCGGCCATGGAGGACTATGCTATTGATATCATGATCGGCAAGGGCAGCGGGGCCAAGTCCATCCGTCTGGATCTGCCGCGCTTTACGCTGATCGGTGCTACTACCCGTGCCGGTCTGCTCTCGGCTCCTTTGCGGGATCGCTTCGGCCTCATCGCAAGACTGGAATTCTATACCACGGAGGAGCTGAAGACCATCATTAAGAATTCCGCCCGGAAGCTTTCCGTTCCCCTGGAAGAAGAAGGTGCGCTGGAGATGGCGCGCCGCAGCCGGGGAACGCCCCGACTGGCCAACCGTATGCTCAAGCGGGTGAGGGATTTTGCCCAGATCCAGTTTGACGGCGTGATCACGAAGGAAGTGGCGGATCATGCTCTGGATCTGCTGGAAGTGGATAAGCTGGGACTGGATAATACCGACAGGCGCATGCTGCTGGCGATCATGGAGAATTTCGGCGGTGGGCCGGTGGGACTGGATACTCTGGCCGCCAGCCTGGGGGAAGATGCGGGCACCATCGAGGATGTATACGAACCTTATCTCTTACAGAACGGACTGATCAACCGCACTCCCAGGGGACGTGTGGCCACGGAGCTTGCCTATTCGCACTTCGGACTTGATAAAACCGGCGCGGATGAGATATAATATAAGGTGGTTTATTTTGGAGGGGAGTCATGGCAGATAAAAAAGTCGTCAAGGTCCTGATCGCCGGTAAGGTGATGACCATGAGCGGTTACGAGAGCGAAGAGTACATGCAGAAGGTAGCCGCCTACATCAACAGCAAGATCGAGGAGTACGAAAAGACCAATGCTTTTCGTCATGCTTCCAGTGATATACGCCACCGTATGCTGGAACTGAATTTTGCCGACAGCTACTTCAAGGAGAAGGAGCATGCGGAAGATCTGGAACAGCGCCTGAAGGACAAGATCGATGAGCTGGATGAGATGAAGCACAATTACGTCAACAGCCAGGTCCTGGTGGAGGATCAGAAGAAAGATGTGGGCAGCCTGGAGAGCAAGCTGCATGAAAGTGAGAAGACCATCACCGAATTGAAGACCCGCCTGATGGAGAGGGATAAGACCATAGCCCAGCTGGAGGCTGAATTGAAGGAAGGTCACGGAAACGTGCGCAGCATCAAGCGGGAAGAAGGCAGCGGCGGGGTATATACGCAGCAGAGTCTGGAGGATATGTTCGGCGAGGAGGCTAAAAAGGAGAACGGTACGGAGGCTCCGCTGTCCTATCAGGAACGTCGGAATGGAAAACGCAGAAGATAAGAAAAAAGAAAATGCGAAGGGGCAGCCGCAAGAGGCTGCCCTCTCTGTAAAGAGCGGAAAACATCTGCCGGAACTGCTTGCTCCCGCGGGAGAAGCGATAGCGGTACAGGGAGCTTTTGCTGCAGGGGCCGATGCCGTTTATCTGGGGGCAGACCGTTTCTCTGCCAGAGCCTATGCAAAGAATCTGAGCGGGGAAGAACTGATCCGTGTGCTGGATGAGGCACATATCCTGGGAAAGAAGGTCTATCTGGCCTGTAATATCCTGCTCAGGGATCAGGAGCTTAAGGGGCTTGCGGGACTGATGGATCCGCTGTATGAGCACGGATTGGACGGCGTGATCGTTCAGGACCTCGGGGCCCTGGAATTTATGCATAAACGATATCCTCTGCTTCCCCTGCATGCCAGCACGCAGATGAGCATCATGAGTGCAGCCGGCGCGGAGTGGCTTAAGAAGCGGGGGGTATGCCGTGTTGTGCCCGCCAGGGAGCTTTCGCTGGCGGAGATCCGCAGCATAAAGGAAAGCGGGATTGAGGTGGAATGCTTTATCCACGGAGCCATGTGCTATTCCTATTCCGGGCGCTGCCTTTTGAGTTCCATGGCCGGCGGCCGCAGCGGTAACCGCGGACGCTGTGCGGGGCCCTGCAGGCAGCCTTACCATACGGAGGACGGCAGGGCACGGTACTACCTCAGTATGAAGGATATGTGGAGCCTGGGAGTTCTGGAAGAGCTTCTGGATGCAGGGGTGGATTCCCTGAAGATCGAAGGGCGTATGAAGGCTCCCGAATACGCCGCGGGGGTGACGGCGGTCTACCGGAAATATCTGGACCGTTATGCCGCCGGGAAAGATATGAGACCGGAACAGGAAGATCTGCGCTTTCTGGAAGGTTTGTATATGCGCAGCGGCCGGCAGGAGGGTTACCTTAAGAAGCATAACGGCCGTGATATGATCAGTCTGGATTCGCCGGCCTATGATAAGGTTTCGGAGGAGGCCAAAAGGCAGCTGCGGGAAAAATATCTTGAAGCGCCTTTAAAGCTTCCCGTGGATATGGAATTGTTTTTTCATGCGGGGAAAGCGGTACGACTTTCTGCCGAAACCGCAGATAAGAAAGTGAGCCTTACGGGGGCCGTGGCGGATATGGCGCAGAAGCAGCCCCTGGATGAGACGGCCTTGCGGAAACAGCTGAATAAGACCGGAGATACGCCCTTCGTACTGCGGACGCTAAAGACGGATACGGACGGACGGGGCTTTATGCCCATAAAGGAGTTGAACGGACTGCGACGTGAAGTGCTCGAACAGCTTAAGGATGAGCTTCTTCCGGAAAAGCGCAGACCGGATACGGATGTGGTTTTTCCTGCGGCGGAGCAGCATCTTTCGGAAGAAACAAAGCTTCTGGCCGGAGTTGTAAGTCCGGAACAGCTTAAAGCAGCTCTTACATCCCGTATGACGGAAGGGATCATTGCGGAGCTTGACCTTTTTACCGCCCGACCGGAGGAGATCGCAGCGGAGACGGAGAAAGCGGGAAAGAAGCTGTATCTGAGGCTGCCGGTGATCGTGCGGCAGGAAAGATACGCGGCGATAAGGCATAAGCTTAAGAAGGCTCTTGCTTATCCCGTAGCGGGGGTATACTGCGGAGGGATCGATGCCCTGGCGCTGGCGGGGGAGTTCCTGCCGGAGGAAAGGCTCATCGGGGATCAGGGCCTGTACGTGTTTAATTCACTGACCGAAGGAGGCTTGTCCGGATTGGACGGTCTGACGGTATCGGCTGAGTTTTCCGGAAAGGATGTAACGTCACTGCCGGACCATGCCCGTACGGAATGGATCATTTACGGGCGTACTCCGCTGATGTACAGCGCAAACTGCATCTACAGGACAAAGGAAGGCTGCCGGCCCGACCGGGGGCTTACCTGTATCACGGATGAACTGGGGCACGCTTTTCCGCTGCGTCCGGTGCATGAATATTGCTATAATATCCTTTATAACTGTGTACCCCTTTCTCTTCACGGGGAATGCCTCAGGCATTGGAAGGAAGGCGGCTTCCGTGCGTTCCGGCTGGAGTTTACCACGGAAGATGCGGAGGAGACGAAAAGCATCCTTTCGGCCTTTGAAGCGATCCTTCAGGGGAAGAATACGGATTTCCCTCTGAGCGGGGCGCAGAGTACACGGGGACATTACAAAAAAGGAGCGGAATAAAAATGGCCGGGGTGATCCTGGAGATCTCAAAATATTTTCTTCTGATATTCATGGCAGTCTATACGGGTCTTATGTTTCCTGTGGTACGGAGAAAGGATGATGATCCGCGCCGGGGGATCTACTTTGGCCTGGAGCTTCTTGCCGTGCTCATTTTCGGACTTGGGATGACGGATGTGATCCTGGGCCGGATTGATACGGGAAACACGGATAATATGATGCAGCTTTTGCTGGTCGCACTGGCGGAGCTGCTGTTTCTGATCTTTCTGCCCATGATCATGCGTGCCCTTTACCATGATGTGAACAATATCCTGCTCTGTCAGATGCAGCTGCTTCTCGGACTGGGCTTTGTGGTACTGGCGCGCCTGAACTTCCGTCATGCGAAACGGCAGTTCGTCATCGTACTGATCTCGTCGGTGATCTTTATGATCCTGCCGCTGCTTCTGAAAAAGCTGTATTTCCTAAGCCGTCTGACCTGGATCTACGGAGGGCTGGGACTGGCGGCCCTGCTGGTGGTACTGCTTACGGGGAACCTGGTGAACGGTTCAAAACTCACCTATCATATCCTGGGACTGACCTTTCAGCCTTCGGAGGCAGTGAAGCTGCTTTTCGTCTTTTTTATCGCCGGCCTTTTGTCGGAGGCAACGGATCTTAAGCGTGTATTTCTCTCGGCGGGACTGGCGGCAGCCCATGTGCTGGTCCTGGTGGCTTCCAGGGATCTGGGAAGCGCGCTGATCTTCTTCGTGATCTATGTGGCCATGCTTCATGTGGCAACGGGAAAGCATCGTTATCTCCTGGCCGGGATAGCCGGCGGACTGGTAGCGGCGGTGGCCGCGTATTTCCTTTTCTCCCATGTGCGGGTCCGGGTGCAGGTCTGGCTGGCTCCCTTTTCCGATCCGGATAACAAGGGGTATCAGCTTACACAATCGCTCTTCGGTCTTGCTACCGGCAGCTGGTTTGGCCTTGGGGTAGGCCACGGCATGCCGGATGTGATCCCCTTTGTGGAAGAGGATTTTGTCTTTTCGGCCATTGCGGAAGAATTCGGGGTGCTTTTCGGTATCCTTCTGATCCTGGTGTGTCTGGGAGTAGTACTGGCCGGACTGGTGATGGCGGGACGTGTAAAGGATCCCTTCTACCGGCTGGTCGCGGTAGGGCTCTCCGTCTGTTACGGCGTACAGGTGATCCTGACCATAGGCGGAGGCACGGGCCTCATTCCTCTTACCGGTGTGACCCTGCCGCTGATCTCCAGCGGCGGTACATCCATACTGATCACGATGGTGCTCTTTTCCATGCTCCAGGGCATTTATATGATACGTATGGAGGAATATGATGCGGAGGAGTGGGAAGCGGAAGAATACGAAAAGAAGCTTGCGGGCTGGGAGGCGCGGAAGAAGCGCCTGACCCGCCAGGGCTATACGCCGGAGGAGATCGATGCGGAGGAAGCCGCCTTTTTTGCCGAAGAGGACGAGCTGGAGGCGCTGCGGCAGGAAGAGAAGGAGATAAGGGCACCCCAGGACAAGAGCATCTTTGTAAACGGCCTGATCTATTCCGGCGTTTTTCTCCTGATGTTCGCCAATATACTGCGTTTTATGATCATGGAAGGAGATACGGCCATGGTGAATTCCTATAACGGAAAGCGCATGGCCATACTGGAGAACGATAATACCCGGGGGACCATATACGCGGCTGACGGAAGCGTGTTGGCGGGAACGTCGAAAGATGAGGAAGGAAACGAGAAGAGGGAATATCCTTACGGGGAGGTGTTTGCACATCCCGTGGGCTATGCCGTGCGGGGAGGAGCCGGGATCGAGAGACAGATGCTGAAATATCTGATCACCTCCGATGTTTCTCTCGGCACACGTATGGAGAACGATCTGAACCGCAGAAAGGATCCGGGAAATGATGTGTATACCACACTGGAGCCCAAACTGCAGAAAGCGGCTTATGATGCCATGGGGGAACGCCGAGGGGCGGTGGTGGTGACGGAGGTCAAGACCGGGCGTGTCCTGGCAATGGTCTCCAAGCCGGTCTTTGATCCCTATACCGTGGAAGAGAAGTGGGAAGAGCTGCTTAAGGATGATGAGAGCGGCCGGCTGGTGAACCGCGGCACCCAGGGACAGTATGCCCCGGGGTCCACGTTTAAGATCGTTACGGTCCTGGAATATATCCGTGAGCATCCGTCGGATTACGGGGATTATGAATTCATCTGCAGCGGGAAGCTGGTGGCAGGCGGCACTTCGATCCAGTGTTATCACGGAACGGTACACGGGGAAGTGGATCTTACGGAATCCTTTGCCAAGTCCTGCAATTCGTCCTTTGCCAATATCGGGCTGGGACTGGATCGGGATTCCTTTGCGAAGACTCTGGAGGAACTTTATTTCAACAAAGAGATCCCGGCATCTATGGATCACAAACAGAGCCATGTGAGCATGCGTAAGGATATGGCGGAGGATAAGGTGATGCAGACAGCCATCGGTCAGGGAGATACCCTGATGAGCCCGCTGCATCTGAACATGATCACGGCGGCCCTGGCCAACAACGGGGAGATGATGCAGCCCTATATGATCGAGACGGTGATGAACGGGGACGGAAAGGTGCTGAAAGCTTATTCGCCGAAGGTCATCGGGACCATAGCGGATGAGAATGAGCTGCGCATCATGCATAATCTGATGGAAGCGGTGGTGGATCACGGAACCGCGCAGCGCTTAAAGGATCTGCCTATGTCCATGGCAGGTAAGACCGGCTCGGCCGAGTTCTCCTCCAATAAGCAGCAGTCCCATGCCTGGTTTACCGGCTATGCTCCGGCGGATGCTCCCGAGATCGCCGTAACCGTGATACTTGAAAACGCCGGCAGCGGCGGCGAGATGGCAGCCCCCATCGCCGGTGCCGTGGTGCGGGCGTATGCGGAGTGAAAGGATATGAACATGAAAAAGATCTGTAAAAGCGCTGCAGTAGTCCTTCCCTGCCTGCTGGTCTGTCTGGCAGCCTGCGGGAAGGATGCGGAGACAGGAACAGTAACACAGGAAAGGCCGGCTGAGGAGCAGAGCGTATCCGCTCAGGAAACAGAAACAACAGCAGAGACAGGCGCTGAAAAGGAGGAAGAGATGACGGAAGATGAAAGGAAAGACGGTATAGCCGAAGCCATAGCCCAGGAGACTGCGGATGTAGGCGGCGAGACCGTGCAGGCGGATGAAAATGAGGAGCGTGTGCCCACGGCGGAGATCGGAGACGAGATTCCCTTAAAGTACAGCAGCTACCGTGTGACGGATTACGGCAGCCTGGAAAAGATCAGCTATGCCTCCAAAGATTATTTCGGGGACGGAGCGGAGATCACCAAGGAGGCAAACGTATACCTTCCCGCCGGCTATGATGAGAGTAAAAAGTATAATGTTTTATATCTGATGCATGGCATCGGTGGGGATGAGAACGAATGGGGCATGACGGGCAGCACCTCCAAGGTGAAGAGCATCATGGATAATCTGGCTTACTACGGGGATATCGAGCCTTTTATCGTGGTGACGCCCAACGGCCGCTCCGCAGCAAATCATGCTGCCAACGGTTCGGACTATAATTCCTTTTACTGCTTCGGCCAGGAGCTGCGCAACGATCTGATCCCCTATATCGAGTCGCATTACAGTACTTACGGAGACGGGACGGATCTGTCCGCAAGCCGTGAGCATCGTGCCATGGCCGGGCTTTCCATGGGCGGTATGCAGACCATTAATATCGGTATCGGTGAGTGTGTGGATCTTTTTGCCTGGTTCGGGGCTTTCTCCGCAGCGCCTACCAGCAATACGGCAGCTGTTACCGCACAGCATCTGCAGGGAAATACTTATCCCATCCGCTATTTCTATAATATCTGCGGGACGGAGGATAATATCGCCTATCAGAGTGCGGCGGCAGCGGCAAAGGAGCTGCCGGCTGTCTGCGATCAGTTCGTTGACGGGGAGAACTTCATGTGGCAGGAGCGTTCCGGCGGACATGATTTCAATATCTGGTACCTGGGTTTCTACAACTTCGCGCAGCTGGTTTTCAAAGAGTGAGCAGCTGCCTTATCATCATAAGGCGGTTCATCGGAGGAAGAGCAGATGAAAGAAGAGAAAAAATACGGCTTCTACGGATGGGAGACAGCAGACGTTAAGGATAAGAACGGACTTACGCCCCGGGATTATTATGATCTTCTGTCGGGAGCCTGGTCGGCGGAGACCTGTGCACCCCGGATGCGGGATGAATGGACCCGGCAGAACAAAACACTGGGCCAGTGCTCCGTTACAGCCTTTCTGATCCAGGATCAGTTCGGCGGAAAAGTATACGGAGTGAAGCTGGATGACGGGAATTTTCACTGCTTCAATGAAGTGGACGGAGTCGTTTTCGATCTGACCAGCGAACAGTTCGGCTCGGAGAAGCTGGATTATACCGACTGCCCCGAGCAGTTCAGGGAGATCCATTTCAAGAAGACGGAGAAGCTGCGCAGATATGAATTGCTGAAGGAGAATCTGGCGAAGGAGTTCTTCAAGCGTGAGGCGGATGCGAAGATACGGCTGCTTTTTATCGCACGCGTTCTTTTGTGGGTCGTGGCGCTTACGGCAACGGGCATCTGGATGTATTATTCCGTAAAGCTTCATATGGACGGGATATTTGATCCTTACGAATATGCCTCGCATCTGCGGCCGGTGCTGTACGGAGGCCTGATCATTTCCATTGCGTCGGTGGGTGTCAGCTTTGCTCTGTACGCACAGAGCAGGAAGCTTAAAAGAAAGAAACGCCTGATATGAGCCGGCAGCTTCGGGATCGGCAGCATGTCTGCCGGTAAGGTCTGGGATCCCACTTATTATATTGCCCTTGAATTCTTCCGGCAAATGGGATAGACTTAACGGGCTGAGGATAAAATGCGGAGAAGACAGACATGAGGCAGTATAATCACAAACTAAGGGAAAAGCTTAAAGAGGCCATCAGCTCGGTGCTGCCGATCGTAGCCATAGTGATGGGGATCTGCCTCCTGTTCATACCGGTTTCGGCAGGCATCCTGCTCACTTTTCTGGGAGGCGGCGTGCTGCTGATCCTGGGGATGATGCTCTTTACCCTGGGGGCAGAGGCGGCCATTGCTCCCATGGGCAGTTATGTGGGGAGCTATATGACCCGTTCCCGCAAGGTTTTTGTGATCCTGGTGCTGGGCTTCTTTCTGGGCCTGATCATCACGGTTTCGGAACCGGATCTGCAGGTGCTGGCGGAACTGGTCCCCACCATACCCAATATGACGCTGATCCTGGCGGTGGCACTGGGAGTGGCCCTGTTTCTGGTCATGGCACTTCTGCGCATGCTTCTCAGAGTAAAACTGCGCTTTCTCTTTTTTGTTTTCTATCTGGCGATCTTCATTTGCGCGGCGTTTGTACCGGCAGACTTTCTGGCGGTGGCTTTTGATTCCGGCGGTGTGACCACGGGGCCCATGACGGTGCCCTTCATCATGGCTATGGGTGCCGGCGTAGCGGCCCTGCGAAGCGACCGGCATGCCGCGGATGATTCCTTCGGGCTGGTGTCCCTTTGTTCCATCGGGCCGGTGCTGGCGGTGATGATCCTGGGGATCATCTTCCCTACGGGAGATACACAGACGGAAACGGCAGCCATGAGCGGGGTGGAGGACAGCCGCGAGCTTTTTACTATCTTCCTGGAGGGTATACCCCATTATCTGAAGGAGATCGCGGTTGCATTGCTTCCACTCTTACTGTTCATGCTGGCATTTCAGTTCATCGTACTGAAGCTGAACAGGAAGAAGCTGAAAAAGATCGCCATGGGACTGCTTTATACCTATGTGGGGCTGGTGCTTTTCCTGACCGGTGCCAATGTGGGCTTCATGCCTGCCGGAAGGCTGCTGGGACAGCTGCTGGCCGGTGGAAGTGTTCCTTACTGGCTGATCCCCGTGGGCATGCTCATGGGATACTTCATCGTTAAGGCGGAGCCGGCAGTGTATGTGCTGAACAAGCAGGTAGAGGAGATGACCGACGGAAATATCTCGGCAGCTGCCATGGGAAGGGCTCTTTCCTGGGGGGTGGCCGTTTCCATCGGCCTGTCCATGTTGCGTGTGCTTACGGGTATCCCTATCCTCTATTTTGTCTTGCCGGGCTATATCCTGGCTATCGCGGCCAGCTTTTTCGTGCCGCCCATGTATACCGCCATTGCCTTTGACTCGGGTGGCGTGGCCAGCGGACCCATGACTGCTGCCTTTCTGGTGCCTCTGGCACAGGGGGCCTGTGAGGCCGTGGGAGGCAATATCGTTACGGATGCTTTTGGAGTGGTAGCCATGGTGGCCATGACACCCCTGATCGCCATACAGCTTATGGGGATCGTGGCCGAGAGGCGGAGAAAACGCCGTATGCGCGAGATGTTCATGCGCCTGAAGGAATTTGAGGAGTTGGATGATGATGCCATCATCCTTCTGTAAGGAGTCAGATCCATGAGTGATGTGAGTTTCATGTTCACCATAACAGACCGGGACCGGGTAGAGCAGTTTTCAAAGCTGTACAGGGAGCACGGGGTGGAGATCGGTTTCGTCAGTTACGGTCACGGTACCGCTGCTTCCGAGATCCTGGATACCTTCGGGCTGGAGGATGCGGAAAAGGCCCTGCTGATGAGTGTGATCCTGCAGGACAGCTTCCCGGCCATCAGAAAAGATCTGGAGCAGCGCTATCATATCGATGTTCCCGGTACCGGAGTGGTCTTTACGGTGCCCATGAGCAGCATCGGTGGGAAGCGGCAGCTGAGTATACTGCTGGGAAGGCAGCGTTATATACCGAAAGAGGAAAGCGAAATGAAAAATACGGAGAATGAACTGATCATCGTGATCGCCAACCGGGGCTATACCGAAGGCATCATGGATGCGGCCCGAAGTGCGGGGGTTCGCGGAGGTACGGTGCTGCATGCCAAGGGAACCGCCATGCAGGGGAAGGAAAAATTCCTGGGCTTCGTGCTGGCGGAGGAGAAGGAGATGATCATCATGGTGGTCAAGACTGCTTCCAGAGAGGGAGTCATGCGTGCCATCATGGACCAGAGTGAGGTGAAGGCAGCTCAGGCGGTCTGCTTTTCACTGCCGGTGAGCGCCACTGCCGGTATGCGCCTGGCGGATCCGACGGAGGAATAGCCCTAAGTGCAGTAAAAAAGTTCTTGCATTTGGCGGCGGACTGTGATAAACTTTCATGTGTTTGACGATCAGGGAGGTTTGTTATGCGTACTTTTTTAACGATACTGTTCATACTGGTGTGCATTGCACTTTGTGTAATCGTACTTATGCAGAAGGGGCGTGATTCAGGCATCAGCGGCCTGACAGGCGGTTCCTCCGATACCTACTGGAGCAAGAACAAGGCTCGTTCCCGTGAGGGGATGATGATCCTGCTTACCAGAGTACTTTCGGTAGTGGCGATCCTGCTGGCGGCAGTCCTGAACATTCAATTTTAAGCGACTGGTTTTTTCTGCCCCTCTGCTTTACAGAGGGGCGTTTTTTTATAGCTGACCCGGATCCGGGGAGCTGAACCAAGGAGAATCAAGATGAAAAAAGACGGGATCAAGCTGGTAGCCAATAATAAAAAGGCTTATCATGATTACTTCATCATAGAGAAATATGAGGCCGGACTGGAGCTGAAGGGAACGGAGGTGAAGAGCCTGCGTCAGGGAAAGTGCAGCATCAAGGAGGCCTATGTCCATATCGATGCGGGGGAGGCCTTTGTGGAAGGCATGAACATCAGCCCTTATGAACAGGGGAATATCTTTAACCGGGATCCTCTGCGCCGGCGTAAGCTTCTGCTGCACAAGGCCGAGATCAACAAGCTGCTGGGGGATGCATCGGAAAAGGGTTTTACCATCATGCCTCTTCAGGTCTACTTCAAGGACGGGCGGGCCAAGCTGGAGATCGGTCTGGCCAAAGGTAAGAAGAACTATGATAAGAGGGAATCCATTGCCAAGAAGGATCTGAAACGGGAGTTGGAGAGAGAGTTCAAGGTAAAGAACCTGTAAGGATAAGGCGAGACGCTATGGAATGGAAATATGATGCTTTTATAAGCTATCGTCATTGTGAACCGGACAGTTTTGTGGCCGAAAAGCTGCAGAAGATGCTGGAAGAGTTTAAGATCTCGGGCAGTCTGGCTAAAAAACTGGGCCTTGGCAGAAGAGGATTGGAGAGGGTTTTCCGGGACGAAGCGGAGCTTCCGCTTTCGGACAATCTCTCGGATTCCATTACGGCAGCTCTGGAGTCCTCCGAGTTTCTGATCGTGATCTGCTCTCCGAGGCTGCATGAGTCGTTATGGTGCAGAAGAGAGCTGGAGACCTTTTTAAAACTCCGGGACAGGAAGCATGTGCTTCTGGTGCTTGCGGAAGGGGAGCCTTCCGAATCCTTTCCGGAGGTCCTTACCTACGAAGAACTGCTTCTTCCGGATGAGAATGGGAATGAAGTAAAGGTCCGTGTGGAACGGGAGCCTCTGGCTGCCGATTGCCGCGCTTCGGACAATAAGCACAGGCTGAAGGCCATGGAAAATGCGGTGCTGCGGCTCTGTGCGGCGATCTTTCATGTAAACTATGACGATCTGAAGCAGAGGCACAGGGAGCAGCAGTTCCGAAAAAGGATGATCCGTGTAAGTCTGGTCACTGTCGTAGCTCTGATCTTTGCCCTGACCTGTCTTGTCTTTACAGTACAGATACGGCGGCAGAACGAGATTATCCGGGACAGGTTCGCGGGCTCCATGGCCGTGGTATCGGAGGAACTGCTTGCAAGAGGGCAGCGGATGAATGCACTCTATGCCGCGCGATCCGTTCTTCCGGAACATGAAACCCAGGGGTATAATGCCGAGGCGTATAAGGCTTTGGTGAAAGCGCTGGCTCCCTATGAGACGAAGGAAGTGTATTTCCCGGAACAGTGCCTGAAGTCCCCGGTAAATATTTCGGGCTTTTCCCTTTCTCCGGACGGGAAGCTTGCGGAAGTATACGGTGTGGAATTCGGTTTTGTTCTGGATACGGAATCCGGGGAGGAGCTTTATCGTTATCCCATTTCCGTTGCCACCGTATTGACGGATGATGCACTGATATTGCTTGATAATGACGGCAGTATGAAACGCAGGGATATCCGCAGCGGAGCGGAGACCTGGATGGCGGAAGGGATCTGCAATATTTTTGCCTCTCCTTCCGGGAATCGTATCCTTGCGGATGATTCGGAGGGAATACGGGTCTGGGATGGAGATGAAGAGATCTTTTCCCTGAAGTATTCTGATCTGGATATGGATGTGGAGGAGCCGTTCTGCAATGATGCGAGTTTTTCGGCGGACGGGGAGCATGTGGCGGTTTCGGTGGCTTCGGACTTTGAGACGTGGATCCTGCAGTTTTCGCTTACGGACGGGAAGCCGGAACTGAGCCTGGAGATCTCTGCGGGCGATATGCCGATCTTTGCCACGGATGGGGATACGCTGTATTATTACAGTGAGAATGAGGACCCGTTGAATTCGGGGGAGAGCGGCGTACTGCAGGCATATGAGGTTCCCAGCGGGAAGTTACGCGCCGAGAAAGAGGTGGGAGGTTCGGACTTTTATTATATGCTGACTTCCGATCAGGGGATACTGTTGTTCTCATATCGTCTGGCATATATGTATGATCCGGATCTTGTTCTGGTTTCATCCCTTGGGGGATATATGGATGCGGTCTGTACCTTTCCTAACGAATACGGCTTCGGGCTTCTGGACGGAAGGGGCGATCTGTTCTTCTGTGAACCCGGGATGGATTACAGGGCTGAGTGGATGCTGTACGGGCATAACAGTCAGCAGAGTGTCAGTAATGCATTGTATCGTGACGGGAAGATTTATATCAGCTTCATGGACAGCAAGCTCCTGGCGGTCTATTCCATGCGGGAGCCGGCGGGATCTGTCGGAGAAGAAGAACTGGAAGAATTCGGCGAACTGTTTGATTCGGCGGAAACGATGCCGGAGACGGACGGACTGGAGGGGATCGAAGATATAGATGTGTTATGGGCGGCCGCTTCGGATGACGGAAAGTATATCGTAGTAAGCGCGTATGACGGTGCCAACTATGTTTATAATGTATCGGATGGCTCGAAAGTCCGTCTGTTTTATGATGCCGACTTTTTCCTCTGGGATCTGAGCTTCCCTTATCTGGAAGAAGCACAGGTTTATATCCTGAATAACAGGGTCTTTGACAAAGATTTCCGTATGATATCGGAGATCCCGGACGGAACCATTGTCGCGAAGGGGAAGGACGGCAGGAGCGTTGCATTTTCTTCCGCCACGGAAGTGGACCGGTACGATCTTTATACGATCATACCTTATGATGAGATGATCGAACGGGTAGACGAACTGCTGGGAGATTATGTCCCGGATACGGAAACCCTTCAGAAGTATAATATGGAATGATGCAGGGGTTCCAAGGTCATGAGACGATCATGCTTGCATGAATCGTCTTATGACTTTGGAACCCCCACGAACATGAGCAAGTAGCGGAATGCCTGTTTTACAGGCATTCTGTGGATTGCGAATGTTCGTAGGGTGCCGTGTGCCAGTGGCACACGTCTGGCACCGACCGGAGCGGAGCGAAGATGCGGGAGTGCGCAGCGCGGAGCGATCCGTGAGCATCATTTCAGTTCAACATTCAACATACCTCAACACCATACCATCGGACATAAGGGGGAACGGCATATGTTTTATCTCATCAGAGACCGTCTGACAGACTGCAGGGAAAAGGATCTTCGCAAATGTATTAAGGCCGGAGAGCAGTATGTGGCGGTGCTTACCTCGGAGGAATGGGCAAAGCATAAAGAACATTTCGAGATGGGGATCGACCTGGAACTGAACCCTTCCGAGATCCACGGAACAAAGCTGGAGGTAAACTTTGATTCCCTTACCGGGAGTTTTTCCATACCGGACCGGGGGGACCTGTCGGCAGAGGATCAGAAGTTTGCCTTTGCCATGGATGAAAAAGGTGTGGTGTTCATTGATGATTCCGATACGGCGGCCGGACTCATCGAAAAGATACGTGTTGGAAAATACTGGCGTTTTCCCAGTCTGGAGCGTTTTCTTTATGATTTCCTGGAAATGATCGTCCGTGAGGATCTGCTCCTGATGGAAGCTTATGAACGGGAGCTGGATCTGACGGAAAAAGAGATCCTGGCGGGGACGGACAGCGAATGCCTTAAAAAGATCAACCTTGTCCGCGGAGACGTGAGAGAGCTGCGTATCAATTATGAACAGCTCATCGATCTGGGGCAGGAACTGGAAGAAAACGAGAACGACTTCTTTAAGGAGGAAAACCTCCGTTATTTCCATTTATTCTTAAACCGTATGGCCCGTCTGTATGATGTGGCCAATTCCCTGCGTGATTATACCGTGCAGCTCAGCGATCTGTATAAATCCCAGATCGATATGAAGCAGAACCGTATCATGACCGTTCTGACGGTGGTAACGGCTATCTTCATGCCCCTTACCCTGATCGTGGGCTGGTACGGGATGAACTTTGACTACATGCCGGAGCTGAAGTGGCGCTATGGGTATCCGGGGGTCATGGTGCTCAGCCTTGTGATCGTGCTGCTGAGCCTCATATTCTTCCGGAAGAAGAAGTGGCTGTAGGAGCGGTGAAGCCATGAGTAATGCTATTGAAAAGCCCGTGAAATGGGGCGTAATGGGAACTGCGGGGATTGCGGAAGGCTGCACGATACCCGGAATGAAAAAGACGGAAGGCTGTGAGCTTTATGCCATAGCCGGAAGGAGCCTGAAAAAGGCGGAAGCCTTTAAGGAAAGATTCGGTTTTGAAAAAGCTTATGAAGGCTATGAGGCCCTGCTGGCCGATCCCGAAGTGGAGGCGGTATATATCCCGCTTCCCAATCATATCCACTGTGAGTGGGTGATACGGGCGCTGGAGGCCCATAAGCATGTCCTGTGCGAAAAGCCCATGGCTATGGACGGGGCAGAGCTTAAGCGTATGTTCAAGGCGGCAAAGGACAACGGGGTGGTGCTGATGGAGGCATACGCCTATCTGCACAGTCCTTATATCGAAACCCTGAAGCGCATCATCTCCGGCGGTGAGATCGGGGAAGTGGACTATATCGATACGGCATTCATCACCCAGGATTATTCGGAGGATTTCCGGCTCCATAAGGAATACGGCGGCGGCGGGATACTGGACGTGGGCTGCTATTGTACCACTCTGATCCTGAGCCTGATCGATTCCCCCGTAAGCTATGTAAAAGCGGATGCGGAGCTGGACAGGAACGGCGTGGATCATATGGCCTCGGCTCTGATCGGCTTCGAGAACGGCGCCCGGGCTTCCCTGAACGCGGGCATGGCGCTGGGGATCGATACCAGTGACCGTTATGACCGCCTTTTCATACACGGTTCCCGCGGATATATACGCTCGGATGTTGAATACAACATGGAAGGGGATATGGAATTCAAGGTCTGGGTGAAGAATGAAAACGGGGAGCGGATACCGCATATGGAGAAGGTTTCCGCTGCTTCCAATTACAGCCTAGAGATCGCCCAGATGAACGAATGTATCCGTAAGGGGGCGGATCCCCATGTCAGTGAAGCGTTTTCCGTAAAGAACATGCATCTGCTGGAGCGCATACTGGATATCGTCGGATATAACGGAGCGCGGAAGAGTTTCGAACTGGATAACGGCTGTATGATCCCGGCGGTGGGCTACGGCTCCTATCTTTCCACGGAGGGAAGGGGAGCGCAGACCATTAAGGATGCCCTTGATGCCGGCTACCGCTATATCGATACGGCCAGCTTTTATAAGAATGAGGAGCAGATCGGAGAAGCTCTTTCCGGCTGTGCTATCCCCCGTCAGGGGCTCTTTATCTGCAGCAAGGTCTGGCCCTCCGATCTGGGACGGGAGAAGACCCTTGCGAGCTTTGAAGCATCCTGCAGCAGGCTTAAGACGGACTATCTGGATATGCTGCTGATCCACTGGCCCAAGGATGACAGAAATGACGCGGCCTGGATCGATAAGGTGAGGGAGAGCTGGGCCCTGATGGAAGAACTGTATGAGCAGGGCAGGATCCGGGTCATAGGCCTGTCCAATTTCCTGCCCCATCATATACGGCCGTTATTGGAGACGGCGAAGATCAAACCCATGGTGGACCAGCTGGAGCTGCATGTGGGCCATATGCAGGAGTATGCCCTGGCGTATCTGAGAAAGGAAGGCATACTTCCGCAGGCCTGGAGCCCCTTGGGCAGAGCGGCACTCCTTAAGGATCCCGAGGTCACGAAGATCGCCGAAAAGCATTCCGTGAGCAATGCACAGCTGCTGCTGCGTTATCTTGTGCAGCGCGGCATACCCGTGATCCCCAAAGCCTCCTCTCCGGAGCGCATGAGGGAGAATCTGGATATCTTTGGTTTCAGCCTTAGCGAAGAGGAGCTGTCGTATCTTTCCTGCCTGCCTCCACGGGGTTGGTCGGGGGAGCATCCGGACCTGTAAAAAAATACTTGCGTTAAAAAGGAATTAGCGATATAATAATCCGGTGGCCGGCTTTCGGCCGCCGGAAGCTTGAAAACAGAATATGGGCTTGACAGGTTTCGACGGGGTATCTTAAGTTGAAGAAGCTATCCGCAGGAGTGCGTTAAACCCGAAACTTAAACTAAACGCTGAAGATAATTTAGCACTGGCTGCCTAAGTGCAGCCCGTCCTTCTCTTCGCACCTGCGCGTTGAGGTAAGGGCGTCGGATCGCAGGAAACGCATGCGTTAAGCTTTGCGCGCATGGCAGATCCATGAAGCTACCGAAACCGCTACGTTGTCGTTGACATAGCGGCAGAGGGAATTCCCGATCAGCGACTATGATAGTAGAAGGGCGGCAGCGGGTATTTCGGACGCGGGTTCAATTCCCGCCAGGTCCATTAAAAATGTAATCAAAACGGGGCTATAGTTCAGTTGGGAGAACGCTTGCATGGCATGCAAGAGGTCGTCAGTTCGAGTCTGATTAGCTCCACGAAGCCGGGCGTCCGTGAGTTTGCGGGCGCCTGTTTTTTTACGGAGGCGGCATGCTTTTTAACTCCCTGCAATTCGGGATATTCCTTGTGATAGTCTTTGCCCTGCACTGGGCGCTGCCGCAGCGGGCCCGTACACCGCTGCTTCTGCTTTCCAGTCTTTTTTTCTATATGTGCTGGAATCCGAAGTATGTGCTTCTGATCCTCTTTACCATCTTAAGTTCGTATCTTTCCGGAGTGTGGATCGAAAAGGGACGGGAGGCCGGCCGGGGGGAGGCCTATGGGAAGCGCTTTGTGGCTTTTAATACCCTTGCCTGTCTTGCGGTGCTCTTTTTCTTTAAGTACTTTAATCTCTTCAGTTCGACGCTGGCGGGCTTTTTCCACCGGGAGGGCTTTTTCCTGAATGTAGTACTGCCGGTGGGTATCTCTTTCTATACGTTCCAGACCTTAAGCTATGTGATCGATGTTTATCGCGGGACCATCCGGGCGGAGAGGGATCCCCTTGCCTATGCCTGTTATGTGAGCTTTTTCCCCCAGCTGGTGGCCGGCCCCATCGAACGCAGCGGAAATCTCCTGCCCCAGATCAAGTCCGAAAGGCATTTTGATTATGATGAGGCGGTCTACGGGCTGAAGCTCATGGCCTGGGGCTATTACAAAAAGCTGGTGATCGCGGATGCCCTGGGAGTCTATGTGGACCGCTGCTATGAAAATCTGTATGCTCACAGCGGCATAGATCTGCTCATAGTGATCTTCTTTTTCACCTTGCAGATCTACTGCGACTTTTCCGGCTATTCCGATATCGCCATCGGTACGGCAAGGCTCTTCGGCATTCGTCTGATGCGTAATTTCAACAGTCCTTATCTGGCATTATCTATCAGTGAGTTCTGGAAACGCTGGCATATCTCACTTTCCAGCTGGTTTTCCGATTATGTTTATACTCCGCTGGTCTATCGGGGAAAGCGGAAGGGAAAGACGCAGATCAAGCTGCGTATGTATTTCAGCCTGGTAACGACTTTCCTGATCAGCGGTTTCTGGCACGGGGCAGCCTGGCACTTTGCCTTCTGGGGGCTGATCCACGGTATACTGCAGGTGCTTGAGGATATATTTAAGAAGCCCCTGAAAAAACTGAAGAAGAAAAAAGCGGGACGTTTTGTTTCCTGGCTCTTTGTATTTCTGCTTGAGGCCGGGATCCTGGTCTTTTTCCGGGCAGCTTCCCTGCAGGATGCCATGCATGTTTTCCTGCATATGTTTGACGGCATCGGTTCCGGCTGGCATTACAATCATATCGATCTCTGGCCCACGGATATCGCTATCATAGTGATGACACTGATACCTCTGTGCGCTTTTGATCTGCTGAATCTGAAGCGGGATGTGATCGAATGGACAGCAACGTGGAAAAGGCCGCTGCGCTATATGCTCTACGCCGGCATTCTGGTCTTTATCCTGCTGTTCAGAGAAGCGGGAGTGGCGGAATTTGTGTATTTTCAGTTCTGAGGAGAGGGAATGAAGAAGGGGATGGCAAAATTTCTCATACAGGTGCTGATCTGGGGAGCTTTCTGCTTTGCCTTTTCTTTTGCGTTCACTTATGCCGTGGATCCTTATAATGTTTTCCATGTGCGGGATATACGGGATAACGGTGTGGAGCCCAATAAGAATTATATCAAGATGAGCTATGTCCTTTCGCAGCCGGAGCGCTTCGACAGCTTTGTCTTCGGAGCTTCCCGTGTGGGAGCCATCCATGTGGAGAAATTCGAGGGAGAGCGCTGCTACAATATGACATATTCCGCGGCCATGGTCTGGGAGAATCTCGAAAACGTTCGCACGATGCTGGCGGCCGGCATGAAGATACGGAAGATCTATATCGGAGTTGACAGCACCAGTTATACTGCCGATGCGGAAGGGCGGGAGGAGGACCCCATGCGCATACCCTATGAGAGTGCAAAAAGGGATCCCCTTCATTTTCTTTATCTTGAACTGGATACGGCCCGGACCCTGCGTTCCTTCGATACGATACTGAAGCATCAGCCCAGGGAGGGCTTTGCGGAGGATTTTTATGCCTATGGCTGGTCCATTCCCTATGATCAGCCCGGGATCACGCCGGACGTGCCGGTACCGTATGAGCTGGTCATGGGAAATGCGGCAGATCCGCGGGAACAGATGGAGCATACCCTTTCGGCGCTGGAAGAGCTGACCGCTTTGTGCGAAAAGGAAGGGATAGAGCTGGTGGTCTTTGTGCAGCCCATGCCCGCAGCAGCCTATGTCTATTCCCATGAGCTGTATTTCCGGGAATTTCTGGAAAGGCTGGCAACGATCACTCCCTATTATAATTTCAGCGGCTTCAACGATGTTACGGTGGATTACGGCAATTATGTGGATTTCAGCCACTACGGGGCACAGACCGGAGATCTGGTGATCGCATGCCTGCAGGGGGAGCCTGTTGATGAAGTCCTTTATTCCCAGGGCTTCGGCTGGTATGTAACTGAGGATAATATTGCGGAACTGCTGGAGGTTCTGGATAAGTCGGAGGATATGCTGTGGGAGAAACTCCCCGAATTGGAGTTCCCGAACCCTGAAAAGCCGTAATTCCCCCCTTTACAAGTGGAAGGCTTTGTGCTATCTTACTATTTGTCTCTATAATTGGTGGAAGACCATGAGACTACCACAATATATGGTATCTGTATTCAAAACGGGAGGATGAACAGATGAAAAAGAAGTTGATCGTACTAGCAATGATCGCAGTGTTGCTGTTTTCACTGGCCGGATGCCAGAATGCAGCATCGGGCGGGAAACTGAAGATCGGTGTGATCCTGGTGGGCGATGAGAATGAGGGTTATACTTACGCTCACATCGAAGGGATCAAAAAGGCAGCAGCCAATACCGGGATCGCGGAAGAGGATATCCTCTGGAAGTATTCGGTAAAGGAAGACGAGTCCTGTTATGAAGCAGCAAAGGACCTGGTGGATCAGGGCTGCTCGGCGATCTTTTCCAACAGCTACGGACATCAGTCCTTTATGCAGCAGGCAGCCGCTGAGTTTCCTGATGTCAAGTTTGTTGCCATGACCGGAGATACTGCTGCAACAAGCGGCTTGCAGAATTTCTCCAATGCATTTACCAAGGTATATGAGTCCCGTTATGTGTCCGGTGTGGTGGCCGGCATGAAGGTGAAGGAGCTGGCTGACGGCGGAGCTCTTGCCCCGGAGAATTACGATGCGGACGGTAATGTACGTATCGGTTACGTAGGTGCATATCCCTACGCCGAGGTGGTGAGCGGTTATACAGCCTTCTTCCTGGGGATCAAGTCGGTTTATCCCGCGGTATCCATGGAAGTGACCTTTACCAATTCCTGGTTCGATATCACGGCTGAAGGTGAAGCAGCCAATTCCCTGATGGCAGACGGCTGCGTGATCATCGGTCAGCATGCGGATTCCACCGGTGCTCCTACTGCAGTGCAGGCGGCTTTGGATTCCGGTAAGGTTGCTTATTCCGTAGGCTACAATGTGGATATGCTGAGTGTTGCTCCTACGGCAGCTCTGACCAGCGCCACCAACAACTGGTCCGTATATTATACCCATGCTTTCGAACAGGTGAAGGCCGGACAGCGCATCGATGTGGACTGGGCTGAGGGTTATAATGAGGATGCTGTGGCGATCACCGCACTTGGGCCTTCGGTTGCAAGCGGTACCAAGGAAAAGGTTGATGAGACCATTGCGGCGATCAAGGGCGGAAGCCTGCATGTGTTCGATACCGCTTCCTTTACCGTTGGCGGTGCCAGCCTGAACAGCCAGGTGGTTGATATGACCGGTGACTTTGACATTGACGATCCTGAAGATAAGGAAGCCATCTGGGACGGCTATTTCCATGAGTCCGAGCTGCGTGCAGCTCCCAGCTTCAGCATCGATATCGATGGGATCACCAAACTGAACGCTGAATAAGTTTTATCTCCGGGGAGTGCGTTGTCACTCCCCGGATACGGTAAGCGCGACAGGATCTCGCGCTTACTATTATTTTTTTATGAGGGCGGAGAATGGCAGAAGCGGCGATACGTCTGCGGCAGGTGAGCAAGAGCTTCGGGACCGTGGCGGCAAATCAGGATGTAAGTATGGAGATCCCGGCCGGGGAGATCCTGGCCCTTCTTGGCGAGAACGGGAGCGGTAAGACCACGCTCATGAACATGCTCGCCGGGATATATTATCCCGACGACGGGGAGATATATGTAAACGGCAGGCAGGTGAACATTCGTGCACCGAAGGATGCCTATGCTCTGGGCATCGGCATGGTCCATCAGCATTTCAAGCTGGTGGATGTTTTTACTGCAGCCGAGAATACCGCTCTGGGGAATTCCGGAGAGCGCTTAAACTTAAGGGCCGTCTCGGAGCGTATAAGGCAGATCTGCGAAAAGTATGGTTTTGTACTGGATCCCGAGAAAAAAGTATATGATATGAGTGTCTCCGAAAAACAGACCCTGGAGATCGTGAAGGTTCTGTACCGCGGGGCTGAGATACTGATCTTGGATGAGCCCACGGCAGTGCTTACCCCTCAGGAGACGGAAAAACTCTTTACCGTGATGCGGAATATGAAGCAGGACGGGAAGACGGTGATCATCATCACGCATAAGCTTTCCGAAGTGCTGGCCATCTCGGATAAAGTGGCGATCCTGCGGCGCGGGCGTTATATCGATACCGTGGAAACAAAGGATGCCACGGAGGAGAGTCTCACCGAGATGATGGTGGGAGAGCATGTGGAGCTTAATATCGACCGCCCGGAGGTGGAGGAGAAGAATCTGCGGCTTTCCGTAAAGAACTTAAGCTGCTACGATGCGGAGGGGATAAAGAAGCTTTCGGATATCAGCTTTGATGTTTTCGGCGGCGAGATCCTGGGGATCGCCGGAGTATCCGGTAACGGCCAGAAGGAACTGCTGGAAGCCATTGCCGGCCTGCAGGGGACTGTGCCGGAAGCGGAGATCTGTTATTATGCCCCCGGAGAGACGGAGGGAACGTCTCTGATCGGGAAAAGCCCCCGGAAGAT
>JAFZOW010000124.1 GCA_017552715.1 Lachnospiraceae bacterium
ATGAAAGAATTAAAAGATTACGTCAGGAGCATTCCTGATTTTCCGAAGAAAGGCATTATTTTCCGGGACATCACCTCGGTGCTGCAGGATGCGGAGGGATTCACCCTGGCCATCGATGAAATGAAAAAAGCCCTGGAGGGAGTCGATTTTGACGTGGTGGCAGGAATCGAATCCCGCGGCTTCATTTTCGGGGCTGTCCTCGCATATGAATGCCATAAGCCCCTGGTGCTAGCAAGAAAGAAGGGAAAGCTTCCCCTGGAGACCGTTTCCGGGAAATATGACCTGGAATACGGAACAGCGGAGCTGGAAATCCATAAGGATTCCATCCAAAAGGGGCAGAAGGCCGTGATCGTTGACGACCTGCTTGCTACAGGCGGCACCCTCAAATGTGCTGCACAATTAGTAGAACAACTCGGCGGAACGGTGGAGCTCATCCTGTGCCTTATGGAGCTGAAGGGACTGAAGGGCAGGGAATTCCTCAAAGACTATCCACTGACCTCCATCATATCCTATGAAGGGAAATAACCGGGGCGGAACGCTTCAGACCCTAAGGCCCCGGAAGAAATCCCCAAGCTTCTGCAGCAGCTTTTCCCTTTCGATGGTTTTCAGGAAATAGCCCTCCGGCTTCAGGGCCACTACGGCCATGACGCTTTCCTTATCTCCCTTTCCGGTTAAAAACATGACCGGAATGGACTTCGTCTCTTCGTCGCTCCTGAGCATTTCCAGTACCTGCGGGCCGCTGGTGACCGGCATCTCATAATCCAAAAGGATCAGGTCCGCTTTATTTTTGCCCAGCCATTTTAAGGCCTGCAGGCCGGAATTTGCCATGGCCACCTTATAGGCATCCTTGAGCCATTCCCGGACAAGCCCCAGGAAACTTGGATCATCATCCACGATGAGAATGGTCTTTTTGAATTCCCCTGAGGCCGCCTTTTTGAAGTATTCCGTTACGGAATGGATGTATTCCTCATGGTCCACCGGGCGCACAAGACTCCGGTAGATTAAGTCCCCCGGCATGTTATCGCAGAAATTGCGGAGGTCATTGTTCTCACCGATGAGGATCATCTGCACATCCTCCTCCATCATCCTGTCCTTGAGGAACTGGAAGGCACCGTCGCCCGGCTTTGCCCCCTCCTCCAGATAATAGGTCACAAGCCCGGTGCCTTCCCAGGCGGAATTGATGGCATCGACCGTGTTTTGGACATATCCGCATTCCAGCCCGGCATCCTTAAGCTTTTTGATAAGGATCCGGATCAGAAACGTTTCTTTTTCCCCTATGACCATTATGCGCTTTCCTGACATGCCTCTGCCCTCCTCAGCCTATCAGCTGCTCCATGCCGTCCCAGTCCAGAAGCTTCAGCATCCTGCCGAGCTTCTCCATTTTCTCCGCATCCTCCTTCGGCAGCCGGTAGTCCTTCAGCTGCCCTAAGACCATTTCCACCGCATCGTAATCCATCTGGGGTATGCTTTCCCTGATTGCTTCATAAGCTCCCTCCAGTTCATCCTGCGGGATCTCCTCCTTCGACTCATCCTCAGGCTTTTCACGAAGCCTCGACAGCTTCTCCTTAAATGCCTTGAAATCTGCCATAAAGCCCTCGGCATGCGCATTGATATAACCCATGTCCTCATTATTTCCGGCATCCTCCAGGCGCTGGGCTTCCTCCGAAAGAGATACGGCGCCTATGATCCGGGCAGAGCTTTTCAGGGCATGCACCTTCACGGTATAGAGCCTTATATCCCCGTCAGCATAGGCTTTCTCAATGGTATCCGCCGTGCTGTCAATGGTATCGTAAAACAGGTTCAGGGAGTTGATATAGGAAGAAATGCCTCCGGAGTTTTTGATGCCCTCCGCCATGACGATCCCTTCCACTTCGTCTACCCAGAGCATATCCTCCGGCATGGTCTCCGGCCCGGCTTCGGCATCCTCCGCCGCGGGCTTCATCATGATCTCATCCGGCAGATGCATCATGATGGTGCGTTCCAGAAGCCTGCTGTCGATCGGCTTTGCCAGGTATCCGTTGAAGCCCTTTGATTTATAGAATTCCTCCCCGCCTGCCACGGAATTGGCCGTTAATGCGTAGACAGGAAGATCCGGATACTGCTCGCGGATCCTGGCCATGGTCTCCAAGCCGTCCATCCCCGGCATCATATGGTCCAGCAGGACGATGTTGAAGCTGCCCACCTTCAGCTTCTCCAGGCATTCCTCCCCGCTGTCCGCAGTCGTCACAAACATTTTGGTGGATTTTAAGAGGCCCTTGATCACGCTGAGGTTCATGGGATTGTCATCCACCACCAGGACATCGGCATCCGGGGCGATGAACTGGGGCACATAAGGCCCCTGGGCCTCCAGCCCCTCATTTTCGTTAAAGGTTCCGATGCCCGTGCGGTCTATGATCTTCTGGTCCAGGGTCAGGATGAATTCCGATCCGTTCCCGTATTCGCTTTCACACCAAAGCTTCCCGCCCATGATCTCCGAGAAGCGGCGGGAGATATCCAGCCCGAGGCCGGTGCCCTGGATGCCCATATTCTTTTCCTCATCCAGCCTCTCATAGGCAGAAAAAAGCTTCTCCATATCCTCCTGCCTCACGCCGATGCCCGTGTCCTTTACGGAAAACCTGAGGCTTGCGGTATCGTCCTTCACCTCCGCCACGGCCACCTTCAGGATGAGCCCGCCTTCCTCCGTATATTTTACGGCATTGGTCAGGAGGTTCAGCATCACCTGCTTGATCTTTCCACATCGCCGTACAGCCTTGCGGGCAGCTCTTCGTCAATGTCCACCTCAAAGGTAAGGTCCTTTTCCCGGCTCCTCACCCGGATCATGGTAACGAGGGAACGGAGAAGCTCAGCCGTATCGTACTGTACCTCCACCAGATTCATCTTGCCGGATTCGATCTTGGACATGTCCAGCAGGTCATTGATGAGGCCCAGCAGCGACTCCGAAGCCGTCCGAATGTCCATTGCATAATTGACGATGGACATGAAATAAGGCTTCGGCACGCCTGCCGCATCCTCCCTC
>JAFZOW010000125.1 GCA_017552715.1 Lachnospiraceae bacterium
GGCCGCCAGGGTCTTGTTATGTGCAAGCACCAATGTTGGCTTGTTAAGCTGCTCGATCACGTTGGCCATAGTGAAGGTCTTACCTGAACCCGTAACACCCAGTAAAGTCTGGAACTGGTTGCCTTTTTTGAATCCCTCGACCAGCTGTTTTATGGCCTCAGGCTGGTCACCCGTGGGCTTATATTCGGAGTGTAATTTGAAATCCATATGCTAAGAATCCTCAAAAAGCTGTAGTAAAAAAATGATACTATAGGCCCGATTTTCGTCCCTAAACTACTTCACCGTTACATTGATCGTCAGTCTCTTGCCGTTAACCTTCGCCGTAATCTTCGCCTTACCCTTGCTGCGGGCGTGGATCACGCCCTCCTCATCCACAAAGGCCACACTGCTCTTGTTGCTCGTAAACAGCACCTCCTGGTATACTCCCGTCTGGACGATGGTCAGGGTCTGTCCCGGTGTGGTCTCCCACTTAGCGGAGGCTGGCTTTCCTTTAAGCTCCCCTTCGATCTTCAGTGACGGATCCTCCACGTACACATCCACAAGATAGGTAAAGCCTTCATATTCAGCCTTCAGGACCGCCTTACCGACAGCACCCCCCGTGATCTTGTTGCCCTTGATGGCAACCACGCCGCTGATCTCCTTAGAAAGATCCTCCGGATCATATGCTTTCCAGTCAAGTTTTCCCTTGGTCCCGTACATCTTGAGCGTCTTATTTCCCTTCACGTTCAGATGCAGGCTCTTACGGAAAGGTTCCCTTACGTTCACCGTAAAGCTGAAGTCCTTTCCGCCGCCGCTCGTTGTGATTGTCGTCTCTCCCACGCCGATGGCCGTAAGCTTTCCGGCCTTGGTGATCCGTACCACATCATCCTCATACGCGATCCCCTTCTTCAGTGCGTTCTCCGGGATCGCATTCTCACTCTCCGAGCTGTATTTCGCCTTCTTTGCATTAAAGCCCGCCGCCTTGATCCGGTAGCTTTGCATGGGTTCCGCCCAGATTGATATTTCCCCATCTCCGAAGGGAGGCTTCGTCGTATCCACATCCGCCACCTTCACCGTAAACTTGTAGACAACGCCGTTTACATAGGCATTGATCACGGCATTCCCCTTGGATACGGCCGTAAGCTCACCGGTTTCGTTTATGGTCGCGACATCCGGCGCCATGCTCTGATATGTCGCCGCAAGCTGCGCGGAGGTATCCTTACCTGCATTGTACTCTTCCAAAAGCTCCGTCAGCTTCGTGACCATTCCGTTGTTCCCGACAAAAAGCTTTATCGTCTTATCCGCCTTCCCGATGGGAAAGTCCACTGCCGTCACGTTGATCTCCTGCTTTCCCGCATCATGACCGCGGCTTAAGACTGCTGTTCCGGCCTTCTTTACCGTGACATTTCCTTTGCTTACCGCCACAACAGTCTTATCGGAGCTGTTCCAATCCTTCTGCGCCAGCGCAAACTTCTGCCCCTTGACCAGCAGCAGGCTCTGCTCCGCCTCATCCGTGATCGCCGGCTGGGGATCCGTTGCTCCACCGCCGCCGGGGATGGGTGCTGCCGGAGACGGAACAGGCTCAACCTTACCGTCTTTTTCGACCGTGACCGTACAGGATGCACTCACATCGCTGCCGTCTTTCGCCGGCCCTTTGATCTTTGCAGTACCTTCAGCCACCGCA
>JAFZOW010000126.1 GCA_017552715.1 Lachnospiraceae bacterium
CGTTTCTCTTCCGCTCTTTTTCAAGCTCTTCTTCCACTTCGCTGTCGGAAACGGAGGTGTCGATCCTGCTGACCTTCACGCCCTTGTATTTCCCCAGCTCCACTTCCGGCCTGAGGGCAACCTCCGCCGTGAAGATAAAGGGCTTTCCCTTTTCGATCTGTGTCACGCTGATCTTCGGGCGGGATACGATCTCCTCCTCCGTCTCCTCCAGCGCATCGGCATAAGCCGTATAAATGAGGTCATTGGCCGCTTCTTCGTAGAACACTTCCGGTCCATACATCTTTTCGATCAGCTGCTTCGGCGCCTTTCCCTTTCGAAAGCCCGGTATATTAATCCTGCCCTTCAGCTTATGGTACGCCTTCTGCATGGACTTCTCCAGATCCTCCGGCGGCGCCTCGATCGTCAGCATTGCCATATTGTGTTCTAATTTTTCAACCTTTACGCTCATTTCCCTCTGATTTCCTTTCAGTATTCTCCATCTTCCTTAAGGATCCGCCTCGGCTGGTATCCCGAACGGCACACAGAGAATACTATAGCACAAGGCAGCATTTCCGTCAAAACTGAATCCTCTTTAATATATCATCGGCTTTGTCTTTCCCCTCCAGAGCCTCTATGATGGCGGCGCCGAATTCGATGGATGCTCCCATTCCCCTGGCCGTGATGTATCTTCCGTCTGCCACCACCCTGCATTCCGGATGCAGCTCCGCACCTTTCAGATGTTCTTCATTTCCCGGATAGCAGACTGCCCTCCTTCCCTCCAGCATTCCAAGCCTTCCAAGGATCCTGGGCGCGGCACAGATCGCGGCGATCATTTTCCCTGCTTCATCCGCCGTCTTCAGTTCCTCCAGGAGCCTGGCACACTGCTCCAGATTTTTTGTTCCGTCCCCGCCTCCCGGGAGCATCAAAAGGTCAAACTCTCCGAATCCTCCTGCCGCCGCAAGGCTTGTGTCCGCCTCTACCTTAATGCCGTGGGAACCATAGACATCAATGCTCCCGCCGACTGCAAAGGTTGTCACGGTTATGCCTGCCCTCCTCATCATATCCACCGGTGCCAGTGCCTCGACCTCTTCAAATCCGTCTGCTAAAAAAACCGCTGCTCTGCTCATCCTTTTCCCTCCTGATCTTTGTGTGGTGCTTCACGCCTTGCATTTTATGTCAACTAAAGATTGTCTGCCTTATCATTTATGTCTACCCTAATCCTCCCCTGCTTTCAGCAGTACCCCAGGATCCACATTCAGGTCTGCCGCCATTCTCGCATTCTTGAACCTGATATCATGGGTGACCTCTTTCCCAAACCAGTCTTCCCCCTGATAGGCCTCCGCATCTTCACAGCTGTCAAATTCCACTTCTGCAACCATGAGCGGGGCAAACGGCTCTTCAAAAACATCCAGCTCCGCCTCAAGGCCGTTTTGGGCCGGGATCACATAGCGCTTTTTCCGTATGATCCTCCCGTCATGCTTTGGCAGCATATGCTCAATGCCTCTTTTGTGATCGGCAGATTATACTCCTCATGCATGACATCATTTTCGCCGATCCCCTTGTA